>NZ_JBOBEW010000004.1:0-564350 GCF_050589245.1 Endoryza foliicola | reverse complement strand
ATTCAAGCTTACGCTTGCAAGGAGCTCCGCGAGCTGACGCTCGCTCGGCTTTACGGACAGACAGAGCGTTTTGAACGACCTTGTAGTGGTCGCATATCTGTAGCACCGATAAACGTAAACAGTGCAAACGACCCTGGAGGGGTCGCATGTTGGTAGCAACGATGAACATGTACAGAGTAAACGACCCTGGAGGGGTCGCACATCAGTAGCAACAGCAAGAAAAAAATGAAATGAATATGAAATCAGTTACAGTGTTTTGCGCATCGAAGAATGGGATGAATCCTGTTTATAGGGAAGAGGCGATTGCGTTGGGGAAATTGTTGGCAGAGAAGGGCATTAAATTAGTGTATGGCGGCGGGAAAGTGGGATTGATGGGCGCCATTGCCGATTCGGTATTGAAACATGGCGGAAAAGTGATGGGCATTATTCCGGAATTATTGGTGGAATGGGAACATCAACATACGGGTATACAAGAACTATTGGTAGTAAAGGATATGCATGAACGTAAGCGATTGCTATACGAACATGGCGACGCGGCCATTGTGCTTCCGGGCGGATTCGGGACCTTGGATGAAATGTTTGAAATGCTTACCTGGAATCAGTTGAAAATTCATGATAAAAAAATCTATTTGCTGAACTCGGGTGGGTTTTATGATGGACTGGTGACGCATTTGAAGAAATTAGAAGAAGAAGGATTGTTGTATGATAGGTTGGAAGAGAGAGTGGTGGTGGTGAGTGAGGTTGGGAGTATTGGTGTTAGGCTTTGGTGAAAGTTGTAAGTTTTAAGTTTTTGAGTTTTTGAGTTTTGTTGCCATAGGCTTTAGGTTTTTTGACCACAGATAGCGCAGATTTTACAGATTGACACAGATTAGCCTCTTATATTCAATCAGCCTGATTGTCGGTGCTGGTACACTATTAATTGCTTTCTTTTTTCACCGCAGCGGCGCAGCGGCCGCAGCGATTACGCAGCGCTGGCTTATCCTCGTTCCTCGCTTCCTCTTATCCTCGCTCCTGATCTCTCGGCTGTTTCATTATTAATTATTACTTATTAATTATTAATTGCTTCTGAACTTTTTCTTAAAATTCACAAACTACTTTAAACCCTGTTAACGTTTGTATATCTTAGTGCTTGGTATTGGAATAAAATTTGATTGAAAGACACAAAAAGAAGTAAAAAATGAAAAAATACCTTTTGTTAGCTGTAGCAGTGATGGTGATGAGTGGGGCATTTGCACAGGAAGAAGCGGAGGAAAAGGGTGGATTTAATCCGGATAATTTGTTTACCGGGGGAAGTATTTCTCTCTCGTTTTTTAATAACACGTTCTTGGTGGGTGCGAGCCCAATGTTGGGCTATAAACTTGGTGGATTTGCAGATGCGGGTTTGCTCATGAATATTCAATATTCGTCGATTCGGGATTATGCGGTTTTCGATGATCGGTTGAGACAAACCCTTTATGGTGGGGGCGCCTTTGCGAGAGTGTATCCATTGCCGTTTTTATTTGCGGTGGGTCAAGTGGAGCATAACTGGCTAACTCAAAAATACCTTCCACCAGGCAATACAGGTACTACAATCCGAACCACCGATCAAGCGAACAGTGTGTTGGTGGGTGCTGGTTATTGTAGTGGTAGATTGAGAAAAAGCAATACCGGATTCTTTTATATGTCGGTGTTGTGGGATGTTTCGGGAAATGAAAATTCGCCGTATACAGATAGCTATGGAAGAGCGGTGCCGGTGATTAAGGCGGGGGTGAATATTCCGTTGTCGTTTAAGGCGAAATAGGGGTTAGGCTTTAGGTGTTTAGGCCTTAGGTGGTTGGGCTTTGGGCTTTAGGCTTTTTTGACCACAGATAACGCGGATTAGTATAGATTGACACAGATTGGCCTCTGATATTCAAGCAGTTTTATTGTTCATTTTTGAACCGCAGCGGCGCAGCGAACGCAGCGGTTTCGCAGCGCTGGCAATTCGTCTGTATTTCCCCAATTTCTTTCTCTGCATTTCATTCCCAAATTCACCAATTAGCTCGCCGGCTGTTTCATTCCCTCATTGACTAATACTCAAATTCACAAATTTCCTTCTTCCCCCTCTATTGGATTTCTCGAAATTATATATTACTTTTACCGCATAAGGCTTGAAGTTCTTGTCTATCTCACTGACAATCAAGCTGTTCACATCCTTCGAAACACCTCTCAATTAGATCATTTCCCTTTAAACATGAATTTGGTTCGCGAGAACATTTCTGTCCATTCCTGTTAAAGACTTCTACGATCTCCTACCCTTTCATTCCATGATTCTAACCGTAGAAGGATGAAAAAAGATATTCTTGTAATTGATGATCAAAAGTCGACCCGCTTTTTACTATTAAGCGTGTTGGGTGGCGATTTTAATGTGGTGACCGCTCCGGACCATCATTCGGCATTTTACATGCTGTCGAAAAAGAAATTGCCCGACCTGATCATTGTTTCTACTCAACAAACAGATATGGCCGATTGGGAATTGATTGAACATTTCATTACCCATCGTAGCTATAAAGACATACCCCTCTTGGTTCTTTCCAATTATTCAAAAATTGAAACAACCAAGCGGTGCCTGCAAATGGGCATTCAAGAATACTTTCTGAAGCCCTTCAATCCACTGGATTTATTGAATACTGTACAACGAATGATGGACACTCCTGCTTTCTACGCGTTGAAGCGTACAGCAGGCTAACGGAAATGATCAACTGCTTATTTATGGATTTGAACAAATTACTGAACTCAACCGAAACTCCTGTTATGGCTACTAAAGCAAGACGCATCACCGCCAAACCCCATTTCAATAAAAAACTGTCGGTTTTCCCGAAGAGAAGAACGTCGTTGATATTGTTGTCGATGATGAGGAGAGCGAAGAAGAACTGAGATAATTAATAATTAATAAGTAATAATTAATAATGAAACAGCCGGGTTAATTAATAATTAATAAGTAATAATTAACAATGAAACAGCCGGCAGTCAGGTTGATTGAATATTGGAGGCTAATTTGTGTTAATCTGCACTAACCTGAGATATCTGTGGTGAAATAGAAACGAAATCTCTAATTGACTACCTGTCGTTTAAATTTTCTAACAGTTTACTCAACCGCAACGTAAGGAAGCCCTTCGACTCAACCTTCGGTTGGCTCAGGGACCACGCAAAGGTGCGCAACGAATGTCGCTGCGAAGCAGCAAAAAAACTCAAAAACTTAAAAACTTAGAACTTTCACTAAAGCCTAACCACCTAATGCCTAAAGCCTATCGCCACAACTAAATCCCCACCACCACCCCAACAGCTTTTCATTGCAACCATGGTTCTCCGTAACTTTGCCAAAAAATTACCATCGTTCCCGGATCGCACATATTGAGTACGCCTATTGAATATTTAAAAGGGGTGGGACCCCAAAGGGCCGATTTGCTCAAAAAAGAGCTTTCTATCTTCACATTTAAAGACCTGTTGGAATGTTATCCTTACCGACATGTCGACAAAACCCGCATCAATCGCATTTGTGATATACATCTCACTACCGAATACATTCAAGTGGTGGGAAAACTGGTGAGCCATGAAGTAGTGGGTACCAATCGCGCAAAACGACTGGTGGCCGTAGTTACTGATGGCACCGGAACTTTGGAACTAACCTGGTTTCAAGGAATCAATTATGTCCAGAAAATTTTAGGGATTGGAAATACCTATCTTATTTACGGTAAAGTGGGATTCTTTCAGGGGCAAGCACAAATCACCCATCCTGAAATTGAAACTTATGTTGCCGAAAACAGTCAGGGTAAGGCCTACTTAGAACCTGTTTACCCTTCTACCGAAAAATTAAAAGCGCGCGGACTAGGCGGCAAGAATTTCTCCAAATTGGTACACGCCTTATTAATGCAATTGCGCGAACGCGATCTACCTGAGTTCATGCCTGAGTCCATCGTAAAAGAATTGAATCTTCCCTCAAGATATGCCTCCATTAATGCGGTTCATTTTCCTGCCAATCAGGAAAGTTTTGAATCGGCCCTCAATCGAATCAAGTTCGACGAATTGTTCATTGCGCAATTGAGAATGGGATTGATGAAGGCACAACGCCATCGCTACAGCAAAGGAGTGGTGTTTGAAAAAGTAGGCGATTGTTTTAATACGTTCTACAATCAATACCTGCCCTTCCCCCTAACCGGTGCGCAGAAACGAGTGATCAAAGAAATTCGGCAAGATTGCGGAACGGGAAAACAGATGAATCGATTGTTACAAGGAGATGTGGGCAGTGGTAAAACCATTGTGGCCTTGTTGGTGATGTTGATTGCCGTTGACAATGGATTCCAAGCCTGTTTGATGGCGCCTACTGAAATTCTCGCGCAACAACATTATCAGAACATCAGCAGGCTTTTGAAAGAAATGGACATTGAAGTGGCATTGCTCACCGGATCGGTAAAAGGGACTGCTCGCAAAAAAATATTGCAGGATTTAGCGGAAGGAAAATTGAAACTGATCATTGGAACCCACGCGGTATTGGAAGATCCTGTTCAATTTAAGAACCTCGGAATAGCCATTATTGATGAACAACACCGATTTGGTGTAGCCCAGCGTGCAAAATTGTGGGGAAAAGCATCTATACCTCCGCATGTATTGGTGATGACCGCAACGCCCATTCCAAGAACATTGGCGATGACAGCTTACGGTGATTTGGATTATAGCGTGATCGATGAATTGCCTCCCAACCGTAAACCAATTTTAACCGTACATCGTTATGAGAGCGCGAGGCATCAGGTGATGGGATTTATGAAGGAGGAAATTGAGAAAGGAAGGCAAGTGTACATCATCTTCCCATTGATCGAAGAATCGGAAAAATTGGATTATGAAAATTTGATGCGAGGCTACGAGAATGTGCAGGCTTGGTTTCCGGAGCCGAAGTATTGGATCAGCATGGTACATGGGCGTCAGCCATTGGACGTGCGAGAAACCAATATGAAACGGTTCAAAGACGGAGAAACGCAAATAATGGTAGCCACTACCGTAATTGAAGTGGGAGTAGATGTGCCGAATGCCAGCGTTATGATCATTGAAAGTGCTGAAAAGTTTGGGTTGAGCCAGTTGCATCAGCTGCGTGGACGGGTAGGAAGAGGCAGTGAGAAAAGTTTTTGCATTTTATTAACGGGCACCAAACTAAACAATGATGCCAAAGAACGGTTAAAGACCATGTGCGCCACCAGCGATGGCTTTAAGATTGCGGAGAAGGATATGGAGCTGAGAGGGCCCGGTGAAATTGAAGGAACACGCCAAAGCGGCGAATATCAATACAAATTAGCCAATATCCTCAATGACAAGCCCCTGCTGGACCTCGCAAAAAAATGGGCTGAACAGGTAGCTGAAAACGATCCTTCTTTGGATTCGGCAGAAAATTTGCCGTTAAAAAACTACCTGATGGAGCAAAAGGGAAAGACTCCCTGGAGCAAAATATCGTAAAGCCGCTAGCCGGTGCCGTATAGGAAAACCGTGCTTTTATCGTTAACTTGTAAAAAACATCCTTTGGGCTGGAAAAACTATTTGCTGATTTTGGGTTTGCTTCTCTTCCCTACCCTGTTTGCCTGGACTCAAACAGGTAATTTTCAATTCGTGGAGAACAAAGGTCAATGGGATTCAAAGATCTTGTATCAGAGTGATGTTCCGGCCGGAGCGTTCTACTTACACAACAACGGATTCACCGTACTTCAACACAATGTATACGATTTAACCCGTTTGCAAGAGCGGATGCACATGCCCGGTGAAACTGCACATGGTGTGGGCCGAGATCCATTGAAACCCATTCAATTGGTTGAACCTCCGAAATCATCGATCAATGAAGTGATCACGCTTCACTCTCATGCCTATAAAGTAAGCTTTTTGGGAGCCAATGCAGCTATTCCTGTGCGTGCTGAAAAGAAGATGCAAGAATACAGCAACTACTTCATGGGAAATGACCCTTCGAAATGGGCCAGTAATGTTTCACAATTTGGCGCTGTTACTTACGCAAATGTATATCCTAATATTGACGTTCGCTATTATGCAGAGAACGGTAGATTGAAATATGATTTTGTTGTACATCCGGGAGGAAGGGTTTCCGACATTCAAATGGAATATGCGGGTGTTACAAAATTGAGTGTTAAGAAGCGCGAATTGATCATTGGCACTTCGGTAGGAGAAATTAAAGAATTGTACCCCTACAGTTATCAGTTTATTCCAGGTGTGGGCAAGAAAGAAGTGACCTGTGATTATGAGATTGTGCAAGACAGCGTGGTTCGCTTCAAAATAAAACCCTACGATGCCACACAAACATTGATCATTGATCCTACACTGATCTTTTCCACTTTTACCGGTGGTTCTAATAACTATGGTTTTACTGCCACTCCGGGACCGGATGGTGGCCTGTTTGCAGGTTGTCTCATTTTTGCGGCAGGATTTCCGGTAACGCCCGGGGCTTTTCAGAAAGATTTTGGCGGAGGCAATGCAGGAAGTAACCTACCAACCGATATTGGTATCATGAAATTTAACCCTACCGGTACGGCTCGCATGTATGCGACCTATTTAGGTGGAAATGGAAATGATTTTCCTCATAGTTTGTTTGCAGACCCTCAAGGGAATTTGGTGGTGTTGGGTAGAAGTTATTCTTCCGATTATCCAACTACAGTAGCGCAGGTTGGTACCGGAGGCGGAGCCGATATTGTTGTTACGAAATTGAATGCTACAGGATCGGCGCTAATTGGCTCGTTGAAAATTGGTGGCTCCGGTGCTGATGGAGTAAACATTTCCGACAATTTCGTTACACTGAATCACGTGCCTCAGAGTTTAAGTCAAAACTATGGCGATGAAAGTAGAAGCGAAGTGGTATTGGATGCCGGCGGCAATATTTATGTGGCTGCCAATTCCAATTCTTCTAATTTCCCTACTACCGCGGGTGCTTTTCAAACAACCAGAAGTGGTTTACAAGATGGTGTTGTACTCAAAATTAACCCCAATTGTAATGCTGTAATTTGGAGTAGTTATTTAGGAGGAACAGGTGATGATGGTGCTTATGTACTGGAGATCAATCCGGCCACACAAAATATTTTTGTTGCGGGTGGAACCGCTAGTAGCAATTTTCCCGGCATTTCCGGTGGCGTACTTCAAGGTACGTTCAACGGTGGGTTGAGTGATGGTTATGTAGCAGAAATTGCAAACAATGGTTCTGCTATCATTCGCTCTACGTATTTGGGAACAACGGCCCTCGATATTATTTATGGAATCAAGTTCGATCGATTGGGATTCCCCTATGTAATGGGAATTACACGTGGCACCTGGCCGGTTGTGAATGCCACTTATAGCAATGCCAATAGCAAGCAATTTGTTGCCAAACTTCAACCGAATTTATCAGCTTTCGTGTATTCAACGGTGTTTGGAAGTGGTGCGCCAAAGCCGAATATGTCGCCCGTAGCATTTCTGGTAGACCGTTGTGAAAACGTGTACATCTCCGGTTGGGGTGGATGGATCGACAATCGACCCGATCCATATGATATGGCAGGTGTAGCAGGTATGCCTACCACAACCGATGCAATTAAAAAAACAACCGATAATAAAGATTTCTACTTCATCGTAATTCAGAAAAATGCTTCCGCCCTATTGTATGGAAGTTTCTTTGGTCAGGATGGAGGTGAAGGAGAACATGTGGACGGCGGAACCAGTCGCTTTGATGCCCAAGGGGTGATTTACCAAGCGATATGTGCCAACTGTGGTGGAGGTGTGAATTTTCCGACAACGCCCGGTGTAGTTGCTCCCGTGAATACCTCGGGAGGATGTAACCTCGCTGCAGTGAAGATCTCCTTCAATTTTGCAGGTGTGGCATCGGGACCGAAAGCTTTTATAAATGGAGTTCAAGATACGGTGGGTTGTTTACCACTGACCATCAATTTCCGAGATACAGTAAAGAACGCTAAAAGCTACGAATGGGATTTTGGTGATGGTAGTGGTACAATTCGAACTACCAATACCGATATTTCGCACACTTTCACAGCAACCGGAACCTATACCATTCGATTGATTGCTGTCGATTCGAATACTTGTAATATTCGAGACACCGCGTTTATTCATGTACGTGTAAGAGATGATAAGGCGAATTTGAACTTCACCAATACCAAATTGCCTCCTTGCGAATCGATCACCTATCGCTTTGATAATTTATCGACCGCACCTCCGGGCAAGCCATTTACGGGTCAAGGATTTGTTTGGGACTTTGGTGATGGCACGCGCATTAGTTCAGGAACGGGTTCTGTAACCCATGCCTTCCCATCGGCCGGAACTTATAAAGTAAAATTAATTTTAACCGATACCAATTATTGTAACGCACCCGATTCAATGAGTGTTGACTTGCGTATTGCCTCCAATGTGGATGCGCAGTTCCAAACCAACTTGAATGGTTGTGTGCCTTACAATGCACAATTCAACAATACCTCTTTGGCGGGAACCAGTTTCTTCTGGGATTTTGGTGATGGCACTACTTCTACCGAAATAAGTCCAACACACTTATACGCCAATATAGGCACCTATACCGTTAAGATGTATGCCACTGACCCTAATACCTGTAACCAGGTGGATAGTTTGATTGTGACGTTAACGGTGAACCCCATACCTACGGCTAATTTCAGTTATACGCCGGTAACCCCGGTGTTGAACACGCCTACTATTTTCACTAATCTATCGCAGAATGCGGTACGTTATAAATGGTTGTTTGGTGATGGTGATAGTACCTTGAAAAATACAGCAGATACCACCTTGCATCAATACAATATTTCGGGAACATACAATGCTTGTTTGATCGCTTACAATCAATTTGGTTGTACCGATACTATTTGTCAGCCGATACAAGCCTTGGTAAAACCCTTGTTAGATGTACCGAATGCCTTTACACCGAATCGATTTGGAAACAACTCCGTAATTGGTGTTCGTGGTTTTGGTATTGTGAAGATGAAGTTTACGATTTACAATCGTTGGGGTCAGGTTGTATTTTCCACCACCGATCGCAAGATTGGTTGGGACGGAACCTTCAACGGCAAGCCACAACCGATGGACGTGTATGCGTATACGTTGGAGGCGGAGTTTAGTGATGGAACGAAGGCGAGGAAGACGGGGGATATAACGTTGATTAGATAGAGGAGCGAGGAACGAGGAGATGAGGAGCGAGGAGAAAGAACAGGAGGAGGAACAGGGGGAGAGAGTTAAGAATTAAGAGTTAAGAATTAAGAATTAAACAGCCGGCGAGATCAAGAAAGAACAGGAAGAAGAACAGGGGGAGGCAGACGAGGAAGGAGGCTGGTTTTGCGAAGCAAAAGCAGTCCCGCAGGCGAAGCCGTTGCGGGAAACGAGGAAATACAGGGGGGATTGCCAGCGCTGCGACGCCGCGGTAAAAAAACAAGAAAAAGAACTTTGCGAATTCTTTGCGGGCTTGGCGAGCTCTGCGGTGAACCAACATTAAAACTTAGTTAATGATTGCTAAATAGGGTTTCAGTGGCAAACCTTTCAGGGCATTTAACAGTATATTTATAAGCGCATGAACGATAACCGGAACATAAAAAGTGTGATCAAGAATTGGAGTGCTCGCATTGGAATGATGTGGGTGCTGGGCATGGTATGTTCGGTTTCAGCTACAGCGCAGGATCTGCATTTCTCACAATGGTACAATACGCCACTTGTGACGAATCCGGCGAATACCGGTTTTATCCCCGATGCAGACTATAGAATTGGTGCCAATTACCGCAATCAATGGAGCTCGATCATGAGCATTCCCTATAAAACCATGAGTATTTGGGGTGATGCGCAATTGTTCCGCGATCGCATTGAAAGTGGATGGTTGGGCGTTGGTGGCGTGATCATGCGCGATGTGGCCGGAAGCGGAAGTTTGAGTTCTACCAAAGTATACCTATCAACAGCCTATCACCAAATGTTGGGCGTAGCGCATTTGTTGAGCTTTGGTGTGAATATGGGCTGGTCGAACAAGCGCATCAACACTTCTGAATTGAAATTCCCTGACCAATTCGACGGTCAATTCTTCGACAATACTTTGCCTACCAGTGTGGTGATTGATGCACCGAATAATAACTACTTGGATGTACAGGCGGGATTGAACTATGCTTTCTTCCCCAACGATAAATTGTACATCAACGGAGGGGTTTCGATGTGGCATTTGAACAGACCCAGAGAAAGTTTCTTCACCACTGATCCGGTTGGTTTTGATAGCAGATTGCAACCGCGTTATTCTGCGTTTGTGAATGCGAGTGTGAAAGTGAGTGAATCGGTGATCGTGAATCCGATGGGGTATTATAGTAGACAAGCGGGTGCGAGTGAGATGGTGATTGGGGGCTTTGCGCAGTTTGATTTGGGAAATAGTGGAGAGAATCAGTTTTTAGCGGGGATCTATATGCGTCCGGGTGATGCGTTTATTCCTTTGGTGGGTTTGGAATGGAAGGGTGTTCGGTTGACGTTTACGTATGATGCTACTACTTCTAGCTTGAGTCAGTTTAATAATACGAGAGGTGCGTTGGAGTTTGCGTTGATGAAGAGAGGGTTTTATAGTGAGTATAATGGGGATAAGAGGCAGAGTTTGTGTCCGAGTTTCAGATAAGATGTTAGGCTTTAGGCTTTGGGTGTTAGGCTTTTTTTGACCACAGATAGCTCAAATTATACAGATTGACACAGATTAGCCTCTGATATTCAATCAGTCTGATCGCCGGCTATTTGCTCCTAAATCATAGTTTTTTTACCGCAGCGGCGCAGCGGTCGCAGCGGAAACGCAGCGCTGGCAGTCTCTCTGTATTTACTCTATTTTCCTTCTCCCCTTCCCACAACTGCCTCGCTTCGCAATTTTCAGCCTCCTTTCCGTATTCCCCCTGTTCTTCTTCCTGTTCTTTCTTGATCTCGCCGGCTGTTCAATTATTAATTATTACTTATTAATTATTAATTACCCCGGCTGTTTCATTATTAATTATTAATTCTTAATTATTAATTACCTTCCCTTTCCAACCAAAAATAGACTTATGAGAAAATTGTTGATGGTACTTGCGGTGGCAAGTCCGTATTGCTTGATGGCGCAGCCGAAGTCGGCGCCGGCTACTCCCCCAGCCCCGGTTAAGGAAGTAAAAAATGCAGGACCGGATGTGAATTTTAATCCGGATGCAGTGGTGGTGAGTGCACATGAAGTAACCATTAAAGGGCAGAAAGTGCCGTATAAGGCAACTACCGGTACCATGCCGGTGTGGAACGAAGATGGTAAGACCATTGCCGGATTGTTTTTCACTTATTACGAAAGAACGGATGTAAAAGATAAAACCACAAGACCTATTGTGGTGAGTTTTAACGGTGGACCGGGATCGGCATCGGTGTGGATGCACATCGCTTATACGGGACCGGTGGTATTGAATATTGATGACGAGGGCAATCCAATTCAACCTTATGGATTCAAAGACAATCCCAATTCCATTTTAGATGTAGCCGACATTGTGTATGTAGATCCCGTGAATACGGGTTTCTCGCGCATTGTAGACAAGAATACGCCCCGTTCTACTTTCTTTGGTGTGAATGCCGATGTGAAGTATTTGGCGGAGTGGATCAATACTTTTATGAGCAGGTACAATAGATGGGCTTCTCCCAAGTATTTGATTGGTGAAAGTTATGGAACCACGCGGGTATCGGGATTGGCGTTGGAATTGCAGGAAAGTCAGTGGATGTATTTTAACGGCGTGGTATTGGTATCGCCTACCGATTTAGGTTTAACGAGAAGTCCGCAGCAAGCAACCGCCCTGAGATGGCCTTATTTCGCGGCGACGGCCTGGTATCATAAGAAATTACCGGCCGATTTGCAATCGAAGGATTTGACGGCTATGCTACCGGAGGTAGAGAAATTTGCGATGGGAGAATTGTTGGTGGGCATCAATAAAGGCAGTTTGATCACTGATGCCGAGCGCAAGGATTTGGCGAAGAAGATGGCGCGTTATTCGGGACTATCGGAAGAAGTAATATTGCAAAACAACTTTGATGTATCCACGCAATTGTTCTGGAAAGAGTTGTTGAGAGCGGAGGGCTATACGGTGGGTAGATTGGATTCAAGATATAAGGGCATTGACAAGAAGGATGCGGGTGATCGTCCGGATTTCAACTCGGAGTTGACCAGTTGGTTGCATTCCTTCACTCCTCCCATTAATATGTATTTACGAGAGGAATTGGGGTACAAAACGGATCTGAAGTACAATATGTTTGGTCCGGTGCACCCTTGGGACAACAGCAACAACACTACGGGAGAGAATTTGGGCAAGGCGATGCGTTCGAATCCGTATTTGCATGTAATGGTGCAATCGGGTTATTACGACGGTGCCTGTGACTATTTCAATGCGCAGTACAATATGTGGCAGATCGATCCATCGGGTAAGTTGACCAGCAGGATCAGCTTTAAGGGCTACCGAAGCGGTCATATGATGTATTTGAGAAGAGAGGATTTGGTAAGCAGCAATGAGGATTTGAGGGAGTTTATTCGGAAGAGTGCGAGTGGGGGGAAAGCAGCGAAATACTGATTAGGTGTTAGGCGTTAGGTGTTAGGCTTTAGGTGTTAGGCGTTAGGCGTTAGGCTTTAGGTGTTAGGTTTTGATCGCTGCGCGATTGGGGAATAAAAAATATGAAAGAGTAAGACGGCTGAGAGGCCGTCTTTTTTTTGTTGTAGTGGTGGTGTATCCGTTGCTTCCGCTGCGAAACCGCTGCGTTCGCTGCGCTGGTTCCTGAGCCAACCGAAAGTTGAGTCGAAGGACGCCGCGGTAAAGAAAACACAGTACAAATAGAGGTTAAGGGAAAAATAAACCTATCAAATAGTAAGTCATTCCCACTTAGCGCCCCTTCTCTACCTCCGTGAAACTTTGCGACTTTAGCAGCAGCGCAGCTGCGCCAAGCCTAAAGCCTAAAGCCTAATGCCCAATGCCTCAACCTTGATACCTGACCGAAAAGAACCCACCCCACCCCTACCAAACATTAACAAATCCCCATCAAAAAATCTCGTGTATACGACCTTGTGGTTATTAGGTAAATAAGTATATTTAGGGAACAAACCGAGTCCGAGGAGTGATCTTTACCTTCTCTTCAGGGACCGGTGTGTACATACCTAGCCGGTCTGAATTACAAAAACACATTTTCCTTCAAATCGGCTTACTAATTGAATATGAGTAGGTTATGATGTAATGTTGTAACTGAGAGGCACGAAGTGCGGGAAGACAGGAACGAGGAAGCGAGGAAGCGAGGAGACGAGGAGACGAGGAGACGAGGAAATACAAAGAAAGAAGAGGGGGAGGAACAGGGGGAGTTAATTAAGAACTAAGAAGTAAGAATTAAGAATTGAACAGCCGGGGCAATTAATAATTAATAAGTAATAATTAATAATGAAACAGCCGGCGAGATCAAGAAAGAACAGGGGGAATACAGGAAGGAGGATAAGAGGAAACGAGGGTGAGGAGGTAGACTATCCATCCTGTAAATCCTTTAATCTTGTAAATCCTGATCGCTGTCAGGTTGATTGAATATTGGAGGCTAATCTGTGGAAATCTGTTGTAATCTGGAGTATCTGTGGCAAAAAAAGGGAGGAAGGAAGTAGAAATTTATGAAGCGTAGCGGAGGACAGAGCAAATACTAAAGTTTGATATATGGTTAATAACAGGTTGTAAATTGATGAAAACACCATGAGTATGTAAGATAGGCGAGCTAGCTTTCGGGGCAAAAACGTGAAAGAAGTTCGCATTAAAGTAATGGATCATCGGGGTGCAAGATGCATTGGGATCTATTTTGAGAACTATAGTAGTTTAAATGGATTGCTGCGGAAAAAAATGGGTGCAAGGTGGAGTCAGACTCATAAATGTTGGTATGTAGGATTTAGCGAATCGAACTTACAAAGATTGCATCATTTGTTAAAGGAAGCGGGGTGTATTATCATTGAGGAGCAATTGGGAAAGGCAGGTGGAATGAGCAGGGAGTTGTCTGAGAAAACGGAAAGGGGTGCAGGTTATACGTTAGATCGAATCTACGACGTTAATAAGCAGGTGTTGGAAGATGTGCGTCAGCATTTGATTTTAAAGGCCTACAGTCCTTCTACCATACGCACCTACTTAAATGAGCTGCATGCATTTTTAGGAACCATAAAAGATCGTGATGCGCGAAGTTTTACGCCGGATCGGATCAAGGCAT
Source organism: Endoryza foliicola (assembly GCF_050589245.1). Classification (NCBI taxonomy): domain Bacteria; kingdom Pseudomonadati; phylum Bacteroidota; class Chitinophagia; order Chitinophagales; family Chitinophagaceae; genus Endoryza; species Endoryza foliicola. The sequence continues at coordinate 550,130 of NZ_JBOBEW010000004.1, read as the reverse complement.
ATCTCCAATATTGTTTTGAGAAGTTGAATCTATCGGAAAATACATTGCATAGTAGAATAAATGCTTTAAAGTTTTACTATGAGCAGGTATTGAAACGAGAGAAATTCTTTTGGGAGATTCCACGACCCAAAAAGCCATTACAATTACCTAAATTGTTGAACGAAGATGAGTTAACGCGTTTGTTCAATGCGTTACAGAATAAAAAGCACAAGGCTATGTTGTTTACAGCCTATTCGGCAGGATTGCGGGTAAGCGAAGTAGTGGCATTAGAACTATCGGATATTGACAGCAAGCGAATGCAGATGCATATTCGGAATGCAAAGGGTAAAAAAGACCGGTATGTAAATTTAAGTCCGGTTTTGTTAGACATTTTACGTCGCTATATTCAAGAGTGTGAGCCGAAGCCTAGAAAGTATTTGTTTGAATCTAGTCAGACCGGTAGCTCCTACCCTACTCGAACTATTCAGCAAGTGTTTTCGAATGCAAAGCAGAAGGCGGGCATCAGCAAATCGGTGGGTATTCACAGTTTGCGGCACAGTTTTGCAACTCATTTGTTGGATAAAGGTGTAGACATTCGGTATATCAAGGATTTATTAGGTCATTTTGACATCAGAACAACGGAGCGGTATTTACATGTAAGCAAAAAGAGCTTGGTAAACATTGTTAGTCCGTTTGATGATTTGTGGAAGAGTAACGAGATAGACTGGTGAATTGTACTAACAAACAATAAATTTTGTATATCACTAACCATATAGGAATCAAACACTTAGTTGTATAACAATTTTATGTGGGGATTCATATATTTACGTGTTAGCTGCAACCCTGTTGGACACTTCCCGTTTACTAATTGGACATTTTTTTCGACACTTCAAAACAGCTTTGTAACCTGTCTGACAATTTTGTATTTAAGTATTTGCTTAAATAAGTAATCTTTCCTACATTTGCCACAACAAAAAAATTTGACAATGGCAAACGACACTTGCATACGGTTACAGGCGGACATAGAACAAATTAAAAGTTGCCGTGAAAAATTAAAGACAAACTCAAAATCTTTTTTGCAGTTGGGGCAAGTTCTTGCTTTGGCAGGCAACGAAGTGCGGCTAAAAATAATGTTTCTACTTGAAGAAGAAAATGAACTTTGCCCTTGCGACCTAAGCGACATTTTAGGAATGAGCATTCCAGCTATATCGCAACATCTACGCAAACTAAAAGACGGAAACATCATTGAAGCCAGAAAAGTAGGGCAAACTATTTTCTATTCTTTACGCAGCGAACATTTAAAAACTTTAAGACCGTTTTTTAAAATTATTAATCAACAAAATTTGGCGACAGTATGACAACGAAAACAAAAAATAGTAAAGGTTGGGTTGCAGGTCTGTTGGCAGCAGTTGCTGCTTCGCTTTGTTGCATAACACCAGTTTTAGCTTTCTTAGGTGGTGCAAGTGGACTTGCTTCCTCGTTTTCGTGGATTGAACCTTTTCGTCCATATTTAATCGGTTTGACTGTTGCCGTTTTTGCGTTTGCGTGGTATCAAAAATTAAAACCAAAAAAACAAGTTGACTGCGACTGTGAAGCAGACAACAAAAAATCATTTTGGCAATCAAAATCATTTTTAGCAATCGTTACAGTGCTTGCAGGACTGGTAATTGCATTTCCTTACTATGCAAAAGTATTTTATCCAAAGCCACAGGAAGCAAAGGTTATTATTGTTGACAAAAGCAACATACAGACAGCAGAATTTAAAATAAAAGGTATGACCTGCGAAGGCTGCACAGAACATATAAATAGCGAACTTTCAAAAACATCGGGAGTGATTGAGTTCAATACTTCTTACGAAAAGGGCAACAGCCTTGTAAAGTTTGACAACAGTAAAACTTCCGTTGATAGCCTTGTATCCGTCATTAATAAAACTGGTTATAAAGTAACTTCTCAATCTGTAATCAACAACTAATGGAAAAAACTATCATACTTCAATCTGTTATTACTTGCCCCGTTTGTGGACACAGACAAGAAGAAACAATGCCAACAGATGCTTGTCAGTATTTTTATGAGTGTTCAAATTGTAAGACACGACTTAAACCAAAAGAAGGCGACTGTTGTGTTTATTGCAGTTACGGAACAGTAAAGTGTCCGCCTATTCAATTGGGCAAATCTTGTTGCTGACAGAGAAGGGTATGCAGCTAACAGGGGGTTTGCTGCTATGCTGGCTGACGAATATATTCTCATCTTTTTGTTCGCTATCAGCAGCAGTTCCAGCCGACGTAATTCTATTTAGCTTTTTGTTGTTAACTTCATCTTCATATTTTCAATCATCAGCGGTTCGGGGCTGGACGTTCAATGAATACCAGCACAGCAGCAAGCCCTGGCCGTTAGCTGCAATACATATGCGTCGAAAAATCTACATATTATACCTATTGATTATAAGCTTTTCTAGTGTTTACGGACAGTCAGCGATGTCCTACAGAACTTACTACGTACATCAACAAACATGTTATTATATCGGAACGAAAGAGATTGACTACTTGCTACATTTTAAGAATGATTCGACCGTTATATATATTATTTATTCCACTGATTATAAAAGCATGTATCAGACTGTGCTTAAGGAAACATATGAAGGCAAGTATAGCATTACAGGAGACACATTGTCTGTTATTTTAACATCATATATTTCCAAACAAAATAGACTAGGTCTAAAAGGAAAAAGCCAGATACCCGAAAAATTGCCTATAGCAATTAACAAGTCAGTTAACTATATAATTTCAGAAAAGCGTATTGACGCATTGAATTCCGTTTTTCCTTCATTAAAGTTGAGTCAGTATAGTATTTATTTGGACTTAGTAGCAAAATTTGAAGATTGGAAGGATAAAAAGGATCCTACTAGTGCAGAATTGGGACATTCGAAATAAATGTGCAGCCAACACCGGGTTTTGCGTTATGGCGGCGGACGCCTAAACCTGATCGCCAGTAATTCTAATCATCTTTAAACCAGGGCTGGGCTGAGGATCCCTGAATACCGCCACGAACGCAAAGCCCCGGCCGTAAGCTGCAATTTTGAGAGACTCCATAATTCATAAAGCACATTCCATAATAGCGACAGATATAAAAAAGCATTTTAAACTGACATATGAAAACCTTATTCCTGTTACCAACTCTACTCTTTTCGCTTTTATCTTTTGGACAAAGCGAAAAAAAAACTTTATTGAAATTTGACGGATACTATCAAACTGACTGTTATATAGAAAAAGGTGACGACGAGAGAACCCAAGATTATTTAAGATTTTATTCAGACGGAAAAGTAATTAATGTTGGTACAGACTGTGAAGGAAGTATAAACGACCTAAAAAATTGGTTTAATATTAGTGCTGAGCAAGTCGGTAAGGGTGACTTTGAGATTAAAGGCAGAAGAATATCTTTTTCAACTAAAAGCAAGACTGGAATTGTAAAGTATAGAGGACGGATAAAAAAAGACGGTGAGATTAAGTTAAAATGGAAAAGTCTTATAAATGGTAGCCGCGGACACAACAGTTATAAATTTATCGCAGTGACAGGCTTGACCTAAACTGCAGCTTACATGGGGTTTTGCGCATACTGGGGCGGACGAACAGTGTCTTTCAACTTTCCCAGCTCTGGGCAGCAGTGGTTCGGGCGGACACTTAAACTTCAACTTCAGAATTAATCATTAACTTCAAATCATTAATCGGCATTTGCAAGCCGGGGCGGACACAGCAACATTTCCCCAGCAGCGCAAAGCCCTGACCGTTCGCCACAATATTGAAGCGACCCTTCAAAAACTAACATAACTAATGAAAAAATCGATTTTTATTTTACTGATTGCATTTGCATCGAACTTAACTGCACAAAACTTATTTCCTGTAAAATTAGACAACTGTATAACTGAAAGATTTTGCCTTGATTGCGGAGATATAAAGGCAGGGTATGACGAAACCGAGTTTTTAAAACTACAAGACAAACTAAACAAGGAATTAAACTTACAAGGAATAAAAGGTGCTGTAAAATTTCAAGTACTTGTTGATGCAAAAGGTCTGGCTTGTGTCTTAAGTCATACTGACCAATCAAACAATCCAATTACATTGAAAATCATTGAAGAACTTAACAAGTTCAAAAAATGGACACCTGCAGTAACAAGCGGAAAGAAAGAAGAAAAATCTTCTATGAATTTAATTTTCGTAATCAACGACAATAAAATTTCCGGGCAGATTGAACGGGTTGATATGACCGCTTTCAAAAATTCGTTCGACAATCCGAGAAGTCCAGAAATTTTCAATAAATCCTATGTTTACAAAAATGAAAATTTAAAAAATTACAAAATAACCGTTTGGAACTCTAATAACTCAAATCTTCCTAACAATATGAATGACAATATTGCAATAGACAAAAGCGGATTTATCTGGCTTACTGTAGATGAAGGTTTAGTGACCTTTGACGGTAAAGAATTTAAAAATGCCGAACAAAACATCACAGACAAGGGCAAATATTTCGCCTACTACGCATTAGCGTCAGACAACAATGATGTGAAATGGGTTTACGGAAAAAACAATATTTATAGTTTTGACAATACAAAATGGACAAAGTATGACTCAACCGAGATAGGAATTGATGGAGCATATGAAATTATTAATAACCCAAAAACAAATGAACTATTCTTCTGCTCTGACGAGGGCTTGACTATATATAAAGACGGAAAATGGACTAACCTAAATAAAAGCAAACTCAAAGACTTGCCCTCAAATAGAGTAACGTTTGCAAAAAGAGATTCAAAAAACAGAATTTGGATCGGCACGTTTAGTGGAACAGCAGTGATTGATGAAAGCAATCAAGTAACAAATTTTGAAAATACAAAAAAAACTGTTTTGAAAGGAAAGTGTATTACTTCAATGGATGAAGACGAAAACGGAAATCTTTACTTTACTCTTTACGAGTTCGACAGAAAAGAAAAAGGTAAAGTAAACAATGATGAGGGTATTGCAATTCGCTACACAGACGGAACATTCAAACAATTTACAACAGACAATTCAGGAATGCCATTTAATCACACAAATTGCGTTCTATATGACAAAAATGAAAAAGTTCTTTGGATTTCGACTGACAGAGCCGGTTTAGTTAGATATAACTTAAAAGATGGTTGGGAAAACTATCACAATGAAAATTCTGATATTCCAACATCCTACATTTCTACTATGACTTTTGATGACAAGGGGAATTTATATTTAGCGACACGACAAGGATTAGTAAAAATTGAGCGAAAATAAAAATACTGCTGCCAACAAAAGTAGTTGCAAAAGCAGGGCTGGACATTGTAACATCAGCTATGTGCAAGCATCAGCAGTGGCTCGGGATTGACTTTCAATGTTCAGCTTTAGTTCTTAAATTCAACAACAAATTTTCAAATGGGTCTCGCCTTGGGCGAGATGCCGCGAAGGACAATCAATGAATTCCCTGCCTTCGCAAATACTCAAACGTCGGGCTTCATTTAAAAAGTCATCATACTCACAAAGACACTTTCAACTGCCAAAGCTTGGGTACGCCTACACCACGACCGCAGCAAGGCCCGAAAGCTACGGGCAATACCCACGCAACACCCATCAGACAAACAAAAACTTGGACAAATGATGAAATTTAACTAAATGCCATAGCAAGTCAAGTCAAATTTACTACCTTTACCGAATGTTTTATAGACGAAAAGTTATATTAGCCTTGTTGCAAATTTTTGAAGGAACGATTGATAAAATCAGCCTACAAAAATTGCTTTACCTTTTTACAAAACATCAGGCTAAACCCGAATACGATTTTATTCCATATAAATACGGTTGTTATTCGTATTCCGCTAATGCAGACTTAACGGCTATGGTAAAAAAAGGAATGTTGAGCGAAACAACAAGCCATTTTACTTGTAACGAAACAACAAATTATTTCAACACACTAAAATCTGACGATAAAAAGTTGATGTTGTATGTAAAAGACCAATACGGAAAAATGAATGCTGATGCTTTGATGAAGCACACTTATTTAAACTTTCCATACACGGCTATAAACAGTATAAAAGCAAAGGAAATTTTAACGACAGAACAACTTGATAAAGTAAATAGCAGTCGTCCAAAAAACAACAAAACTGTTTTGTTTACTATTGGCTACGAAGGTATTTCGTTAGAGGAATACTTAAATCGTTTGCTTAAAAATGATGTAAAAGTTTTAGTTGATGTTCGTAACAATCCGTTAAGTATGAAATATGGATTTAGCAAAAATCAATTAAAACGCTATTGCAACAGTTTGGGAATTGAGTATGCACATTACCCTGAAGTTGGTATACAATCCGAACAACGACAAGAATTAAATACACAAGACGATTATGATAAATTATTTGCTGTTTATTGCGAAAACAACTTGACGAAAACAAGATCTTCGCAAGAGAAAATTTTAAACTTGCTGAAAGAAAGAAAACGCATTGCTTTAACTTGTTTTGAAGCGAATATATGCCAATGCCATCGCAAACATTTAGCGGAAGCCATTGAGAACCTGCCTGATTTTGAATACGAAGTAACACATATTTAAAATGGCAAAGACAAAAGTTTTAATCACGGTAAAAACCTACCCTGCAATTTCAAGCAAATATGATGAATTAGTTTGTACGGCAGGTTTTCTTGAAGACGGAAGTTGGATTAGAATTTATCCTATTCAATTCCGTAAAAAATCATTTGAGGAACAATACAAAAAATACGATTGGATAGAAATTGACCTTGTGAAAAACACAAGCGATTTTAGAAAAGAAAGTTTTAGACCTGTTTCTTATGATACGGAAATTAAGATTTTAGACCATTTAGACACAAGAAGCAATTGGTTGCTACGCAAAGAAATTGTGTTTAAAAACAAAATCTATGCTGATATTGAAGAACTTATTGCAGAAGCCAAAAATCGGGAAATAATGACTTCTCTTGCTGTCTTTAAGCCAACAGAAATTGTCGATTTCACTATTGAGCAAGTAGAAAGGGAATGGGATAAAACGAAACTCGAAAAACTAAAACAAGACAGAAGCAGTAATTTATTTGCTCAAGAAGATGAAGATTTGTTTGAAGTTGTTAGAAAGCTACCTTATAAATTTTCTTATGTTTTGCGTGATTGCAATGGAAAACAAAGCAAAATGATGATTGAAGATTGGGAAATAGGGCAACTTTATTGGAATTGTCTTTCTCGACACGAAGGCAACGAAGAAAAAGCAGTTGAAGATGTGAAGAAAAAATACTTTGACGACTTTGCAAAAACAAAAGATTTGCATTTATTTCTAGGAACATCACAAATTCATCATTTAACCGGTAAGAATCCGTTTATGATTATCGGCACTTTTCACCCGAAGATTGAAACTCAAACTTCATTGTTCTGATAACGAATGGCAAGAAGTACTGCCCATAACAAGGTATTGCCAAAAGCGGGCTAAACTGCTTCTATTGGGCATTTGTGTAAGGTTCAACAGTAGTAATTCTAATAAACTTTAGTGCAAAAATTCCCTGCCATCGGCAACACTTGTTCGTTGTATGCATCCTTAAAGAAACATGCAGTATCAATTCATCATTTAACAATACATATTTATGACAAGGCCCTTATTAATTTTGTCATTCTTAATTGCGACTAATGCTTGCTTTTCTCAAACACGACCTGAGGACAATGTTAAGCATATAAACTTACCAGCTTACTTGATTGAACTTGAACAATTTTCAGGTAGAGATTCAATAATACACATAGATTCAACTTACGGTTTTCAAATAACAATTCCAAAGTGGTGGCATATTAGGGAGACACCTCTAAATTTATTTGGAGGAACATTTCCAGCAGTTGACTCAATAGAAAATGCTTTACTTTTTAAAAACTTCAAAAAAGACGACTTCAAAAGTTTATCAGACTTTGAAAATTGGGTAGTTAAAGATTATAGTATGGGACAATCGCCAAAATGGAGTTCTCAACATAAAATGCTTCTTAAAAAAGAGTTGACAGACTTTAAATATTTAGGTAACGCTTACAAAGTACAATTACTTAGAGGAAACAAAATTTATGACTGTTGCTATATAATTACAGAGACCAGTACATCGTATGTCTGGATAGACTTTACAGCAACAAATACAACCTATCCTAAAAACTTTGACAAGTTCAAAGAAATTGTAAGCCTTTACAAAAAATTATAGAGAAAGGCAGCATACATCAAGGGACTTGCTACAAATTTATGACCTGCATGTCTAAGGCATATATATTGGGAATAATACCTCTTCTTATAGCGGTATGTTCATTCGGACAACTGGGAGCAGAGGACTATGTCATTTATGGTAGCATTATTCGAACAGAGATAAGAGACAGCAGTAGTTTGGCCGTTATTTTGAGAAATGGTATTGATAGTTTGGAAAAGAGTGTTCAAACAAGAGTAACAATTCAACAACTTAATTCATCAAATTTAAGTGATAGGCAGCAGGTATACATGTGGACAGAGAACAGAAACGGGCAGAGACCAACGGTTATAGATAGTAGCTTGACAAAGTTGCTTGCGAACTTCTATGGAAGTAATAATGAAAAGGTTGTAATAAACAATAATTTTAGCCACGAACATAATACTTTAGTTGTTAAAAGATTTCCTATTAGACAAAAGCATATTCAACAAGATTGGATTGCATTTTATGAGAGATACCCTAATGCGGCTGGTATTTTCTCGTTTTCAAGAATCAATTATTATTTGGGCAATACTACCGCGATTGTATGTTATTGGGTTAAAAGAAACGGCTTAAATGGACATGGCGCGTTAGCCGTTTTGAAGAAAAGTAGTGACACTTGGGAGGTAGAATACAAAATTTACCTATGGCACAATTGAGCCTGACAGCAGCTTACACCGGTTTTTGCGTCATGCTTGCAGATGCTTAAACCTGATCGTCAGTAATTCTAATCATCTTTATACCGGGCTGGCTGAGGTTCCCTGAAACCGTCACGAACGTAAAGCTTCAGCGGTTAGCCACAAAATAAATATATGGATGACGTAAGACCTTATAGAGAAAATATTTCAACATTCGTTTCTGCTATTGAAAATCGACTGGTGAAAACGATTTTGTTTGATATTGATAGAGAACCGAAGTTCGATTTATCTTCAATCCCTTTTCATTTTCTCTACACTATCCAAATTCAGCTTGATACAGAAGATTCTACTTATAGATTATTCACGTCGCAAACGAATATTGGTCTCGATACATTTTGGGCAGATAAAAACACCGCCGGAGTTGACAGAACACTCGAAGAGTTGAAGGTAAACTCAAATGTAAAAGTTGTATCAGTTGGTGTTGACCATGGCTACGTGTATAAGATACATTTACAGTTTAACTCACAACATTTAATATTGATAACTGGTAATATAAACGAGAATTTTGATGGTAGTTTTACTTATAAAAAACAGGATGAAATAATACTGGCTTTTAAAGACATTGAAAGTGCCGAGATTTTTGAACGATTGGCGGAGTGCCGCTAAGAATCAATATTCTAAAATGCCGGTTTTAGTTTATACCTTCAACTCTCAATCTTTGATAAACCAGAGTTGCGGGCTAAAGTAATATAGAACATCAACACAAAAAAAACTGGAAGGCGATTCGCCACTATGCACTATTCACTAAACATAAATTTTTTGAAAATTGTTATACCCTTTTTTCTGTTTGGTATTAACAAGAGTTTTTTACAGCACGTCCAGAAGCCAAACCATCAAAGTAATTTCACACTATTGAATACAGCTAACAAAATTGACTCATCACCATCTATATTATGTATTGACAGCTTGAAACTCGGACAGGATTATTTTATAAATGTTCAATCAAACGGCTGCTTTCATCAAAGCAATCTTAGTCTTGTTATTTCAAAAGAAACAAACGGCTACTTTGCATGTTTTAAAATGAAAGGAAATATTGAAAATAAAAATGTAAATACCACATTAAAGAAGATAAAACTTGGTGACTATCAAATTGACTCGGTGCGTAATTTCGAAAGACAGCTAATCTCTGTTTCTGCTTCACATTTTATTTGTACAACTGTAGACGTTTACACACTTTCAATAGATAAATTGAGCAAGATATATACAGTAAATAATTGTGATTGGAAAGGGATTGGAAAATTAGTTGGAATTCTATTTCATAACACAAATTAGCAGCATACAACATTAGGGTTTATGCAACTTGCGTACAATAAGAGTACTTTAGCCAATTAAAAATCCAATCTGCGGTTCAGGTAGGACATACCATCTTCAATATTATATCCTAATTTCAACACCGGCTTTACCATCACGAAACTAAAGCCGGAATAGGTCTGAACAGGTTATGGGTGAACGAACCACAAGTGACAATCTCTATAAAGTCCCTGCCGTAAGCCCTAAAAAGATGCCACAAACAACAGAAAATACCAAAAAGACATCAGCTGACTTTACCCGCTACTTTCATTTTCTGACAAAAGAGTATGGGTTGAAAATGGTGATGGAAAGCTATTCAATTACCGGCGGAGATAGGTATGTAAGAGTTTTAAGAAACCAATTTATACAAGTTGAATTAGAAGGCAACCAAAGCTATTTTCACGCAGAAATAAGACGGCTTATAGACGACGAGCTACGCCCCTACTCTGATGCAGATAACAATATAAGTTTTGAAGATTTAGCCGTCCTATTAACCAATAACCATTATGACCACTATGATTTTTATCCCGCATCTGTAGGGTGGCCAAAGGTTCTAGAAAATACGGCTGAACTCTTCAAAAAATCAGCAGAGCTATTTACAACCAACAAATGGATAGACACAAAAAGAATCTAACAATACAGATGTCTCAAACAATAATCACTAATTCATGAAGCATTTTTCAACCGCCTTTTTAGCAGTGTGTGCCATTCTCTTTGGATGTAAAGAATATCCTTGCACCGAAGCAGTTACAAATATTGCATTCATTTCTTTTCCTGTAGATGAAACCGATACAATTCTCGTTAAAAAATACGAAAAGGCTTCAAACTTTACAATCCTCATCGAATCGTTTTCTATTAATCAGACTAATAGCAACTATTGCAGATACAATGATACATTGCAGGTAAGCTATTCGTTCGGTCTAGACAATGGCTTCTTAAGTAAATATGACTATAAAATTGAATTACCAAAAGTGAACAGACAATATCTTATAACAGAAATCACCGAAGAATATCGGAGTATCAGGACCGGTCTTTCAATGGATAAAATTGGTTGTATAAATTTTATTAAATCGTACCAAGTAAATGGGCAAGTGATCAGCGGTGCAAATAATTATTATACTTTCTACTTCAAAAAATAAACCATTACAAAACATTGGAATTATGCAAATTTGGGGTATCTATCCTTCCCTATTGATGAGTGAGTATAGAACTTATTTTGAAATATCAGGTAAATTTAAAGATTGGAAAAGCAAAGACATTCTTGGTCTCAGAATACTTTAAAATCAGAAGTAGATGGGGAGTCTACCCAAGATATTGTGTAATGGCAACTGTCGTCAAAAATAAATCATAGAATATATAATCTCTTTTAAAACAGGCTATACAGCTGATAAGGTTTGTTGCAAGAGACAAAAAACATATATTACAGGCGGGTAATATAGTTAACTTATAAATAAATATTCAGCTCCCACAAATCAATCTGCTAACAGAAATGCCTGAATAATCTTTCTAAACTCAAAAAAGACAAAATTAATGAAAGAAGAATATCCCCTTTTAACTGACAGAATTCAATCAACATTTATAGACACAATTTTAATTGTTTTATTAATGTTCATCTCCGGAAGTATTTTGGACAGGTACGAAAATGTACCCGACTGGGTAAAAATATCAGTATTTGCCGGACTATTTATTGTATACGAGCCTGTTTGTATGACATTTGGTTCTACTTTAGGAAACTATTTGAAAGGTATTAGAGTAAGAAAGGATTCAGACTCAACTAAGCGAATCAATCTACTTCAGGCAATTGTGAGATATCCCATCAAGTTTTTTTTGGGTTGGATTTCTTTCTTAACTATTCACAGTAATCCAAAAAAAAGAGCGATACATGACTTAGTTGCTGGAAGCGTAATGATTAAAATTTGAACTAGTATTCAATAGAAGATACTCGCTTACTATTACAAAAACAAGAACACAATGGCATCGTGATGACTTGTTGTATATTCGGATTTAGATGAAAACTCAAAAACAAATTAATAAACAATTGTAATTTTTATGGATGCCCAAACAATTAAAAATGACATTCACCTGCTCCGTTTGTGGACAAACACATCAAGAGTTGCCAGCAATTGTATATGAAGCCCCTTACTACTATTATAACCTATCTGAACAAGAAAGAATTGAACTGGCTGTACTTACCCATGATTTTTGTATAATACAATATTCCGATCAAACTGACCGCTTTATAAGAGTGGTGTTAAACCAAAAAATCATCGGTTCAGAAGAGACACTGCAATACGGCGTATGGGTTTCGTTAAGCGAAAAGAGTTACAATGATTATGCAGCACATTTTAAGTCACCAGACTATATAGCCAGCTACTTTGGGTATTTAAGTAATCAATTGCCAGGATACGAAAGCACCCTTTCAATAAAAACAACTGTAGAAACGGCAATCAATAATAACAGACCTGAAATTTTTCCACATGATGATCAAATGGATGATCCGTTTGTACGTGACTATTATGAAGGAATAACACGAGAAGAAGCCGAAAGACGGATACATGCAGCTTATGGTATGGAAATTAAATAGACCATATCTAAACCAGATACAACAAAGCAGTTCCAACCAATTTCAATACCCAATCATTAAATAGGATATGCCACCTGAAGAACGAACGATTAGTATAAGAATGAAGGGATTCTTTCTTCTTTCAATTTGCGCACTAGTGTCTTTTTTATTTGCCACCTCCACCGACATGTCCCATCAAGAACTTGGCGCAATGATTAATTACATCTATCCGCTTGCAATCGGTGCCGCAAGCCTACTCATCTTTCTGCTTATTACGTTGGTAATTTCGAACAAAATAGTCCAACGATTAATTCTTGGAATATTATGCGCATACAATTTTTATATCGGATTGGCATTGTATCTTCAGAAAGAATACTGGCCTTTGGTTATACCCTAGTAAACAATTCAAGTTAGGAACAACCATCTTATGAGCTCAAATGAATTCGCAATTTTGGCCCCATCAAAAATAGATTAATCAGATTTTAGGTAGTCTTGCCGACACAGTCTAGGATCCTCAATATACGATTGCCAAATCACGATATTACATAACAAAAGGTAGGCAAATATCCGAGATCAATAACAAACCCATTAAAGGCGAATACTTTCGTTATCAAATAACTAATCCAGATCATCTATTCAAGACATCAACACCAATGAAAAAACTAGTAATCAAATCAATTAAATTCATTGTTGGCCTATACGTACTTGCATGTGTACTTCTTTATTTTAGCCAGGAAAAACTCATCTTTTTTCCCGAAAAAATAGCCTCTGATTATAAGTACTCTTTTGAGCAAAATTTCGAAGAACTCAGCATTAAAACTAAAGACAGTTCAATTCTCAATGCCCTTCTCTTTAAATCAGATAGTTCAAAGGGTGTCATCTTCTATTTACACGGCAATGCAGGTTCTATTGCCTCTTGGGGTGAGGTTGCTAACACCTATACCGCAATGCATTACGATGTTTTTATGCCTGACTACCGAGGTTTCGGGAAAAGTGAAGGAACGATCAATGGACAGGACCAATTCTTTCAAGACATCCAAACCGCTTATGACAAACTCAAAACAATATACCGAGAAGATAAAATCATCGTATTGGGGTATTCAATAGGAACCGGTCCGGCAGCAAAAATTGCCTCTACCAATCATCCAAAACTTCTGATTTTACAAGCCCCTTATTATAGTCTAACAGATATGATGAAACACAGATTCCCAATTATTCCAACTTTCATCTTAAAGTATAAGTTTGAAACCAATGAATTCATCAAAAACTGCCAGGCGCCAATTGTCATATTTCATGGAGATCAGGATGAAGTAATCTATTATGGCTCATCCTTAAACCTTCAGAAAGAATTCAAAACAACCGACACATTGATAACACTTCGAGGGCAAGGGCATAACGGAATGACCGATAATCCGGATTATAAAAACCAAATTGAAAGATTTCTTAGGTAATCAATTCGCCTCAAATATTCGTATTTTCAAACCTTGCGAGTTAAAATTCTTCTATATGCGAGCAGTTGTACTAGTATTATTCTATCTATGCATATCATTTTCGCTTTGGGCTCAAACAGAAAAGCAGGCTGAATGCCTTGAAAGCATCCAAAAGGCCACCGCTAAAATTGAATTTCCGAGATATGAAGGCAAGGTAACTATCAATAATGATACAATTCATTTTGATAGAAGTATGATCATCTTAACAAACTCAGAATCAGAAGCCTTTCAAATATTCAAAAACGGGCTTTTAGCCCCCTCTATTATTACTAGCGCAAGTACGAGGCCAGATCGATCGTTCAAAACAAATTCTATCGAATACATCGGTAAAATGTTAATCAGTAACTTTCATCGCATTTACTTTCCAAATCAAAACGATTCAGCAAGGATCTATACATTTCTGCTTTGGAATGAAGGAGTAGCCAATCCTCTATTGTATATTCTAAAACTGAAGGATGATGAAACGCGAAGCTCAAACGGTAAAGTCGACTTTATAAAAGGAGCGAAAATTGAAGCATTTGGCTTCTGCTCAGTCCTGATTTAGCTTCATTCATTACTAGAAGCAGTAATGATAGAATATCCGAGCGAACTCAAACTAATTTTTTACATTAAGTTATTGCTGGAATTCTAAATATAAATAAATTATGCAACAAGTTGTAGACCTAATAATAAGAGAGTTTAAAAACAATTTAAACTTATTTGTATTATTAAGTATCTTCTTTGCTATTGAAACTATCTGGCCTTATTTTAAATTCAAACAAAACAGGTCCATACATACATTCAGAAATTTAGGGGTGCTTCTTTTCTATTTAGTTGTGACAACACCTATAAATTATATTGCAACAGCTTGGTATGGATGCATTGATACCGAGAAATTCGGTTTGCTACATCAATTTGCGCTTCCATCCTTTCTAAGAATTGGAATTGGCCTCTTATTAATGGATTGTGGGGATTACTTTTATCACCGAATCTCCCACAGATCAAACTTCATATGGCGATTTCATAAAATTCACCACAGTGATCTTGATGTAGATTCAACTACCGCATTTCGATTTCATCCAATTGACAATATTGGACTAGTTATGATGGAAATGTTCACTGCATTGATTTTTGGGTACGGATCTGACACAATAGCTATCTACTTCTTGATTTATCTTCCATTGCTCTTCGTACAGCATGCTAACTTCAGATTTCCTGATAAAATAGAACGCATTTTTGAAACTATTTTTGCAACGTCCAATTTTCATCGAATTCACCACTCCTACCCACAACATTATACAGACTCAAATTATGGAGCAGTCTTTAGTTTCTGGGATAGACTTTTTCGTACCTACCAAAAAGCAGACCCAAAGAATATTCATTATGGCCTCGAAGACTCACAAACCGACGATCAACAATCACTTACACACTTGATTACCGGACCATTTAAAAGTTCAAGATAAGATAAGATTGTTTATCATCTAATACAAACTATTCATGAACACATTCAAACCAGACAGTAGGCTTCAAAAGCAAAGTGAACTCAAATATTGGCTTGAGTATCTTGTTTTATTGGGAATAGTTGTACTAGTATCAAACTATGTCTTTATGTTAACAACAGAAAAAATAGCACTCTTACTATCAGTACTTCTCCTAATAAGAATTGCAGATAGAATTACTCAATACTATGTAAGCCAAATTGAAATAGATAAAGAAGAGGCCAACATAAAGATTGTTCTAGAGAGTATCCTTTCAGGGACTAAAGTCAGGGAATACGAATTTAATAAGATAAAAATAGAACTTGTAGAACATTCAGGGCTAAGAAAATATACAGGATCTCCTTTCGAACTGCTGATAACTGTTGAATCTGGCGGACTTTATAAAATCGGCAATCGGTATGGCTATAATATTAATACTTTGAAGGAGATTGAAAGGGCTGTGAGAATGTAACAGTGAAGTTTTGAGTTGTTTAGTTTTAAAGTTCTTAAGTTGATACATTATTGACACATGGTACTCAAGTTCACGCAAGAATTCCCAAAGCACAAATTCAAACCGGTATCTTTTGTAATGCCCAAACTCAAAACCTAAACAACTAAATCACTCAAAAAATCACCAACGAGTTTAGTAAAAAAAATAGCTTCATTGGCGCTTCGACTCTAACAATGCGTTTTGAGGTCCCTTTCTATTAATTGCGAAGTTATTTAGTTTTTAAGTTATTACACTATTGACGCATGGTACTCATCTTCAGGCAAAAATACCCAAAAGAACAAATTCAAACCGGTGTCTTGCGCAAAGCCCAAACTCAAAAACCAAACAACTCAATCACTCAATAACTCACCAATGAGTTTAGTGAAAAAAAACCTTTAAAAAGCGCCTATTCCATAACAACGCGTTTTGAGGTCCCTCTCTCGCTGCGGCTGCTTCGCAGCCTCGCTCGTTCGGGATGACGGGATTTTCTTATTACAACCCAGATTTCTCGCATCCTTCTTCAGGCCTGCGGCCTTGCGAAGAATGCTCGAAATTGCTTCGGACATCGTTGTCGGCAGAGTTAGACGAATGGTACATTAAAGAATGAAATTATATTGACTTGATAAAGACGTGTGCAGCGAATCAATATCGAGCGATAGCGAGAAATCTGGGTTATTTCCTCCCTAGTTTGTCATTCCGAACGAGCATTTTTTGCAAAGCAAAAAGCGCAGAGAGGAACCTAGAAATGGGTTTAGTAGAAAGACGCCGGTTTTGAAGCACTAAAGCTACATGGTATTAAGTAATTTAGTTGCTTAGTTTTTAAGTTGCTTCACCATTGACTCAAAGAGACACTTTGCTGACCAATTGGCGCCATGACAAAACAAATGACTGTTTATGGGAAAGCGGAGCATCAGTATTCTACCAAATAAAACAAGACAGTTTGAAAATCTCGTGCACTTCTATGCCTGATACAACAAAGAAGCGATTCCCGCCAATACTGTTTATAAAAATCGAAGGAGCAATGCTCACAGAACTTAAATCAAAAGCTTATTATACAATAAAAGCTGTGAACTAAATTTTCCATATTATGTTGGCTTAGCAACTCAATTTTGCTAATTTTCCAACCAGAATCAATTCAAAAAAATATATGTACAAGTGTAGTATCCTCCTTCAGTTTATCCTTCTATTAACCTGCACCTCCGCACTGGCTCAAGAATCCGAAACAAAAAAGAAGTTAATCGGGAATTGGATCTATTCTGGCCTCGAGTACAAGGGTCCAATAAATGAGGAAACCATGCAAGAAATGGAAAAGGCTAACAAACAAAATAAGAATTTGGTAGTAACCTTCAATGCTGATGGAACTTATCTAATCTGGAATAAAACCGAAGGGAAAAATGAGCCGTATGCAGAAGGCAAAGTAGAACTAACCAGAAAAGGTAAACACCTAAAAATCGAAGGACTGGAGGGCGATATTGAACAACTAGACACTGAAGTATTAAAACTAAGTGCACCGGAAAAGCCATTGATGGTTTTTAAAAAGTACGAGCCGAAACTAAAATCTTAGCACTAACATGAAAAGGGGACCATTATTAAGCCTAACAATCTTGCTTCTAGTGCAAGCACTTACTACGAGAGCCCAGTATTTTCAACAAAATAAACCAAATTTTTCGAAGGATTTATTAAACAATACCCTTCGCTTTTTCTCAGTTGGAGGACCTGATCCGGTAGCTTTTAGCAAGAGGGACAGTTTATTTGAAAAAAAGTATTGCGTGAAATATGTCCTATTTGGTTGTGAACCAGACTATGAACATGAAGCCATGTCCGAATATAACAGAAAAGTAGAACGTTATTTAGATCGTAGGTTTGGTAAGAAATGGAGACTAGAATTAAGGGGCAATGTGGTTGGGATCGTGAATGAAAAATAAGCGAATTAAAATGATTAGTATAAAAAGATTATTTGTTCACGAATTAACCAATCCTCCAGCAGTAAAGTAAAGAAAATTAGTTTCGAATGAACCAAATATGAAATTTCTCTTTAAAATATCATTGCCCATCTATCGAACGGTACTGTTACAAGCCATTCCACTGTTTTTGCTGGGCAAGCTATTGATTTATGCAGCCGGTCATAATCCACACGACGCCCCGGGGGAATACTCGCTCTACGTTTTTATTATCATAACTAATATTGTACTCTACCTATATTCAAATGCGAGAAAACAAGACAACAATGTGTCACTCAAACTGTTTGCATGCGCAGTAATTTTAGTAATTACTTGTACACTAGCAACTTTCTATGAACTTTACGATAACCCATTCATCCTTAAATGTATACAGAGCGAGGAACTAGTGGCTTCAATTCTACTAGCATTGTTTGCAATCATAGGAATCATTGTAATTTCAGGCATGATTCGTGAAAGAAAGAGTTTATAAAGTAATTAGATAAAGTCGAAATGAAACACATATTATTACTAGTAGCCCTTTCCATTCATCTTACTATTCTTGCTTGTGACTGCGACCAACCGACGCCATCAGTAAAAAGCAAATTGAATAATTCCAAAGCTGTTTTCACCGGAACAATAATTAGCAGCAAAAAATCAAACTTTAAAGACACTCTAACAGGAAAGAGCTATAACGAATTCTTTATAAGTGTGCACACAACAATTAAGGGAGATAGCACTAAAAAAGAAATGGTTGTATTGACTGAGGAAAGTGATTGCGGGATATTCTTAAAAATAGGAGAACCCTATTTAATTTATGCCTTCGAAACAAGCCAAAAGGGACCTCTCTTTATAGTACAATGCCATGCTAATTGTCCCCCACTCTCTTCTGAAATGGCCAAGAAAGATTTAGAAGAAATAAAAAGACTCAAAAAATAGCTGGTGGAAAAAAGTAACCTTGGAGAATCAATCAACTTGATGGATAAATCACCCACAGCCATACATTTTGGCTAGTTGTGTTTTCTTCGTATTAAAGAGTTTCAAACACTTGTAGCATGATACTCATCTTCACGCAAAAAAGCCCAAAAGAACAAATTCATGCCGGTATCTTTTTGTAGTGCCAAACTCAAAAACCAAACAACTAAACCACTCAAAAACTCACCAACGAGTTTAGTGAAAAAAAATCCCTTTAAAAAGCGCCTATTTCATAACAACGCGTTTTGAGGTCCCTCTCTCGCTGCGGCTGCTTCGCAGCCTCGCTCGTTCGGGATGACGGGGTTGTATAATAAACACCCAGATTTCTCGCATCCTTCTTCAGGCCTGCGGCCTTGCGAAGAATGCTCGAAATTCGCACCAAAAACAACTCCGAAACAAAGACGAGCTTATCTCTGTAATGAAATTATTTGGCGATCAGCTGCTCCTTAATATGTCAGGATTCAAAAAACGCCATTTCGGATTCTTCGAAGCAATCAACTGTTCTTTCTTTTCTCGTCGCCATTTTTTGAGTTCCTTTTCTCTTAAGATAGCGTCTTTTATTGATGCAAATTCTTCATAATAAATCAACTGATAACAGTTGTATTTCACAGTAAAGCTATTTTCTCCACCTCGTTCTTCAATGTGTTCAGTTAATCGCCGTTTCAAATCATTGGTTAAACCAATGTAGAGAACTGTCTTACCAGGATTTGTCAGAATATAAACATAAAACATACGCCTATTTTTAACTATCCCACTAAGATCAACAATCAGAAAAGTACTTGGATGGTGAAAGAAACATAATACGCCGAGGTTTTTCTCTGAAGCCGCTATTTCGAGCAGCACCGAGCGCAGACCTGAGCGTACCGAAGGTACTGAGAAGGTCAAGCGAAGTGATGGGAGAAATCTGGGTTATTCCCTCCCCAGCCCGTCATTCCGAACGAGCATTTTTTGCGAAGCAAAAAAGCGAAGAGAGGAACCTCAGAATGGGTTTTATAGAAAGAAGCCGGTTTCGAAGCATTAAAGCTACATGGTATTAAGTAATTTAGTTGTTTAGTTTTTAAGTTGCTTCACCATTGACTTATAGCGCTCATCTTCACGCAAGAATGCCCAAAAGAACAAATTCAAACCGGTGTCGTTTTAAATGCCCCACTCAAAAACCAAACAACTAAATCACTCAAAAACTCACCATTGAGTTTAGTGAAAAAAACAGTTTCAAAAACGCTCCTTCCATAACAAAGCGTTTTGAGGTTCCTCTCTCGCATCGGCTGCTTCGCAGCCTCGCTCGTTCGGGATGACGGGATTTTTTATTAACAACCCAGATTTCTCGCATCCTTCTTCAGGCCTGCGGCCTTGCGAAGAATGCTCGAAATTCGCACCAAAAACAACTCCGAAACAAAGACGAGCTTATCTCTGTAATGAAATTATTTGGCGATCAGCTGCTCCTTAATATGTCAGGATTCAAAAAACGCCATTTCGGATTCTTCGAAGCAATCAACTGTTCTTTCTTTTCTCGTCGCCATTTTTTGAGTTCCTTTTCTCTTAAGATAGCGTCTTTTATTGATGCAAATTCTTCATAATAAATCAACTGATAACAGTTGTATTTCACAGTAAAGCTATTTTGTCCACCTCGTTCTTCAATGTGTTCAGTTAATCGCCGTTTCAAATCATTGGTTAAACCAATGTAGAGAACTGTCTTACCAGGATTTGTCAGAATATAAACATAAAACATACGCCTATTTTTAACTATCCCACTAAGATCAACAATCAGAAAAGTACTTGGATGGTGAAAGAAACATAATACGCCGAGGTTTTTCTCTGAAGCCGCTATTTCGAGCAGCACCGAGCGCAGACCTGAGCGTACCGAAGGTACTGAGAAGGTCAAGCGAAGTGATGGGAGAAATCTGGGTTATTCCCTCCCCAGCCCGTCATTCCGAACGAGCATTTTTTGCGAAGCAAAAAAGCGAAGAGAGGAACCTCAGAATGGGTTTTATAGAAAGAAGCCGGTTTCGAAGCATTAAAGCTACATGGTATTAAGTAATTTAGTTGTTTAGTTTTTAAGTTGCTTCACCATTGACTTATAGCGCTCATCTTCACGCAAGAATGCCCAAAAGAACAAATTCAAACCGGTGTCGTTTTAAATGCCCCACTCAAAAACCAAACAACTAAATCACTCAAAAACTCACCATTGAGTTTAGTGAAAAAAACAGTTTCAAAAACGCTCCTTCCATAACAAAGCGTTTTGAGGTTCCTCTCTCCTTCATTTGCTGCGCAAACTCAGTCGATCGGAATGACGGGGAAGTATTTAAAACCACCCAGATTTCTCGCATCCTTCTTCAGGCCTGCGGCCTTGCGAAGAATGCTCGAAATTCGCACTAAATAACGTTTTCGACAAGAATAGATAGAAGGTACTTTAAACAATAAAATTATATTAACTTAATAATGAAAAGCGCCGCGGAGCAACAGAAGCGTTGACACTGCAGAATTATAAGGAAGGAATAAAGTATCAGACGAGTAATTTGAATAGAACATGAAAAGCACAAATGGTGGGTAATCACACTTGATCAAAAACAGAAATCAATCTACTGATGAAAGCACCACTCCAACTGCTCATCAATACTGATGGCTACCTACTACTATCAATAGGAGCTGTTTTAGAAAGACCAAAAAGTGCTTTGGAATATATCAATGAATTGAACTAAATTAAGAGTTCAATACAACAGTACTAACAAACTGGTTCTTCCATGAAAATAAACTTCTGGCTCTTACTACTTTTGAGTCTTTTAAATACGAATCTTTTAGCACAAGTCGACGATAGCCTATTTACTCGGCTGCAAGCAATTTCCAACAATGGAGTCGATTTCTTTAATGTGGACGGCATTGAAATTACAAGTCAGAATATGCCCGGTGAGTTTAGCAAAAAAAACATCCTTAAGAAATACAAACGGTACAATATCAAAGAATCCGATCTAGTAGTTAGTGATAGTATCTTGGGCGGCCAGAATTATGTTGTATCAAAATCGGAGGAAATAATTACAGGGACTGTTCAATACACTTCCTACTATTTTATTGAGAATAATACAGGGGGAATTACTGCCATCACTTTCGGTGGATTCCATCCGGGAGATAAAGACTTTGAACGTAATTTAACGCAGCTGATTCTTAACAAAAAAATACCGTCGTCTCTTTTCCATAGAATTGAAATTGATAGCATCAATTTTGCCGGGAGAATGATAAAGTTGGGAGGAAGTTGCCATTGGATGGGAATCAACAATGTACAATGTCCGTACAACGGACAAATGAATTGGAGTGTCCATAAAACACTTGTTGGAGCGTCGGCCGGAATTACTGACCAATACAATTTAATCAAATCTAAGAAAGTAGGGAAGATCCTTTCTGAAGATACTGTTGACATCCTATTTGAAGGAAAACCCGCCAAAGCCATCAAAGCAGTGTACGATATCAAGGGAGTGAAATCGCTGCTGGTGGGTATGAGTGGCGCCAAAACGCTAACGGTGTACTTTGTTGCCGCTCCCGCTACTCTTTACTATGTAAGTTGCGTTATGAGCTTTTGGGATAATGATCTGATTGGTAAGGATGGACTGCCCGCTCTATTGCAAGAAGTGATGCAACTGAATGTTCCCAAAAGCTGAATAATTTAAACTTGACATAGTCCAACCAAACACTATTTCAAGTACAGTACACGCCCCCGCCATCGACACTTTAGCAAAGTTCCCAAAACCTCCCCAGCTTCCATCTAAAAAGCTACCTTTATGACTTTGTAGAATTCAGCATTTCTTCAAAAAAGACCACCAATGGATTTTCTTAGCTTGGTTTCATACATAGGAACGTTTGTTTTCGCACTCACGGGTGCGCTGAAAGCACGCAGGCATCAAATGGATATCTTTGGCGCAGCACTCTTGGCTTTTGTAACCGCATATGGCGGAGGAACCATTCGCGACATCCTATTAGGCATTCGCCCTTTGAGTTGGATCAACGATTATACGGCACTTCTACTAGTGCTGCTTGCCCTGATTCTTGTCTTTCTATTCAATCAAAAAGTACTCAAGCTAAAGTATACCATTTTCATTACCGATGCCATTGGACTTGGTCTCTTCACTGCATTGGGAATTCAAAAATGTATTCTGGCAGAAATCAACAGCGGCTATGCCGTGATCTTGGGAACCATTGGAGCTTCCTTTGGTGGATTGCTGGCCGACATCCTCAGCAATACGGTTCCCGACTTACTCAAAAAAGGTGAACTCTATGCAACCGCTTGCTTGGTTGGCGGAACCATTCAAGTACTCTTGGAGAAGCAGGGAGTGAACTTCAATATTTCAATGTCGGTTTGTATTGTGATTGTTGTTGCGGTTCGAATTCTTTCCAGATGGAGAAAGATATCATTGCCGGAGATTTGAGGCCTCAGCTTGCCCTGGTGGGCCTTTCTCCGAAAACTCAAAAATTACACTGACCAGTCCTAATGACTACTCAGCCTGTTCAAGATTTTGAAAATAGATTCTGTACAATTCTATCAAACAATAAGACTATGTTTTATAAAAGTGAATTATTATCAGCCATCGTTCTTACTTTATTGATAATTACATCATGTAGATCAAGAATCTCCAATCAAGAACTTACCCTCACTGCTATTACTCAAGAATTGGAAGAAAATATTAAAGTATCCAAGAGTCTTACTCAACAGAACTTTCATCAACTTCTAGCAAAAACCTATGATCCATCAACAGCAGAAAGAGCCAAAAGATGGTATTTAATCGCTGATTCAATTAAAGCTTACTCTACTACTTTAGACAGCCAAATCATTCTACTAAAAGAAAATATTCGATCAAAAAATACACCTTTTTCAACAGACAGCATTCGCAAAAACCTGCAAGCCTACGGCCGAGCCTATGAACAATTAGACAGCTCAGCATTCAGTCGATTCACTACTATTTGCAAGAGCTTACAAACAGTAGCGGACTCTATCGATCAAATCAAAGCAAATATTTCCAAAGAACAAGCATTGGCAATTCTCACAAAACTTCAAAGTCAAGTTTCATTGAGCGAAACCTACTTTATAGAATACTGTAATAGTAGAGTTCCTAACTATGATGACAGTTATTACAATGAAACTCCATTGATAAATCAGAATGTAAAGAAGTTAAAGGCAAAAGAGGAATTGGAAATAAATGTTGGTCTTGGCTTCTTAAGCTACCCTAGCTATCCCAAGATATTGGTGAATGGTACACCCATTGCAAGCTCAGAAAATGGATTCTTTCAATACAAAATGAAAGCTCCGGAAGCAAAAGGTGTATATCGAATTCCTATTGTAATAGACTATATTCTTTATAATAAAAGAATCGTTGTAAAAAAGGAAGTTAGTTACGAAGTGGAGTAGTTCTAAGGCCCCGGAATACCTTACTAAAAAACTATTCAACGCCTTCTAAAACTGATACAGATTTTTCAGTGCGATGAATCGCGCTGCTACCATACACAAACTTACAAAATGCCGCCGCAATAAATCGACGGCGGCGCTTAGGTTGGAGCCTTCGAGTATCGTATACTTCGCAATAATCAAAATAATTATCTTTATTTTATTATTGAGATAGATTCCAAACCATCAACCATGAGCACTACCATCGGATTCATTGCCATAGAAGGAAATCAATTATCAAGTCTTGCTGAAATATTCAGTCGCTTTCAATTGATAGACACCAACAAAGACCTTCATCTGAATTCATGGGCAGAAGCCAGTAAAATCATTGAACAAGAATACCTCGAGCCCAACGATTTTTCACAGCGAAGAGTTGTTTGGTTTCAAAACAATTGGACAATAATTGAAGACCATTCTCTCCTCTTGTGTACTGATACAGAAGCTTTACAGAAGAATGCTCTAGAAGGTAGATTGTGTATTTATTCTTTCTTAAGTCAAAGCACGAGCAATAGTCATGGTTTCTGGCACTTCACTCCTACAGTATCCCGAACGTTCTTTATAGAAGACGGAGAAACCATCGAAAATACAGGCACACCTCTTCCTCAAGAAGCAAATCTGAACATCAACGAAGACCTATATTACGACGATATTATTGAACTGGCAGCCACTTTGGGGATAGACTACTACGCTGCAGAACAATTAAAACAATTCACGGTAAAACAGCTCATTAACAATGCTGAATTAAATTCACAAATTGAACAGATTAAAAACGAGCAAAAAAGTATTCAAGTTGCTAAAAAGCCTTGGTGGAAATTTTGGTAATACATTTGAGAACAAGCAAGTTGATCCTAAAAACGAATACTATCCAAAGATTTACCATCTCTAACAGCTGCTCCATTTATGACCATATTTCCTTTTTCTTTATTTCCAAAATTAGAAAGCACTAGACTAGTACTCAGGCAAGTAATGCTATCTGATGCAAACGCTATTTTTCGGCTTCGATCCAATTCATCTGTAAACAAATACATCGACCGAAAATTGTGTACAAGTATTGATGAGGCGCGCAGCTTTATCGAAAATGTAACGAAGTATTTTCAAGAAGGCAAGGCCATTTACTGGGGTATCCATTTAAAAACGGATGACACTATCATTGGCTGTATCGCATTCTACAACATCTCAGAAACAGACCACAAAGGTGAAATTGGATATGAACTAATGCCTGAGCACCAAGGGAAAGGTGTGATGAAAGAAGCATTAAACGCAGCCCTGAATTTTGCATTTGATTCCCTTTCAATAAAGAAGATTGAAGCCAATGTACACCCTCAAAATAATGCTTCCCTGCAATTGCTTTTAAAGCTTGGTTTCAAACTCGACCAAGAAAAAAGCAAGCATCAACCGGAACTTGCTTTGGAATGTATAAGAATAAACACCCTGTAGTTACTCCCTAGAGATATCATTGAGATTTAAAAAACCATTGATTCCGGCACTTCCCGTCGCAATACACCCCTGAACTTGACGCTTTCGTCCTTCCATTTCTATTGAACAGCCGCTTACCTTTGAAAAGTTAATAGTACTGAACTCTAATCAATCGATATGAAAAAGACATCACTACTGGTCACTTTTTTGCTGCTATTGTTAGCAAATTCAACAAAGGGGCAACAAGTAGCTCCCTCTCAAGTAGGATATGCTCCTGTTAACGGAATCAAAGTGTATTATGAAGTATATGGGGAAGGCAAACCATTAATTCTTCTTCACGGCGCCTTTTATACGATTTCAATGAATTGGGCCGAACTGTTACCGGAACTGTCGAAAACGCGAAAAGTGATTGCCCTTGAAATGCAGAGTCATGGCCATTCGCCGTACTCTGATCGAAAACTTGACATCAAAACCCTGGCCAGTGACGTAGCAAAAGTAATGGATTATCTAAGAATTGACACTGCCGATGTTGCAGGCTACAGCATGGGAGGTTCTATAGCCTATCAATTTGCGGTTGACTTTCCAAAACGCTTGAGAAGATTGGTCATTCTCTCTTCAACCTACAAATCTAGTGGCTGGTTGCCTGAGGTAAACAATGCTTTTACCGATTTTAAGCCCGAGTTGTTCGATGGCAGTCCTTTGCAAATCGGCTACGACGCAGTTGCGCCTGATAAATCGAAATGGCATAAATTCTTGAAACAAATGTTTGATTTCTCTCAGGTATCATTTGATGTAGGCGATGCCAAAATTGCTGCACTAAAAAAGCCGGTTTTAATCATCTCGGGCGATAATGACGGAGTAGATAAAATTGAATTGGCAAAAACCTACCAATTATTAGGAGGAGGCATTTCGGCAGATTTAAGGCCTATGCCTGCGTCGCAACTTGCCATACTACCATCGCAAGCGCATGTAAGTTTAATGATGCAAACCTCCCTTCTACTAGAATTTATCACAGCCTTTCTAAAATAGTCTTCTTAAAAAAGGTAATGCAACTGTAAAACTGCAACAAATCACTAGATTCACATCATGAAACTCACTTACAGCGATACTATTTGTCCCGATGCAGCAGCAATCATTGACCTTTATGGAAGTGCCGATTTACCAAGACCGATTCACGACTCGAAACGAATTCAGAAGATGTACGAGAATTCGAACTTGATCATCAGCGCTTGGGATGGCGACCTGTTGGTAGGCGTTGCGCGATCCATAACGGACTGGGTTTGGTCGTGCTATTTAGCAGATCTTGCTATTAGAAAAGAATACCAAAAAGAAGGCATTGGAAAAGAGCTGATTCGCTTAACGAAAGAGAAATTGGGCGATCAATCGATGTTACTATTGCTTTCAGTACCCACTGCAATGGAATACTATCCTAAAGTGGGTTTTAAGAAGCAAGAAAGTAGTTTTATAATCGATCGAGCAGACTGGAGAAATAAGGAATAGGTACTTTTTTAACGTGTGACGCTTGCTCACTCATTCTCCCCTTTCAAAAACATTATTTTCCGATTCGTTAAATCCTACGTAAATTAATGCTAGCAAGCTAGATACACTTTTCTTTCTCGCTTTGCTTTTAGCAATACAAAAAGCAGATACTGAAGGGAATATTGTAGCCTTTCATTCCATGAAATAATTTATATTATTAATTTTCTTACAACTAAACTTGCCCTCATGCGTCAACTCCTCCTCATTTGCTTACTATTTTTCTTAAACAATACTATCTATGCTCAAAAACCCAGGGCAAGAGATATTGGAATTCCATTTAAGGGAATCACGGGAAAGCACAATGCAATTACCGATGTAAAAGGCGTAGAAGTAGGTTACAGCACTATCATCTCCGGCGAGGGTAAAAATATTCGCGGCAAGGGCCCGGTAAGAACCGGAGTTACAGCCATTCTTCCAAGAGGAAGAAATAACAATCCGGTATACGCGAATTGGTATTCCCTAAATGGCAATGGTGAAATGACAGGAACCACTTGGATCACAGAATCGGGTTTCTTGGAAACGCCTATATTGATCACCAATACGAATAGCGTGGGAGTGGTAAGAGATGCTGTACTAAAATGGTTTGTAAGAATGGGATGGTACAAAGAAGATTTCTGGTATACTTACCCGGTAGTAGCAGAAACTTACGACGGCTTCTTGAACGATATTTACGGCTTTCATGTAAAGGAAAGCAATGCTTTTGAAGCATTGGACAATGCGAAATCAGGATCTCTAGCTGAAGGAAATGTTGGAGGAGGCACCGGCATGATGTGTTTAGGTTTCAAAGGCGGCACTGGAACGGCTTCAAGAGTAATAAAAATCAAAGATTCCAGTTATACAGTGGGTGTTCTTGTTCAGTCTAATTTTGGAGCCAAACAGAATCTGACCATTGCCGGTGTACCCATTGGTCGTGAATTAAAAGATACATTGAACTATGAATTTAAGGCAGCCCCTTCTTATCGTCAAGAAGGAGATGGATCCATCATTGTTGTAGTAGCAACGGATGCACCCTTATTGCCTCATCAACTCAAGCGTATAGCGGCTAGAGTGCCATTGGGTGTTGGAATTGTAGGTGGCAGAGGGGAAAATGGATCAGGCGATATTTTTATTGCTTTCTCTACCGCAAATAGCACTGCTTTTCAACGCGAATCGTTCACCACTGTAGAACAATTACCGAATGATTTAATCAATCCACTATTTGATGCCACCGTTCAAGCAGTTGAAGAGGCAATTATCAATGCCATGGTTGCAGCGGAAACAATGGAGGGCATCAATGGAAACAAAGCATATGCATTGCCGCAAAAGTTGGTTGTGGACTTATTAAAGAAATACGGAAGAATTAAATAGCGGTAATTAGATAACCTGCTAATTGAATCTTTTACATATACGAACTAGGTTCGAATAAGAAATCCATTCACTCTAACTAATAAAATAATATGGGGCTCTTCGATCTATTCTTCGGAAAAAAGCTTATCGTGCAGCACGATTTTTTTGGTGAGCTCATCTATAGCAGTCGGAAGAATTTTACCGGCAACGACTACTTTTACGCAAAAATGCCCTTTTCCTTATCAACTGAAGTCATAGAGTTGTTCATTGATGCCGCGCCTAGCGGACCAACAGCAAGTCAAGTTGAATTCTACAAAGAAATTGAAAAAAACTACGCATCGATCTCTCAATCAATCATCCCAATTATTGAAGATGAATTCAGAAATTGGCAAGAAGACTTTAAGATAGAAGATTTTTCAGTCGAGTTTCAACCCACTTTTATCCACCTTCCTAGAATGGAATCGAAACCCATCGTTTGGGAAATTTCATTCGACTCAATTCATGATAAAAATCATTGCTTCTCAATAACCATGAATGATTTTAGCGCCATCAGTGTTTTAATTGACGGGTAAACAATTGAATTCAAGAACATTCGAACAGATATAAAAAAGCAGAAGATTACCTTATAGAAGGCTATGCGCTGTAGCATTGGTATTGGAACTTCCATCTAAATTTAATATCTTCCTTTTGATATCAAAACACAACTAGTTGCAAAATGCCTGTTGAACTTGCGATAGCTATTTTTGTAGGACTGCTGCTTTTTATATTACAAAGACCCAAACCAACGGAGGATCCCAATTATCAAAAGCACGTTGCCTTTCACGAAGCCGCACATGCTATTATGGGCATTCATTGCGGATTTCGTTGTAAAGGAGTCATCCTGAATGTGACGGCCGGTAAGCCGGAAATCATCCGTCCTGAGTATGCAGACATACATGGCACTGCTTTAATCGATACAGCTCCGTTTCATAATGAATTTGACTTGATCAAAAATAGTATGATCATCAACCTAAACAGGGATGCCTTACCGAGAGATGAGGGCACTATTCAATTTGCCAAGAAACAATTGTTGATTTTGTATGCCGGCGACTTGATTGTTCAAAAAGTTTTCAATGTTCCCAATTACTATTTGGGCACAAATTCAAAAGGATATACACAACAAGGAGAAGACTTGAATGTGATCCAAAATATTCACGATTATCTGGAAAAAGTTGATCAAGCTTGGCCGCCCGAAGAAGCCAAACAAGCAGTGCATGATATCTACGATCAATACAAAGAAGTGAGAGCCGCCATTCATTTTTTAGCCGATCGTATGTTGAAGAAGCCGGGAGTCATGATACCCGAGGTGCAAATAATTGAAGATTTGAAAACAGTTAATTTCTTCAAATCTGCCGCTAAATCCGGCGAGGACAATTCTGAACTAGCCACAGATTAGCCCGCACACTTACTGTACAGTAATGTATCAATATATTTCATATAGTAATTATCAATTATTTCCAGGCAGACACATGTTAGGAAGCATATTTCTCTAACAACTAATAGTAGCTATAAAATGAAATCAGATTGTTTTCCCGATATTTACCTACGATGCTTCGTCATATCAATAGTTAAAGACAATGCTAACGCGTAACACACTCTTTACTGTTCTGTATTTTTCGGTTGCAATTACCGGGATGCTTTTTACCAAAGCCTCCTCTCAAACTTTGATTCTTGTGTCCCTTTCAATTGCTCATAGTTTTTATACCTTAACTGAATACATCATTGCATCAAGAAAGATTCATTGGGAGCAGGCGTTGATAAAGAAGCACAGCGGGTCTCCTTTGAAACTAAGTCAAGCTGTTTTAAACGTTCTTATTTTGTTAGCGATTGTATTTGGCGCTCTATGCCTGTTTAAAACATTCACTATTGTTACTGCAATTATATGGGTATATGTTCTAGCTTTAAACTATTTCATCCAGTACCTAGTAACAAAAAACAAAACGATTCCTGTGTATTATATCAACAAAGGCGTTATTGTATACAATGAGCTTTTCATCAAAAAATACAATCTTCAAGAGCTAGGTATAGTGGTGTACGACGATTATGACGAAGAATATTTTCTAAGATTCTCCAATAAAAAAGAGCTGATCATTAAAAAAGCAGATTTTGAGGAAGAAGACATTCATCGATTTATATATTTTGCGATTGCGAAAAGTGAAGCCACTGTTTCTATTTCTGAAAACATCAGAAACGCGATTGTTGTATTGAATTAACGAATGTGCGACCCCTACAGGGTCGGGCCCCTTCGTCGCAAATCCGGTTCTACGCATATTCGACCCCTCCAGGGTCGGACCATTCTTCACAATACCTGTTTTTCACATGTGCGACCCCTACAGGGTCTAAATCCGAAACACCTTCTTTTTTTGCTACTGACATGCAACCCCTCCAGGGTCGGACCATTCTTCACAAACCCTGTTTAACACATGTACTACCCCTACAGGGTAGAAATCCGAACCACACTTCATTTGGCTACTGACATGCGACCCCTGCAGGGTCGGTCCCCTTTCGTCGCAAATCCGTTCTACGCATATACGACCCCTCCAGGGTCGGACCATTCTTCACAAACCCCGTTTAACACATGTGCTACCCCTACAGGGTAGAAATCCGAACCACCTTCATTTGGCTACTGACATGCGACCCCTACAGGGTCGGGCCCCCTTCGTCGCAAATCCGTTCTACGCATATACGACCCCTCCAGGGTCGGACATTCTTCACAAACTCTATTTAACACATGCGCAACCCCTACAGGGTCGAGATACTAAACACCATCTTTTTTGCTACTGACATGCGACCCCTACAGGGTCGGGCCCCTTCGTCGCAAATCCGGTTCTACGCATATACGACCCCTCCAGGGTCGGACCATTCTTCACAAATCCTGTTCTACACATGTGCGACCTCTACAGGGTCGAAATTCGAAACACCTTCTTTTTTGCTACTGACATGCGACCCCTACAGGGTCGGGCCCCTTCGTCGCAAATCCGTTCTACGGATATACATCCCCAAAAGAGTCGTGAGTTACAATTCATTCTTTTCAGCTACTGTAAGTTGGGTTTGTTTCCGGTTGCATTAATACAACGCTTTCTTCGTTTCGATTTTTCTGTTAATTTGCAAAAAAGAATCAAATGGCTACTACTCCGGAACACGATGCCAAGATTGCGAAAATGAGTTTCGCGTCTGTATACCCTCATTATGTAAAAAAAGTGGAGAGCAAGGGTCGTACGAAAGAAGAATTGCACGAAGTCATTCAATGGCTAACGGGCTTTAATGATACAAAACTGAAAGAACTGATTGAACAGAAAGTAACATTTGAAGCGTTCTTTCAACAAGCTAGTTTGCACCCCAATGCTTCTCTGATCACCGGTACCATTTGTGGCTATCGAATCGAGGAAATTGAAAATCCCCTAACAAGGCAAACCCGTTATTTAGACAAGTTGGTGGATGAATTGGCGAAGGGGAAGAAGATGGAGAAGATATTGAGAACAATTAATAATTAAGAATTAATAATTGGGTGCGTGGTAGAGCGGAGGTTGCAGGGGTTACATACGAAGAGGTAATGACTTTGAATTTGTTAGGATGTGTTTTAGAAGGAGTAAGAATTCGAATTTAATACTACCTTTTCAAATAGCTAGCTAAGGATACTAACTTTCGCCATATCATTATATACAAAAAAGCATTTGGCGAAAGCTATCTTTCCGAATTGCAATCTAAAAAATAAAAGACTTTCAAATTGTAGGAAACAACCTCGGGTTGAATTTATGTCGCTCCTACGGGGGCTGGAAATGTGATGCCCTCCCTTGATTTATGCTACAATCATGCCGCCCCTACGGGGCTTGCACCTACCAAATAAAGAATTTTCTTACAAGTCTAGAACGCCGCTGGCTGCAATCAAATAGGCTCGTTTCCACTGAATAAGACCTACTAGTTGTTTGAAACAATACCTTCCAACCTTTGCGACTTCTCAGCGATCTTGGCGCGCTTTGCGGTGAACAAATCAAGCTCAGCCGAATGCTTATCCCTTGCCTATTTCTCCCATTTTTGTAACATGCAGAACACAACCTATCTTTATCTATAAACCGATTGAATCATTATGAAATTTCATCAACTGATATTCCCATGTTTTCTATTCTCATTACTCACCACTGCACTTTTATTTAGTTGCGCCAACCAGCCCTCCTCTTCCTCTCCCTCTTCTTACACCTACCCCACCAAAAACTACCTTGAAGTAGCCCATTATTTCGATACCGTAAAAAACGCTCGATTCCCCTACGTTATTCATTTAAAAGAAGGGAAAAAAGAATTGGTTTTCATCGGTACCGCTCATACGCGCGATGTAACTCAACAAGCCGATAGCATTGATTTCTACTTCAACCTACTCAAACCTCAAATTGCCTTCAATGAGGGAGGTCAAATTGCAAAAGAAAAACACTATAAAACTAGAAACGATGCCATAGCCAATGATGCAGAAATAGGTCAACTGAAATACTTGTGCGATCAGCAAAAAATTGAAATGATCAATGGCGACCTGAGCTCCGGTGAAGAAATGGAAGCCCTCTTCAAACAATACGGAAGAGAACAAGTGCTACTTTACACATGCTGCGAACGCTTCTTCGCCCTTTATAAAAATGGATGGATTGATACCACCAAAGGTATTGAAGCAGCTTACCAAAAAGACTTTATTCAATACCTTGAATCTGAAAAACTTCAATTCCAACCGGAAGAAAAGAAATTCAATTTCATGAAAATTGCTTACAAAAAGATCTTCGGTACTGAGCTGGATGTATACAATGTACCCGTTGAAAAATACAGTTTTCTAAAAGATGGAGGTCGACTTTGCGAAGTTGGTAGAAGCTCAAAAATGGTTCGAGATGAACACCTCCTAAAAACCATCGAAACCGCTTTTAAAACAAACGATCGGATTTTCGTTGCCTTTGGCGGTGCCCATGCCGTTGCTATCGAACCCGCCTTGAACGAACTGATGAAAAAAATCCAGATTCATTAATACCCATATTCAAAACCAAACTTTCATAAAGAAGCAGTTCTGGGAAAATAAACTATCAGGATAATTTTCGTAGATTCAATTTTATATACAAAGGCAATTCGAAGTCAATTCACCAATCAATCAAGTAACTCATGCTTGACAAAATATTCCGCATTTCAGGAAACAAAATCGCTTCCTTTATTGCAGATGAAGAGTCTTTGAAATTTTCTTCATCAACTTCCAACTTCACGGTAGAAGGATTTAGAGACTCGTTTGGGAAAACGCTATCGCTGTCGAATAAAACTGAAATCAAATACGAAAAGATCAAATCCATAACAAAAGAAGACAGCGAAAATGAAGTAAAAATCATTTACAAAACAATGGTTGGTCTACCCGGAGAATGTGAATTCACATTCGATGACGCACCCGACTGCGAAGAATTTTTCCAATACATGGAAAAGCAGCAGTACTTTATGCGAATTAACGAAACCCTCTCCCCCTTTAGAGCCATTAGAGGCTATTTAATTGGATTGGTTATTGTTATCCCAGCTACCTATTTTTCCTATACGGTTGCTGTATCGATAGCAAATGGCACGGAGTCGGAGCCGAGTTCATCAAAGTCGAGAATATTCAATTACGTGGTGGGCTTGCTAGGTCCAAACGGTGTAATTGGAGTGGGAATAGCACTCTCTGCCTATCTTTTGTACCGGATTTGGACCAGGTACAAACAGCCGCCAAGTATAACAAAATTAATACCACCGAATTCCTGAACGTCGAATATTCCGGCTTCCACCATTCAAACTTGTCGTATTTCACCCCCTAACTTGTCGTTTCCGCACATCAAGGGTTCATTAAACGAAGGCTATCTTTGAGCTGCGAAAGAAGGCTAGAAATTAGAAATTACCAGGCCTCGATCGCACAAAACACCTTACTTTCGACACTCTTAAAACAATCAACCATGGCATCGATCAATCCTTATGTACACTTTAATGGAAATGCTGAAGAAGCATTTAGTTTTTACAAAAAAGCTTTCGGAGGCGAGTATGCGACACTTGTTCGCTTCAAAGACATGAAATTTGAAGGCGCTCCCGATTGGGGAAATGAGGCAGACAAAATAATGCATGTTTCCTTACCCATCGGGAAGCATAGCACACTGATGGGAAGCGATACCCCTTCCATGATGGGCACTCACAATGAGAAAGAAACACGCAGCAAAATTTCCATCAATACTGACACTAAGGAGGAAGCGGACCAACTTTTTACCGCACTTTCAGAAGGTGGTGAAGTTGAAATGCCAATGGCCGATAGTCCTTGGGGTTCCTATTTTGGCATGTTCAGAGATAAGTATGGAATTGAGTGGATGATTTCGTTTGAAACTCAGCGAGCTTAGTATACCAACGATCGATATTAGAATTAGAGAGTGACAAATTAAAAGTCACTCTTTTTTATTGAATGAAGAACAGCAATTGTCCCATAAAGAAAGCACCGAATATTGCAGAAACAGGAGTATGAAATCAGCACTACCGAATTCGATCCATCCTTTCTATTGTTCCAATCTTACATTATCAATCACCACTAAAAATGTTAGAAATGCAAAAACTAAGAAAAGAACCATCCCGATTACAATCTTAATAAAAACTTCGTATTTAGGGGGATTTGAAAACCGAACGTATTTGGATACAATCCAGTAAGCCATATATCCGTCTACCAGCAATGCAATTATCAATACGGGCGCGAGTGCCATTTTTATATTGAAAGTACGGAAATGGATTCGTTTAAGTGGAATTTTAAATGAACAAAACTATTAACTCCGTCGGATTGAAATAAAAGGAGCAATTCGAGCTATTAATCCAACCTACATTAATTCCTTAAAATGGGGAATGAGCCTTAAGCAGTTAATCTACTTATAAACTAATACCCCTACTCGAAAATTTCAATTTATTTCAGAAAAAACCCATAAATTACTATAAGAATAATTGTTCAAACCTAAAACCTTTTAACAATGCTTTCCAAAACGATCTTCGGCTTTCTAACAGTCATTGCTTTACTTTATTCTCAAAAAGGCTTCTCACAAGAATTACTGACCTCTGTTCCGTCTACGAAAGAAGAATTTAGTGCTACCGAAAAGCAAGTGATTGCAACCATCAATTATTTAGAAAATACGCCCATCAACGACAAAGACGAAAAGCAGTTACAACAGCGTTCGCTCTTAATAGCTTGGATAAGCGGAAGTCCGCAAGTTACTGTTTCACTCAACGCCAGTACAATAGATTTCAATAAGAAAAACAGCATTTTGCTAGTCATTTTCATGGGTGGTTGGACAAAGTACAGTTTAGAAAACAACTATTCCAAAGACGATGTTCAATGCACCCTTGCCGGGCTCAAAAGCGCAATCAAAGTGTACCAATCGAACAAGCTCAAGAAAGACAAGTTCATGGACAACTTAATAGAACTGAATGATAAGGGAGAATTGGAGGCTTGGGTGAAATCGAAGGTGGAAAAAAAATAGGTCTACCAATTTCACGTGCGCAAGAATGTTGACGGGTTTTCCGGCTATTATCAGTAACTTATAGCAGTAAGATTATTGCCATCTGTACAACTCCAAGAAATAGTTATGTTATATTATTGGTACAAAATAGCCGGAATACTGATCGCTAAAAACTTTCAATCGAAGATTGATATTGAAAAGGAACTGAGCAGAACATTTCGTGTAAGATTGTTTGATTGTGACGGCTTGCGTGTGATGACTGCATTCAAGTATCCTGCTTATATGGATTTTATTCGCTGGGAAATGATTGCACGCTCGAATTTATACAAAGAAATTGTATTAAAAGGATTGGCACCTACTCTTGGTTCACAAAAAATAATTTATCGAAAGCCGCTGAAACGCTGGACAAAATTTACTCTAAAATGCACCACAGCCGGATGGGATGAAAAATGGGTGTATCATATTCATAAATTCGAACAAGGGGGCGAAGTAAAAGCAATTGGTATTACTCGAGCTTTAATTTGGAGAAAAGACAAACCTCAAATTTTACATCAAATTTTATCGAATGCCGGTGTAAAAGATCTCAACAAAAAACCACCCGAATGGGTGTTACAATTATTTCAAAACGATCATGATATCATTGCCGGAACTATCGATGATTTGACTTCTTAATTAGGTTCGATATAAATGCCCACGGTTGCAATTATGTCGCCCCTACGGGGCTATGAATTGGGGGCATACATTATTACCATTTGCTACTATAATGCTACCCCTACGGGACTGTGAATGTGGGAAATAAGAAACTGTTATTGGCTACAAGCATGTTACCCTTCCAGGGCTAAATCTGAATTGAAAATAAATAAATTGAATCTTAAATTTACTATATCGTAGTGAAAATGCTGATTTGCGAAATCCCCTTTGCGAAACCTTTGCGCGCTTTGCGCTCGTTGCGGTGAAGAAACTCTTCATTGAACCCCATTTGAAAACGAGATTGAAATTGCCATCCTCCAAAATCCGCTTTCATGGATGCGGGGCTGTAAGGCACGACGATCATTTGCATGTGTAAATCGATTAGATGGATCTAAAAAGCTAATAATTTAAAATAGACTTAACTAATGATGAAACACGACACCATTGAAAGTCAAATCTCCAATCTTCTCGATCGTCAATTCGAATTGAATGATATTCGTACTCACTTAGCAAGTATTGGTTACGATACACACACAATTGACGATGCACTTAAAAAGGTGCTATTACAACGAGCAAATGCATCAAACAAACACGTTAGTACCAGACAAGGGCTCAGAGGCTTCCAATTCATTTTAGCAGGAATCATCACTCTCTTATCAATTATCTTTATTGATATCAAATCAGATAGTCCTAGGTTTGATATTCTGCGCATATTCATCGGAATCTTAGCTATTGTTTGGGGAATTATTGTTGCCACCAGGCCATTAAAAGACTCCAATCACTAAACCAAACATAATAGTCTATCCTAATATATTACATGCCATTCAAATTCAATCATTTACCAAACACTTCAATTCAATTTTAGAAGAATTAACGATAAACCTTTAGTCGGAAGCATTTTTAACGGATTCTTCCTATCTTTAATTAGAAACCGATCTCTCTTACTTTTAAACCTTTTGATCATGAAAGCTTTACTCCTTTTAATTTTCGCCTACTTTTATCAGTTTGTCGGAACACCCGTTAACGATACGCCTAGGAAAGTATACTATTTCTGCACTTCTCGTGCGTCTAACTGGACAGAAACAAAAGACAAAGTATTTGTTTTGTACACTGAAATCAAAGAAACCACTCTTTCGGAAGACCAGCTAAAACCACTAGCTAAAAAATGGGGCGCCTACGTTGATGGGAATTGCAAAAATGAAGTTCGCTGCAGTTCCGATCTTAACACCTATGCTAGTTCTGAGCAAGCTGAAAAAGAACTTGAAAAATTCTTACAGTACTGCAAAGAGCATCCTAATTTCGAGGTGATTAAAGTAAATCCGATTGAATAAAACTCTATAATACCAACATTACTCGTGAACTCATTCATAACCCTTCGGTAGTGTATGGGTTCACCATTTTATCTGTACCTTTCAGAAAAAGACTTATGAATTTTTCGAAATTGGTTCCCAATATATTTTATCAAAACATCCATGATGGACTCGCTCTATGGGTTGATTGCCTGCAATTCAAAATTGGGCATCAAGAATTGAATGCCTCTACCCTCTTTTGTGTTGTAGAGAAGGACGGGCTTCGGATTAATCTTTTTCAAGATGCATTTTATGCAAAAGAGCACCATCCTGAATTCCGATTGGTAACCAATTCTATTGAAGAAGTATACCGTCAGGTTTCCAGCACACATCCGCAATTACTGCATCCGAACTTGAATAAAATAACACTAAGGCCCTGGGGCGCCAAAGAATTTGCATTGAAAGACGGGCAACTAGGAATCATCATTCAGGAATGGTAATACCCTTTGCTTTCCACCCATCTGTTGAACCAACGTATGCAATCACCCACTAAAAAATCAAAATTTCACCTACATCATATTTTTTTGTAACTTATCCCCCTAGTTTAGAAAACGAACTGTATGAAATACACCCTCCCCTATTTTGGCGAATTGGATTTAACCGATCTTGAAGACAGATACGATGTTAGCTTTGAGTTTAATGGCGAAGAAATAGATGCCGACTTGAATTTCGACGAAGCAAAAATTGAGCAAAAACATTTGGATATTGTCAAGAACTTTTTGGACAAACTAACAGAGTTTGATGCTAAAAACCACCAACACATTCTAAATGATTTTCGAAATGAGAAAGGAGACACCGTAAAAGAGTACCTCAGTTTTCATTTAGAACAAATACCAAAAGACGAATTGGTCGGCCTTGTTGATTTTAACGATACAGCAGTTAGTCCTGAGGAACAACTGTTCAAAGCTATCAAATTAGTGCGTGTTGGTTTTTACCCCCATGATGAAGAGCAGATTGTTGTATTTGATTATTCTATTGGAAGAAACCTAACTGATCATATTATTGTAGTGGATGTAGACAAGAAAGGTAATTTGAACTATATAACCATGGAAAGCTAATACATGAAAACCAGTGATTGAGTTGTTAAGTTGTTTAGTAATTCAGTGATCGCACCAAAAAATCGTTACACCTAAAATATCCACCTTTAAAAACGCTTCTTTAAGCGGAAGACTTGTGAAATGCGCCGAACTTAAAAACTCCATCACTAAATCACTCAAATACTCCCTTCTTAGCTTGTTCAAACGAGAGCCGCAAACTCAAATAAAAATCCGCCTCATTGAGGTGATTCCATCTTACTGCCTTATCTTTCCAAAACCAATACCATATTGAATAAAATCAATATATTAACTGATTACATTTATAAGAATTACCATGAAATTTTTTTATACCTTATCTCTTCTCATCACACCATTCATCGCTATTTCTCAAAACTGTCATTGTGATAGCCTCTTTCTGGAAACTCGTCAATTAGTAGAAGAAAATTATGCTGGATGGTTCGATAAAGTAAGTCCGAAAAACAAGGCAGCATATCAAAATTGGACGCAACAAAAATACCTGAAGTCCAAAGCAGTGAAAACCGACAGCACCTGCGCGAAACTGTTAAAAGAATGGATCGGATTTTTCAAAGACAAACACCTTCGAATTTTGTATAGTCAGCCTCTGAAAGCCTCAACGCCCCAACAAAGAAACGACACCCCCATTCAAATTATCAAGTACTCCTTAACTGAAGCAAGCGCTCAGGACTATTTCAAAACAGCAACAACCTTAGATCCTATTGAGGGCATCTACAGCAACGCCAATTACAAGCTTGCCATAATAAAAGCAAAACCAAATCTATTCTACGCTGTCATACTAAGCTCTCAAAACGAAAATTGGACAGTAGGGGAAGTAAAACTTACCATAGAAAAAAAGGGGGCTGCCTATTTGGGTACCTTCTACGCGGGTGATAAAACAGAAACTTCCACTCATACTGTTTCGCTGGTCGACAATGTGTTGGATTTTGATATTGTGTTTTTTGAAAAACTGAGTCCCTACTCAGGAACCAAACGTGATCTCACAGAATACGAGATCAGTAAAGACAAAGACGCCCCTAGTCTTCAATTCAAAAATGATCTCGCAATTTGGACCTTCCCAACTTTTTATAGCAATTCAGAAGAGCAAACGGCTTTTCTTCTCGAAAAATATAAAAACAAATTGGCTGAAACACCTTATTGGATCATTGACCTGAGAAACAATGCCGGCGGCGATTACAGAGTGGGATGGCAATTGTTCCCCTATATCTATTCCAAACCTGTAGTGAAATACTACGGTGAAATGCGTTTATCGAAGCAAAACATAGAGCTCTGGTTCAATAGTTTTATTAAGAATTACTATGACCAAGCCGATGACAAAACGAAGAAAGAAATTGATGATGAACTCGCCGTTATGAGAAGTCAGATTGGAAAAATGTACAATGGCCGTAACAAAGCCACCGACACCTTGCAGCTAGCAAAAATACTTCCCAACCCTAAAAAGATTGCGATCTTAATCAACGAAAATACCATAAGCAGCGGCGAACTCTTTACAATGTTGGCGCAGCAGAGTGACAAAGTAGTAGTAATGGGTGCCAACTCAGGTGGAATGATGGATTATGGAAATGTACTGCGTTACAAAACAACCTATCCAACAATAAGAATACAAATTCCCATTGATCGAATGTTGTGGTTGAATACAGGTTTTTCGGTTGATAAAGCAGGGTTATCACCCCAATTGAAATTCAAAAATGGTGATTGGATAGAACAAGCGATACAATATCTGAAAATGAACTAGTTTTATTTCCATAAACGTATAAAAACGGATGATTATGGATGTTCTTGACAGTGGACCTTTTTATCATGGCACAAGGGCCCAACTCAAAATCGGCGATTATTTAACAGCGGGGTTTCAGTCGAACTATTACCCGGAAGTAATCATGAATCACATTTATTTTGCTGCCTTGATCAATGGTGCGGGATTAGCGGCAGAACTAGCAAACGGAGACAATCCTCCAACTGTATACTTAGTTGAGCCAACCGGCAGTTTTGAAAACGACCCGAATGTTACTGATAAAAAATTTCCCGGCAATCCAACCAGATCGTACAGAAGTACCGCGCCTCTAAAAATTATTGGAATTGCAACGGAATGGACCCGCCTGACGAGTGAAGAACTAAATAACTGGAAAGAACGTATTGCAAACATCAAAGGGGCCATCATCAATTAAATTCATAGTATGCGCAACATTATTTCATTCATGCACATTTCTCTCGACGGGTTCGTTTGCGGACCCAATGGAGAGATGAATTGGATCAAAGTAGACGATGAAATTTTTGATCACGTTGAGAAACGTATCATGAAGACTGATACTGCCTTGTACGGCAGAGTTACTTACGAAATGATGCAAAGCTATTGGCCAACTGCAGCCGATCAGCCGAATGCAAGTAATCATGACAAGAATCATTCGAAGTGGTACAGTAAAGCACACAAGATCGTGCTATCGAATCGTTTAAAAGACAAGCAGTTCGAAAACACAACCATTCTTTCAGAGAATTTTATCGCCGACCTAAAAGCAATTAAAGAAACCGAAGGATCGGAAATTCTGGTATTTGGGAGTCCAAGTACTACTCATGCGCTTATTCATGCCGGTATGATTGACGGCTATTGGCTCTTTATAAACCCGATACTATTAGGTTCAGGAATTCCGCTATTTAGTAATGGCAGTTCCCAAAAACTGCTTCAACGAATTTCTACACATGAATTCAAAAATGGCGTAACCGAATTGAACTATGAAGTGAAGACTTCTTAATTTTCTATTAATTAGCTGTGACTGGTGCAGCGTTTTGATGCAAGTAAAAGTCTTTCTGAAAACAAGTGAAATGAAATTGACTAAAACCATTTTATTTATTGCTGCGGTAGTGGCATTTACAGCTTGTGATCGAAACGGACTGTCCAATCCTATAGATTCAAAAGACTTAAAAGGAATTTGGGAATACCGTGGCTCCAAGGGCGGCATGGTAGCCTATCCTGATCCTGCCTCCTTTGCACCCGGAAATGGAAATCTATGGAAATTCAGTACCGGCAAATTCCAGTATGTTTTCAAAGATTCTATCTACAGATCCGGGATTTATAGAATAAGTGTAGGAACAGGAACCGACTTAAATGAATCACGTCCAATAGACCAATTCTACTTTAACAACGAAGCCGCTGAAAGCATGGAACTCGTAAATGATACTTTAAAAATTTATTACGGGATGATTGCTGCCGATGGAGTAGTGAATTACTATGTGAAAATTTCCAACGACACCAGCTTTGCAAAATAAACCAGGCCCTCGCATTGACCCAATAATCTGACTTACTGCTACCGGTACTTTAAAACTTTCGGAAAGCATTATAAGCGGCTCAAAAATTAGCCGGCATTTGTGTAAGTTTACACCATGAAAAATCTATCAATTCTTGCAATTGTATTCATTCAATCCACTTCCTTATTCGCTTAACCGAAGCAAGCTCCCTTAAAAATTGAAAACTTAACAGAAAATTTATATATATACACCACCTATCATCTTTATCAAAATGAACCGGTACAAGCAAATGGAATGTATTTGGTTACAAAAGAAGGTGTGGTGCTGTTTGACACACCTTGGGATACAACCCAATTTCAACCTTTGCTCGATAGCATTGAATACAAACACCACAAAAAAGTGATTCTTTGTATTGCCACGCATTTCCACGATGATAAAACAGCCGGCCTTGAATATTACAAACTAAAGGGAATCAAAACCTATACAACTGTTCTCACCGATCAGTGGAGTGAGAAAAGAAATATGAAAAGAGCCGACAATTTGATTTCAAACGATACCCTATTTTCAGTTGGGGGATATCGATTCAAAACCTTCTATCCCGGAGAAGGACATACGGCAGACAATATTGTGATCTGGTTTGAAAAAGAACGGGTTCTAATAGCTGGTTGTTTAATAAAAGGCTTAGATGCAGAAAATCTTGGCTTTTTAGGAGACGCCAATCCGGCAGCCTATGCCGCTACAGTTCAAAGGGTAATCGAATATTGTAAAAATCCGAAATATGTTGTCATAACCCACAGTCCGGGATATAGCCCTAAAACTATCCTACATACGCTGAAGCTAGCAAAGGAATTGCCGCAAAAGTAAAATCCTCAATCTTCGTATTAGAAAATAGAAATCTGTTTAACTTCAAGAATGATTCAAAAAGATTTTGCAAATAGAGCTGTTTCCATTTTAAATAAAAATGAGTCAGTGATTGGTTTGGCTGCGGGAGGATCGTGGATTACAAATGAGTTAGATGAATTTTCAGATCTTGACTTGATAGTTGTTACGGTCGATAAAATTTCCGATCAGATTACCAAAATGAAAGAAATTGCTGATTCACTCGGTGATCTTCTTTCAGCGTTCACCGGCGAGCACGTAGGGGAACCAAGATTGTTGATTTGTTTATATGAAAACCCTTTGCTACATGTGGATCTGAAATTTCTAACACTCAACGAATTTCACGTTAGAGTAGAGAATCCTGTTATATTGCTGGATAAGAAAAATCTATTAGCCTCAAGTTTTAAAAAATCCGATCCGAAATTCCCCTATCCCGATTACCAGTGGATCGAAGACCGCATTTGGACCTGGATTCATTATGCACTAACAAAAATAGGAAGAGGGGAATATTTAGAAGCGCACGACTTTCTAGCATCCTTAAGAATGATGGTGTTCGGTCCGCTTCTTCACATCAAAAAATCAAGTTTGCCAAGGGGAGTGCGCAAACTTGAATCCATATTAGATGAAGATGAAATAAACGAGCTTCGTAAAACTTTATCCACCTACAACAGAAATGATTTGCTAAAGAGTTTAAGAAATGCAGTAAATCTGTACAAACAATTAAGAACATCACTATTCGATGAAACAATTCAGCTTCAAGAAGCAACGGAAAGAGCGGTGATGAACTATTTCGATCAGTTAGAGAAAGACTGATGCTATTCTTTTCACCCTCTCTGAGTAGAGATTTAATACAATAATTGGATTTCAGTGCCAAACTTCAATTTTGTACTTACCAGGAGCACCAAAGCAAAAAAGTAATCCTTAACCTAATCCAACTCATCCAA
This sequence comes from Endoryza foliicola, assembly GCF_050589245.1. Classification (NCBI taxonomy): domain Bacteria; kingdom Pseudomonadati; phylum Bacteroidota; class Chitinophagia; order Chitinophagales; family Chitinophagaceae; genus Endoryza; species Endoryza foliicola. Next base: position 505,631 of record NZ_JBOBEW010000004.1, on the reverse strand, counting down.
CCTAATCCTAGCACAAAACAATTGGCCAACAGTGCCACAATTCAATTCTATTCTGAACGGGGCCACCAAAGCTACAAAGGTAATCCTAACCCAAATCCTACCAATCCAACCTAATCCTAGCTTAAAATGGCGTACATTCACCTCCAAAACGCAACATGAAATTCACCCTCATCTGCTTAAGCCTACTCACAGTAGTAGCTTGCAATACCCCTGTATCAAAAGAGCCAAGCCCTTCTCCCATCATAGGCACCTGGAAACTAATTTCGGGAACAACCATTAAAGGAACCGATACCACCACAACCGATTACACCAAAGGCAAAGAAATGATCAAGATCATTACTGCCACGCATTTTTCATTTCTCAACCACGATTTGAATCATGGAAAAGATTCCACTGCCTCCTTTACCGCCGGCGGTGGCCGCGTGAAAATTGGCGAGGGCAAGTACACGGAATTATTAGACTATTGCAATTACCGTGAATGGGAAGGCGGAACCTTTGATTTCGATTATACGGTTTCAGGAGATTCGCTTTCAATCATCGGAATTGAAAAAGTGGAAAAAGCAGGCATTGATCATCTAAACATCGAGAAGTACGTTCGCATTAAAAATTAATAACCAATTTACAATTGGTAAATTGTTCATTTACTAAACAAACTGCCATGAAAAATAAAGGCTATTGGGCACTGACAATCGTTGTTCTCGGGCTCTTAATATTTGCTTGTAAAAGCCCTGAAAAGAAAGATAATTCCCTTTCAGAAAAACTGGATGCTTACCTGAAGGCGGAAGCGACTTATCATCGATTCAATGGAAACGTGTTGATCGCTGAAAATGGCAAAATACTCTTTCAAAAAAGTTATGGGCTCTCCAATTTCGACAGCCATCAACTCCTCAATGATAGTACTGTATTTGAACTTGCTTCCGTTAGCAAACAGTTTACAGCAACGGCTATCTTAATGTTGAAAGATGAAGGCAAGCTCAGTCTTTCCGATTCTCTTCGCAATTTCTTTCCCGAACTCCCTTACCAAGGTATCACTATCTACCAAATGCTTACACATACTTCAGGGCTTCCCGACTATGAAGAAGCTATGTCGATTAAATGGGATCACAAAAAGATCGCATTTAACAACGATATCATCTCCTTCTTTGCAAAAGAAAAGCCGGCAGCTCTTTTCAAACCCGGAGCTAAATGGTTGTACAGTAATACTGCCTATGCGATTCTGGCAAGCATAGTAGAGAAAGTTTCAGGAGAACCCTTTCCAACATTTCTATCAAAACGCATTTTTACTCCGCTATCAATGTCGCGCACACGTATTTATAATACCCGCAGAAGTTTGAAAGACACCATCCCCAACTATGCCTACGGATTCCTTTACAACGACAGTACAAAAAAATACCAGATGCCCGATAGCATGCCGGGTATGGACTTTGTGTATTATTTAGATGGCATTTTCGGTGATGGAGTAGTGAATTCAACTACTGCTGATCTTTTGAAATGGGATCGGTCTGTGAAAACGCACCGCCTTCTTAGTGAGACATCTCAAGCAGAAATGCTGAAAGGACAGGCGTTGATGGATACAGCCAATAATTGGTATTATGGATTTGGAGTAGGTATTCAAAAAACAGATTCCGGCGATATCATTGCTCACTCCGGTGGCTGGCCAGGTTACGTCACCTACTTAGCGCGTAATGTTGTGAAAGACCAGACTTATATTGTACTCTCTAACAATGCTTCCAATTCACCGGCCATCTCCAATGCTCTGATGGATATTGTTAATGGAAAAGAAATTGTTCTTGCCTATGAACACAAAGCCATTGAATTAGATTCTAACGCGCTTAAAGTATTTGTGGGCAAATACCAGGGAAAACAACGTTTCCAAATTGAACAGAAAGCAGGCAAGCTATTCTTTGTTTCCGCAAACGGAGAAAAGCAGGAAATAAAACCAGAATCCAATACCAGATTCTTTTTTGCAAAACAGCCTTACATGTTGCTTGACTTCGAATTGGACACACAAAAGAAACTAAAAAAAGTAACGCTCATCAATCACGGCAAAAAAAGTGATGTAAAATTTTCAGATGAATAGTCAACTTAAACTTTACGGAAACGCTTTCTTATTCTGTTTCTTGTTTACCGCTATCTATGTACTCGTGTATTTCTTTGTATCTCCTATATACTCTGAACCGAGTCGACCTTTTCACGCGTTCGTTGGTTGCCTTGTAGCTTTTGGAATAAGCTATGTTTTTATAAAACAAGATCGAAGATCATGGAAAGAAATTGGGGTAAGTCTCCAATCAAGCTCCATTCCTAACTTCTTAAAAGGTGTTCTCTTTGGAATCTTTATCATGGGGACTCTAGTTCTAGCAGTTGTGTTATTTTCCAGTTTCTCCATTCACACAAATACAAATGCCAGTCTACTAAACTTTCTCCTTTCAACGGCTGTGCTATTACCGCTTGCCTATATGGAGGAGCTTGCTTTTCGCGGCTATCCGCTGCTTATCTTAAAAGAAGGAACCTCCACTCGAATAGCACTCGTTAGTACATCAATACTCTTTGCTCTTTACCACATTGCAAATAACTGGACTTTTCAAACTGCTTTTTTAGGTGCCGGAGTTTGGGGAGTTGTATATGGAATTGCAGCCCTTTATTCTAAAGGGTTGGCCATGCCCACCGGACTGCACTATGCAGCCAACCTCACTACTTCTGCATTTAGTGTAAAATCAGGCGGAGCAGCACTTTGGGTTCTTACAACTAAGTCGGGGAGCAGTTTAGAAGAATATCAAGCAAGTGAGTTGGAGACGCTGTTACAGCAGTTGGGGTTGTTGATATTTGCGATTTTGGTAATGGAATCATATATTAGGTTTGAAAGAAATAAACTCCAACACTGATATTGCTATTTGAATCATTCAAGAAATGCTCAAATTCCTCAAAAACTTTTTTAATCAAAAAAACTTCCCGCCTGAAACGGAGGCGGGTACCATTTCATTGGAAGGCGAGCTAATAATAGTATACGATACTGAATCCATTAGAACCGGTGAAATAGATCTCTCAAAACTATCAAGAGTGTATCTGGTAACCGATGGAGAGAAAACCCCTTTGCTTTATTTATTCGATTTCACCGAGCATTATATTCCTATAAATTTCAAAGGTTTTCAAGCTATTTATGAATATTTATCAAATCGCTTTGAATTTGATGATGCTGCTTTTTTCAAATATGTTGATCACGCCTATTCGATCAAGAAAAAGTTATGGACAGCAAAGCACACTGTTAATTATGAAATTTTAGAGAACGGACCTAAAGACCAATCCTTCGGATATGAAATTCAAAGCCCGGAAAAAGAAATCCTTCATTGGGATCTTACGTACGATCAATTAGAACAACATCCTGCTATTGTTTTTGAAAAATCTCCATTTGGACAAAAGATTCAAAAATTCAAGTACCCCATTCGCATCGGATCAATTCTACTTTCCGATTTTGGTTCCTATTTTGACAATGGAAGAACCGATGCACCGGTACTTCATTTCTACGCCGCATGCAGCAACGAAGAAGGAAATGACCGGAGCTACTTCGAATTAAAGGCAGCGCTGTTGCACATGATGGGAAAATCTGCAATTACGGGCGGTTATGAAAGAAAGGATCAAAAAAGCTGCATTTTGCAATCGCAAGGAATGATCTACACTATTTCATACACCAGCACAAATGATTGGACTTACGAAACGGGGTACACCATTTTTTCCGTTCAGAACAATCGTGACTATCCTCAACTACTTCTTAATGAGTCTTACGAATCAGTCATTCAAATAGACGCAAGCCTCGTACTATCCGGTTCTATGGAAATGAATGCTGAGTACAAGAGATCGGCCCGAATAAAGAAAAGACCGGACGAGATATTGAAACAGTTTGGAACCAAAACAGTTATTTGGCGAGATGACCTAAATAAAATGATTGGATTTGCTTGTGGAAATTTTTCACAATTATTCAGCCAATCGGAGTTACTGTCGGTCTCCATACAAAACATCATTCCTGCCAAAGGCGGCGGTGGCAGCTATCTGGAACTGAATCTTAAAAACCGAGACTATCCCTACGCTGTTTTCACAGAACAGTACAAATATTTCGATCCCTTCAGTAGTTCAATTAGCGAACTCTTACAGCTTGAAATAGACATAAAACCGGAATACCACGACTGTTAACGCTTGCCATTTTCTTTTTGAATTGCTTTCGATAGAGTTAAGTAAATTTAGAGACCCGCACACAACAAAAACTACTCAATGCGGTCAATTGAACGACTCAACCTCATTTGCATGAATACTTCTGCCCTCTTTCAAAAAACCCTTGTTTCCTTGTTTTGCTTTCTTTCGATCGCAACTAATCAAACCAAGGCTCAATTCGACCCTTCTACCGGTTTATGGTATAAAGATTCAGTAGATAAATGGGAGGACGCTTTACCTATCGGAAACGGCCGTTTAGGAGGCATGTACTTCGGCAATGTGCATACCGATCGCTTGCAGTTCAACGAAGACACTTATTGGAGTGGAGGCCCCTACTCTACCGTAAAAAAAGGCGGATACAAAGTACTGCCGCAACTGCAGCAACTTTTATTCGAAAAGAAATTTGTAGAAGGGCATCTCCTGTTTGGAAAACACCTGCTTGGCAACCCTGTAGAGCAACAGAAATATCAAAATATGGGGAATATGGTGCTTCAATTCAATCATACTGATCCCATCTCTTATTATAGACGTACTCTTGACTTCAGCACCGGCATCGCCAGCATCAGATACGAACACAAGGGAGTAACTTATACCCGAGAACTGTTCTCTTCTTACCCCGATCAAGCCATTGTAATGCGCATCAGTTCTAATAAAGCCGGTTCCATTGACCTTCAAGCTGAACTCCAAGGAGTGCGAAACCAAACCCATTCTAACTATGCTACCGATTATTTTAGCATGGAAGTGATCGACTCGAAACAATTAAAACTCAGTGGCAAAAGCGCCGACTACCTTGGCGTGAAAGGTCAACTTCACTATGAAGCGCGATTGGTGGCCCGCGTAAAAGGCGGAACTACAAAAAAAGACTGTACAGTCCATTGAAATTGAAGGGGCTGATGAAGTAGTAATAATACTAGTTGCTGCCACTAATTTCAAGAACTACAAAGATGTAAGTGCCAATGCTGCACAACGGGTAGCAGCCTACCTTAAATCAATTGAGCATCGGAGCTATGAAGCTATCAAAGCTGATCACATAAAAGAGCACAAGGCTCTATTTGGCAGAGTAGAGTTAGAACTGCCCACTACTGCTCAATCATTTCTACCCACCAATGAAAGAATTCAGAAAGTGCACGAGGGTGCGGATCCCTCATTTGCAGCTTTGGGCTATCAGTTTGGAAGGTACATTATGATGGGATCTTCACGTCCGGGAACCCAAGCCAGTAATTTACAGGGCATTTGGAACAACGACCAGAATCCTTGGTGGGATTCCAAATACACCACCAATATCAATACGCAAATGAACTATTGGAATGTAGATGCAGGAAACCTCAGTGAATGTTCCCAACCTTTGTTTGATTTGATTCGAGAAGTTTCGGATCAAGGAAAGCAAGTGGCCAAGGAACATTATGGAGTAAATGAAGGATGGGTATTTCACCAGAATACTGATATCTGGCGGGTTGCAGCACCGATGGATGGATCGAACTGGGGCGCGTTTACTACAGGCGGAGCATGGCTCTGCACACATATTTGGGAGCATTTCTTATACACGCGTGATACTGCCTTTCTTCGAAAAAACTACGCCCTCTTAAAAGGCAATGTTCAGTTCTTTTTGAAGTTCTTGGTAAAAGATCCGGTACATGGATGGTTGGTCACCAATCCATCTACTTCTCCTGAGAATGTTCCAGGCAGTCCGGGCAATACCCGCTTTTTCGACGAAATGAATGGAGCCTATTACAATGGATCGCAGATCTGTTATGGCTCTACCATCGATGAACAAATTCTGACCGATTTGTTTGGATACATGGCACAAGCCACTGAAGTATTGAAAATTGATACATCTTTTAAAAAGCAAGTACTAAAAGCCAGAGCTGCACTTGCGCCTATGCAGATTGGGAAAGACGGTACTTTGCAAGAATGGATTGAAGACTGGCCGCAAACGGAAAAGAATCACCGGCATTTCTCCCATTTATATGGGCTTTATCCGGGGCATGTTATTTCACCCCTACGAACACCCGAATTAATAGATCCGGTGAAGAAAGTCTTGGAACAGAGAGGTGACGGTGCATCGGGCTGGTCGCGAGTATGGAAAATGTGCGAATGGGCTCGATTGTTTGATGGCAATAGAGCGAATAAAATATTCAAAGGATACATTCAGGAACAGTGTACCAAATCGTTGTTTGGTAAATGTTATGCCGCGATGCAAGTAGATGCATCTTTTGGATTGGAAGCAGCCGTGAACGAGATGTTGGTACAATCGCACGAAGGTTTTATTCAATTGTTGCCAGCATTACCCGATGAATGGAAAGCAGATGGATCGTTTAGCGGTGTAATTACGAGAGGAGCATTTGAATTGAATTTTCAATGGCAAGAAGGCAGGGTCAGTACATTGAAAGTAGTATCCAAAGCCGGAATGCCGTTTACAATCAAATTCGACCACGTACCCACGGTATTGTGCAATGGAAAAACGGTTAGAATAACCGAAGTTGGAAATGGGTTGTACCGATTTGAAACGAAACGGATGGGGAACTATGAGATTAATTAAGAATTAAGAATGAAGAATGAAGCGCCACCCTGTTTAAGAACATTGCATACATCAGAAAATATTCTGTATACATCGCAATGATATTTTATACACCGAAAGAAAAAACCGAAATCTCAATTGTTCGCAAAACACTCCTATTTTGACGCAAGAATACATCCGGATTTTCAATCCGCTGCTGTAGCTTTAATCATCACAAAAATCACTTGAATGAGAAAAATTACGGTATTAGCCATGATGTCGTTAGACGGTGTTATTCAATCGCCCGGTGGCAAAAAAGAAGATGTTTCCAATGGATTCAAATACGGTGGATGGGTGGCGCCATTCAGTGACGCGACCTACAATGAAGTAGTGAAAAAAGAATTGGCACCGGCCGCCTATTTATTAGGGAGAAAAACCTTTGAGATGTGGTCGAAATATTGGCCCCAACATGATGAAATATGGCCCGGTATTAACAAGGGCATGAAGTATGTATTCTCTAAAAAACTAAAGAATACCGATCCATTGATTAAAAACTGGGCACATTCAACCGTGGTGCCTACCATTGCGTCTATAAAAAAATTGAAACAATCGAAAGGTCCGCACCTGCATGTATGGGGAAGCAGCGAGTTAATACAACAACTACTAAAGCATGATCTGGTGGATGAACTTCGTCTAAAAATTCATCCAATCATACTGGGAAAGGGCAAGAAGCTTTTCGGTAGTGGCGCGATACCGGTAGCCTTCAAGTTAAAGGAAAGCATCACCACATCGAAAGGCGTAATTATCGCCAGCTATCAACGCAATGGTTCGGTTAAAACGAAGGATATAGATGCGGGATAGTCGTCAAAATAACCTTGATCTATAGAATTGTGATGGCTGCTGCTGCCAATCCCACTGTTGACTTGGAAATAGCTCCACCTGTAGCATTGTTTACCGAATATGATTGAATTTGAACATCACTCAATTTTAAACTTAGAATTGTAGTACGAAGGTTGGGTGTCAACAAATCAATAGTTCCCTGCTCTTTTCTCAAACCAGCCGCACCGGTATTGAGCCATTGACTCCAATCGGCGCCATCGATGGCAACCAATTCAATAGTAAAAGGAACTAAAGCATTAGAAGTGGGTCGAATGATCATTTCTGATATCTTTGAAACGCGCTTCGTTGGTAAGTTCCCAATGGTAATCGCATAATTAGACGACAATGCTTTTGCAGCTTTCAAACTAGGCGGAGCAATTTTTTGTCCGGTGGGCAAAGCGGCTACTTTCTTCGCTTTTATTTTATAAGACAAGACCACTGTATTTTTCTCTGAAGCATTCAACGCAGATATTTTCACTTCTTCAATACTAACGGATGAATATACTTTGTCTTCCAAATTGTTGTTATTAAAATCCAACATTTGAAATTCCAATTCGAGTGGAACAGTGCTAATACTAGCCGCTACTTTTGGTTGCAAGCTTGTTTTGCTTGTTGCCAATGTTTGGAGTGCAAGTACAACAGCTTTCGTAGCAGGGAGGTTGTTGAGCTGAATATCAAAACTCGCTGTGTGCACAGTGGCACCCGTTGCATCAACTGCATCGGTGCGAGTTAAGTTCTGTATTAGCGAGGCATTTTTATTGATGGTTAAAACAATGGATTGAGCAGCAGCGATGGCTACAAAACCAAAACTGGCCATCATAGTCATCAAGAAGGAATGAAATTTCATAAAAGTCTAATTTTAACTGTATGGCTGCAAAGTAGTCCATCTAGTAATGCACAGGTATCCCTTGATTCAGGGATATTCACTCCTGTTTTCTTGGTATTTTTTTGAACCAAATTCTTCTTTGTCTGTTTTTATGGGCATGAATGCAGAGATTAGGGCTGTATCCGCAGCCGAGATAGAGGATGAAATATGGGATTTGTTGAAATCCGGAGCTTCCAACCACAAATCAGCTTTTCACACGGCCACCATTGCTACTGTAGGTGACACTTTTCCGTTCATCCGGACAGTGGTATTGAGGGCAGCCAATAGGGAAGAAAAGTCCTTACGCTTTCATACGGATATTAGGTCGCCCAAAATCCAGCATTTAGAAAAGAACCCAAACATAAGTTGGCTGTTTTACGACAAGGAACTCCGAATTCAAGTACGCATAAAAGCGCAAGCAAGTATACATATTAGCGATGAAGTTGCTGAAATGGCGTGGGAGCAATCGCGTGTTTCTGCGAAAATGTGTTATACTACTACCGGTGGCCCGGGTACATTAATTGAAGCGCCTGAGCTAATACAGTTCAATGTAGCGGAGATGTCTATTGAAGATGAAACCTTCGCCCGATCAAATTTTGCGGTAGTTCTCTCTACAATTCAAGCAATGGATGTTTTATTCCTGCACCATTCCGGCCACAAACGATTTTTGATAGATTATGAGAAGGGGTTGCAGAGTTGGGTGCAGGTGTGAGGAGGAAAGGAGGCCTTCCGTGTCTTTGTGTTTATAATTTTTTAAACCACAGATTCAAAAGATTACAACAGATTTACACAGATTAGAGATTTCAACTAAAATCTTGCTGACCGAACCACAACCGCCAATCTGTGCTATCCTGTATTTAAAATTCACAGAATCTGTGGTTAAAAAAACACGGTAAAATCAACGTTTCTCCGCTATCGGATCCATGCTCATTGCTTCGCTTTTGGTAAGCCCACTGCCTCACGACCTAATTATCAACGCCGCCAGCCTACTAGGAATGATCTCAATTTCACTTACGCTGATTGGACTCTACAAAAGCAAGTGGTACGCAGTTTTTACTTGGGGTTTTATCAACATTCTATTGGTAATTGCCAATAATGTACTATATTATAACAGCAATCTTATTCAATTCCTACCCATTGTTCAAAAAATCAGCTTCGCAAGTTATCTGCTTTGGTTCAGTAGCATCAATATCAAACAATTCAAGTGTGCTTCACCATGAGTGACTCACTCAAGCTAACTCAACGTTGTATGAAATATTTCTGCTCATTTCTATTGCTTTTTTTCAGCTTAGCCGGCACTGCACAAACGGGAGGTATCCTCCGACTCGACCGCACTTTGGTAAGCATTGCTGCTGCCGATAGTTTCATCAAAAAAACGCTTGCGGAATCAAAAGTTAAAGGAGCTGCTATTGCTATCATCAATGGAAACAAGCCTGTGCTTTTAAGAGCCTATGGCTATCGCAACCAACCAGCAGGCGAAAAACTCGATACCGCTACCATCATGTACGCTGCCTCCTTCAGCAAAGCCGTCTTTGGCTACCTCTGCATGATGTTGGCGCAAGATGGACTGCTCAATTTAGACAAACCCATCGCATCCTACCTAAAAAAACCAATTGCAGCATACGAGTATTTCGCCGACCTGCAATCGGATGAACGATGGAAGAAGATAACACCGAGAATGTGCCTGTCTCATACCACTGGTCTCCCCAATGTACGCTGGTTCAGTCCCATTACAGGTGAAGAAGACACAGCGGGTATTATGAAGATCTATTTCGAACCAGGCTCTAAATATGCTTATTCAGGAGAAGGCTTCAAATTACTTCAACTGGCCATCGAAGAAAGCACAGGAAGAACAGTTGACGATTGGGCCACCGAAAAAATTTTCAAACCATTCGGCATGTACCGAACGGGATATGTATGGCACAATGATTTTGGTGACGACAATGTAGCTGTTGGCCACACTCAAAATGGATTGATCGACAAAAAGAAAAAACGCACTGAAGCAGCGGCCGGTGGTTCCATGGTAACTACCATCTCCGACTATGCGCGATTTACCCAAGCCGTTCTTCAACACAAGGGTTTGACTAAAAAATGGTTTGAGGAACTCACTACACCACAAATCAAAATACAGTCGGTGGTGCAATTCCCACCCATCACTACCGAAACCACAACAGAGAATAATTCAATTAATTTGAGTTATGGACTCGGCTGGGGCATTATTTACTGTAAAAATGGAAAAGCTATTTTCAAAGAAGGAAACGGAGGTGCTTGGAGAAATTATACGATCAATTTCTTGGAGCAAGGAACAGCTTTTATAATACTCAGTAATGATGAAAATGGCGAGAGCATCTTCCAGCCCATTATTGATACACTAATAGGACCTACTTGTATTCCCTGGAAATGGAATGGATATGTTCCCTATAATAAAAAATAGTGTAAATTTCACTACTAGAAAGTAAGTTTCTGCCACTCATATCTGAGGCTCCTTTATCCTCTGAAATCCATTCACCAAAACACTGGCAATGGAAAAGTACAAATCACTTCATCTTTGGATGATCGTACCCATGAGCTTCATGCAATTTGGGATCTTTAGAGACTATTGGGGAGACTTCAGCGACAATGCTTGGTCGGTGCATGTTCACTACTGGACCGGAACCGCGTGGTACCTCTACCTTATTTTACAACCTTATTGGGCTACTCATGGACAATTGGCTCGGCACAGAACGAATGGCATCATCGGAATGTTCCTTGCCGGTGGCGTGTGCATCACTGCTTTGAGCATGATGCATCGTGATCTTCTTAATGCGCAACACGCGGCGGAAAAAGCTAACGATTTTGGTCCCTTCCAACCTTGGTTCTTTATGGGCGTTGCCGCCGTTGAAATAGTAATGATGTTGGCTTTTGGATTTGCTATTATCCAAAGCATCATCCATCGAAAAAAATTAGAAAATCATGCCTGGTGGTTGATTTCAACCGTGTTTATCATTATGATGCCGGCCTTGGGTAGAGGGGTTCAAAATATTTATGTGGGATTGCACGCTGATCAATGGCCTAATATCAATATTATGACTCCCATTTATTATGCCAATATCATGATCATTGCAATGCTGCTATTGGGAGCCTACAAATACAATAAATTGCGCCATCCTGCTACCTATTTAGCTTTGATCGTAAATTTATTCAATTGCTTTGTTGGCGTATTGGGACATTCGGAACAGGTTCAAAATTTTTTAAAGTATTTGATTAAAGGATAAACAAAAGCTTTTCAAATGAACAAAGACATTTCAGACTATCATAATCTACAATCAGCATCTGACAAAGTTATTTGCGAGTTACTTTATAGCGAGATCTCTGATAACCTCGGCAATAGTGAATCCAAAGTATGGCACGGTCATCCTGTTTGGTTTATCAACGGCAATCCTATTGTAGGCTATTCTAAACTCAAAAAAGGCCTTCAATTATTGTTCTGGAGTGGGCAAAGCTTCGATGAACCGGAGTTAAAAGCCGAAGGCAAGTTCAAAGCTGCTAATCGCTACTATAATGATGTAAAAGAAATCAATAAAAAAGATTTGAAGAGATGGCTGACGAAAGCAATAGAAATTCAATGGGATTATAAGAATATCGTGAAAAGAAAAGGAGTATTGGAAAGAATTGCAGGCTAAAACGTACCTATTGAAATGTTTGTTCCTACCCTAGTAAACAATAAATTCATTTTAATAAAGGAACTTACATGAATAAAATATTAATCTTCGTTTTAACGAGTATCTTGTTGTTTTCCTGTAAAACAAAAAAAGAACCTCCAAAAGTAAGTAGTGAAAAAACAGAGGTCATTCACTGTGCTCCTCTAACCACCGACAAAGCTTGGTACAGTTCCAATACCAAAGCACCCTTGCTCAACGGCTTAGAGGGAATTGATTTTGTTATATCCACCATAAACAAAGAAGCGCAACGCTACTTTAATCAAGGTCTGATGTTAGCCTATGGCTTCAACCACGCAGAAGCAGCACGCTCCTTTTATGAAGCAACTCGAATCGACTCCACCTGTGCCATGGCATATTGGGGATTCGCCTATGTATTGGGACCCAATTACAATGCAGGCATGGAAGACGATAACTATCAAAGAGCTTACCAAGCTTCCCAAAAAGCCCTACAACTCTCAATTGCGGCAACTGAAAAAGAACAAGCTCTGATAAAAGCTTTAAGCTTTCGATATGCACCTACTCCGCCAAAAGATCGTCACTCATTAGACAGTGCATATTCCGCGGCAATGAAAAAAGTGCAGCAACAATTTCCAAACGACCCCGACGTAAATGCATTGTACGTTGAATCCATTATGGACATGCATCCTTGGGATCTGTATGTTAAAAAAACGAAAGAACCACGTCCATGGACACCTGAAATCGTTGCCATTTTAGAATCGTTGATTAAAAAATACCCTAAACATCCGGGAGCTCCTCACTTTTACATTCACGCAGTAGAGGCTTCCAAACATCCTGAAAGAGCTCTGGCCAGTGCCGATCTTTTACTCACACTGGTGCCTGGTTCCGGTCACCTGGTTCATATGCCATCACATATTTATATTTGGACAGGAGACTATCATAAGGGCAGTATCGCCAATTCAGAAGCCGTAAAAATTGACAGTGCTTACGTTACTACATGTCATGCTCAAGGTGCTTATCCGCTATCCTATTTCCCACACAACTATCACTATCTAACTGCTACGGCCACCTTCGAAGGCAATGAAAAATTGGCTTGGGAAGCAGCGATGAAAGTGCGCGCCAGAACCGCGGAAGAAATTATGCGTCAACCGGGCTGGGGTACGCTGCAGCACTATTATACCATTCCCTATTACGTTGCCGTCAAATTTCAACTATGGGACACCATACTGGCAATAAAGCCCGGTTTCAATGACCTTATTTATCCGAAAGCAATTTTACATTATGCAAGAGGTATGGCTTTAGTTGCGAAGGAAAAAATTTCTGAGGCAGAAAAAGAATGGGAGGCATTGTCTGCAATTTCCAAAGATCCCGGACTCAAAGAAATCACCATCTGGGGAATCAATAGTTCCGAAGACATCGTGAGAATTGCAACCAATGTATTGGCAGCACAGCTTCATCGCGCAAAAAAAGACTATGCAAAAGCCATTGAACTTTATAAAGTCGCCATTGAAATAGAAGACAATCTCAATTACGATGAACCGCCCGATTGGTTTTTTTCCGTTCGGCATTTCCTTGGTGGTGTTTACCTCGAATGTGGGAAATTTAAAGAAGCAGAGAAAACTTATAGGGAAGACCTGACTACTTATAAGGACAATGGATGGGCTTTGTTTGGCTTGTTTCTTTCCTTAAAGAATCAAGCCAAACCCGAAGCAACATCAGTCAAGAAAAAATTTGATGAATCGTGGAGATATGCGAACACTCCAATTGAGAAAATAATTCAGTAATAGAAACATCTATAAATAATTTCGTAATGAATCGAGACAGCAAGATTACCATCCATATGGTCTCCAGCCTCGATGGCAAAATAGCCAAACCCGATAACAGTATCGAATGGTTTGAAACCACTGATAACTATGAGAAAGGAGTTTCGGAACCGGAGTCTATGCCCACAAGCGTCGACTGTTACGTAATGGGATCAAAGACTTACGAGTTGGCTTTATCTCTTTCAAAAAAATACGGATGGCCATATGGTGATACTCCAACTTATGTGCTAACCAAACGAACTTTACCGGTTGAAAGAGCATCTGTAAAATTCTACCATAACAGTTTGGAGAAATTGTTCAAAGATTTAAGAGAGAATTATTCCACGATCTGGATTGTTGGCGGAGCAGCACTCACAAAATCGGCACTGGAAGCAAAGCTGGCCGACGAATTCAGCCTCATGATCTTACCTGTGTTTCTTGGTGAAGGGCTTCCTTTTTTCGAGCAAGTGAAAGCTGAATTTCCGCTCCATCTTAAACAGGTAAACGCCTATAAAAATGGAATGGTAGAACTTAGCTATCAGATAAACCGATAAGTCATAATCGATCTTCGAAAAAACGGGCTGTTGAATTCATTTAAAGCATGCAACAATTGATAAAACAGCCTGTCTTTTAGTGTAACACTAAAATTCGGCTGTTATGAGACGCATTTCTCTTGCACTTACTCTATTAACCGGGACGGTTCTATTGTCGTGCAATTCAGTTCATAACGGTCGAAGTAAAAACCTGACTTCTATTACAGATAGTTTAACAAAAGAACTCGATTCCTTCTCTAAAACAACCCTTATTCCGGGATTTGCAGTAGGGCTTGTGAATGAAAAAGAAATGCTGTACGGCAAAGGATTTGGTTTTGCCAAGATTAAAGATTCTATCGCATTTACCACTTCTACCGTACATTCCATTGCTTCGGTTTCAAAAACCTTTCTTGCCTTGGCTGTAATGAAATTAGTAGAAGAAGGAAAACTTTCGCTCAACGAACCCATTAACGCCATCCTACCCTATAAAATCATCAACCCTTATTATCCGAATATTCCGATAACGGTTCGGCATTTGGTGACCCATCAATCAACCTTAATTGACGATGCCTTTGTGCCATACTATATTGGAGAAGCGGACATTAGTATAATCAATGATCAAAAAAAGTACGATAGTCTTCCGGCTTATTTACAACCCAACCTCGAATATTATAGAATGGGTAAACGAATCAGCTTGGATCAAAACATTCGTAATTATGCTGTAGCCGGCGGTAAATGGTATACCGATAGCAGCTTTTTGAACAAGCAACCCGGAACCTTTTTTATGTATTCAAATCTAGGTGCCAGTATTGCTGCTAGAATTGTAGAAATCAGATCGGGTATGACTTATGAGAAGTTTACGCAACAGTTCATATTTGATCCACTTGGGATGAAAGCAACATTTTGGAACATCGAAGAGGCGGACCCATCAAAGGTTTCGCAGCTTTATGCCCACAACAAAGAAAAGGACCCTACCAGTGTGGTGGAGCATCCTCAGTACTACATGACGAATTTTCCGGTAAGTGGTTTGAAATCGAGTATAAATGATCTCAGCTTGTATCTTATGGAAATGATCAAAGCAAAACATGGAAAAGGCAGTTTATTAAAAGCGGCAACTTATGAGCAATTGTTTCAAGCGGCACCGGACGTGGAAGGGCTCAACAAATCAGATTCAGCTATTTTCAATGATAAATTTGCTATTAGTACATTTTGGTCGATCACAGGGGAAGGATACTACGAGCATTTTGGAGGAAATGTGGGTATTTATTCTTTTCTTTTTTTTGATCCAAATTCGAATACAGGTGCAGTTGGATTCTGTAATTTAAGAGATTCCGATTTCGGAGACTTGTTATCGATTGTTTATAAGTATCAGAAGAAGATTGCAAAGATTCACAAAGATTAATTCTTGACTATAGCCAACCATTAAAGTGAGTTGTGAGTTTTAAGTTCTGTGTATTAGGTGTTAGGCATTAGGCTTTAGGTGTTAGGCATTGGGCTTTAGGCGTTAGGCTTTTTTACCACGGATAGTGTGAATTAGAAGAGATTAGAGCCAGATAAATTAATTACGCTAAGTGAATTTCAGATTCAATCTGTGTAAATCCGTTGTTTTAAATCTATTGAATCTGTGGTCAAGAAATGTTCACCGCGGCGGCGCAGCGTCCTTCGACTGTGCCTTCGGCCCGCCCTTCGACAAGCTCAGAAACCTTCAGGACAAGCTCGCAGCGTTTCCGCAGCGCTGGCAGTTTCCCTGTATTTCCTCGTTCCTCGTTCCTGTATTCCCCCTGTTCTTCTTCATGCTCTTTCTCTGTATTTCCTCTCTCCTCGTCTCCTACCTCCTCCCTCCTGTATTCCGGCTGTTTCATTATTAATTATTCATTATTAATTCTTAATTAATAATTATCTTCCCTCCAAAACTTCTCTATGGGATTTTCTGCTTCATTGATATTCATTAAAGCGGGTAACCAGCCCGTTACTGATAAAAAAGTATTAGACGCCCTTTGGCAAGTGGGATGGGATTATACGGGAGACGCCAGTTTCGAAGAAGCAATGTTTGCTGATGAAGACAAAACCTATATAGCCTATTTCAATGATACCATTGTTATAGGGACACAAGAGATTCCTCTGTATTTTCTAAATGATGGAATTACAGGTTCGGAAGAATACCTCATCGAACAATTTGGAGACGCTGAAATAGCAGGTGTTACCCTGCAAAGTAGCGTTAATCATTGGGGATATGGCATCATTCAAAATAAGCAAAAGATAAGAGCCTATGGAGGCAACTACCAGGCGCCTGTTCTAATAGATCATGGAAATCCGCTTCCGGAAGAAATGGGCCTGCTGGAAAATAGAATTATAAAAGAAGACGGCGCTGTTTATTACATCATTGACGGTCAAGAATACAGTGCCGATGCAATTGGAGAAGAATTGGTATTTGATTTGGTACAACGTTATACGGGATATGCATTGAACGATGTTAACAACCCACTCGACACACTTGTATTCAAAAGATTTGAGAAGAATAAATATTACGATTCAAATACAAAAGCTGAAATCGCCGGCGATCTAACCCTTTCAGATGAATTATACGATCGCCTAGAACCAGAACAATACGGATACCAGAAAATTAAATTAACGCAACCGGATGGTTCTTTGGCAGATATCAAAAAATACATTCAAACGGCCTTAGCGAATGGGGCCATCAATCCTGCGATTGTATTTCAATTAAAACCCTTGGTGGTGGTAGCCTATGCATACGATATTGACTGCGTAGTACCACTGCTCTTTCCGGAAGGCTATGAACCGCCTATTGCAATTGAAAAAGGTCAGCGTTTGCTATCAATTAATATGTATGGAAAGAATGGTGGAGAATTGGAGCAAGACTTGATTGAAGGAAAGAATTCAACCGGCAGTTGGAAAACCTTCGCGCCTCATATTGCCGATTTCTATTCTACTGAAACGGCAGTTATTGAAGAAAAAAAGAAAGAAATTGAAGAACAGTATTGGGAACGCATACCGGTATTGATACAAGAGTACTTTAAAGTAAATCCCAATAGAAAACGTTTAGGGCTTAATGCCTATAGCGGATTTGCATTGAATTATTCCCGGCCCACTCCACCGCCATCGAAAAAACCGTGGTGGAAGTTTTGGGGTTAGGAGAAGGGAGAATTCATGTGAATGTTTTGTAATACAGTTAACCTGGAGATCAAGTTTTTGTGTTATTGAGTTTTAAGTTTTTAAGTTTTTAAGTTTTGCGCAGCTGCGCTGCTTGGAATTCGCAAAGGGGAAGAAGTTAAAAAAGGAGCGCAAAGGGTTTGTTATTCTAAAGTTTTTTTTGTCCACAGATTCTGTGAATTTTGAATACAGGATAGCACAGATTGGCGGTTGTGATTCGATCCGCAAGATTTTAGTTGAAACCTCTAATCTGTGTAAATCGGTTATAATCCTTTGAATCTGTGGTTCTAAAAAATTATAACCACAGAGAAACGGAGGGCCTCCTCTTTTCCTCGCCTTCCCGCAACGGCTATCGCCTGTCCCGTATAGTTCCTCACGGGACAGGCTCGACTGCTTTTGCTTCGCAAAACCAGCTTCTATCTTCCCTCCTCCCTCTTCATTTCTGTATTTACTCGTCTCCTCTTATCCTCCCTCCTGTATCCCATTTAATCCCTAACTTGCACTTATGAGTCATCAAACCCTCATAGCCTACATTAACCGCCAAATTGCAAGTCCTTTAACAGAGGAAGAATGTGCACTGATACAAGAATACTTTGTGCCAAAGAAATTGCGCAAACATCAGTTCTTGCTGCAAGAAGGAGATATCAGCAAGTGGGCCGGATTTGTAGTGAAAGGGGCATTGAAAATGTATACGGTAGATGAAACAGGAAGAGAGAACATCCTCGGATTGTTCCTTGAGAACTGGTGGGCAGGCGACCGCGAAAGTTTTGCCAATGGCACTCCATCGCCTTATTTTATCGATGCATTTGAAGATTCTGAATTGCTTGTAATGACCAAAGAGGTATTCAATGCGCATTTCAAAAATCAACGCTTTGTAGCGGAACTAACCCGCACTTTAACTGAACGTCAAGCGCTAAAACTCCTAAAAAGAGTACACGCCACCAAGACGCTCACCGCCGAGCAACGCTTACTCGATTTAGAAAAAACCTACCCAGAATTCATCCAGCGTTTTCCCCAACACATTATTGCCAGCTATTTAGGCATGACCAAAGAAACTCTCAGTCGTATTCGTGCGCAAATGATAAAGAAATAACAGGGTTCCAAAAGTGATGAACGTTGATCTATGTCAACGCTTTTTTTTATCCTATGCTATTGCCCTTCGCCCTCCATTGTTCGCATTTTTGTGTCATAAATTTATTCAACACAATCAACAGTTATGACACAACAAACTTCAAAAGGGTATCATATCACCCTATGGATTCTTCAAGTAGTATTGGGTGCTTTGTACATTATGGCCGGCGCCGGCAAATCGTTTCAACCTATTGAAGAGTTAGCAAAACAAATGCCATGGGTAAACAGCGTTTCAGTAGAATTGGTACGCTTTATCGGTGCCAGTGAACTCTTGGGCGGACTTGGACTCATTCTTCCGGCTTTACTTCGAATAAAACCAATTTTAACGCCTGTCGCTGCAATTGGCTTGGCATTGGTTCAAGTATTTGCGGCCGTATTTCATATTTCAAGAGGTGAATATGCGTTCATTGGTATCAACCTGGTTTTCGTAGCCATTGCAATTTTCATTGCTTGGGGCAGAACGAAAAAAGCACCAATCTATGCAAGAGCCTAATAGATATTTATGGGACGATACAGAAGAAGTGGCGGAACTGTTCGAGCTCGATTTGCAGCCAAATTTGCTGGCATCATTTTTCGAAGCGGAAACATCCATTCACCACTTTTTCTGTGAATTGCCCGGCTACACAGGTATGCAGGTATTGTTACTAAGTGAATCAAAAGTAATGCTGCTATTGCGATGGAGCAATTGTGATTTGTTTGATCAGAATTTACCAACTATACTTAATGCTTCACCTATTGGCTACTGGTTAAAACAAGCTTGTAGCTTTTCTCACAGACCCACATTACTCAAAAAGTTCTCTAATTCGAAGTAGGAGTCCTACTACCAAAATAAACTGTAAACTAATCTCTCAATTAAGTATACAAAAATTAAAGGCATCACAAAAATTGTTCAAATATGCTACAACTGAAAATCAGCAATTATTTCGTATATTTAGATATAAACCAATTCTAGTGAAGCAGCTCCTTCTTCTTGTCGCCAGCACTTTGATAAGCACTGTTACATTCGCTCAATGCGACAAATCATTTGAGTGCAAATCGGTTAAAGCCTATTTTGTAAAACCGAACGATGAAAGAGTTGAAATTGAAGCAGAATCTTCCGTAAAGTTCGAAAAAGGAAAAATCACCCTTACTATTTCCATTCAAGGGAACGAAGCGACCTTTTATTCAAAAATTGATGAAACTGAAAAATGTGAATGGAAAGAGGCTTTCAAAGAAGGTATCAGCAGTTTTAAAGTAACAACGGACAAAGGAGCTGTTCAAGAAAAAAGCGTGATCAAGTTAATTGGAAAAGAAGGGAAACTGAAAGTTTATTTCGGCTCCGACCCCGATGATAAGGGAGGCATGGAATTAATAGTGAAAGACATAAGAGAACTATAAAAATATTTGTATTGATTTGAGTCGGAATTAATGTACTACCCTTCAACATCCATTCAATCGCTGAGCTTTGGCTTGTTCCAAAGTGATGCCTATTATATTCTCAAAGCATACAAAATTTCTAAATCCGATTTCTATTTAGAGGAATCGGAAGCATTTTTTTCAAAACGCTTTACGAAAGAAAGCTATCATGTTGCGGGTAAGGCTGTTTCAATTCCTCCGACTCTAAAGAATCAATTAACAGGTTTAATGGAAAAAATTCCTTCCAAAATTTTAACGTACGAATTACCAAAACTCAATGAACCCGGCAACAGAGAAGAGTGCACTTATTTTATCGAAATTGAACTAATAAATGGAACAATCATTTCTTTTGTTGTGAATGAGTATGAACCCAATCATTTAAAATTGCCTTCAGACATACTAGCGTTTAAGGATCAAATAAAGTCCCTGCTGCCTGAACTTGACAAGTATTTCCCTTACACTTCTACTTTTTAATGGCAGAGAAAATTGAAGAACCTGCAACTACAAAAGATCATCCCACTCCCATTTCTTCACTAATCTGTATATTTAGGACACCCAAACATGCCAAAAAGGGATCCCGATGACAGTATCAAAAGAACGTCAACACATCTTCATTTATGCCGCTGCTTTGGCGGCCTTGGTTCTGTTTCTAAAATGGATGGAATGGAAATTCCTCTTGGCTAACAATTCCATAGAAATTTATATTGGTCTCATCGCACTCTTTTTTACTATTCTCGGTATTTGGATTGCGAAACAATTGATAAAGCCTAAAGTAGAGATCAAAGTGGTGGAAAAAGAAGTATTGGTTTATCCCAGTCCGGAAATTGACGAAGCGATGATTGAAAAGTTGGAATTGAGTGCCCGCGAGTATGAAATTCTCCAACTTATTGCCAAGGGACTAAGCAATGATGGCATTGCAAAAACCGTCTTTCTCTCCGTAAGTACGGTTAAAACCCATGTATCGAATCTGTATTTTAAGTTAGATGTAAAAAGTAGGACTCAAGCCATCGAAAAAGCTAAGCAATTGAAAATCATTGCTTAAAATCATCATACTTTAGTAGGAGAAATGTTTTTTCACAAATTGGTACTTTAGTATGAGGCCGATTTTTTCGAAGGCCTATAGATTTGCCCTCAACCAAAAAAATCAACAACATGAAACGTATTGTGCTCATCGTAGGTCTGATCATCGGGACCATCCTCGCTATTAACATTGCTGTTATGGTGAACCTCATGTACAACAATCCCAACTTTGAAGGGAATGCAGTAGTAGGCTATACCATTCAGATATTGGTATTTTCAGTCATTTATTTTGGCATTCGAAACTATCGTGATAAGCAATTAGGGGGCGTCATTAGTTTCGGGAAGGGATTTAAAACAGGGGCGCTGATTGTATTGGTTGCTTCTACCATGTACGTGGTGGCCTGGCTAATTGGATACTATCTTTTTGTTCCCGATTTCATAGATCGATATGCAGAACATGTGATCAATACCTGCGCAAAAGACCAACTGGAAGCCACCAAAGCAAGCATGGAAAGCTTCAAAAAAATGTATGAAAACCCGGTTTTTGTGGTGTTGATTACATATGCCGAAGTTTTACCGGTAGGATTATTAGTGGCGCTTATTAGTGCACTGCTGCTGAAAAAGAAAACGGTTGGCATTCAGTAAAAGGTACAGTAAACGAAGCCGCTAATCTGTGTTAATCAATTCAAATCCTTTGAATCTGTGGTTAAAAAAACATTTGGTGTTATCATGTCGCCCCGATGGGGCTATAAATGCGGTTCTTATTGCTGTCTATTCTTCTACAATCATTTCGCCCCTACGGGGCTAGTGATCCATTGAATCAATTTCAACTTTTGGGAAATATCAATCGCAATAAAGAAGATAAAAACAGGAATTGAGATACATGTATAATACAAAAGATAAACCTTCGTCACCACTTCTTCAATGCAAAACCCAACCTCACTGATAGACCTGATTGTAACACAAATTAGCGGCTGCATTTCAATCAGCATTACAACACACACAGCCGCTAATCTGTGTTAATCAATCCAAAACTGTTGAATCTGTGGTCTAAAAAGAACTTTAGAGGGACAAACCCTTTGCGCTACTTTTTAAAACTTCTTCCCCTTTGCGAATCACAGGCAGCGCAGCTGTACAAAACTCAACAACTTTAAACTTAATACTAGATCGAAAGAGAATCCGTGGTCAAAAAACCCTCACTATCCCACCCAACTAAAGAACAACTCAAGACTTACTTCACCTTTTCTATTTTTCCGCAAGAATCGGATTTTTTATCCCGTCTCAATTCTCCAATTTTGTTCTATAGAAAAGAATCGATGAATACACAGGATACGATAAATTATAACCGCGTCGCTGAGGCGATCGATTACTTGAAGCAACACTTCAAGGAGCAGCCAAGTTTAGATGAAGTAGCCGCGAAAATTCATCTCAGCCCATTTCATTTTCAACGATTATTCAGCGAATGGGCGGGAACCACTCCCAAAAAATTCTTACAATTTTTAACATTGGAATATGCAAAATCACTTCTTCAAAAGAGTCAATTCTCAATAGCCGATGTTGCTTATGAAACCGGATTGTCGGGTACCAGCAGATTACATGATCTGTTTATTAACCTAGAAGGAATGACGCCGGCAGAATACAAAAATGGAGGAAAAGAACTACTGATACAATACAGCTATGCAAGTAGTTTTTTTGGTGAATTTCTAGTTGCATCTACTTCAAAAGGCATCTGCTTTTTAGCATTTGAAACAGCATCATCCGACTCTTTGATTGAGCTACAGCAATTGTTTCCCAAAGCTCAATTTGTAGAAAAACAAACCGATTTTCATTTGCAAGCCATTCAGTTCTTTCAACGAACTTGGGAACACCCAACATCATTGCATCTTCATTTGAAAGCTACCCCATTCCAATTGAAAGTATGGGAGTCACTATTAAAAATACCATTTGGTGAAGTGGCAACCTATGGAGCCATCGCTTCAAAAATCAATAATCCAACTGCACAAAGAGCCGTTGGCACTGCTATTGGATCCAATCCGGTGGCCTACCTCATTCCATGTCATAGGGTTATACAATCATCCGGACAAATAGGGGGTTACAAATGGGGACCTACGCGTAAATCAGCCATTCTTGGCTGGGAATCGGCGCTGCTAACAAAATAAAAAAGCTTATATGTTTTACCATTTTGTTCTATACAAGTTATGGAACAGGATCGCTATTGCACGTCAAAAAAAACAAACATCATGCATCAAAAAGTTCATCCCTCTATCTTATACTTTGGCACCCCGGTGATCCTTGTGAGCACGGTAAACCCTGATGGAAGCACCAACCTAGCTCCCTTTTCCTCTGTATTTTGGTTGGGTTGGCGCTGTGTGTTAGGCATCAATGCAGCCTCGCAAACGGCGAGAAATATTAGATCACAAAAGGAAGCAGTCATCAATTTACCATCAGCGAAGGAAGTGCACTTGGTAAATAGTTTGGCAAAAACCACCGGAGCAGACCCCGTTCCCAAATCAAAGCTAGAGAAAGGCTATACTTATCTAAAAGACAAACTAACTCAAGGGGGATTTCAAACACAAGAATCTGAAACGGTAAAAGCCAAACGCATATCGAATTGCCCTGTACAACTAGAAGCTCGGTTGGCCAATGCTTACGATCTTGCAGCTGAAGACGAAAGACAAAAAGGTGCTATTCAACTGTTTGAATTCAAAATCACCCGGGTTTATGTTCAAGAAGAACTGTTGACTGCTCCTAATTCAAACAAAATAAACCCCGATGTTTGGAAACCACTTATCATGAGTTTTCAAGAATTCTACACGTTGGGCACCAAGCTACAACACTCTACTCTAGCTGAAATTCCCGAGCACCTATACAATTCTTTAGATCGGAAAGAAATTCTTGAAACTATGACATCCTAGAATTTAACCTACTCCTAGTCAACTATTTATCAAAATAATTCAAAATCACTTCTACTAGTTTTACTTGATTTCCATCAACAAATATTCAACTTACTTTATATATTAAAATCCGTGATGTATTTTGTTTACGTATGTAAATAACTCGGCTACAAAGCTGCCTGATCCAACCGTTCTATAAATTCCGTACACCTTTCCTGTTGAACATTAAACGAATTGAAAACTACACAGTCGAACTTGAGCTAAGATTCAAAAAACACTGTGCTTATACCACCGTACAATGGGAAAATCAGAGGACTACATCATCGACCAAATTGTTTTAAACGCTCCAAAATTTGGCATTCCTACAGCGCATGCAGCATTGTACTGCGATCTTACGTCAGATCTACAATTCTTTCTACAACAACAAGTTCCTGACTCTTCCGGCGAACCGATTGTTTTGTTTTGGAAAGACCAAGATAATTGGACTCTTGTATGCACGATACAGTTGATTACCAAATCACGAAATCAGCTACAGTACATCCCAATCCAAGCAATTGATCAAAGCCAATCTACCGTTCCATTTCTCCAAATAGCCAAAGACTATTCCGATAATTCTCATAACGAACTTGTTCTTACGACAGTATCGGGTACTGCATTTACTGCGCCAACAGCTTCAGTAAAAGATCGAATCGGCTTAATGAATATCATACAGCAGATACAAAGCATGCGCGCATAAAACAACAGCTAACATAGATTAGCAGTTGCTATTCAATCAGCGTTTCTCTACCCGCAGCTTATAATCTGTGTTAATCAATTCTAATCTGTTGAATCTGTGGTCAAAAAACACCACCAAAATGACTCCAATTCAAAATTCCTCCACTACCCAAACCCGCCACCATCGGGGCAACATGATAAAAATTAAGATATAATTTCCATCTTCGCCGCACAACAAAAGTTTTACATTAAAGTAGCAAACCGATTCATACCTTGCACCCACAATCATACAACTCACATGAACGCTCCTTTTCATTTTATCGGCATCGCCGTTCGCACCACCAATCAAGAATACAAAGCACAAGAAGATCTGGGCGCACTATGGGGCCGTTTTTTCGACGAACAAATTCCCGAGAAAATTCCCAATAAAATTTCAGAAGAAGTCATCACCATTTACACCGACTACGAGTCGAACTTCATGGGAGCTTACACCGCCATAATAGGCATGAAAGTCAGTTCGCTCGATCAAATACCCGAGGGACTTGAAGGCCGAACGTTTGCTGCTGCTGAAATGAATAAGTTTCTCGCTAAAGGCGAAATACCAATGGCCGTTGTAGATACTTGGATCAAAATTTGGCAAATGGATGCTGAACTGAACAGAGCATACACTTACGATCTGGAAGTATACGGACCTCAATCGATGAACGGCGCAGAATCGGAAGTAGCGGTATACATAGCGGTGAAATGAGTTTTGAGTAGTAAGTTATGAGTTCAAAGTTATTTGTGGCGATGCCGCATATAAAAAAATAGTATGCAATGAATCGATTTCTTTTCATTCTTGCGGTCCTGCAGTTCGTAATTATGGGGTGTAGTTCTTCAAAGGATAATTCACAAGTAATAGAAGGTGACTTGTATTATTCTGCTTTCAGAATCGGGAGCTTTTACAACCTACCCGACAGTGTAGTAAATGCATTCCAAAATTCAATAGATACCTTAACAGCTAATGACCCCTCTACTCAAAAAATAAAAGATCTGTTTCAACTGTTAAAATTAGAGAAGCGACTTTATGCTCCAAACATCGATCTTCATACCAATGACAGTACAATCTACACACTTTATCTAGATTCCCTGAATTATAAATCATTCAAGAACATCAAAAGCGATAGCCTTATTCGAAATCATCTTGTTCTCAAAATTAAAGCTGAGGCTAAGCATCTCACCGATCGTTTTTACTTACTCATAGGAAATATCTCGACCACTTATGAAAAAGGAGCTACTTTAAATGAGGGCGGGAAATTTGATGTTGATTACCACTAGAATTCCCTTCTGAATTTGTGTTATCTTTATCGTAATTGACTACGAACGCTGTTCACTTATGAAAGAAACAACCATTTTTGAAGATCTACTGGCCGGAGGCATTATTGAAACTCACAGCCCCAAAATGCAAGATGCTTGGAATGTGGTAAACAGAACTTTGAGTTTGATTCCTTCCTTAAATCAATCGACCACCGTGGAACAAGTGCGCATGATCTTGGGTGATATCATTGGCAGTCCAATTGACCCAAGCACCATGATCTTTGTACCCTTCCATACCAATTTCGGCAAACACATTAAATTTGGAAAGGGGATTTTCATCAACCATGGCTGCACATTTCTCGATCTGGGTGGCATCACTATAGACGACGATGTACAAATAGGCCCGAAAGTGAATATCATCACAGAAAATCACCCTCTAGATCCCGCTCAACGCAAAAATTTGGATCTAAAATCGGTGCATATCAAACGCAATGCCTGGATTGGTGCCGCCGCCACCATTTTACCCGGTGTAACCGTTGGCGAAAACGCTGTAATTGCGGCCGGAGCAGTTGTTACAAAAGATGTACCCGATAATGCCATTGTAGGCGGCGTACCTGCTAAATTGATTAAGATGATTTAAAGAGGTATAACAAGCAAATTAGGATTATAAGGATAGATTAGATGTACTTGATTTTGTTTTCGAGAAACCAACGAAAATCCTACAAATCCTACATAATTTTACTAATCCTAGCCCCAATAATTTAAACCTAAATCTACAAATGGATAAATTCGAATACAAAGTGTATCGCTTTTCAAACGATCATCTGCACGAAAAAAACTTGCAAGTGGAATTAATGAAAACCCTCAATAAGCTTGGAAGCGAAGGTTGGGAAATGGTATCAACTGAAGGCATGCTGGAGGCTATCGCTAAATCCGGTACTACGCAAAGCACTGAAATCGTGGTTTTCTTTAAGAGAAAAATAGAGCAAGTAAGCTTTAACTAACCTTATCATCAAAGATGAATACTTACAGCCAAAAACTCAAGCTACTTTTTAAGCCTTTCGCACTCATTTTAGTGAGCTTTTTAATTATCTATAGTCTTCTCAATTGGGGGCTAATCATTAAAGCAGGTCTTGCAGTAAATGAAGACTTGATCAAACTTTGGTTACCCTTCGGACTAGCCGCCATTCCTGTTTTCATATGGTTGTATCCTAAATTAAACAGAGTTCAATACAAGAGAGAAAACGGAGCTTTCAATCTTTCCTTACTAGCCACACTGCTTATAGGTTTACCAACCACTATAGCGCAGCATTACCTTACAAGCGCAACGGGTAAGTTAACTAGCCTAAAGTCGCCCAATGAAATTATCACGAAAGAAAAGACCAAGTATTATCAATTAGATCAATACTATATCGACAAATCGCACCCAGGCATTCAAACTACTGCTACAGTATCGGGGAAATACAATAATGATTTGAACTATCGTATATATGTTGTATTACCAGTTTATTCTTCGGCTGAAGACACAGCAAAAGGCAATCCCTTGTTATGGCTAGGAACATTTTACAGTAAAAAAATATCCAACAATAGTAGCGAGGAAGAGAAAAAAAAGGCATATGATCAATTTGCAAATGAATCGCAAGAGTTATTTGACAAAGATTCATTTAACAAGTATACTTATTTTGAAAGATTGGGACAAGTTGACGAGCACGATGAATACATCACTGCCCTTAAAACCATTGAAGTAAAGGATCCTTCTAGTCAAATCATATTATCCGGTAAATCCGACTCTTTTGAAACAAGAACCAATACGAGTTTTCCTTGGATCTTCGGCTCAACAGGAATTAGTTTTGCAATCATATTGATCATAATAGCTTTCCTAAAAATTAGAGAAACCGCTCCTAACACTACCGAAACTGAAGAAACAAAGAGTGAATGGAAAGAATTGCTTCAGTTATTCATCCCTTCTAAAGGTTTTGCTGCCACACCAATTCTCATAGACGTGAATGTACTTTTCTTTCTAGCTATGGTTGTAGCGGGGCTTGGCTTCATCAACTTCAGTGCAATCGACTTGTATCATTGGGGTGGAAATTTGAAAGAAGCAACTTTAAAAGGAGACTGGTGGCGTTTGATTAGCAATATCTTTTTACACGGTGGAATAATCCACTTACTTGCAAATATGGTTGGATTATTTTTCATAGGCTTAATATTAGAACCTGTGATGGGTTCCGGCAAATTCTTGTTGGTATATACTGTAGCAGGAATTTGCGCTAGTTTAACCAGTGTTTGGTGGCACGAGAATACAGTTAGTGTTGGTGCGTCAGGAGCTATTTTTGGCATGTACGGATTCTTTCTTGCTACTTTACTATTAAAGGTATTTCCTCCCGATTTTGGTAAAGCATTTCTTGCCAGTACCCTTGTATTCATTGGATATAA
This sequence comes from Endoryza foliicola, assembly GCF_050589245.1. NCBI lineage: Bacteria > Pseudomonadati > Bacteroidota > Chitinophagia > Chitinophagales > Chitinophagaceae > Endoryza > Endoryza foliicola. The sequence goes on along the minus strand of NZ_JBOBEW010000004.1, from coordinate 477,136 downwards.
TTTAGCTATGGGGCTTACCGGAGGAATTGATAATGCGGCGCATGTTGGTGGATTACTATCAGGATTTATTATAGGCTTTTTGTTATCCCATCAAATTAAAAAGAAGCTTGAGCAGCAAGAAGTATAAAAAACAAACTAGGATTCTAAGGATTGATGTGATGCACTTGATTTTGTTCCTGAGAAACCAACGGAAATCCTACTAATCCTACATAATACTTTTAATCCTAGCCCCAAAAAAGCGAGTATGAAAAAATTATTCTACATCGGTTGCCTCGGCCTTCTGCTTTTTGAAGCTGCCAATGTGTACTTCATCATGCCCATGCCGGGAAGTCAACAAATGAACAGCATTGATTTGGCTTACTTCCTGTTCAATTGGCGCTGGATCTTCCGAACGCTTTTTGTATTGGTGCTCCTTACCGGATTACTAAATACTCAATGGAAAAGAAAATGGACGGTAGCAATCCCCCTTTTAGTGGTGGCCGCCGGTATTTACATACTCAATTTTGTAATGGCTGCCGATGGTATGTTCAAACAACCGGCATCCATAGTCTTGGCAAATCAAAAGGAAAACAAAGTAGATACCGCCCGACTCATAGTAGGGGTAGTAGATGGCACCACTGCAAAAGCTTATCCTATCCGATTTCTGGCCTATCATCACTTTGTTTACGATAGCATCAATGGAAAACCACTATTAATTACTTATTGCACCGTTTGTAGAACCGGAAGAGTTTTCGATCCATCAGTGAATGGGAAGCCGGAACAATTCCGATTGGTAGGAATGGATCATTTTAATGCCATGATTGAAGATCAAACAACACATAGCTGGTGGCGTCAGGCTACCGGAAAAGCCATCGTTGGACCTTTAAAAGGATCTCAATTGGAAGAAGTGCACAGCACACAAACCAGTTTAGCACAGTGGCTGGAACTTTACCCTGAATCGCTCATAATGCAAGAAGACCCCAACAGCGTTTCAAAATACGATACCAGTTTGAAATACGAAAGTGGCGCTAGCAAAAGTAAACTTACAGGAACCGATAGTCTAAGCTGGAAAAACAAGAGCTGGGTGGTAGGAATTTCAAAAGCCGGTGAAGACACTGCCATCGATTGGAATGAATTGAAGAAAAAACGAATCATGCTAACCAAAGTAGGTCGGTTACCCGCTTTTGTAGTACTAGGAAAAGACAACAAAAGTTTCTTCGCCTTTGAATACAATTTAAGTTCCACACCTCAGTTTTCCAATGATACTATCTATGTGAATAATAAGAAATACAAATTGAACGGAGTAGGTATTGATACAGTGGGCTCCTTATCAACCCTTAATGCCTATCAAGAATTTTGGCACAGTTGGAGGGAGTTTCATCAATAAGAAATCATGATAACAGAAGAAGTAAAAAAATATATTCAACAATCTGTGCTATGCTGGTTGGCCACCTGTGATAGCAAAGGAGAACCCAATGTTTCTCCAAAGGAACTGTTTACATACCGCGATGAGCAGACCTTACTGATTGCTCACCTAGCATCACCTAATAGTGTAAGAAATATCGAAGAGAACAATCAAGTTTGCGTAAGCTTTGTAGATGTATTCGTTCAAAAAGGATTCAAATTAAAGGGAATTGCAACACTCGTTTCCAAATCTGACACCTCTTATAAAGAACGAATCAAACCCCTCATTGACTTGTATTCGGACATATATCCCATTCAAGCACTCATTGAAATAAAGGTTGTTTCGGTAAGCCCAATAATTGCCCCTAATTACTACTTAAATAAAGATACAACAGAGGCCTCCCAAATAGAAAACGCCATGAAAACATATAATGTTAAACCGATTCTTAAGGAAGAATCATAACACTTGATAACAAACAATAATTTATTAAAAGAAAAATCCCCAATTACCTGCTTGAATTCCTTACTATATTAATGGTATAAATTAAAGCCATGAAGTACCGCATCCTTTTAATGATTTCTTTGATCAGTGTTCTTTCATCCTACTCACAATCTTTTGTAGCTGAAACCGGCGATATCTATATTGGCGAGCCAGAAGGTAATTATTATGGATTGATCAGCGTAAAATCGGGGGTGTTGAAATTAAACGACAAAATTGACATCTACACGGCATCAGGATTCAAGTACACAGCCGTGGTAACTGCTATCAAAGATCTGGATTCAAAGCAACAAGTAAAAGAGATCAAGACCGGTAAGGACGGCTATGTTGATTTTACAACAAAAGACAAAGCTCCCAAATACGAGGATGCCTTGAGAAAAGGCTATAAAATTTTTCCGGCCGGCTACAATGCAAGCACGGGCGCCACCAAAGCCGACACCAAAGCCGCCATCGAAAAAACAGTATCATTAAAAGTTACATTGGATGGACAACCTTTTCGCGGAAAGGTATCGGTGCACGGTGCCAGCTTTTGGAAAAAGGGAGTGAAAGGAGTTTTGGAGAAACCTTACATGCAACTACAATTCATGTCCGTTGATGCACCCGATTCGAGAGCGCTCACCATTCAAATAATGCAACCAAAAGAAACAGCGGCAGTATACAATTCAAAAGACCTAGAAGTAAATTTCTCAGGAGCCGCCGATGGTAATGTGAAAAACACCACACTGTTTGGTTTTGCTAATGGAAAAGGCGACACTGATTTCAAAATTGAAATCACGAAATACGAAAAACTAGGCCCCAACAAAGCACGCATTTCAGGAAAGATCAGCGGATCATTGAAAAATGTAACCTTGAATGGATTTGGCAGTAAGAAGACTGTTTTTGAAAATGGTGTATTTGAGAATATTGAAGTAGAAGTGTTTGAGAATTTGTATCGCTTGAATGCAACGGAGAAGCAGAATTAAAAAAAATACAGTTAACGGAAAGGATTATGATTGCAGGTCGGCGTATTCGTTATTAGTTAAGTTTTGGGCATTTAAAATTTCGAAACTTCTTTACTCAAGATCGCCGCTTCACGGGGAATACAAAACCACGAGGTAGCTGGGGCACGGAGGGATTGTCTTCTGCTGCCACTCTTCCTTGATCAGGATTTACAGGATTAAAGGATTGCCAAGATTCTTTCTTCAAACCTTACTCCTCGTCTCCTATCATCCTCGTCTCCTCTCCTCCTGTCTCCCCCCTGTTCTTCCCCCTCCTCCTTCTCTGTATTTCCTCGCCTCCTCGTCTCCTATCATCCTCGTCTCCTCTCATCCTGTCCCCCCTGTTCTTCCCCCTCCTCCTTCTCTGTATTTCCTCGCCTCCTCGTCTCCTATCATCCTCGTCTCCTCTCATCCTGTCCCCCCTGTTCTTCCCCCTCCTCCTTCTCTGTATTTCCTCGCCTCCTCGTCTCCTCTCATCCTCCCTCCTCTCCTCCACATACCTAACCCCTCTCTTTTTCGTTATATTTAGGTAAATGGCGCTCAGCCTCTAACACCACCAAACCACTTCGTATGAAAAAGTTCATTGTTTTGCTTTTTCTCATAGTAACTGCCATGTTACTACCCTCTCAAAAATCGTATTCGCAAAATTTCAATAGCAGTCGCAGCAACCGCACCCGATGGCTAGAGTTCGCTCCCGGATGGAGTTTCGGGGCTTCAACCGGATCTTCCTTCGCCTTAAAAAAAGGAGAAAGTACTTTGTTTCGAACCAATAGCATGGCCACTAATATGTTTGGGCGCTACCAATTTGGAGCAGTAGGACTCGGTGTTCAAACAGGGATTTTACCGGGTGCCGTAGATCAGGCTTCTATCAGTAGTTTCATCGCTTCTCGTCGTTTTCCGACAGACGCAGTCGCTAATTACACAAAATCTTTGAACGCTTATATGCTGTTTGGACCGAGTTTTAGCTTCGGCCACATTGTTCAATTCAACATCGATTTGGGAGGCGGTTTGTTCTATAATAACTCAGGTTCCTTGCTTATCAATCAACCGGGTGCTTCCAAAGCCTTGTATCGATTCGATGCTGCATCGAAGAACCTCTTCCCCGGTTTTAGTGGCGCACTAAGCATTGCTTATCCACTCACCCCGGGCACCAAATTCATCCTTCAAAGCAATTTCTTACAAAGCTCCAATACCATTCGACTGCTCGATCCTACTCAAGGCATTGATGTAGCCATCGAACAAAATAGAAAATTTCAATTGTTCACTGCAGGTATCGGTATCGTAAAAAGTTTCCATACCACGCGCGATGCAGCAAGCGGTATGTCAACCGGAAGAAGAGCAACACCTAGAGACGTGGGAACCGGCATGTCGTCCGGTAGAAACCAAGCTCCACCAAGAGATGTTGCAAGTGGGCTACCTACAGGTCGCAGAATTGTTTCTCCTAGAGATCCCCAAAGTGGATTGCCTACCGGACAGAGAATTCTCTCTCCCCGCGATCCACAATCGGGATTACCAACAGGTCAACGGATATTTTCTCCTCGAGATCCACAGTCGGGCTTACCTACTGGCCAGCGTTCTGCAGCAGCACCAGAATCAAATTGCGGTCCGGTAACCTTGCGTACAACAAGTCCGGATGGAACAATAGAAGAAAAAACTTTTAGCTGTCCGGCTGATGCGGCGTCCTACGCAAAACAAACCCAGGGAGCCACATTTGGAGAAAAAGTAAATCAAGGATTGCACGCTGCGGGTTCCGCTATATCGCAGGGCGCAGGAGCGAAACGAAACAATATCATAGCAGGCATAGTTCATTGGTCGGCCAGTACGAGCAACGGAATTGTAACCAATAAATCTGCAGGTACGAACTCCAATACCGGCAGCAGTCCTACTGGTACCCAAGCCACTTTTTATGCGCGTGATCCGGCATCGGGATTGGCAACGGGTAGACGTCAGTATCAGAAAATGTATGTTGAAGGACAGGGAAACAACTGCACTGATTGTGCGCTGAAAGTATCGAATAACCCTTTATATAAAGACAATGGAAAAGGTGGCGACAACCCTTTGTACAAAGGAACGAGCAGAATGGCGGGCGGCGATAATGATTGCGACGGCATCGCCGGTATAAAAGTTAACTTAATTGATTTGAATACGAAAGCAATTGTAGCCACTACCGAAACAGAATCTTGTGGCGCATTCTATTTTGCGAATGTACCTTCAGGCAATTATGCAGTATACATTACCGGTAGTTTTGATATTTCGAAAGAGTACGAGGCCACACTTACCGGAAATCAGAAAAATGATGTAGCAGGTGAACTTCGCTTATCAAGCGATCTTTGGTCGGTAGAGATCATTACTGCCGAAGGCAATCCGGAAGACGCCCCGGCTATTTTGAAATCGAAAACAAAAAGCAATCAATCGAACGATCGACAAATGAACAATGGCAAAGCCATCATCAATACTTCTAGAAGTAATATCAAAAACATGGCGGTTTCACTAGCAGATGTAGATGGTGATGGAACAGCTGAATTATGGATAGGTAATAGTGCACTGTTGGATGCATCTACCGAATTGGGTTTACTAGGCGGAGCATTGCCCGGCGGTCAAGTAATTTCAGCGGCTATGCGTCCGGGTAATCCAATTGGAGGAATTAGTATCAAAGGCGGTAAAAATCCGGGTGGACAAATGCGCACTACTCAAACCAATGAATTTGGTGAATTTGAATTTACCGATTGGGAGCCCGGTTCTTACAAAATAACAAGTTCAACAACCTATCAGGTTTCAGATATCACTACGCTAATTGTGGGCGATCTAGAAACAGGCACAAACATTAACACCACAGAATCTAACTTAAAAGACATACCTCCGGTAGCAAACAAAGACGGGGCCGGAAACCAACAAAAGGCGAGTGTAAGCACCAGTAGGAGCAATATCAGAAACAGGGCGCAAAGTACGGATGCAGAACCGGCCAATAATATTGTAACCAGTGAATCGAATTTAAAAGGAGACGTGAAGATCACAGCCTCTCAAAACAGTCAATCCTTGCGCATCAACGGAATTAACGGCGGTATGCCCAATCGAATTTCCATGAACGTAACAGTTCCCAAACAAACGCAGGGAGCAAGTTTTGGAGAAAGAGTTTCTTCAGAGGATAACAATACTGCAGCTGCTACTCGCGCTCAGAACAACAATACAGTAAGAAGCAATAGAACAGACAATGCAATCGTAGTTGCCGACTTAGACGGCGATGGCACCATGGAAACTACGTTTACCAATGTAATAGGAGAAATTGCCACTTTGAATATTACCGAGCAGGGGACACGTGGAAATAAACGAAAAGAAACAAATGGAGTAACAGAAACGGTGAAAACTCAGATTAGAATGGCTGCACCTCCTGCCTGGGTTGGAAACGACGGTTCGGCTGCTCATGTGCATGGTGATCCACATGTAGATCAGAAAGATGGAACACTCTATTTTCAAGATAAAACCTCCGTTCCCGCAGAACGTTGGACCTCATCTCCTATTTCCATCAAACAACTTAGTTATGGGGGAGCCACTGTAGTTATCATTAGTGGCAAAGGCGCTGAGATTCCAGATGGAGGCAGTTTAAATGGACTTCCACCCGGCCAACCCGTTGTCAATGCTTCGATCTTATTAAAAGATGCAAGTGGCAATTCCTATCTAGGAACCACAAATGAAAACGGACAACTCTCTTTCAGAGATGTTCCCAAAGCCACTCCTCACAAGATTCTAATGAATATTAGTTTCATTGGAACCGATGACTTGCTCTTGCTTTTCACTACCGATGAAGATGGTACCAATATGGTAACGGTTTTGAAAACAAAACACGATACAGTGAAGAATAGTATTAGTAATGTACGGTGAGAAAAAATTAAGAATTAATAAGTAATAATTAATAATGGAACAGCCGGGCCTAATTAATAATTAACAATTAATATTTAATAATGAAACAGCCGGATACCAGGAGGTAGGACGGAGGCTGGTTTTGCAAAGCAAAAGCAGTCGAGTCTATCCCGTGAGGAACGATACGGGACAGGCGAAGCCTTTGCGGGAAGGGAGGAGACGAGGAGCGAGGAAGTACAGCGTTGAAGATATTATTAAATAGAAGGGGTGATTGTAGCTGAGGTCCGCCGTCGATTTATCGCAGCGGATGTAAATAGAAGTGTTCTTGTAGCAACGCGATTTATCGCGTTGAATGATGGAGTGAGGAAATACAAAAAAAGAAGGAGAGGAAAAGGGGGCGCTGCGATCGCTGCGTGGTTCCTGAGCTTGTCGAAGGGCCGCTGCGGTTCAAAATAATAAGCAACTAGAATAATTGAATATCTGAGGCTAATCTGTGGTAATCTGTTTTAATTGGTGTTATCTGTGGTCAAAAAACGAAGTTTACTACAGCCTCTCTTTGTCTAACTTTTCCACCTTCTCTAACCTTTGCGAATTCCAAGCAGCATAGCTGCGTAAGAAATAAATTCACAAAAATATCATAGATTCGAATCATGCAAAGGTTCACATTTACAACACTTCTATTATTAGTAGCTAGTTTAGGCTTTGCACAAAATTCTGATGCGAAGCAAGAAGGCGTTGCCAGCCAACTGGAAAAAGTAGATAGTAGCATTCATCAAGTGCTCGACTATACTTTAACTCCGGAAGGCTTAGTACTTTCTCGAAGAATGGGAAAGTACGGGTATACGAATTTAAAAAAGGAAGTCATTATCCCTTTTATATATGATTTTGGGGCAGGGGAATTTTCTCAAGGACTGGCATTTGTGAGAAAAGGCTTGCTCATCGGATATATTGATACAAAAGGAAATGAAGTAATTCCTTTCAAGTTCAGCAACGCAAGCAATTTCAGCGAAGAACTAGCAGCGGTAGTTTTGAATGAAAAATGGGGCTATATCAATCCAAAAGGAGAAACGGTGATCCCATTTGAATACGATCTTTGTTTTGAATTCTCACTTGGTCTCGCAGCAGTAAGAAAAGACGGTAAAGCAGGCTATATCAATCGCAAAGGTGAAGTTGTGATCCCCTTCATTTATGAGGCGAACGGAACATTTTCTAAAAAACTGAAACTGGCAACGGTAAAAAAAGACGGAGTTTGGTTTCAAATAGATCTTAATGGAAATAAAATAAGTTCTAATTAGCCCTTTTTACATTTCGTTCTATGTTTGAGTAGTTGAGCTATGCTGCCTGCCTTTTTGATCAATAAAACAATACGCTTCTTGTATTAAACATTCTTCGTTCTTTTTGAATTAAGATCGAACAAGAATTGGTTAACTTCATTGCTTGAATACAAAATTACCTATCATTGTTATTGCTCAATTCTTCTGCACATCGGCGTGGTTCGCAGTGAATGCCGTGATGAAAGAGATATTGGTCCAATTGAACATACCCATAGCGAATCTTGCGCATTTAACGACAGCAGTTCAACTTGGCTTTATTCTTGGCACCCTTGTATTTGCAAGTTTGTCTATTGCAGATCGCTACTCACCTTCGAAAGTATTTTTTGTATCTGCACTTTTGGGCGCCCTCTTTAATTTAGGAATCCTAATTCCCGAAATTAATTTTTCTATTGCGTTCGCATTTCGGGTGGCCACCGGATTCTTTCTGGCCGGCATCTATCCGGTGGGAATGAAAATAGCTGCAGATTATTTCCAAGCAGGTTTAGGCAAATCCCTCGGCTTTTTAGTGGGTGCGCTGGTTCTCGGAACAGCTTTCCCTCATTTGCTTAAATCCTTGAGCCTAGGTTTGAACTGGTCAATAGTCTTATTATCCACCAGTGCGTTATCGGTAATAGGTGGGCTCTGTATTTTCGTATTGGTACCGGATGGCCCTTATCGAAAGGCCGGACAAGGATTTCAATTGAACGCTTTTCTTTCTGGTTTTAAAATTCCGGAATTTAGAAGCGCAGCCATCGGCTATTTTGGTCACATGTGGGAATTGTATGCATTCTGGACCTTCCTTCCATTGATCTTAGAACGATATCTTTTACTTCATCCAATCCATCATTTTTCAGTCTCATTTTGGTCTTTTTGTATAATAGCCACCGGCTTTATTTCTTGTGCCGCTGCGGGCATTGCTTCTCAAAAAAGACCTCCCCGAAAAATAGCGCTTCTATCGCTCATGGTATCTGGCGTATGTTGCTTGCTAACTCCTTTGATGGTATCCCAACCATCTACTTTTCTCCTTTTCCTTTTCCTTTTCACTTGGGGATTCAGTGTAGTGGCTGATTCACCGATGTTTTCAACGCTCATTGCCGGTTCTGTTCCCAATACAATCAAGGGTTCATCGCTTACAATAGTTAATTGTATTGGATTTTCAATCACCATTGTCAGCATTCAACTCCTTCGATTTTTGATCGGTAATCACCATTCAATTGAGACTTTATTACCACTATTAGCATTTGGTCCAATTGTTGGAATAGCAACACTTGTAAAAGGAACAACAATTTCAAAGTAAGTAGTATCAAATTCTCGAGTAAGGTCGACATTCATTTTAGTCATGAAAGTTTATGACTTTCCAATCAATGAATTAATTTTGCTACTACTTCAATCAATACCTTAATATTTGCTATGAAAAGAGGATTTGTATTGTTATTAGTTATTATAGTGGCAGCAGTAGCATACTTTTATAGTTCGGGAACTAAAGCAAAGAAGAAATCAGATGAACTGTTGGAAGCTTTCAAGTCAGTGGATTCTGATTTGAAAAAAAATGAAGAAAAAGCAACAGAAACATTGAGTGAAAAATCCAAGCAAGACGATACGCTGTCCGAATTAAAATCATTGATAGTTTTCAAATTACAGTTTATTAAACAGCAGTTGGAAAAAGATGTAAAAATTTCTGAAAAACCCTGGAAAGAACTGTATCCACTATTAGTAAGTTTCAATCAAAAAGCCTCGCCATCAGAAAAGCAACCCATATTACAGCTTACTCCTGCGCAGCAACCAAGCTTTGAAAACTGGTATTATTCTTATTTAGAAAACCAACCCAAGGAAGTGCAAATCACTTATGTAAACTTTCTTCTGTACAAAATCAACTCTAATTAAAGAAAGTAGTCCAACTTCCCTTCTTCCTTCTCTATGCATCTTCTTGCTCCCCCAGGTCCCTCACCTATTTTCGCTGCACCCTAAACTTCTCAGAGTTCCCTCTACCGCAAAGGAACAAAGGGCGCAACGGTTCGCAAAGAATTGTTCCTGAATCTCTTCCTTGATCAGGATTTAAAGGATTAAAGGATTGTCAAGATTATTTCTTCAAACCCTGCTCCTCCCCCTCCTCCTTCTCTGTATTTCCTCTTATACTCGCTCCTCATTTCCTCGTCTCCTCGTCTCCTGTCCTCCCCCCTGTTCCTCCCCCTCCTCCTTCTCTGTATTTCCTCTTCTCCTCGCTCCTCGTTTCCTCGTCTCCTGTTCTTTTATTCCTTATCTTCATACCACACCTACCTCAACTCCCATGGCAACAAACAGAAGAGCCCTCCTTAAACAAATTGGACTAGGCATAGCAGGTATTGGATTCTCAACTCAAGAAACCTTTGCATCTGATCAGGAATTGTTTGGCGATTTTCAGGCAGACCCCATACCCGGACTTCGACTGAGTTCAAATGAAAATCCATATGGACCTTCGCCACTTGCCCGACAAGCATTTGCAAAATATTCTAACGCCAGCAATAGGTATAGCTGGACGCTAGGCCCGGCCCTGATTGCAGCCATTGCCAAAAAAACAGCAGTAGCGACTGAGAATGTGTTATTAGGAGCCGGATCAACTGAAATATTAGACCTTGTTTGCAAATTGGCCGCTTCAGAAAAGGGAAATTTCATCGTTGGCTTTCCCAGCTATCCTTATTGGAGCATTACTGCTGAAACAGCGGGTTTGAGAAAACTGACGGTACCATTAACTACGGATAAAAAACTGGATCTCCCGGCAATGCAAAAAGCCATCACCCCTGAAACTCGACTGATCTATGTATGCAATCCCAACAATCCATCCGGCACTGTTCATAAAAGAAACGATCTGGAACAATTTGTTCTAGAAGCATCGAAAACAGCTATTGTATTAATAGACGAAGCTTATATTGATTTCTCTACTGAAAAATCGATGGTAGATCTCGCTGCTAAAAACGATAACATCATTGTAGCTCGCACTTTCTCAAAAATATATGGATTGGCAGGTGCTAGAGTAGGGTTCGGTGTAGCCACTAAGAAAAGAATTGAACAGTTGAGCGAAATTCAATCCTGGCCCAACGGCAGTACCAGCGTGGCTTCTACCGCCGCTGCCCTTGCATCACTCAACGATCTTAAGTTCGTTCAAGACAGTTATCGTTTGATCTCCGAAGCAAGAGCATATACAATTAAAGAACTGGAAAAATTGGGAATGATTGTGATCCCATCAACTACAAGCTTTATCTATTTCTCCATCCAACACTTCAAGAAAGATTATTTCAAGATTCTTGAAACCAATAAAATTGAAGGAACGGGATTGTATGAAAAAGAAGGCAAATGGACGCGCATAACTGTGGGAACGATGAAAGAAATGCAACGCTTTATCAACTATTTGCAAGTTAAATAAACTGCAACGTGAGTTTAAGAAGCATATATTTAGTGTGCGGAGCATTGTTTGCATTTGGTTCGGCTGTTTCTCAAACCAATAGCCAATATCGCAATCTTGTTTTCGAAGGTGCCGGAATTCGAGGGATCGCTTATTCGGGTGTGATCAAAGAACTGGAAACTCGAAAAATACTTACATCTATTGAAAACGTTGGAGGCACTTCTGCAGGCGCTATCACAGCCATGATGTTATCGCTTGGCTACACTTCTGAGGAAATTTTTAAAATAATCGCCGATACCAAATTTGAAAAATTCAACGACGGCCAATACTTTTTCATCGGAGGTATGCATCGGTTTAAAAAACGGTATGGATGGTACCGTTCAAAAGCGTTTACGAAATGGCTGGAAACCATTATTGAACAGAAAACGGGCAATGCCGATATACGCTTTTCAGAACTCAAAGATCGTGGATTCAAAAATCTATATGTAACCGCAACTTGTTTAAATCAACAAAAATTGGTGGTACTATCGGCAGCCAACTATCCAACTATGAAAATCAAAGATGCCGTTCGCATTTCGATGTCGGTGCCCTTTTATTTCGAAGCAAGCTTTGTTGATTCGGTTGGCACAATAATAGAAAAACCTAAGAACAGTGCGGGTTTAGATATCATGGTAGACGGAGGCATTTTAGGAAACTTCCCCATTTTCATATTCGATCAACAAACACTTAATTCCAAAGGAATCAACGAACGAGTTTTTAATACTTCAACCATTGGAATTCGTATTGATACGGATGAACAAATTGCACAAGATAAACTAAATCCGCAGCTTACTCCTGTTTCCATTAATAAGTTGAGCGATTATGTTCAAGCGTTCTATAATATTGTTTTGGAGAATTTGAATCGAAATCAATTGGCGCCTGAAGATTGGCAGCGAACAATATCGGTATCGAATGTAGGTATTGGACCAAAGATCAAGCGTTTAAGTCAAAAACAGAAGCTATCTTTGATGGAAAGCGGTGAAAAAGCCGCTCGTGAATATTTTGAGCGCTCGAAGAGCTAAAACTAAGAACCAGATGAATGTATCGCGTACAAAACTGTTGAACTTATTGGTGATCCTAACGTCATTAATAGGCTACTTAGAATGGGAAGGAAACAATCATCTTTTTTTAGCTCAAGGCGAGTATGAAATTATTTATAAGTTTTTCACAGATCCAAAAGCCACGCTGCATCCTTTTATATTATTACCCTTACTAGGGCAACTTTTACTAGTAGTAACGCTTCTTCAAAAATATCCGAAAAAAATGTTCATCTATGTTGGAATGGCAAGTATTGCGCTGCTGCTATCCTTCGTGTTACTCATTGGCTTTTTAGAAATGAATTGGAAAATCATTCTCTCCATTCTGCCCTTTCACATCGTTTGTATTTTGAATATTTTACATACTCGCAAACTCGGAAAAGCCGTTCCACAGGCCTGATGCACTCTGTTTTGCAGATCAATTCAAGGGTTTCACAGATTTTCGTTACTATTCATCGATTCAAGGATTTCAAGCAGTAGTTTGAAGCATAGATTTGTTTCAAATAAGCATATGAATTGCATTGAAACAAAAAACCTGTCCCACTACTATAGCCATGATCAAGCAGTGATTCAACAAATAGACCTGGCAGTTCCGAAAGGTGCAATCTATGGTTTTCTCGGTCCTAACGGAGCCGGTAAAACAACCACCATTCGATTGCTGTTAGGTTTGTTGAAGCTGCAAAAAGGAACCATTTCCATTTTTGGCGAAGATGTTCAGTCTAACCGAATCAAAATACTCTCGCGAATCGGCTCGTTAATTGAAACCCCTTCACTTTACAGTCATTTGACTGCGCATGAGAATTTAGCCATTCACGCACGACTATTCGGAATAAAGAAAGACCGAATTAAAGAGGTTCTTGATCTCACAGGACTTGCGAACACCGGTAAGAAAACAGCCGGAAAGTTTTCTCTTGGAATGAAGCAGCGATTGAGCCTGGCCATTGCCCTCTACCATAATCCGGAACTACTGATTTTAGACGAACCAACAAATGGCCTAGACCCCAACGGCATCATAGAAATTCGAGAATTGCTGATGAAGCTGAATGCTGAAAAAAAGACCACCATTTTAATTTCCAGCCACATTCTATCTGAAATCGAAAAGATGGTGAGTCATGTTGGAATCATTCATCAAGGAACTTTGAAGTTTCAAGGCAGCTTACAAGAACTGCAGTCAAAACGGAATTCCGGCAACACACTATCCCTATTCACATCCGATTCTGTAGCAGCGAAACGAATAGCAGAACAATGTAGTTTAAGTGCAACAATTATTGATAACAAAATACAGTTTACCACTCCCGAGCACGCTACCACAGCTTTATTGGTGAAAAAACTTGTCGACCAAAACATTGATGTCTATCGAATAGAGGAGCAACATCAAAATTTAGAAAACATTTTCATGAACCTTATCAATTAATCATATATGGCATACACCGCATGTTTATCGGCTGAATGGATGAAAACCAGAAGAAGCTTTTCATCTTGGCTTGTTGTTATTGGCAGTGCCTTTGTTCCTTTCATAATGTTATTAGCTAATTTATTCCGACCCGACAGTGCCCGTTCACTATATCTTAAAGCCAATTTCTGGGACCTGTATTGGAGCAATGCGTGGAACCCGGTGGCTACCTTTCTCTGTCCACTAGGCGTTATACTCTCCACTAGTTTGGTAACGCAACTTGAGTTTCGTAACAATACATGGAAACAATTGCATACCAGCCCTCAATCTTACACTTCCATCTTTACAGCAAAACTATCTGTATTAATTATCATGTTCCTGCAATTTTTATTGCTTTTCAACCTGTTTATATATGTATCTGCTCTTATTCCAACTTTTTTTATTTCCGGAATTAAGATGCCTAAAGGATTTGTACCGGCTGCAACTGTTTGGAAAGACAACTGGGATTATTTCAGTGCCTGTATGCCTATCTTAGCATTTCAGTTTCTGATCAGTTTACGATTCAAAAACTTTCTGATACCATTAGCAGGGGGAATTGGACTTTGGGTTGCTTCTCTCATTGGAATATCCTGGAAACACAATTACTTACTACCTTACGGTCATTCTACACTTCAATTCATGAGTAGAAAGAACATAACGGGTATCGATCCAACTCAAATTTACAGTTCGGCAGCCATCTATACCATTGTTTTCATTGTATTGGCTTACCTTCTGTATCTTACCCAAAAAGAAAAAGGATAATATGTCGAGAACGGTAAAAGTGCTCATACACATTGGCTACTGGATTATGTATTGCCTGCTGATCTTGGTATTCATTGCCTTTCTCATAGGAATGCAACTGCAATCCAAGCCCGTACCCGGGCAACGCCAAATGCTTTTTACCTTGATGATAGGATTCGCCGTGATTCCTGCCATCTTTAGCTTCTATGGATTTTACAGTTGGATATTCCCCCGATTTCTAGCAACCAAAAAATACCTTTTAGTGATTGTATTTGCCATTATAGCATCCGTTATTGCAGCTTTTATAGGTGCCGGCTTCTTACAAATGCCCTCGCTATTGAATCCAAACTTCTCTGCAAAATCAGTTTTCTTTCAACCGGTGATCATTGGTATCATGTCGTTCAATGCGCTCGTAAACGGAGTCATTGCATTGATCATCAGAGGATTCATTAGTTGGGTTAGTGAACGAAAGCAACGCGAAGAAATTGAAAAAAAGCAATTGCAAACGGAATTAGAACTCATTAAAAGTCAAATCGATCCTCATTTCCTATTCAATACCCTTAACAATATTGATAGTTTACTCACAACAGACGCAGAAAAAGCATCCGAATACATCCGTAACCTTTCGGATATTATGCGTAGTCTATTGTACGAAACGAAATTGCCATTTATTCCATTAGAACAGGATATTCAATACATTGAAAAATACCTTTCACTCCAACGAATTCGCTACAGTAATCCCAATTTTGTGCATTTCGAAGTAAATGGCCCAATAAAAGAGGTCATGATTCCACCAATGTTATTCTTACCTTTCATAGAAAACGCATTCAAGCATGGAGCCAGATCGAAAATCGGGATTGGCATAAACGTTCATTTTTCGGTAACCGCAGATCAACTGATATTCACGTGCTCGAATCAGAAAGAAGAAATTACTAAGTTGGAAGGCACCAAAGGAATAGGAAACGAGCTATCGAAGAAAAGGATACAGCTCCTCTATCCTCAAAAAAATACGATATCAGTGAACGACACTGAAACTTCTTATGAAGTAAAAATTGAATTGAAACATGGCAGTTAAATGCATCATCATAGAAGATGAACCTTTGGCGCAGCAAAAATTAGCTGCTTATATCCGAACCATTCCGGATTTGGAACTTGTGGCTGCTTTCGAAAACAGTTTAGAAGCATTGGTGTACATCAAAACCAATGATATTGGTATGGTGTTTTTAGACATACAAGTTGCAGGACTGAATGGTATTCAGCTACTAGAAAGTGTACCCATTGATGCAGCAGTTATTTTAACTACGGCACACCATGAATATGCGTTAAAGGGATACGAACTGAACGTAACCGATTATCTGCTGAAACCCTTTTCCAAGGAACGCTTGCAACAAGCCGTTCAAAAAGGATTGCAAAGAATTGAACAGAAGAAAACAGTAAAAGAAGAAGCATTTTTCTTTGTAAAATCGGGGCATAAATTAGAAAGAGTAAACTACAGTGAGTTGCTCTATATTGAAGGAGTGCGCGACTATCGAAAACTACACACCATTACAAAACAAATCATGACACTCGAAACCTTTCGAGAATTCGAATCCTCTCTATCGAAAGAAAAAATGGCACGTGTTCATAAATCCTATATGGTGAATATTGACAAAATAGAATCCGTTGAACGGCACGAGATAAAGATCCATAATACCAACATCCCAATCTCAGAGTCTTACCGAGAAGAATTTTACAAAAAATTCAAGAGAGGCAATTTCTAGTAGAGTATTCATTACAATTTTCTCAATAAATCGTGAACATGGCGCTCTGATTGCAAGAGTACTGAAGATCCGCTGTTCAAGTCTGCCAATACTTTATCAAAAAAAGCATCCAAACTTGGAGCTAAAACAGTGAGCACCTCTTCATCACGACCGAAAACGATGACCTGTCCTTTTTGACCTGCAGTATCGGGATCGAGATCAATGCCGATATAGTTGCCTCCAAAATCTTCAAACAAAGGAAGCCATTTGTAGTGAAAATAAATGCGCTTTACCGCCCCTTCCGGCACCGAACTGAAGTTTCCCGGATCGTTCAAATTATAATCTTTTCGTTCCACCGTATAATGTCCATTTTCAAACAACACGAATTCCAGTTCGTCCCAATTAAAGCTCGATTCTTCTAGTTTCTTAAGTGCTTGAATGGTGGGGGTTATTTTCTGATAGTCTGTGAAATCTATTTTAAGAATTGTTCTTTCCTTCGAACTCGTAGTTTCGGTTTCATACAAATAAGGTCCACCGAATGATCCATCACCACAACTGAACTCCATCTTGTACCAGGCCTTCTTCAATCCAAACAGCTTCCCCTTTGGAGCTTTGCTCGTATAAAATGCGATAATGGCTCGAATTAGTTGTTCAGATCGTTCCGGATCAGAGATCTGTCTGTTGGTAGGCTTTACCAAACTCCATGAAAATTGAAGTTGCTGAGTGATCTGTTGCAAGCTCATAAAACCATCGCCTAAAAAAGCCGGCTCGTCTTCTGCTGACTGACCATCCGCAAACTCATACAGTTCCTTAAAGGCTAAGGGAAGCGGTTCTTGAATCAATGATTCTATAGCGGAGAATGCATCTAAAGACGCACCTGAATTCAATCGCGGGGCATTTACACCCTTAGCGCTGAATTGCAATTCGAGTGCCTGCTGAAATTTTTGAACAATACTCATGCGTTAAAATTAGTCGTTCAACCCTTTTCCTGCTAAGATATCTTTTAAATGCTTTTCAATTCTCGCTTCTCTTGTTTTTGCTTGTTTGGCTGATGAGAAGAAAAGAAGGTAGGCTCTTTGTCGGCCAGGCGTGAGTGCTTCAAATGCTTTTTTCAATTTTGCACTTTTATTCAACTGTTGTTGAAATTCCTCCGGCACTTCATATTCCGATGTTTTCTTCAACGCTACTTTCAATCCTGCTTTCTCCACTTCAATGGCTTCATACAAGTAAGAAAGCAGTACTTTCTTCAATTTTTGAATTTCTTTTACATTGGTGAATCGAATTTGACGGGCAGATTGCACGTTCTTCGACTGGTGTACTAAAATTCCGTTTGGATCGCCCATCAATGCTCCTTTAAATAATAAAAAAGCACAATATTCTTTAAAGCCGTGAATGAGAGTCACATTCACTCCGTTGTAAGTGTAGCAAGGATGTCCCCATTTGAAATCCTCCTCCATTCCGGTTTCGAGGGCAATGGATCTCATTAGTTCAAATTCTTTCTGCCATTGTTTTTCTTTGGCTATATAGGCGTCGGCTTTGGGATGCATGGTAAGTAGTTTGGAGCAAAAGTAGGGAGTAATGAGTTATGAGTTGTAAGTTTTTGAGTTTTTGAGTTTTTGAGTTTTGCGCAGCTGCGCTGCTTTGAATTCGCAAAGGTTAGAGAAGGTGGAAAAGTTACACAAAGAGAGGCTGTAGCAAACATCCTTTTTTTGACCACTGATAACACCGATTATTACAGATTGGCACAGATTAGCCTCTAAATTTACAGTTAACCACACTGGCAACTTCTTTACAATTGATTATTACCGCGGCGGCCCTTCGACTGAACCTTCGGTTCGCTCAGGAACCTCGCAGCGTCCGCAGCGGTAACGCAGCGCTGGCAGACGCAGCGTTTTACGTTGCGTACCTTTGCGTGGTCCCTGAGCTTGTCGAAGGGCTTTTTTTCTTTGCGGTAGAGTAAAATGATTGAAAACCCGGAGTGCTTCTTCTAAACTTAGGTCTTACCCACATTTCGATCTCTCCAGAAGAACTATTACACCAAACTATTACTGATGCCAACACTCAAAAACTAAAGAACTAAATAACTCAACAACTCAACCCAAGTAGTTCCCAACACCTTCTCAACACTGCTCTAACTATATACTATCTCGCCGCGGGTTCAAATACGAAATCAGGCACGCCCCTAATAAAAGGATAATCACTGATATTATTACTTCTCGGAAAAACGGATGAATTGCCTGTACTGGAAAATGGCATGTCAATGGTAATTTGCTTCACTCTAAATGGATAAATACTGTAGATAGTGGTAGGTTTTTTAAAGAGTTGAAAGTATCGCTGTCCCACACCATTGCTGGCATTGTTCACAGAAACCACATAAAATTTATTCACCACTATGGACACACTACTAATTGGCGTATACGCAAAATCATTTCCATTTGTTACTACTACATTCGCTTTGGCAATAAGCGTGTTTGCATCGTAGTCGAACAATATTACTTCATAAGTACCGGGAGTTGGCATGCGGCAGCCCAATTGGGTAATGGAACCCGGCCAGGTTGCATGAAATTTCAGTCCATGATTTCCAATATTGGATGGCATGGTATAAATGGTATCGGCAGGATATTTTGTTGCAATCGAAGTGCGTAATGGTGTTACACCATTCATTGGATCCGAAGTAGTGTTCGATTTCTTAGAACAGGAACTTGCAAGTATTATGCAAGTTAACAGGCAGTAAACTAAAAGCAGTGATTGTTTCATGATTGATAAATTTGTATCACAAAACTGCTCTCTTAACCCGCGATAGAAAATACCTAAAATGATGTAGCATAAATGGCTTGCAATCGTTCGATTGAATTGACCTAATTTTAATCCTTTAAACAAAGTCAATGAACGTAACCGTTTTGCTTTTTGATGATTTCGAAACACTCGATGTATTCGGGCCGGTAGAATTATTTGGGAGAAGGAAAGACAGCTATCCAATTAAGTTTGTTTCGCTAAATGGAGGATTGGTTTCGAATAACCACGGCGTTTCTACCCCTACACTAAAACTAGCAGACTGCCTCAATGATATTGAACTCTTCCTTATCCCCGGCGGATATGGCACAAGGAAAGAAGTGAACAACGATGCTTTGATTGCTCTCATTCGTCAAATTGCAAGCTCCTGTCAATACGTACTTACCGTTTGTACAGGAACTTCCCTGCTCGCAAAAACAGGATTGCTTGATGGCAAGCATGCTACTACCAATAAGATCGCCTTCAAATGGGTGATGAGTGTTGGGGAAAAAGTTCATTGGAATGAAAAAGCACGATGGGTAAAAGATGGCAAGTATTATACTTCCTCAGGTGTAACAGCGGGTATGGACATGACCCTCGGTTTCTTGGCCGAAAGAGAGGGAATCGAGTTCGCATGAAAACTAGCAACCGAAATTGAATATGTATGGGTGGAAGATAAAGACCACGACCCATTCATCGCACTACTCTAAGCAAGAACCCTATGATCTTACTTTCTATTTTAGATGAAATACCGCTGTACACTCTTATCGCAATAACGGGTCTGGCTTTCATTGCGGGATTCTTAGATGCTGTGGTGGGTGGAGGAGGCCTCATTCAATTGCCTGCCCTCTTGATCAATTTCCCTAAAGAGCCCATTGCTACGCTGTTTGGCACAAATAAGATCGCTGCTTTTTCAGGTACTTCCGTTGCCGCATTCGGCTATGCCAAAAGAATCCGATTCAATCCCGCCCTACTACTCGTTATCTCCTTGGCTGCTTTTGGAGCTTCCTATCTTGGCGCGAAAGCCGTCAGCAAATTGGATGTATCCATCTTAAAACCGGTGATTTTGGTGATCTTGATTTCGATAGCAATTTATACCTATTTCAAAAAAGAGTTAGGAGCTGAAAAAACCAAATCCCTCCCTACCCGTCAACTTTTACTATATGGCGCGCTCATAGGAATAGTGGTAGGATTTTACGATGGTTTCTTTGGACCGGGAACCGGCAGTTTCCTAGTACTCGGATTTGTAGTGATTTTGGGATTCGATTTTCTTCACGCCTCCGCTTATGCGAAAATAGTCAACTGCTTCACCAATTTCTCAGCATTATTGGTATTCATCAAACAAGGGAACTATCTTCTTTCAGTAGCAATTCTAATGGCTGCTTTCAACGTGCTAGGGAATATACTTGGAACAAAAATGGCGTTGAAGCGGGGTAATGGATTCGTGCGGATCGTATTCCTTATTATTGTTGGCATCATGATAATACGCTATGCTTACGATGTTTTTACACTCAAAAATTAAAGACCCCTTAACTTTGTAGATCGTACTTAGATTGTATCTTGTAACAACCACCACCATAAATCGGCCTGCTTATGAAATACATTCATTCATTATTTTATTGTATTGCAGCCTTCACAGGTACAGCACAATTCAAATCAAACTTAACCAGCCTCTCAAAAATTGACATTGGCCTAAATGGGTTAGGGTTTACTTACGAACCCAAACTAGGCAACTATACTACCATGGAACTCAGTGCCGGCTTGGGCGGCGCTTATTATATAGCCGAAGGCACCCTGGAATACTATTTAAATGAAATCGGACCATACTTTTCCATACAACCTAAGTTCTATTTCAATCTACCGAAAAGGGCTCGTAAAGGGAAGAGCAGTGATTTGAATGCCGGTAACTACATCGGTGCAATGGCGAAATTTGTTGGAGCCATCAATGGATACAATACCTACCCCGGGTTTTTATACAATATCCATTGGGGAATGCAAAGATCCATTGCCCGCAGGTGGACCATCAACACGCGCGCCGGAATTGGATATGCCATTGATGCAGATTTTCTGTTTGGAACCCTGTACCCCTCCCTTGATGTGAAGTTTTCATATGTATTTAGAAAGAAAAAAATCTGACAGATCAAATATGAAAGGGATCGTTACATTAAATCATGCCTTGCGCTTTCTGCTTGAGATACTTTTATTGATCATATTTTCAAATTGGGGCTGGAATCAATTTGAAGGAGCGCTAAAGCCGATAGTTGGAATTGGTCTCCCTATCCTTGCCGCTACTATTTGGGGCGTATTCCGCGTGGAGGGCGATCCCGGCAAAGCGCCGATAGCGATACCGGGGTGGTTAAGACTCTGCTATGAATTGATGCTGTTCAGTATTGCTTCATTCATGCTTTATCAAATAAAACCGATGCCTTGGACCCTCTTATTTAGCATATTCTGGGTGGTTCACTATCTGTATAATTGGAAGAGAATAAAATGGCTTCTACATCAATAAGCTACAATACCCGACGTATGTTCAAAAAACTACTTCTTCATTCTCTCTTCGCATTTCTTATCATTCCTGTGCTTGCTCTAGAAGGCGCCGCATATAGAAAAAATTCATTGGATCTTGAATTGGGAAAAAAACGGCATTGTGTTCAACCTATTTTTTGATCACCATTTTCCGCAAAACAAATTCGCCAAACAAAAAAACGGTGGCTAGCTGGACCTGAGAGATACCCTACCGAAATCAAATCAATAATTCATCGACTTCTTTAATGATTGGACACGAAAAAGCACTTGAAGAATGCCTGAAATTGGACCTCAATCGCATCAACTTTGTTTTTTTTTGAGTTACTAAAGAAAAACAGAGTGGACTTC
This sequence comes from Endoryza foliicola, assembly GCF_050589245.1. Taxonomy (NCBI): domain Bacteria; kingdom Pseudomonadati; phylum Bacteroidota; class Chitinophagia; order Chitinophagales; family Chitinophagaceae; genus Endoryza; species Endoryza foliicola. Next base: position 455,093 of record NZ_JBOBEW010000004.1, on the reverse strand, counting down.
GCTGAACTTTCAAGGGTTTACGTAAAGCATCTGGAGGATGAAAACCGTGACAAAAAAATGTCCATAAGTAAAATGGCTATATATATGGCCTTTCTTTATAGCGACAAAGATTCTGAAATGTCCAAGGAAGCTCGAAAGCATCCGTATGATACAGGACACTTTGGAAAGGAGGGAATCGACTCTTCAGCATTCGGTAAAAAGCTGGATAATGAGTTCGGAGGACAGTACCAGCACCCCCAGTATGGTCAATTCATCGAATTTTTAACTTCAGTTAGAAAACATACATAATTAGCTGATTTTTAATTGTGTAAGATCAAGAATTTAAGTTTGGAGACAATATTTTCCTTGTATGGTAGTTTCTTAATCAGGAAGAAGTATTATACTTGCACTTTAACCCGAGTAAAATTTTTTCCGTTTTTGGTTTAAATGTGTGGAAATAAAAAGCTCCCCGACTTTTCGAGGAGCTTAGGACGTAAAAGTGCCTGAATAACCCTTTTACTGCCCACAACGTGAACAAGGAAACTTGAATACTCCACCTTTAGGATGGTCAATTCGTTTTCCTTTCACGACAATAAACGGAGTAAAAACAGTCCCGTTCTTGCATCTGCAGGACGGGTTTTCTTTTTTTGGGGTAATCTTCCCCTTTTTGATGTTTGCCATAAGGCTAAAATGGACATACTAACCGGATGCCCTTCGGTTAAAAATTTGTCCGGAGGTTTTCTCGAACCATGAATTACAACTACTTTGTTCATGTGCATTTTTTTAATTGTTAGTTAGAAGGTTGAATTGTTTTATAATAAATATTCAGCTTTTTACAAAAAGACAGGTTTTTACAACTTTTTTTATTAGGAAAAAAAACAAAGTAATCTTGGGGGTCGACCGACACTGAACTGATAATTATCTAGTACCAAAACTTACCTCCTTGGAGAGTTTCCCAATAGGAAAATCCTCCAAGAATTACCCGACTATCCACATGAAAACCCGTTCATTTCCTAGAAGCGCAATTTTTTCAAAGAATTGTACTTTTAATACGAATTCTGAGTACATTGTGCTTCGAAAAGAGAAAGCGGTGGGATTCGAACCCACGTTCCCCCCCTTGCAAAGAAGGTACCTGACCCCTCGGTCACGCTTTCTTCCATATTCGCAGTCGTATCTGATTTGACTTATTTGCTTCCTAGGCGCTAGTCTCATCAATCAACTTTGCGAATTAATTCGTTTAAAGTGGTCTCAATAAAATGAGACCGCTTTTTTTATAGCGTAAGCATACTTTCGTACGCTTGCATTTGTTGTTCCATCATATGTTGATTCGGCGCAGTTGAATGTAACTATTTACTGATCAATTCTGCTGTTACTCAATGATCACTCTTCACTTTTGGCTCGGCTCTTTGGAATGGTTAATTATGAAGCAATCAAATCTAACACTAATTTGGCGAAATAATAGAAAAAGCAACTCGAATGATATGCACAGCCTGTGGAATAAACCTGTTGTTATTCTTGCAACCCCAATCTAAGCTGCATTGTAGGCCACACTTGAATCTTGTACACAAAATCAAGAAAAAAATATTTGGAAAATTGCACCCCATTTCTCTTAGTTCAAACCACTATCTTTAACAGATAAACGAATCCCAATTCATGGGAGATCTGGATAAATTTAGAACTGATAAAAACGAATAGATCAAGCTTTTAAAAGCTGAAATCGATCATATCAATCACTAAATTAAATTTCGTTCAGAAGGTGGGTTGAAAGCCCCCTCCACTTCCCAAAAAATCAAAAAACTCATCATTTTGCTTGATAAGATTAACCAAGATCTCCCTAAAATTGAGTGATACCCAAAAGAAATCGTCGTCCTACGGGTGGAAAGGCTCTTCGAAGTCAATAATTAAACAATACCTCAGCTGTTTTATCACAATTACAATCACTATTCTCATCTTAAGCTTAGCCGGAAAGACACGAATCATTTGCTCTGTATTATCTAGTAAACGGAAACAATACCAAAGCCACTCAGAAAGCAGGTACTTCAAAAAAATTGCTCACGCTCATGGCACAAGGGTGTCGAAGGGTGCAAAAATTTGACTTAGAATAAGCGAACTTAAGACTCAAAACTTCCAGAAATTTGAAGTCACTCGAATGGCTTTTACATCAATAAGCCGCAATACCATCGAAGTTGAAGCGTGTTTTCGAGCATCGGCATGAATGTAAATCACCATTCATGCTAAAAATAGTTCTCGCCGGAAAATCATTGTTGACAAATCAGATCGTCTTCAAAATATTCCAATCATGCACTAAAATCGCTCTTAAAACTGGTGCAAAAATTTGGAGCTTTGCTTCTTATAGCATTACTTTGTATTTCAAAGTACTTTTTAAACTACTTAGCCATGAACTTAAAAACAATCACCGATGCCCCACACGGCGCTGCTGCCGGAAAACGCATGCTACAGGGCTGTATTCCTGCCTTAGCACTGGCATTGTTTTTCATCTTAAGCGTTGATCATCCAAAGCCGGAATGGCCTTCGTACTGGATGATCCAGCCATTGATCGTATTGCCCTTTGCCGGCGCCATGGGTGGATTGGCTTTTTATGTACTTGATTTCCAGCGTGCAAAAGGCGGAGCACAGAAATGGTTGACCAATATTGCCAACTTTATTATTTACGTGGTAGGTCTTTGGATGGGTATCGTACTGGGCTTTCACGGAACCTTGTGGAACTAACTGTTCTTTGAACCGAGTGACCCAAAAAAATGTTATAAGTTCGGTAAGATGCAGCATCCAGAAGTCCGCATTTGTCTAGTCCATAACACGTTGATACAACCAGCAATTGTCATGAAAATAACCGGCACCATTTTTATATCCATCGTTCTCCTCCTTAGTTCTTGTGCTAAGAAAGACGGTGTTGTAAACGATGGTCTAATTGGCAAATGGCAACTCACAGAAGTCTACGATGGGTATTTCAATGGAGGCGGATTTAAATGGAACCCTATTCCATCTGAAGATTCACACACTTTGCAATTTGCCGTGAATGGAGAATTCACCCAAGAATATTTTAACCGAGGCAGCAATCAAATTTGCTTTGGTTCTTACACAATTTTCCCGGGAATGAAGGTTCAAATCAACGATAACTGCAACACCGTTTCTTATATCAAAAATGTGACAGAACTTTCTCCAAGCACGCTGATCATCGACATGCAGGGCATTGAAGGAACGATTCGATTCAAATACCAAGCTGTTCAATAATCCACAAATTAGGTTTTGTAATGACGATCGAACAACACATGCTGTCAAATCATGACGCACTGCTAAACCTAAATCAACAGTTATTTCCGGATTCTATACTTCATGAAGAAGACCTTGCCTATCGGTCGTTTCTTAACAACCACAATCATCAATGTTTCATCGCCAAAGAGCAATCCAATTCAATTGGCTTCGTTCATGTATCCCTCCGCTACGATTATGTAGAAGGCTCCGATGAATCTCCTACCGCCTATCTGGAGGCCATTTATGTATCTCCCGAAAACAGAGGAACCGGCGTTGCCACCTTATTACTGGCGCATGCTGAGGCCTGGGCCCTTGAAAGAGGGTGTACGGTACTGGCCTCCGATACTGAACTAAACAATGCTTCGGGAATTCAATTTCATCAGTCTCACGGTTTTAAAGAGGCCAACCGCATCATCTGTTATACCAAGAAATTGGATACCCAGTCTTAACCCGGTTTTAAGAGAATTAGCATTATATTGCCGCAATCATCCTTAACCGTTTAGACCGATTTCATGAGTTTTCTGAAGAAACTATTTAGTAAAGAACAGCCCGTAATTGATTCCAATGCCGCATTTTGGGCTTGGTTCCGAGAAAATGAAAAAACGTTTTTCAAAGTATTGAAAAACAAAGGCGATGTAGAAAATGATTTTTTTGCCAAAATGAGCGATCAACTCGATCAACTCCGCGAAGGCTATTATTTTGTTGCAGGCATGCAAGATGAAAATACGGCCGAATTAATTGTAACAGCCGACGGCAATTTAAAAAACATTGCGTTTGTAGAAGCCCTCATTGCAGAAGCACCCTCACTGCCCAATTGGAAGCTTACAGCGTTAAAACCGGAATTGGATATTGAGAATGTAGAAATAGCCATGTCGGGCTTACGCTACAACAAAAACAATATCTTCTTCTATTCAAATATAGACGAGAATTATCCCGACGAAATTGACCTCACGTTTGTTCACTCCGATATGACAGAAGAAAACAAAGAAGCCATTTCAAACGGCATCTATGTTTTTCTCGATAACTACTTAGGAGAATTGAGTTTGATGGAAGACATCGACAGTCTGGAGTTCACTACCCCACAAAATGCCACCGAAGAATTGATCCCCATTGAGAAGTTGAAAGGCTTTCTTACTTGGAGAAAAAAAGAATTCATCGAAAAATACGAAGGTATCCGTTACAATACGGATAATGACACCTATTCCGTGCTGGAAGCAGAAACACCGGACGGAACTCCCATGATGGCTGCCCTGAACTCGGAATTATTGGAATGGGACAGCAAAGCATCTCACCCTTGGATGACTGTTCTCACTTTTAATTATGATGGTTCGGAAGGCAATGGAATGCCTACTGACACCGACTATCAACTGTTGAACACCATTGAAGACGCATTCATGGTATCATTGAAAGATGAAGATGGCTACCTAAACTTAGGAAGAGAAACAGGTCAAAACCAACGCAAAGTATATTTTGCTTGTAAAGACTTTAGAAAACCTTCTATCTATTTCGATGCCATAGAGAAACAATATCCGCAGTTTAAAGTAGAATTCTCCTTGTACAAGGACAAATATTGGAGAACCATGGAACGCTTTGCTTAATCAAATTATAGTGAAATGAAACAAATACTCCTTGTTTTGTTCTGCCTGCTTGCCATTGTAAAATCCAATGCACAGCCTTGCAATTGTCCTCCCAAAACGGACACCAGCTTGCATCATAGAGAAGACTATGTTGACTACATTATAAGAGGAACTGTGGTAGACATAAAAGACTATCACACCAAAGATTCGATACCCAATAACAAAACCTATTTAGAAATTACGGTTATCGTTCAAGACGAATTCAAAGCACCCTTCAAAACCGGAAGAAACGTAAAAATTCTAACAACACCGGATATATGCGGATTTGAATTTGAACTAAACAAAGACTATATCATTTATGCGATAAAATGGAAAGAACTACCTCGAACAGCATCAGTTCAGAAAGACAGAAAAAATCGACCTCGAACAGTCAAGAATCATTTTCTTACAAGTAAATGTTGGGAAACGCAGTTGTCGAATCCGGAAGAGATCGCCTATTTAAGAATGGCGACGGGAAAGTGAATTGGATTAACTTGTCCCATACAACCACTTGCTTAATTTCTGTTGAAGAAGAAGAATAGCAGTACATTTATATCATGTATTTCAAAGCCTCACTCGATATTTTTTCAAAGATCACCACAACAGCAGTTGCCGGTTTGCTTTTGATATTGATCGTTTTTCAGACAGTTCCATTTACACAAATCAACTATTGGTCAATTGGGCTGTCAGGAAGTTTGTATTTAGCACTCTTTCTTGTTACCTATGGTTTTCACACAACCGGATATGAAATAACAGATACAGAACTGATCATCAAGCGCCCCTTCAAAAACAAAATCTACGATCGTTCTAGCATTGCACAAGTAGTTCCAATTGAAAACATTGTCCTCCGCAAATCCATTCGCACTTTTGGTGTTGGTGGAGTTTTTGGTTATTGGGGGAAATTCGCCAACGTGAAATACGGCGTTACAACATGGTATGCCACTAGAAGAAAAGATGCTGTTCTGGTTGCTTTTACTACGAATCATAAGATAGTTTTAACACCAAACGATTCATCAGGTTTTGTAACTTACTTGAATAAAAAATAAAGCACTCATCAAAACAGCATCCATGACTGTTTCAACTTTTACTCGTATCATTTGCGTTTGCATCTTAGCATACGCCTGCAAAAGTCAACCCAATTCAAACAATCAGGCTCCAAATAATTCAAGGGTTGGCGGCGCCTTTGAAAACCCGGAATTCACCTACACCAAAATCCCAAAAGTATGTGCAACTGTTGATACCAGTCCGGGCTGGAAACGCAATATCAACCGACTCCACCTCACCGGAACCATCTATCAATCAGATGGGGTAACACCGGCTCAGGGCGTGGTACTCTATTATTATCAAACCAACGAGGAAGGGCACTATCTGCACAAACCGGATGAACCGAGGAGTATGCCTCCAAATGAAAACGGTCAAACACATGGATACATTCGAGGTTGGGTAGTATCGGATTTGAATGGCCGGTACGATATCTACACCATTCGTCCTGGCGTATACCCCACTCGTGACGCACCCGCTCATATTCATGCTACCATCATTGAACCAACTATCAATGAATACTATATCGATGATTATGTATTTGACGATGATAGCTTAGTAACCCCATCATATGTATCGAAACAAGAACTTAGATGCGGTTCCGGAATCCTTCATTTAGAAAAAAAGGACAGTGTATGGGAAGGGAAACGGAACATAGTATTAGGAAAGAATATTCCCAATTATCCTTCTACAAAGCATTGAGAAAGGATTTGAAAGCGGTTTAAAACATCAAACAGTAGTTTGTAGTATTGTCCAATTTTTGTAAGTTACCATTCCAAACAATTCAAACTACATGAAACAAATTACGGTTCTCGCTTTCTTATTAATCTCAATTGCAGGGTTTGGCCAAACCAACTCATGGTACAAGCTCAGCACACCGGTTTTTGAAATAAGTTTTCCAAATAAGCCAACCGCTAGCACACAACAAATTCCATCGGCTGTAGGAGAACTCACTTTAAATCTACACATGTTGGAGGCGAAAGACGGCGACAAAGAAGACATTCTATTATACATGACCAATGAAACCGATTATCCCGATACGGTTGTGAATTCAAAATATACAGATAGATTAGAAACATTTTTTAAAGGATCAATTGAAGGGATGCTTAAAAATACCGGAGGGCAATTGCTCGAATCTAAAAATTTAGAAATGAAAGGATACTCCGGTCGCCAAGTAAAAATAGATTATCAAAATGGGGTGGCCACCATTGTTGTGCAGCTATACTTAGTAAAAAACAAACTCATTATGGCACAGGTATTCGTGAAGCCTGACAAAGAAGGAAACACTGATCAAAAAACTTTTTTTGATTCATTTAAGATACTTTAGGAAAAAGCCGGCAACTGCCGGCTTTTTTTATGATTCGCATTCTTTCCTTAACTTCCATCCAACCGTAATACACACACCTTCAAATCAAATCAGATGAAACAGGTTTTCTTTTCGATGTTACTCTTTTCAACGGGCACTCTTTTGGCACAACCCAATGCAAAACAAGTAGAGGTATTGAAATCCGAATCGGCCAAATCTATACAGGCGCAATACGAGGAATATAAAAAAATGATCCTCACTATTTGGGACTACGCAGAAGTAGGATTCAAAGAAACTAAGAGTTCTACCCTTCTTCAAAACAAACTAAAAGAAAACGGCTTCTCGGTAGAATCAGGAGTTGCAGGCATGCCTACAGCTTTTGTAGCCACTTATGGAAGCGGCAAACCGGTAATTGGTATCCTCGCCGAATTCGATGCACTGCCAGGATTATCGCAAGACAACAGTCCCACCCGAAATCCCATTGCAGGGAAAGGTGCAGGACATGGTTGTGGTCATCACATATTTGGCGTAGGATCAGTTGCATCCGGAATTGCCATAAAAAAATTAATTGAAGAAGGAAAAATAAAAGGGACCGTAAAAGTATATGGAAGTCCTGCTGAAGAAGGTGGTGGCGGAAAAGTATATCTGGTTAGAGCGGGACTGTTCAATAACGTAGACGCTGTTTTGCACTGGCATCCGGGCGATGAAAACTCAGTAGCCTACACCAGTGCTTTAGCATACAAATCAGCGAAATTCCGTTTCTATGGCATCTCAGCGCACGCCGCCGGCGCGCCCGACAGAGGACGTTCAGCCCTCGATGGCGTAGAAGCCATGGACAATATGGTAAACATGATGCGCGAACACGTACCTCAAGAAACTCGTATTCACTATGTAATTACCAACGGAGGGAAAGCACCGAATGTAATCCCTGATTTCGCGGAAGTGTTCTATTATGTTAGAAATCCGGAGCGTTCACAAGTAGTCAGCATTTTCGATCGCGTTGTAAACACAGCAAAGGGAGCTGCATTGGGAACAGATACCAAAATGGACTTCGAAGTAATTGATGGCACACACGATCTACTCATCAACAATACCCTTGCAAAACTTGCGCAAACGAATTTGGAAAAAGTCGGCGGCGTTCAGTACACTGCTGCTGAAATTGAATTCGCGAAACAATTGCAAACCAGTTTTATGGGAAGAGTTCCATCCATCGATTCAGCGGCATATGTTAAACCCTTGAGAGCAGAAAAAAACATGGGTTCAACCGATGTTGGCGATGTGAGCTATGTAGTGCCCACCGTAGGCGTATCCGCTGCTACTTGGGTTCCCGGCACACCGGCACATAGCTGGCAAGCAGTTGCATGCGGCGGAACCGATATCGGCGTAAAAGGAATGATGGTAGCCAGCAAAACTCTTGTATACACTGCCATCGATTTGTTCCTAAATCCCGACCTTATCACAAAAGCAACCGAAGAATTCAAAAAATCAGTAGGCGATTATCAATACAAAGCTTTGTTGGGAGATAGAGCACCGGCGTTGAATTACAGGGAGTAATTAATAATTAAGAAGTAAGAATTAAGAATTAAACAGCCGGAATACAGGAGGGAGGAAGGAGGATAGTAGACGGAGGAAATACAGAACCACGGAGGCACAGAGGCACGGGGATTCGCTGCGTTGCCGCTGCGAGCTTGTCCTGAGCGGTTCCTGAGCTTGTCGAAGGGCGGGCCGAAGGCACAGTCGAAGGACGCTGCGCCGCCGCGGTGAAAGAAAAAGATCGAGATTCGGCAAGATGGAAAAGAGGATGAAGGCTCTTTGCGACAACTTGGCGGGCTTTGCGATCTTCGCGGTGAAGCCGCTTTGAACATCAGAGGCTAATCTGTGCGAATCTGTTATAATTTGAGTTATCCGTGGTCAAAAAAAAAGTACGAAAGAAAGAATTAGTAAATTCTAATTAACCATGAAACAACTCCTACTCACCCTATTTCTCGCATTCGACGCCTACCTAGGAACGCGGTTCCTATTGAATGTAATCGGCATTTTACAAACCAGTAAATATTCAAAAGGTGCTACTCTTTTCTATGCTATCGCCTTTCTCACCCTTGCAGCAGCAGGCGCCTACTATATGTTCGTAAAACAAAACTTCAAAATCACTTTACTCCTCGCAATAGGACCTTGGATCTTGATCGTTTTGTTCCTATTTATCAATATGATTTTTGGAGATTATAAATAACAACCATGGACTACATTCACTTTGCACCCCGCTGGAAAGAAGAACTAGTAGCCACCAGTAAATCCGGAAAACTAGTGTTTGAATTCACCATGGGAGTAGAACATGTGTACTTTCCTTCAAAAGAACTTTGGGAAAAACAAGCGCCCGACTGGGCCAAAGACAAATGGGAAGAATACATGAAAGCTTGCACCAATTGGAGCGAAAGCAACCGCTACCCAATGTCAATTGTTGACAACACATTTATGTATGAACTAAAAGAATAATACATCGCAAAGCCAATAAAAGCAGCATTTGCAACCGTAATAATGTCTATTGTTCAAACTCTCTCAATATGCGTATCATTGTGTTTTTTGTATTAAGCACACTAAGCCTGCCGGCACTTTCTCAATCAATGAACCTAAGAGTTTTGGGCAACTCGGGATTTGCATCTTTTAAAGGTAGTGGAAGTGCAGTAGCTACTCAAGTAACAAACTATACAATAGGTTTTAGTCCAACAATACTGGCAAATCAATATTACGGCAGAAATTCAGGTACATCTTACGGCGTTGAATTGCAAGCCTCTTATACCTTCAAATCAAACATTGATTTAGGCATCGGAGCAGGTTTTGAATCAATATCAACAACTTCGAAGGTCGTGTCTTATACTCAAGCTGGAATTGTCTTAATAGTATATGATGCCAATGGTAAAACGGTGCTAACGGGAACATATGTCAACCTAAATCCCTATATTGGTTACACTAAGTCTATTTCCGGATTTAAACTAGGGCTGAAAATAGGAGCAGATTTTGCTATTCCACAAAAATTAAAGGCAAAAACAACATACATTGTACCAACAATATCTAAAAACGAAGTTACATTTACACAGAACCCTGAAAAACCCTCTCTAGATATAAGACCAAGAGTTCAAGCAACCGCTGAATACAATAAGATAATCCTTTCAGTGGGATACGCCAAAGGCCTTACCAACTATCAAACAAACAATGCAAACGGTGAGGCTTACTTGAATTATTTTAGAATCGGACTGGGTTACACCATTTTATAACTTACCACTATTAATTTCATTTATCTTACTTTGCGCACCTTTGCGCCATTTGTTTCGTTGCTGTAAATAAACTATTGAATTTTTATTAAGTCAAAAATTGAAGAATCCGCTACTTCCAAATAGACTTCAACTCTTCCCATTCCACATGATTCGCCGTCCCCTTTCCACTTATCCGCAGCTGAGTAAACGCAGCCGTCGGGAAAAAGCAAGTAGTCATTACCGTTGCACCCCGATCCGCAAACAACTCCACTGAAGTAGCATCCAAATACAATTCCAAATACCCCGCCTTTCGCTTAAAAAAACGCTGCGCCGTAAATCGCTTCGCAAAATCCGCATTGAAATCAGACACACCCGCCTTAGTACGATCAATAAAGTATTCGCTTTTACCAGGATCATATCCAATCACCAACTCCTCTCCTTTCGCATTAGAAAGAACAATCCTCAAGTCCTTTAAATCCTCCTGACGTATCTCCAATCGATACGCCTGCGATTGCAAGTTGATCTCAATCCCCTTCTCAAGATTTTGATTCATCAACACATTCCCCTTCTCCCGAATCAATACATAATCATTAACCGGTAAAGAACGCAAGCGAAGCCCTTGATCCGTTTTCAACAAATTCAATTCTCTAGTCAAGGTAAATGCACTTCTCCAAGCACTAGTGGGCACTTGATTCGCATAATTCCAATTCGACATCCACCCAATAAAAAAACGTTTATTGCCTGTGTTCGACCAAGTAACACCGGCGTATTCATCCGGACCATAATCGGCCCACAACACTTCTTTCTGCGTTGTTTTGAATTCATGACCATCAAACGCCCCAACAAAATATTGCGTTGCCGAACCACCATTAGGCCCACCCGGATTCAAATTCACCAACAATACCCACTGTTCTTTTCCTTCAAAATTCATTGAAAAAAGATCGGGACATTCCCATACACCCCCATGCGCCCCCAAGTCCTTACCAAACTCTGATTCCTTCGTCCAATCTTTCAAATTCGGCGAAGAATAGAAATGAATGGTATTCACCACTGCTAGGGTCATGATCCATTTCTTTGTTTCTTCATGCCAAAACACTTTTGGATCACGGAAGTCCTTAATACCAGGCGTTTTCAAAACAGGATTGCCCGAATACTTGGCCCAGGTTTCACCATTGTCTAAACTGTAAGCTATGCTTTGATTTTGAAAATCACTCGTTCCTGCATCCGCTCTTTGTTGGTTGTGCTGAGTATAAATAGCAACAAGCGGAACCAGCCCGTTCTTTCCGAATCCGCTGGTATTGTCTTTATCCACTACAGCGCTACCGGAAAAAATGGTTCCGATACTATCAGGATATATGGCAATGGGTTTGTGCTCCCAATGTACCATGTCTTTTGAAACGGCGTGTCCCCAGTGCATCGGCCCCCAAACATTGGAAGCCGGATGGTGTTGATAGAACAGGTGATAAACACCATTGTGATAAACCATTCCATTCGGGTCGTTCATCCAATTCTTAGGAGGATAGAAATGTATCTTCGGACGATAGAGTTCGTCGCGGTTCTGAGACATAAGCAGTTGTGTGGTTGAGAAAAAAACGAGGAGCAGCAATAGCTTCTTCATATAGCAATTTTGAAATATAAATATACAAAGAAATCAAAGTTTAATATTGCTTACGCTACCGCAACGTAAATAAGAACGCAAAGGTCCGCAAAGATTTAGCTCCCCGTTGCGAACCTTTGCGTTCGTTTAAACTTTGCGGTAAAGGGAACTCTAAAACCAATTAACTCTAAATATAAAACTTAAACAGCCACCTGACATTTCAAAACAAACTCCGCTCCAGTTCCATACTCACTCTTCACTGAAATAGATCCACCCTGAGCTTCCATAAACTCCCTACAAATACTCAAACCCAGTCCCGTGCCCTCTTTCTCCGAGCCGGGAATTCGGAAATAACGGTCAAATATCTTATCCAAATACTGCGGCTGAATACCCTTGCCCTGATCCACCACTGAAATCCAAACCTGCTTCTCTTTTTTCTCCACTTTAATTTTTACTTCTGATTTTTCAGGACTGTACTTGATCGCATTCGTCAACAAATTATTCAATACCCAACTGGTCTTTTCTTCATCGGCCCAGATCTTCAAATCCGTTTCTCCTACAAATTCACGCACCACTCGAATTTGTTTAGACTCCGCCATCAGCTTGTTTCGTTCAATCAAGTCAAACAACATATCATTGACCACCACTCCACTCGCTTTCAATTGAATAACACCTGTTTCTACTTGAGTCATGTTCAATAGCTCCGAAGTTATCTTCAACAATCGAGCTGCGTCTTCTTTGATACTGTTTACCAATTGCGACTGCTCATCACTCAAATTCCCCATCCGTTTATTATCGAGTAATTGCGTACTCAATTGAATAGAAGCGATCGGTGTTTTCAATTCGTGCGAAACAGTGGCGATGAAATTGGTTTTAGCTACATCCAATTCTTTGTACGTAGTAATGTTTTGTAGAAGAATCAAGGTACCCATGGGCTCTGCCGTTTCCCCACCGGTTCTAGCTACTTTAATGGGTATAAGTTGTTTTTGGTAAAATCGTTCCTTCCCCTCCACAGCAATTTTCAAAGTAGAAGCCGCTTCCTCTGTTTTAGTAAGAAACAATTCTTTGATCATCGCCCTGATCAAATCGTTGTTAACCGCCACATCCTGAATGTACTTTCCTAATATTTGATCGCGAGAAACGGCTGTAATCTTTTCTGCCGCATCATTATAAAACACCACATTGTTCTGTTGATCCAATACCAACACAGGATCTTGCAGGTTATTGATCAACGCATCAATTCTACTTTTCTCTACCAATAATTTTTGAATATTACTGGCTTGAAATTTTTCCAACTCCTCTGCCATGGTATTGAACGATTGCGCCAGAATGGAATACTCATGATGTTCTTTGAAGTGCAAACGTTTCGAATAATCCTGCGAAGCAATGGCCCTTACACTTTCAATCATTTCTTCAATGGGATTGGCAATGGCCCCGGGCAAATTCAAAAACAAAGTAAAACTCAAAAGAAAACTGATACCACCAATAAAGGAAAGCCAGATCAATGCATTCTCAGTCGACCTTTCCATCGCATTTGTTTTGCGCTGAATGGCTTCCGAATTCAATTGCAAAATATCATTGGCCACTTCTTCCATTCGGATCTTCGAGCCGGAATCTGTTTTCAATCCGGAGAAATTCTTTCGGAGTAATGTGGTTAATTCCTTCTCCCCTTCTTCTGTAATGTTCTTCTCTTGACTTGAAATCAGCTTTTCAATTTTATGATGATTGGAATCAGATAAAGGCACTTGATTCAATTCATCAAACAAATCGGACATGTACCGAATGGAATTCAAATTTGCTTGTAGTACCGATCTTGAGTCTTGGTTAGAACGATTCAAAAAATAAATACTCAGTGCTCCCAAGGCAACAACCAAAGAGAACAAAAATCCAATCGCGATGTATAATTTACTGCGTAGCCGCATAAAGATTAATTCTAACTTAAAATTACCAAATCGATTTCGGTTTGCGCCAGCTTTCTGGTTAAACTAAGGAAAACATTCCCCGAAGCCAGAATGCTCCACAAACCAATACGAGGTTTACCGATGCAAACGGTGGTGATACTCTTCTGCTCACATACTTCCATCACCGCTCTAGCAATGTTCTCATGATTCACGCGCAACACTTCTCCCCCCAATTCAGTAGCCAACTTAAAATTATTGATCAAATGTCGCTGCTTATCGAGCGGAATTCGATCCGTACTCTCAGCCGGAAGCTGCACATATAAAACATAGAATTTACTATTGTAATAATTGGCCAGTCGCGCCGATTTCCGAATCACCGTTCTCGCATTTACTTCATTCGAACTAATGCAGGCCAATATCTTTTCATGCTTATATGCATATTCCTTGGTCACCTCTGATTCTACCTTCCGTTCTACTTGTGCTGCTACCTCCTTCAATGCCAATTCACGCAACTGAAGAATATGCTCGCTTTTGAAAAAATTACGAAGGGCTGTCTCCACTTTTGCTTGGTCATAGATCTTACCTTCTTTCAATCGGGTGATCAATTCATCTGCCGTTAAATCGATGTTCACCACTTCATCTGCCAAGGCCAATACCCGATCGGGTACCCGTTCTTTCACTTCAATACCGGTGATCGCTTTCACCTCATCGTTCAAACTTTCAATGTGCTGAATGTTTACGGCACTGATCACATTGATCCCTGCTTCTAATATCTCCAACACATCTTGCCATCTCTTTTCATTTTTGGAACCTTCCATATTTGTATGAGCCAGTTCATCTACTATCACCAGTTCGGGATGAAGGTTCAATACTTGTTGCAAATCCATGTCCTCCAGTTCCTTTCCCTTATAGAAGAGTTGCTTTCGTGGAATGATAGGCAATCCTTCCAACAATGCATGGGTTTCCTTTCGGTGATGAGTTTCAATATAGGCGATCTTCACATCAATCCCGTTCTTTAGCAAGGTATGCGCCTCTTGCAACATCCGATAGGTTTTCCCAACACCGGCACTCATGCCAATGTACACTTTAAACTTGCCTCGCTTCGACTTCTTGAGCAAGTCTAAAAAATGTGCGGCTGATTGATCTTTTGATTCCATTGAACTTTGGGGTTAGGGGTTAGGCTTTGGGCTTTGGGCTTTAGGCTTTAGGTTTTAGGCTTTAGGCTTTAGGTCTTTGCACTCCGCTGTTTCATTCACCCGATTCAAGGCGCTTAGAAATTGATCGACATCCCACTAATCAATTGAAGACTATTTCTTACCAACTGATTGTCGTTCAAAAACAAAGCCTCTTTATTCGTCAAATTTCTGATCTCGGTTCTCCATAGAAGCTTCTTCCAAATGGTTCGATCGTAGTTCACACCCCATCCCCACAATTCTACCGGAGCTGCTTCTGAAATGAGTACCCGGTTCTTATCCGTGAAATACTCTAGCCTACCTGCAATTACGTTTTGACTATTGATTTGATATTTCGCAATGAATACTCCATTCGACCATCGATAATACGCTGAACTTCCTTTTTGCTTTTGCTCCCATCCAATATCAAATCCACCATAGAATGTCCAATATTGATTAGCCGTATAAGAAGCATAGAGATCGTGAAATATCCTAGTCTTTCTTGTTTGTTGTGGTTTATCATTTCCAACAAAAGAACTACTATTGATGGTCCATTTTGAGTTTGGCTTATAGGTTAACTGATGTCCAAAACTTACGCCGTTATTTCCATCGACCTGCACAATTCGTTGCCAACCGTTTACAGCCAACAACGCTGCATACCATTTGCCATCTGCACTCGAATAGCTCAGTCGCGCACCTGTTTCAAAATAAGGACTATTGTCTGCTTGCAAGGATCTTGTATAAGTGGGACAATCCTTACTATAAGCCGATTCAAATCCAATATGCGATGGCAAAATACCGGCGTCGAACCACCACTGTTTTTTTCGATCCAAGGCAAAACCAAGATTCGCTTCCAGCACTTGCTTCAACAAACCCGGTTCAGCAGCATAGTTCGCATTCATATAGGTTCCTGTACCCAAGGCCAAATTAGCACGTATACCTTCTTGCGCATAGTTTAACTTGATGGCCGCCAAGTTGAGTGCAAACTCTTGAGTACGATTTTGAGAATAGATGAACCCCGGACGCGTGTGATTTACCGGCTTATTAAAATCATAATTGTAGTAAACGTCTGCATAGCCTGACCAATGAAAACTACTGCTATCCTGTGCTTGCACGGCAAGAACTAGCAACATCAGCAATCCCACCAAACTAGTTCTTTGTTTCATCTAGTAAACTATTTAACGTATTTACATTGATAACTTTCGGACCAATTCCATAACCCTCTTCCGATTTTTTCACCAAAGCAGATACCGCTTCATAGCTCATTCCACGCTTCATGGCTACCCGTTGCACTTGTACGGCTGCAGCTTCAGCCGAAATATGCGGATCCAAGCCACTACCACTAGCGGTTACCAAATCGGATGGAACCTGCTCTTTCTTTAAATAAGGGTGATGCACCAATACGGTGTCAATACGTGCTTGAACAGTGGCCAAATAATCGGGATTGGTGGGCCCTTTATTCGAACCGGCTGCTCCGGCCGCATTGTAATTTACAGCAGAAGGTCGTGACCAAAAATATTCATCAGAATCAAATCGCTCTCCGATATTTTTATAGATGGTTTTGCCATTTACGGTTACACGTTCGGCTTGCCCTTTGTCGGGAGTAGCCTGCGCAATCACCCATACAGTTCCGGTGTACAAGCATGAGAAAAGAAGAAATGAAAGGCCAGTCAATTTAAGGGCCATATAGAAATGTTGTTTCATCGTGTTCGATTTAAAAATAAAGAGATACAAAAAGATCAATCAACTTGATTCCTATAAAAGGAATCAACACCCCGCCCAAACCATAGATCAATAAATTTCTACGCAACAATGCACTGGCACCAATGGGTTTGTAAGCTACTCCACGCAATGCCAGAGGAATCAACAAAGGAATAATGATGGCATTGAAAATAACTGCTGATAAAATTGCAGATTCAGGGCTGTGCAGTTTCATGATGTTTAAATGCTGCAAGGCAGGAATAGAGCTGATAAACAAAGCAGGAACAATGGCAAAATACTTCGCTACATCATTGGCAATACTAAAAGTGGTAAGGGTTCCACGCGTCATCAACAACTGCTTTCCGATTTCTACTACCTCAATCAATTTAGTAGGATCATTGTCTAAATCCACCATATTACCGGCTTCTTTCGCTGCTTGCGTACCACTGTTCATGGCAACGCCCACATCTGCCTGAGCAAGAGCAGGTGCATCATTGGTACCATCTCCCATCATCGCTACCAATCGGCCGCCCTGCTGCTCTTTGCGGATATAATTCATTTTATCTTCCGGCTTGGCTTCTGCAATGTAATCGTCTACCCCTGCTTTCTCCGCAATGAATTTTGCAGTAAGCGGATTATCGCCCGTTACCATCACAGTTTTAATTCCCATTTTTCTCAATCGCTCGAAACGCTCTTGAATACCCGGCTTAATAATATCCTGCAATTCTACCACACCTAGTACGCTTTCATTTTTTGAAACTACCAAAGGTGTACCGCCATTACTTGAAATCTTCCGAACGGTTTCGTCAACTTCCTTTGGAAATTCATTGCCTTTAATGGCACATAAATTACGAATGGCATCAGAAGCTCCTTTCCGAATTCTCTGTCCTTCAAAATCAATTCCCGAGCTTCTGGTTTCAGCCGTAAACTTTATATAAACCGGATCATTAACCGAAATATTTCGATACGAATCACCCGCCAATTCTAAAATAGATTTTCCTTCCGGAGTATCATCGGCGAGTGAGCTCAGCACCACTGCTTTTACAAAGGCTGATTCTTCAACTCCGGGAGCCGGATGAAACTGAGTGGCTTTCCGATTACCGATGGTAATGGTTCCGGTTTTATCGAGCAGCAATACATCTACGTCGCCGGCTGTTTCCACAGCCTTACCGCTCTTGGTGATCACATTCGCACGCAAGGCACGATCCATCCCTGCAATACCAATGGCCGACAACAATCCTCCAATGGTAGTGGGAATCAAACAAACAAATAGTGATATAAATGCAGCAATGGTAATGGGTGTTTGTGCATAATCACCGAATGGTTTTAAGGTAACCGTTACAATGATAAAGACCAATGTAAATCCGGCCAGCAAAATAGTCAGCGCAATTTCATTCGGTGTCTTCTGACGCGATGCCCCTTCTACCAAGGCGATCATCTTATCCAAAAAACTCTCACCGGGTTCGGTGGTTACTTTCACTTTTATTTTATCGCTGAGCACCTTAGTACCACCCGTTACACTGCTTTTATCGC
Organism: Endoryza foliicola; assembly: GCF_050589245.1. NCBI lineage: Bacteria > Pseudomonadati > Bacteroidota > Chitinophagia > Chitinophagales > Chitinophagaceae > Endoryza > Endoryza foliicola. The sequence goes on along the minus strand of NZ_JBOBEW010000004.1, from coordinate 436,723 downwards.
CCCCCGCTTCGCGAATTACCGGAGCACTTTCTCCTGTAATGGCGCTTTCATCAATAGTGGCCAATCCTTCAATGATCTCTCCATCAGTAGGTATGATATCGCCTACTTCACAGAGGAATACATCACCTTTTCTTAATTGGGAAGAAGGAACGCGTTTGATCTCGTTCACATACATTTCACCCACCGGCTGTATCAGCTTTGCAGGTGTTTCCTCGCGGGTCTTACGCAAACTATTGGCCTGCGCTTTACCACGAGCTTCTGCAATGGCTTCCGCGAAATTGGCAAATACGAGGGTGATGAAAAGAATGGCTGTTACAATGATATTGTAGAGCAAACCACCTTGATTGGCCTCACCGGCTGCAATCCAAACACACACAGCCATCATCACCAATGTTCCCACCCATACGGTGAACATCACCGGATTTTTGATCATTTTGGTAGGATTCAATTTTATAAAACTCTCTTTCAAGGCTTCTTTTACGATGCCTGCATTAAAGAGTTGCTGAGAAGATTCTGATTTCATGATTCAATGCTTTAGATAGAAAAATATTCTGCTATAGGACCTAAGGTTAACGCTGGGAAGAACGAGAGTGCGGCCACAATGGCAATCACTGCAAATACCATAAGCGAGAAAGTGGGGGTATCTGTCTTCAGCGTACCGGCACTTTCAGGAATGTATTTTTTTGCGGCAAGACTGCCTGCAATGGCCACCGGACCAATAATAGGCAAGTATCGCGCAAGCAGCATTACAATACCACAGGCGATGTTCCAGAAAGGCGTATTGTCGCCCAATCCCTCAAAGCCACTACCATTATTGGCACTGGAAGAAGTGAACTCGTAGAGCATTTCACTAAAACCATGATAGCCGGGATTGTTTAACCAAGCAGCATAGGCGGTTGGATTGTGAGCATACACATGTGAAGCAATGGCCGTTCCTGTAAGAATTAAAAACGGATGCAACAAGGCGATGATCATGGCGATCTTCATCTCGCGGGCTTCAATTTTCTTTCCTAAGAATTCAGGGGTACGCCCTACCATCAATCCACTTATAAATACAGCTAGAATAATAAAGATGTAGTAGTTCAGAAAACCAACACCCACACCACCGTAAAAGGCGTTCACCATCATACCCAGTAGAGTGAACATACCCGATAGTGGCGTCAAGCTATCATGCATCGCATTCACAGAACCATTACTGGTAGTAGTTGTACTGATGGCCCAATAAGCTGAAGCAGGGGCTCCAAAACGAAGCTCTTTTCCTTCCATACTTCCGTGAGGTTGTGCTATGCCCATTTTGGCTATTGCCGCATTTCCTTTCACTTCTTGAAGAATGGTGGGGATACAAAGCAAGAAGAAACCGATGGTCATAACACCCACAATAGACCAAGCCAGTTTTCTTCTATTTAAAATATGACCCATTGTAAAAATCAAAGCCAGCGGAATCAACACTATGGCAATGGTTTCTACGATATTCGTTAAGTAATTGGGATTCTCTAATGGATGCGCTGAATTCGGGCCAAAGAAACCACCACCGTTTGTACCAAGTTGTTTGATGGCCACAAAGCCCGCAACCGGTCCGCGACTCACCTGCACCGTATCACCTTGCAAGCCAATCATGGTGTCTTTACCTTGAAATGTCATAGGAACATGATTGAACAACAAGATCACAGCCACTACCAATGATAGTGGCAATAAAATGCGTGTACAAGATTTCACAAACAACACATAAAAATTAGCATAGCTTGTTTGTGTTTTTTCGCGCATCGCAAAAAACACCACTACGGCAATAGCGATACCGCAACCTGCACTAATGAACTGCCACAATTGCAAGGTGAGTTGACCTAAATAACTCACGCCTGTTTCACCGGAATAGTGTTGAAGATTGGTATTGGTAATAAAACTGATAGCCGTATTGAAGGCCAGATCACCCGTCATAGAAGGATTTCCATCAGGATTTAAAGGCAACCAACTCATATTCGTTAATACAAACATGGCGATCAAAAACCAACAAAGATTGATGGTTAGAAGAGCTGTTAAATGTTGTTTCCAATTCATTTCCTCTTTCACACGAATGCGGGCTATTTTGAAAATCAATTGGTCGAGGGGGTTGAAAATCTTATCCAACCAGGTAGATTGAAACTGAAACACCTTGGCCATGTATTTACCCAAAGGAATGGCCAGTAAGAATAGTAGGATAAACATGAGCACTACGCCCAGTATTTCTGAAAACATAACTAAAATTTTTCGGGTTTAAGAAGAACATAGGCGATGTAACCGAAGAGGAACAAGGCCACAACAAAGAGGAATACCATGGTTAAATTTTTTCGAAGTAGTGAATGATTTTATACATCGCGAGAAAGATCGCAATGCCTAATACGGTTAGGAGAATGGTCATATTGACTGAATTTGGATTGAGAAATGCTTGTTTCAACAGTAGCATACCAAACCAAAGACCGATTTGAAGAACAAGCGACAACTATCTGATAATGTGATAATTAGAAAATATGAATAAAAAAAACAGTAGCATTATTTTTTCAAAATGGAAGGGTGGGTTTTCAAAATGGAAAAACAATTAATAATTAATAATGAAACAGCCGGCGAGATCAAGAAAGAACAGGAAGAAGAACAGGGGGAGGCAGACGAAGGAGTAGGCTGGTTTTGCGTAGCAAAAGCAGTCGAGTCTATCCCGTGAGGAACGATACCGGACAGGCGAAGCCGTTGCGGGAAGGGAGGAAATACAGAACCACGGAGGCACAGAGGCACGGGGATTCGCTGCGTTGCCGCTGCGACCGCTGCGCCGCCGCGGTAAAAAAACTAATAAGAAAAGGTAGAAGAAAAAGTAAGCAATTTCTGTACTTCGCGATGTAGCGGTGAACCTTAAGTAGAACAATCCTTGCGATGAGTACTTTATTACCTTGGATAAAAAATCCAATCAATTCAAATTAAACCCAATAAAAATACCAATCCAAGGTTTATTATGATACACCCAGTTCTTCGCATTGGCATCTATCAACAAATCATTGCCCAAGGAGAGACCGGTATTGAATTTTCGGAAACCAAACAATGCGGCAATACCATAATCAATTCCCAACCCATCGTATTCGTAGTCGATGGTATTGTTCATAAACGCCGGAGAAATAAAAACAGTACTCAACCCGGCAAAGCCACCAATACCAAATCCACGTTTCTTAAATTGATCTCGTTTAACATCTTTGAAGAGTGTTTTTTGATTAATGGTCAATTTATCAATTCTATACCCTAAAAAAACAGATCCATTAAAATCAGCATTGAATTGTCTGGGGAAGCCGGCAATGGGAGCTCGATATTTAAAAGGCGTAGTGAAAACATCAAAATCAAAAGATGTCTGAATCAACGATACCCCTTTTCCTACATGCATTGCAGGATACAACAAAAAAGGCTCGGAATGGTATTTGGTGGTGTCTAACGCATATCCCTTTATCGAATCGTTATCATTTATCAAATACACTTTTGTCCATTCAGGAATTCTTTTCGTTGTGTCTTTTATAACGGCAGTTTGATGCAACTGAACGCGGTAAATACCTTCGGGTATTTCGTCAACTGAACTTTTCTGAATAACAGAGCATGAGCTCAAGGCCAGTAATAATAGGCATATATAAAGATTAACCAATTTTGTATTCATCGATCTTTCTGTATAAAGTTGTTAGTCCAATATCAAGAATTTTCGCTGCTTCCGCCTTATTTCCCTCTGTATATTTCAACACCCGCTGAATATGCGCTTTTTCTACTGTGGCCAATGTATCTGTAGCCGCACTGCCGGATTGCAACGCTTGCCCTAAAAAATCAGCAGGTAATGTTGCTGCCGAAAGCACACCATCGTCCGACAATATCACACTTCGTTCCAACACATTTTTCAATTCTCGAATGTTCCCCTTCCAATGATGCTTCTGCAATGCCTCACTGTAGGCTGCTTCCACGCCAGTAATGCGACGATTGATCTTCTTCGACAACTGAACAATAAAAAAATCGGTAAGCAATGGAATATCAGATCTCCGCTCGTTTAAGGCCGGCAACTCGATGGTAAAAGTGGAAATGCGGTAATACAGGTCTTCCCTAAAATTCTTCGCCTCAATTTCTGCCTTTAAATTTCTATTGGTAGCTGCTACAATACGCACATCTACTTGTGTAGGCTTACTATCTCCTACTTTTAAAAAGCTACCGGTCTCCAATACGCGTAGCAACTTGGCTTGTAAATCGAGTGCCATTTCACCGATCTCATCCAAAAAAACCGTGCCTCCATTCGCTTCTTCAAAAATACCCTTACTGTCTTTAACCGCACCTGTAAAGGCTCCGGCTTTGTGACCAAACAATTCATTTTCCAATAACTCTTTGCTGAAGGCGGCACAATTGATGGCAATAAAAGGAGCTTTGGAACGTCCACTGTTTTGGTGAATGGCTTGCGCAAACACTTCTTTTCCTGTGCCCGTTTCACCCGCCAACAATACCGTTGCATCGGTAGCAGCTACTTTAGAAGCTGCATTCACGGCGTCTTTGATCAGTTTCGATTCACCAATTATGGATTCAAAGGAATATTTTTTCTGCACTTGTGCTTCAAGTCGTGCCAAGCGGTTGTTCAGCGCTGCTTTGTCAACCGCCTTGTATAAAAGCGGGATGATTCTATTGTTATCATCGCCCTTGGTGAGGTAATCAAAAGCACCCAATTTAATGGCAGTTACACTATCAGGGATGGTACCGTAGGCCGTCAATAGAATGACTTCGGCGGTAGGCTGGAGTTTCTTTATTTCAGGCAGCAGGTCTAAGCCATTGGCATCGGGGAGTTTGATATCACTCAGCACCACATCGAATGCTTGTTGCTGCAATTTCTTCAAGCCCGATTTCGCATCCACAGCCGTTTGTACGTCAAAACCTTCCAATTGGATGATCTTGGCCAAGAGCTCTCTGATCTTTACTTCGTCGTCAATAATTAAAACGGATGCTTGCATAGAAAGGGGTACCCATTAGCGGTACTTGGGTACAAAGGTAGGGGAAGGAGGGATGAATTGTTAGGGTAGATAGTTCTGAGTTTAAAGTTCTAAGTTTTTGAGTTATTGAGCTGGGGGCGTAGAAGATGTTATCAGTGGTGTTAATGCTTTTAGTTCACCGCAGAGATCGCAGAGACCGCGAAGATTTCGCGAAGCGGTCTATTTCTCACCGCGGCGGCGCAGCGATCGCAGCGTTTGCGCAGCGCTAGCGGCTTTCTGTATTTCCTCGCTCCTCGTCTCCTCTTTTCCTCGTTCCTGTACTCCGCTGTTCAATTCTTAATTCTTAATTCTTACTTCTTAATTAACTCCCCTATTTAAAAAACCCCACCAAACTCCCACTATTCTTCCAATACTCCAATCGCTTTTCGGCAGCGGAAATGGCCACTTGTTGCTTTTTTAATTGATCGCCTTGTAATAACAATTCTTGCTGATTCAGATCGGTTGCAGTAGCCAATCCCTTTTCAAAACGATCTTGCAATACTTGTACGTTCTGACGATACAACTGAACATTCTCCTCATAGAGCTTTTCCTCAAAATTCAACTCTTTCAATTCTTCTCTTGCCAAACTTCTTTGTTGCTCCAAACTTTGTTGTAGATCCGTCATTTGCTCCTGCAATCCATTTTGCTGTACTTCGAGCTGACGAATGCGCTTCTTCTTATCTTCTCCAATAAGAATCGGCAACTTGGCTACGATCCCCACATAACTATTACCGAACCAAGTATTCGATTGAAAGGGGTTGAACTGATTTGTGAACTGATTCGCCCCCAAGTACCCTTGTGCTGAAAGAATTGGTTTGTATTTTACTTTCTCGGAGTATTTACGCTGCTCTAATAAATCGGCTTGCAGTTTCAAATCGCGGTAATTCGCGAGTGAATCCAGAACAATCTCTCCCAAACCGGATTGCTGCAATTGATCCAATACTTTCGTTTCAAATTTCAATCCTATCAAGCTATCGAGTGAAATACCCGTCAAATAACTCAATACTACTTGTTCTTTCATCCAAGCCGAAGCACTCATCTGAAAGGCTTTGATGTTTGCGCGGTGCTGAATCAAGGCAGTATTGTAGTCGGTCACCAGTAATTTTCCCGCATCTAGTTTCACTTTTTGTAATTGAAGGGTCGTGTAGGTTCTTTGTGAGTCGACAGCAGCAGCCGCCAATTCTTTCTCACGCAAAAGAATCTTGATATAGGAACTGAGCAATTGGTATTGCAAGCTTTGCTCTTGTTGTTGCAATTTGTTCTTTTCAATGCGTTCCTGTGTTTGCAATTCTTGTTTATTGGCTTTCACAGCAAAATCAAGAATGGGTTGCAATACCGTTACACCGGCGGTTTGATTCCAAGAAGTACCAAACTTCACGGCAATGGTTTTGTCGGAAGGGGCCGCCGTATTGAACAAGCCCACCGGTATCACTGAACTTTGCAAAATTGGATTGTAGCGATAGTCATAAGCCGCACTGATCTGTGGCCAAAATCGCGCTCTCAATTCTTCTACTTTCAAACTTGCATTCAATACCGCGGCTTGATTCACACGCAAAATTGCTTGATGTTTCAAAGCCTGGTCGTAGCAATACGGCAAACTGATTGTTTGCGCTGTTGCCGACCAACTCAGCATCATTCCAAAAAACAAGACCCCAAAATATTTCATATAACTATGTTTTATCTGAATACAGAAGCAGGTTCCACTCCATTGATTTTGCGTATCGCAAACAAGGATCCACCTACCGCAATAAATAATGTAATGAGAAACAATGCAGTCAATTGCACCGGCGAATAAGAAAACACCAAGCCGGCGTTCGACACACCTTTTCGGAAGCCTTCTAGCAACAACATTGCCAATACAAATCCGACCAAGGCAAACAAAAATGCTTGCATCAAAATCAATTTTCGGATATACCCATTCGTGGCACCAATGGCCTTCAATGTTCCGTAGTCTTTGATGCGATCCAAGGCAGATGAATAAAGCGTTAATCCAATAATGAAAAAGCCACTTATAATAGCAAACACCACCAAAGAACCAACACTTGTACCAATATTTGAAGAAATGGTAATAAAGCGAATGGTTTCATTTTTTAAGGTCTCGGCATTCCATGCTTTCACTCCATAAATACCATCGTTGATCGATTTCACCACCTCATCAATAGAATAGCCTTGCTTCACTTTTACTGCCACCGCACTTACTTTGTTTTCTGAGAATGCAGTGTAAAAGCGAGCCTTGCTTAAATTAGTATAGAAGAAAGCTCCTGCAAAGCCGCGGGCATTTTTCGTCTGCACTTTAATGAAAGCTTCTTTACCATTGATTTCTACCCTGTTTCCAATGGCAACTGAATTATTGAAGATGGCTTCATCGAAAAATTCTGCGCTCACCGCTGCTTCATCGCTGAGCGATTGTAAATTTCCTTGGTATACCTTATCAGGACTCGGACCACCTACAAACAAGGGAGCTTCGCTTCCCACCATTAGTATCGGAGCCGTTTTACCATTTGAGAACTTCACCGAAGCATTTGCGGCAATAATTGGATAAGTAGATTCAACTCCGCGCAGGGAGCGAATTTCACGCACCAAGCGTTCATCTAAGGGCGCCAATTCGTTGGCGTTTTTGGTAATATTGTCGATCACCCAAATTTGACCAATGTCTTGACGAGAATTCTCAACCAATCCACCCATCAAGCCGGTTAGGAACGTAAGAATTCCCAACTGTTGACCGATCAAGAAAATGCTGATCACAATTCCGATAATGATACCGAAACTCTTGGCCCGGTCGAACTTCATAAATTTCCATGCTGTTCTGATCATATCGATGGTATTAGAGTTTGATGGTACATTCTACTTTTGAACTCAACAACAAGTTGTCTTTGGTGTCAAGTGAAATTTTGATTTCTCTAACACGTCTGTCTTCTTGATCATCGGCACGCTCAGAAAAAATAGATTTCTTTTTGAGATAAGAAGCCATGTAAATCAATTTTCCTTTTGCAATTAAAGTAGTATTGCCTACATATCGAATCGATACTTCTTGTCCCAACTTCAATCTGCTACTGAACAACTCATCTACTTCAGCTCGTACTATAATAGCCCCATCGGGAGCAAGTGTTGCCAAGGTCTCGTATTGTTTCATAGCATTGCCTTTCTTCACAGGAACCGTGAGTAATATTCCGGAATAAGGCGCGCGTACTTGTTTTTGAGAAGATTCAAAGGCAGCAAGTTTGATCTGTTCTTTCAATACTAATAATTTTGCTTGTGCTACTTGAACACCTGCTTTTCCTTTTTCTACTTGCGCTTCTGTAGCTTTTAATTGCATGGAAGCATCGTCTAAATTGTCTTTGAGCTCCGCTCCTTTTGCAACTAGATCTTTAGCAACAGTTACTTTGCGTTGTTGATTGGAATACGTAGCCATCGTTTCACGCAAGGAAGCTTCTTCTAGTTGCACTTGCGATTGCTGAGCGCGGTATTGTTCGTTTAAATCGGCTACTTTTAAGTTCGTACTGGAGGCATCCAATTGTGCAATGAGTTCTCCGGCTTTGATAGAATCGCCTTCTTGTTTGTACAAGTCGGTAACAATGCCATCACTTGGACTGGCTATATCTATCAATCCTTTCTCCGGTTCAATTTTTCCAATAGCCACTACTTCTTTAACAGCAATGGTATCAACCGTTAAGTTTTGCTTGGCAATGGACGAAGGACTGTCTTCTTTGCCTCCGCAAGAAACGAGTAAACCAAGGGCTGCCATGAATAGAATGTTGCGTGTCATGTATCTCTATTTTGTATAAGTGTTAGTGTAAAAATTGTTCGTCGGTAGCGGTATCAGAAGCAATACCATCGTTTACATAAATAACTCGATCAGCGAATTTTCGAAGACGTAAATCATGGGTTACTACGGCCACCGATTTACCGGTTTGAGACAAGGTCTTCAATTCATTCATTACCATAGCCGCGCTTTTGATATCAAGTGCAGCGGTCGGTTCATCACAGAGAATTAAAGAAGGTTCGGTAACGAGCGCGCGCGCAATGGAAACACGCTGTTGCTGACCGCCACTAAGCGCTTTCGGTAAATTGTTCATGCGATCGAGCATGTTCACTTTATCCAAGGCTTTTTTGGCTTTCTCGGAAGCCTCTTTTCTTGAGATCCCCATTAGAAGCAAGGGCTGCATTACATTTTCCAATGCGGTGAGCGGGGCGATCAAATTGAAACTTTGAAACACAAAACCAATATTGTTGAGGCGGAGTTTCGCAAGCGATTTTTGATCGAGCCCATTTACCAACTGATTGTTGATGTATACTTCACCTTTCGTAGGGAAGATCACACATCCCAAAAGAGAGAGTAAGGTTGTTTTGCCTGAACCGGAGGGACCAATGATCAAAGTCAGTTCGTTGCTCTTAAACTCATAGTTGGTAGGCTGCAAAGCCGTGATCAGGGTGTCCCCTGTCTTGTATTCTTTGCTGGCATTTACCACTTTAGCTACTACGGTCATTTTAATATGTTTTCGTATTGATGAGGCAAATTTATAACGTTTTCGTTCTTTTAACCAAATTTATTTTACGTTTTCGTATTATTTGTCTTATTTTTGAGCTGAATTTTATACGAAATCGACCATGAAAGAACAAGCTTTTCTCCATTCCCTGATCGAACAGTTCTATCTCTTTCGGGAAGCACAACCCTCAAAGCAGGAGTTTAGTTTAGCAGAATTCGGAGATTTTTTAAAAAATCATCAACAACCCGATGAAGTTGCCAAAAGGGAAATCTCCGGAGGAGAGGAAAAATGGGTGGAAGAAAAATACGAATCGGTTCAAACCGACATTACAGTGCTCATTTCACTCATGTATCGCTATGCGAAAATGTATATCAAGAAGGCCTTGAAAGACAGTCCCATTCAAACAGCCGATGAGTTTGGCTTTCTTATTACACTACTCACCTATCCTAGTCTTTCCAAAACAGCACTCATCAATAAAAACCTAGTCGAAAAAACTTCCGGAGCCGATATCATCAAACGACTCATTAAACTTGAATTGATGGAAGAGTTAGAAGACAAGGAAGACAAGAGAAGTGTACATGTGAAAATCACCGAAAAAGGAAAATACCTGCTCTACGCCTTGCTACCCGAAATGCAAAAAGTAAGCACCATTGTTGCCGGAGATCTATCGAATGAAGAGCAACAACGACTCTTAAACATCTTGCGCAAATTGGATCATTTTCACAATGATATTTTTGTGAACAAGAGGAATGTGGGGTTGGATGAATTGGTGGGAAGAGCGATTAATTAATAATTAATAAGTAATAATTAATAATGAAACAGCCGGAATACAGGAACGAGGAGACGAGGAAGCGAGGAACGAGGAAATACAGAGTTCCTGTGAGCGCTGCGGTCGCTGCGCCGCTGCGGTGAAAAAAAAGAATACTTTGCGAAATCTTTGCGGGCTTGGCGCTCTTTGCGGTGAACCATTAAACTGCAAACCCGAATACACTAACTTTGCCTCATTAATCAACGATTGTTATGAGCAGAATGTCAGGATACGACTACGTGATCATCGGAAAAGGATTGGTGGGTGCCGCTGCTGCACGTTACCTCTCCAAAGAAGCGAAAGTAGCCATCATTGGCCCCGACGAACCAAGCGACTTCCATCAATCACAAATATTCGCGAGTCATTACGACCAAGCACGGGTACAACGCATCATTGGCAAAGACATTCACTGGACTCGACTGAACCAAGATGCCATCAACGCTTACGCAGCATTGGAAAAAGAATCAGGCATTCATTTCCATGAAAATATGGGCTGCTTGTATGTAAATCCACACGGCGTAGATGCCTATTTAAAAGCTGCGTCACACCAAGCGACGCAAATAGGAACCAACCCCGTTTTTTATTCCTCTGAAAAAGAAATCAATCAACAGTTCCCATTCCTTACATTTCCTGAAGGAACAGTGGGAATGTTGGAGGAGGGCCCGGCCGGATTGATCAATCCTCGTAAACTCCTTCAAGCACAATTAACGGTAGCAAAGAGCAATGGAGTAACAACAATCAATGAAGTAGCCGTTTCGCTAAAGAAGGTGGGCGGTGTATTCACAATTGTCACCAATAGAGGCACTATCGTTCACGCAGGTCAAGTGATCATTGCAACGGGATCCTATCAAAATTTTAGTGGATTGTTGGAGCAACCGGTGGCCATGCGTTCCAAAACAGAATCAGTCATTTTAATTGAATGGGATACCAAGGATCCAAACACGTCAAAAATTCCTTCGATCTTATACGAATTGGTACATCCTGAAATTGAAGCCATATATGTATTACCTCCGGTGCAATACCCAGATGGCAAAACCTATATAAAGATCGGTGCCAATGTATCGGAAGACGAATGGTTTGAATCGAAAGAAGAAATAGCGAAATGGTTTCAATCAGGTCCGTCTACTACCCTTTCTCAAAAATTATTCAAAGGACTTAAAGACATACTACCATCCTTACCCGAAAATTCGAATTATCAGAGTAAGCCTTGTGTGGTGAGTTATACCAAACATGGAAGGCCCTACATTGGTGAATATTGTATTGAGGGAATTATTATTGCGGGAGGATGCAATGGATATTCGGCGATGTGTTCAGACAGTATTGGGAAATTGGGTGCCTTTTTTGCGCAGAACCGAAGCTTCCCTGAACCCTATGAAGCAGCTGCTTTCAAGATCGAATACCCCGATTAACAAAAATTTAGCAGACTGATAATCAATATTTTAGGACGCAACTATACCACTCATACCGATTTTTTTGGTGGATCGAAACAAAGCGATATACCTTTGACTCGTCGTTGATACAAAACGTCAACACCTTATACTATGGCCGCCTTAATCATTCTCGCTGCTGTTGCAATTACTGCACTTATTAAGTTGATTTTTTTACGATAAGATAGCCGAGAAACACCACTAAAATTGTAGAAGTGATATCCGAAAGGGTATCATTTTTTTTGGAAAGAAGGAAGAGTTATGAGAAGGTTCTGTGTATTAGGCATTAGGCATTGGGCTTTAGGCTTTAGGTGTTAGGCTTTTTTTGACTACAGAATACCTTTAGATCAAGTTTTGAGTTTTTGAGTTTTTTAGTTGTTAAGTTTTGCGCAGCTGCGCTGCTTGGAATTCGCAAAGGTTAGAGAAGAGAGAAAAGGTACACAAAGAGAGGCTTTAGCAAATTTTCTTTTTCTGACCACAGAATACACAAATTATAACAGATTATCACAGATTAGCCTCCGATAATCAATCTACCTGACTGCCGGCTGTTTCATTATTAATTATTACTTATTAATTGTTAATTCCTAATTATCCCTCCAACCTCACCCCAATCTTCTTCATCAAAATACTCGCGTTAATACTCGTACACACGCCCTCTTTTATTTGATAATCGAAATGCAGTTCTTCTCCTTTAATAGTTGCTTCGAAATGATAGTTCGTGAAATGATCGGGGAATTCATCGGCTAAACTGGCGAGTTGCAAATCGTGCGAAGCCACTATTGCAATGGCATTCTCGTGCAAGAGTTGTTTCATGAGTGCTTTGGAACCGATATGTCGATCATTAGAGTTGGTACCTCTGAAAATTTCATCGAGCAAAACCAACACCGGTTCTTTCGCGGTCACGCGATCAATGATCATCTTGAGTTTTTTCAGCTCAGCGTAGAAGGTAGAGGTATTCTCTTCCAGATTGTCTTTCACCCGCATACTCGATGCAATGGCAAAAGGATAAAACTCCATTTCTTTCGCACAAACCGGAGCTCCCATATTCGCAAGCACTAGGTTCACTCCTACCGTTCTCAAAAAAGTACTTTTCCCGGCCATATTGGAACCGGTGATATAGGCGATTTGCTTCTCACCAATGGTAACAAAGCTATTGAATATGCGTGCACCGGGAGGAATAAGTGGGTGACACATAAACCTTCCAATAAACTTCTTTTCCTCAGAAACTCTAGGATAAACCCAATCGGGATTGTTAAAGCTGAGCGTTCCTAAACTATTCAATACCTCAAAGGTCGACAACAAACTCATCCAATCTTTCATATACTGCTTGTGCTTTTCACGCCAAGCTTCTAAATACATGGCCTGTTGCAGATCCCAGAGTAAGTAGGTATTCAGTGGAATAAAGACCACTAGATTCAGTCGATAATCGAATCGATTTAATATCTCGTTCAGTTCCTTTATCAAAACAGAAGCGCGGTGTTCTTTATTTAAGAAGTTTGCTTGTAAAGATTGTAAATAAGGATCGGTAAACTTCGCCGACTCTATCTCCTTCATCAACAAAGCCAAGGTTTTTACTTCAGCATTGATTTTATTTATTTGATTGTAATATTGTTGAATACCGGCAGAAATAGAAAAAGCAATAACAGAAGCCGCTGCTGAGATTCGAATTAAATTCACCGTACTTACATATTCTAAGAAATAGAGCGCAAGAATTGTGAGCATAAAAGCCGGTACTACCCAGCGAATCACCTTCCATAAATAGCCTTTGGTGAACTTAGGTTCTTCTTTCAGCCATCCTTTTACCTTGTCTTCAGTATCGTAAGTAAGTGGTGTTAAAATATTGATAGCCTGATACCTTTCGCGAAATTCATGCATGTTAGAAAGCTCTTTCACTGCTGCTTGTCGTTTCGCAATTTCAGCAGCATCGGCAGGTGCCATCATCCATTTGGCTAAGAGATCACTTGATTTTTCAGAATGAGTGCGATTCACATATTGAAATATGGATGAACGTCCAAAGATGTCTAAATCGAGCGTATAGGGGTGTTCGGGATTCACATATTCAGCTCCGGTTGCTTGATGCAGGAATCGGTGTTCTAACACCTCCAATTCATTCTCATAAATTTGTTTCAATGCAAGATCCAATGCCAATCGGTCTTTGTTAGCTAAATCTTTTTTAAGGGCTATCAAAAAACCAGCTACCACCAATATCAAATAAAAAGCGCTCCACAGCAAGGTTGGCCATTCAACGAACCACCACAACAATCCGCCGCCAACAATAATTGAAAAACGGATCCAGCCATAAGTCTTTGAATTGGCTTTAGCTTCTTTGATTCGAATATTTACAGATTCGAGTGAAGATGTATAGTGAGGTGTGGGATACATAGTGTGATATTGGATGAAATTAATTAATAATTAAGAATTAAAAATTATTAATTAAGATGCGGAGATGGTAGGCTTCTCGTTTTGCAGTGATGGATTGAGTTGAAGAGAAACGTAAAGTGTTTGTCTTTCTAAGGTTCCTTTTTGACCACAGATAACACCGATTATTAGAGATTCACAAAGATTAGCCTCCGATATTCAATCAACATAACTGTGATCAGGATTTACAAGATTAAAGGATGTACAGGATAATTTCTTAAACTCCACATGCTCTCAGTTTCTCCATACTCTTACTCGCAGCCCGTTTACTCTCACCCTCCTTCCTGTATTCCCCCTTCTTCTTTCTCCGCACTCTTCCTCGTTCCTCGTCTCCTCGCATCCTCGTTCCTGTTTTCCCGGCTGTTCCATTATTAATTATTACTTATTAATTATTAATTACTCCCGGCTGTTTCATTATTAATTATTAATTGTTAATTATTAATTACCCCGGCTGTTCAATTCTTAATTCTTACTTCTTAACTCTTAATTCTTAATTCCCCACTATTGTTCGAAACGTCAAATTCACCCTTGCCTCTTTCACCTTGGTTGTTGGCGGAAGACGGTGCAACCAATTAAGTTGTGTAGGGCCTGTCATCACCAGCAAAGATCCCGGTTCCAATTGAACCGACACCACTTCTTTGGTTTGTTTGTGTTTGAACGCGAATTTGCGTTCTACACCGAAACTAAGTGAGGCAATGGCACCAAGCGGCTTGAGGTCTTTCTCGGCATCGCTGTGCCAAGCCATACCTTCCGAACCATCGTGGTACAGATTAAGTAAACAAGAATTATAGGTTTCCTTTGAAAGTTTTTCCGATAAATCAAGCAATTCTTTCAAAGCCGGTGTCCAAGGTTTCGCTACTTTGGTAATTCCGGAATATTTGTATTGAAACGGCTGAGCACCGTACCATCCTACTTTGCGTTTGGTGGTGAGCAGTTTTCCCATGATAATAGCTTGATCGTGCTCCCATTCTATTTCTTTCATTAGAGCGTCGTAGTAATGTTTGCTTTCCTTTTCACTCATGATCTTTCCATAATAATATACTTCTCCATCTGACATGGGAAGTTTCACAAAAGCTTCTTCATTAAACAAGTTCGACTGCATAGTACAATATTAATATTTTCATTTATTCTTGAAATCCGAATCTTGCGGCTTTTTTGGCGGTCAACAGTTTGAACATTCAATTGTTAATAGTAAGATGCTTAACCTATTCTCTCCTAATTTTGTTTAAAATCTCAACCATGTCAGTATTGTTTTCTCCATATAAAATTGGTCCGTTAGAACTTAAAAACCGTATTGTAATTTCCCCCATGTGTCAATACAGTGCTGTGGATGGATTTGCCAACAATTGGCATTTGGTACATTTGGGAGCAAGAGCCGTGGGGGGTGCTGCACTGATCATTCAAGAAGCAACTGCAGTGGTGCCCGAAGGACGTATCAGCTATGCAGATTTAGGTTTATGGAAAGATGAGCATACCGTTAAACTGAAAGAAATTGTAGACTTTGTTCACAGTCAAGGTTCGAAAATGGGCGTTCAATTGGCGCATGCCGGAAGAAAAGCAAGTTGTGATCTACCTTGGAAAGGCGGACACCCCATTGATCCAAATTCTGAAAATGGATGGCAAACCGTAGGACCTTCGGCAGTTCCTTTCAAAGAAGGACATCCGGTGCCTGCTGAACTTTCAAAAACTGAAATCAAGTCGATCATAGACGCCTTTGCGACTGCAGCTATTCGAGCAAAAAATACCGGCTACGATTTAGTTGAAATTCACGGAGCACATGGCTACCTCATTCATGAATTTTTCTCTCCACTTTCCAATCATAGAACCGATGAATACGGTGGAAGTTTTGAAAATAGAATTCGATTCCTGGTTGAAACAGTTATTGCCGTGCGCAAGGCTGTTGGAGAAAATTATCCGGTGATTGTTAGAATCTCTGCAAACGATTGGACAGAAGGCGGCTGGACAGTTGAAGACAGTGTTGCGCTAAGCATTGAATTGGAAAAGCTGGGAGTGAGCATGATCGATGTATCCTCCGGCGGAAATGTATTAGCGAGAATACCTTTGGAACCCGGCTATCAAGTACCCTTTGCTGAGCAAATCAAAAAGGCGGTGAGTATTCCGGTTGGTGCAGTAGGACTGATCACCACTCCGCAACAAGCGGAACAAATTCTAATAGATGGAAAAGCAGATTTCATTCTCATTGCTCGTGAAAGTCTCCGCGACCCTCATTTTCCTCTCCACGCAGCTAAGGTATTGGGAGATGATATTGATTGGCCGAATCAGTATGTGAGAGCGAAATAATTATTAATTAAAAATTAATAATTAATAATTAAACAGCCGGCGAGATCAAGAAAGAACAGGAAGAAGAACAGGGGGAGGCAGACGAAAGAGTAAGTAGGAAATACAGAACCACGGATGCACATAGGCACGAGGATTCGCTGCGTATACGCTGCGAACGCCGCGCCGCTGCGGTAAAAGAACAATTTATTAAAAGACAGATGTAGTTTCAATCTGCAATCTGTTCAAATCTGTACTTATCTGAGATACTTCTCTTAAAAAAAATACATGATGTTCTTATTTTGCCAACACTATCTTCACCTTACTCGCAATCACATGTATCACTTCTTTCTCGCGTTGTAATTTACCTTCCACCAACATCAACCTCGATTGCAAAATGGCCTTCTTGTATTCCTGAAATATATTGTTGAACACTATGATATTGGCTGTTCCGGATTCATCCTCAAGTGTAATAAACATGACTCCTTTGGCTGTTTCCGGCATTTGTTTTAATAAAACCAGTCCTGCAATTCTAACAAAAGCACTGTTCTTTAATGATTCGAACTGTTTTATTTTAATAACATTCAGTTGATCCAACGCTTCGCGATAGAATTTAACCGGATGAGCTTTCAAAGAAAGAAAGGTTGCGGCATAGTCATAAACCACTTCTTCTTGCATTGGCATTTTGGGCAATACAATTTCGTGTTGCGTTGATTCAATATCCTCCTCTTCGGAAAACAATCCTGTCGGTTTGTCTTTAATAGAAATTTCCCACAAAGCCGCTCTTCGATCCAATCCCATCGACTGAAACACATCCGCGTCTGCCATTCGTTCCAATACAGCATCGCTGACTCCCATTTGATACAGGGTCGCAATTTTTCGATAAGGCTTTGTTCTGTTAGAAACAATCAAATCAATATCCTCTTTGTGCATTCCTTTTACCTGACGAAATCCAAGTCGCAAGGCTTTGAATCTGCCACCACTTATCTCCAAGCTATTGTCCCAGAAAGAATGATTGATATCTACCGGTCTCACTTCTACCCCATGCTCTTTTGCATCTGCAACCAATTGCGCAGGTTGGTAAAAACCCATGGGCTGACTGTTCAGCAATGCACATACGAATACATCCGGATAATAACACTTAATCCATGATGAAACATAGACCAATTGCGCAAAGCTCGCAGCATGGCTTTCCGGAAAACCATAATTACTGAAACCTTTCAACTGAGCAAATACTCTGTTGGCAAAATCAAGACTGTATCCATTCTTCAGAAAACCATCAACCAATTTCTTTTGAAACACCGCAATCATCCCTTTCGATTTGAAACTCGCCATGCTTCTTCTCAACTGATCGGCTTCTGTTGGTGTAAAACCAGCGCCTACCATCGCTACTTTCATCGCTTGTTCCTGAAACAAAGGCACCCCTAAGGTTCTACCCAAAATAGATTTCATTGCTTCCGAAGGATAAGTCACCGGCTCCTCCCCATTCCTTCTTCTTAAGTAAGGGTGCACCATATCACCTTGAATTGGACCGGGACGAACAATGGCCACTTCAATCACCAAATCATAAAAACACTTGGGACGAAGTCGAGGCAACATCGATTGCTGTGCCCTACTTTCAATTTGAAACACGCCAATGGTATCGGCGCGACTGATCATTTCATATACTTTTGGATCGTCTTGTGGAACAGTTGCCAATCGATATTTTATATGATAATGCTGTTCTATCAAATCAAATGATTTTCGAATGCAAGTAAGCATCCCCAACGCCAATACATCAACTTTCAAAAATCCCAGTACTTCAATATCATCTTTATTCCATTCCACATTGGTACGATCTTCCATCCGAGCATTCAATATGGGACATAAATGCGTGAGCTTATTACGAGAAATAATAAACCCACCGGTATGTTGCCCTAACTGCCTAGGGAATCCTATGTACTGATGCGTTAAACGAATCACTTTTTGAATATAGGCATCTTGAATATTGATGCCCAAGCCTTTCAGATGATCATTTTCAAGCATCTCATCTGTATACCTAAAAACAGATTTTGAAATTTTCTCAATGGTATCTATCGACAGGCCCATTGCCTTACCAATATCTCTAATGGCTCCCCTCGAATGTTGTTGTGTAACGGTAGCAACAATGGCCGCTCTGTCTCTCCCATATTTATTGTAGATGTATTGAATCACTTCCTCTCTTCGTTCGTGTTCAAAGTCAACATCAATATCGGGAGGTTCGTTGCGAGCGGCTGATAAAAATCGTTCAAAGAGCAAATCGAATTTTGATGGATCAACTGCTGTAATGCCTAAACAATAGCAGATCGTTGAATTGGCTGCTGAACCCCTTCCCTGACAAAGAATACCACGTTCCCTTGCAAACCGAACAATATCATGCACGGTTAGAAAGTAAGGCGCATAGTTCATTTGCTTGATGAAACTCAATTCATGCAAGATGTTTTTTACAACTTTCTCCGGAATATGCTCCCCATAAAATTCATGCGCTCCTTTCCATGACAATTCCTCTAATAGCAATTGTGGATCTTTTCCATCGGGAGCAATTTCTTCTGGATACTCATATTTTAATTTGCTCAGAGAAAACTGACATCGATTGGCAATCAATCGAGCATTTTTGATGGCCTGTGGATAACATTTAAAAAGACGGTTCATTTCCCGTATCGATTTCAAATAGCGCTCAGCATTGGAATGCAACAGAAATCCTGCATTTTGAATGGTCGTTTTGTTTTTAATACAAGTCAACACATCTTGCAAAGGACGACGACTCGGATGATGATAATACACATCATTGGTGGCCACCATTTGTATTCCGTGGTTATTACTGCATTGCTCTAATTGAAACATTAGTTTTTGATCGAACGACTGGTACCTTCTCGTAATCGCCATGTAAAATCGATCCTGAAATACTTCTTTAAACTGAAGCAATGCTGATACAAAACTTTCTTCCAATTCATAGATCGGCGTAAGCTTGAAAGGTGCCGGCATGATTAGGATACAGTCGTGAAGCAATTCAAACAAATCTTCTTTATACAATTCGCATTTCCCTTTTTCGGTGCGAATGTTTCCGCGCGACAATAATTCGCAGAGTTGGGTGTATCCCTTTAAATTGATAGGATAAACCAAAACAGACAAACCGTCTTGCATGATAATCTTCGATCCTACAATCACTCGAACACCACATTTTTTTGCAGCAGCATACGCCCTCACCACTCCCGCCAGTGTATTGTGGTCGGCAATGGCGATTTCTTTGTATCCTAATAGCAATGCTTGTTCCACCAATTCTTCAGGATGCGAGCCCCCTTGTAGAAAACTAAAATTGGTAGTCACTTCCAACTCCACATATCCATCAAGCAAAGTATCCATGCAAGAACCATTTAGGGTTTCCGGTTTCTTCGTAATGACCCAATCGATAGATCCAATAACGTCTTCCTTTATCGTCTTCCACTTTGTAGTAATCGCGGTGAAGTCCGGTTTCTATCCACCAAGGAGCTTCAATTCGTTCTGGCCCGTCTGCTTTGATAATTTTATGAACTTCCTTTTTATGTCGAAATAAAATAGGAGGATAATCCGGTACCGGGGCCATTACTGAAATAGGGTCGGGATCTTCTAGCATCATAATAGGTCGGATCATGTTCGATTCCCATTTTAAATCAGTAATGGCTCCCAAGTCTTTCTGTGGTTGTATAGACCGTTCCGGAAAATGTTGAGCATAGGGTAGGTAACGATTCACGGCATTGTTTCCAAGTTTGTGTTGCATTTTATCGATCAGATAGGCTACGGATGGATCGGCCAAATGTTTTTTCTGCTCCCACATGGCTTCTTGCGTGGCGATCATTTTTTCGGTATGAATCGCTTCTAACAAAAACACTTCTACACCAGGCTCTAAGAGCAAGTCGGAAAATTTCAACTCAAACAATTTCAACAAACTAGTTTTGTTTTGAGTAGGTAAAGAAGAACTGCAATCGGAATATTGATGCGTTCCATCGATTCGGTGCAGCGTTAACCGAATCTTCCGAATACCCAGTCCTTCTTTTTCCAATTTGGGAAGCAATTGATCGAGTAATCCTTCCAACGCTTTTTCAACACCATTGCGATGAGTGATTGGTTCTAGTGCGGGAAGGCGTTCTACATAGGATACGGATGGTACAATAGTAGCAAAAGGCTCATCCATTTTTTGAATGGCCTGATAATATCTTTTTACGAACGATTCACCCAATCTGCGTTTCAGCGCAGCAGAGGGTATTTTTACAAAATCATTGATGCGCTTGAACCCTAGTTTGTAAAGTCGTTCAATTACTTCCGGTTCCAAACGAAGGGCTTCGGGTGGAAGTGATAAAATAGCTTGTAATTCTTCACCGGGAGCAACAATTTGATCTTCCTCACCATAATGAGTAAGTGCCCAAGCTGCACCAATGGTGGAGGCCATCGAAATTTTAGCAGTATATCCAAAACTTCGCAGGCGTTCTTTGATGGCGGTGATGTAAGATTTTTCACCACCCCAAAGATGAGCGCAGCCGGTAGCATCAAGTAAAATACAGTCTTCCGAGAGTACAGATACTTGAGGCGTATAACGAATCATCCAATCCGCAATTTTTTGCAAGATCAATTTGAATTGTTCGGGCTGATCTTCTTTTGCTTGCAAATTGGGAACAATGGCTCTAGCGTCGGCCAGTACCATCTCTTTTCGAGCACCCAGTTTTTGAGCATGTGCATTCATTGCTATCACTAATTGTTTCCCGTGAGATACAGTATAAAAAACAGTTGGATTGCATTTCGCGTTGGCATCTCGTTTTGATATCCAATCGGTTTTGAAGTAAGGGAACCATATGGTGAGGAAGCGTGGCAAAGGAAGGTATGGGGAGTTGGGAGTTAGGAGTTATAAGTTTTGAGTTTTTTAGTTTTTAAGTTTTTTAGTTTTGTGCAGCTGCTTGGGGTTCACCGCAGAGACCGCGAAGAGCGCAGAGTTCTCGCAAAGAATTCTTTTTTTCACCGCAGCGGTGCTGTCTCTCTGTATTTCCTAGATCAGGATTTACAGGATTAAAGGATTTACAGGATGGATAATCTACCTCCTCCATCTTCCTCCCTCCTTTTCTCCGGCTGTTTCATTATTCATTCTTAATTATTAATTATTTCACCGCGGCGGCGCAGCGATCGCAGCGTTTTCGCAGCGTTGACAGGCTCTCTGTATTTCCTCCTTCCTCGTCTCCTCCTATCCTCCCTCCTGTATTCTGGCTGTTCCATTATTAATTATTAATTGTTAATTATTAATTACTCCCGGCTGTTCCATTCTTAATTATTAATTGTTAATTCTTAATTACTCTCCTACGCTGCCACAACCCCCTTCTCCTCTCCATCGCCTTTCGACTTATACACTAATGGTGTTTGCTTTTGTGCAAGCACTTCGTTGGCGAGTTCAATAGGTTTGGTCCATTCTTCCAATTGACCTTGCTTATATCGAACCTCCCATTCGCCGGGTTTTCCATTTCTCATTTTCAATAAAGAAACCTTCCAGCAAGGAAATCCTACTCCAGGCAGGGCATTGTCTGAACTACTGGGTAATGGCTGAATACGCCATCTACTCACACATGAATTGTTGATGGGTTCCTGCTTAGATGTATTGAGCAGGAATGTGGTAACTTTTGATGTTTCAACGGCCAGTTGCAATCGCCGTGAAAGGGTGAAATCAACCTTATGGGTCTCCGCTATCACAATGGCTACCCCTTCGCATTTTACTGCTTCTTCGAGTATCCATTGACGTGCTTTTAATGTTGGTGGACGAACAAATAATATATGTTGAGAATCAATCCCAAATGCTGATATGCCATGAGGAAATAAAGACCATCGATCCCATATCCATACTATCACACCATTGGTTTTTAATACCGACTTTATCATTCCGGCTATAAAACCATACCCTGCTGCTATCGACTCCGGATCCGAACAACATATCTCATGAACGGCAGCACTTGGAAAAACTCCTAATGGAAAATGATCGCGACAGAATTCAGGTAAAGTTGGCTGAAAACTCCCCACAGTACTGGCACGAATACCCCCTAGGGCCATCAGATCTCTTCGCAATTGCGAGATGACTGTTGCCTTATCCATCCACACTTATTTAAATCAAAAATACTAAAATTTTTAGCATTTCACCAAATTTAAATTCTCTTTTTTTAAAAAAATAAAGCGGAAGTGAGAACACTTCCGCCCACGGATTCATACGAAAAACCGCGCAAACAAAATCATCAAACATTTATTACAAGTAAAAATGTGCTTCACTTTTCATCCCATCGTTCCACTACTTCTCCCTCACTAGAAAAAGAAACCGGCATCTAGTTCTCTACTGCAAAATGCAACCGCATTCCGGCTGGTAAGGCTTGCACTCTTCCCTCACTATAAGCTTGCACTCCATTTACAAAAGTAGCTTTGATCTGTGTACTATAAGTTGTTTGCTCATAAGGCGACCAACCACATGCATAGGAAATGCTTGGCTTCACTTCATTTGCATTCATATCTACCAACACAAAGTCGGCAAAATAGCCCTCTCGAATGTATCCTCGCTCCAAAATTTGAAAGAGGTTAGCCGGATTGTGACACATCTTATTCACTACCTGTTCTAAAGAAATGATCCCTTTCTTGTACTTTTCTAAAAGCGATAACAGGCTATGTCCTACCCCGGGCATTCCCGATTTCACCTCATCATATCCACCTTCTTTTTCTGAAAGTAAATGAGGTGCGTGATCACTCCCAATGGTGTCGATCTTGTTCGTTAACAAAGCAGCAATCAATTTCTGACGATCCGATTCCAATTTAATGGAAGGATTCACTTTCATTTTATACCCTAGTTCTTTGTAATTGTTATAAGAAAACATCAAGTGAGGCAAACAAATTTCTGCCGTAATTCTTTTATTCTTACTCAAAGGACTGTCTTCCAACAAAGCCAATTCATCCATTGTACTGAGGTGTAACAAATGAACACGAGCTCCGGTTTCTTTTGCCAATTCTACTACTTTCTTACTCGCTTCAAAACAAGCTTCTCTGCTTCGGAACATGGTATGCTTCTCCGGAGTGATGGCATTGCGCAAACTAAACTTAAATACCGACGATGTTTTTGCAATGATATCTTCTTGCTCGCAATGAAGCGCCACAATTGCATCTGTACTTTTCATTACTTTCTCTAATAAGTCGGGGCGATTGCACAAAGCACCATCTTTGAAATACAAACCATCGTCCGTTACACCACAAATCGTATTGCGGTTCATACGCTTGATCTCTTCAATATTATATCCGTTTGTTCCTAAGTAGAAGGAATAATTGGCCATAGATGATTGAGAAGCCAATTTGTACTTCTCTTCCAAAACATCCAAACTGGTAGCGTCCGGTTTTGTATTGGGCATGTCCATAAACGAAGTAACACCACCGGCCACTGCTGCTGAAGACTCTGAAAGTATCGTGGCTTTGTTCGTATATCCCGGCTCTCTAAAATGAACATGTGTATCTATCACACCAGGCAACATTACCAATCCGGTACCATCAATTTCCACATCAGCTTTTACATCAATAACTGAATCAATTTTTTCGAATCGAAAATCGGACACAAGCACATCCGATACTTTTTTCTCATGATCGCTAACAATCGTAACGTTTTTAACAAGCGTCTTCATTTTATTTTTTTGTTTAGGGATTACATTGGTCGCAAAACATTGGATCTTCCGTTCGCTTGTTATGCGGATAATAAAGCTTATCGGAATAATTACAGAACTGACAATTTTTTACCAAATACAAAACACTGTTCGTAGGCGCTTCGCATAAGCTGCAGGGAAGCCCGGGGCTTGCCGATACCACACCAAAACCGGGTAATTTACAACGTGGACACGCACTGAGCATTTTCTGAATCAACTTTTCCGTAGTGCGCTGAATCACATTCATACGTGTTGGATTGCAATGCGCACGCATATCTGTTTCAACAAATACCTTTCCCCACTTTTCGTTTAAATAGTGAAAATGTGATTTAAGCAATACAGGAGTATTGGCCCCTTTAATCACTAAACTATTTTTGCCTTGTTCTTTTCGCAATATCAATCCGTGAGAAGGGAACTGTGCTTTTTGAGCAAATTCCATGAGTTCCGCTTCCGTACTAACTACTCTTCCACTGAAATTGGTTTCCAAACTCCACTCTCTTTCGATAAAAAGAAAGTTGTTCTTCTGATCCATTATAACTACCCATTCTTCATCGCAGCTTGCAAAAGGAATATGCGGATGTGGACCGAAAGATCCTTCACTGGCAATAGCAATATCACAGTCGGAAAACTGCAAAGCCAATTCACATTTTCGTTTGGCTGCTGATAAAGGATCCAATTCTCTTTCAATTTCACCTGAGAAGGTTCCTAAAAGATCGGTATCAAACCCTGTTACTACTTCTAGCTCCATTCCAAGTTTCTCTTTCAATAGTGGTGCCATCACCGATTCCTTTCCATGTTTGGTAAGAAGGGCAATGCGCCTTCCTTCAAAAAACTGATGAACACTGAATTGGGTTGACATTGCTAAAACGGTCATATGATTTATTTTATAAAGCAATCAGGCGGCTTTGCTTTATTTGATTGATTAGGCAGAAAAATGCCGGCTACTTGATTGGTTGGTTAATGGCGAACCAAGTGCCGGCGGTATACATTTATTGACCTTGACCAAGCGAGTATCCTTTCTTGCCTTCGAAGCTGTAGAGATTTTCAGTTTTGATGACCTCTACTTTGGTTTCAATGGCTCTTTGCAAGAGTTCAATGATCTCTGCGCGCGACATTTCTTGATAATCTTCCTTCACAAATCTGCAACGCCAGTGGTCGGTACAGAAGGTTTCTTCGAAACCATTGGGCCATACTTTGATACCACGGTTGGTGATCATCGACAACTTGATTTTATCCTTCTGTAACTGTGTCATTAGTTCAGCCAATTGGTTGGCTTCAAATCCCGGCCAGTGTACAAAAATGTCTACTCCTTCCAGTGTTTTGGCTTGTTGCGGTTTGCGTTGGTATTTAGGGATTTGAATTTTGTATTCCTGACTATAGGATACTGGTTGAAGTTGATTCGGCTTCTGTCCTAAGTTTTTAATGATAGCGTCTGCAAACTCTTGGGTACCTACCAGTTGCTTACTGATTCCTTCTTGATAAATATCTTTGGTATGAATGCCATCTTCGATGGTTTTCAACCATGCGTTTTGAATGGAAGCAGCAATATCGCTCTGACCAATATGGTTCAACATCATCACTGCACCTTGCAACAATCCTGAAGGGTTCGCAGTATTCTTACCAGCCATTCTTGGAGCAGAACCATGGATAGCTTCGAACATCGCACATTCTTCACCGATATTGGAAGAACCTGCCAATCCAACCGATCCGGCAATTTGTGCGGCAACATCGGAGAGCACATCGCCGTACAAATTAGGCACTACAATCACATCAAAGTTTTCAGGCGTATCGGCCATTTTAGCCGCACCAATATCGATGATCCAATGTTCTTGCTCTATTTCAGGATATTCTTTTCCAATTTCTTCAAACACTTGATGAAACAATCCATCGGTTTGTTTCATGATATTGTCTTTTGTGAAACAAGTCACTTTTTTGCGATTGTTTTGCTTTGCATATTCAAAAGCATAGCGAATGATTTTTTCACAACCGGGGCGGCTGATGAGTTTCAAGCACTGTACTACTTCATCGGTTTGTTGGTGTTCGATACCGGCGTACAAGTCTTCTTCGTTTTCACGAACAATTACGATGTCCATTTTCGGATGCTTCGTGTCAACAAAAGGATACAAACTGGTGCAAGGGCGAACATTGGCAAACAGTCCTAAGAATTTTCGTGTTGATACGTTTAAGCTTTTGTAACCGCCGCCCTGAGGAGTGGTAATGGGGGCTTTGAGGAAAACTTTGTTTTTGCGGATTACATCCCAAGATTCGGGTTTGATACCGGAAGTATTACCGGCGAGGTACTCTTTTTCACCTACTTCAATTTCATCATACTCGAGTGCTGCGCCTGCAGCAGAAAGCACTTTGAGAGTGGCTTCCATGATTTCGGGACCTATTCCGTCCCCTTTCGCGATGGTGATTCTTGTCATTGGTTGTTGTTTTTTGTACCACAAAACTGGGTTTAATTTTCATAAGTTTATATTTATTGTTTTTATATTATACATTATCTTTTATTTATGTGTTATTTGAAAAGCTCCTGCATCCTTCACAGGCAGTTTCTTACACTCTCCTATAAAATCATGTTTTTAGGGGAGGAAAGCGAGTTTTGTATCGAATACGTTTGTTTCATAAACTAAACACATGAAACAGCTTATTACCATCCTATTATTCTCAATTGCTTTCGTTTCTTGTAAGAAAGATCACGAAGCGCAGCCCATTACCAACAACCCTTCCGATACAGTTGTATATGTAAGCGGCACCGTTATTCAACCGGTGGGTGGACAAGGTACTCCCTGTATCTGGAGAAACGGTGTACGCACTGATTTGCCCATTCCGCCCGGTGCTTACGGTGGCGCTGCAACCATTGCACAATTGGGAAAAGATATTTATGTGGTAGGCACGCTGTATATCAACGGCGTTCTCAAACCGGTATATTGGAAGAACGGTGTTATGGTAGGCCTTACTCCCGCTAATGGTTATGGAGAAGGCAATGCTACGGGGGTATTTGTTTCAGGTACCGATGTTTACATAGGGGGTACCAGCAAGAGTGGAAGTTCTTATTTGCCTACCGTTTGGAAAAACGATGTACCTACAGCCTATACTGCCATTTTAGAACCCAACAAATACAATTTAGTAAGCGCTATTGCTGTAGATAAAAACGATGTCTATTTAACTGGATATAGCCAACTTGGAACAAAGCGAGTACCGGTAATTTGGAAGAACGGCGGACTTATGGAACAACCAAGCTCAGCCATTGGCACTTGGGGTATTCCCAATACCATCGCTATTTCAGGCAGTTCCGTTTATGTTGCTGGTGTTGCCACCGACAAAAACGATCAATACTGGACCGGTATGCTTTGGAAAGACAATCTTGAGGGTGTGGTTATCTCCAATCCAATGGCGAATGAAAGCAAGATAGAAGGGAATATGGTGGTAAACAAGGGTTCGGTTTATCTTGCCGGCTATTACGTAAAGCAAGGAAAACCCGATCAAGCTTGCTATTGGAAAGACGGAGTAATGAACGTTTTGGCAACAGAAAGTGCCAACCGCCAAAACCGTGCATCTTCTATTAAAGTAGCAAACAACAGCGTGTATTTAAGTGGATTCATTGTTGCTACTAACGGATCAAGAGAACCGTTTTATTGGAAAGATGGATCTATCACTTCGCTTCCAACGATTAATAATTTAGGGGGATATCCTTATGATATTTTGATTGGGCAGTAATGATTCATAGTAGAAGGAATGAGGTCTTGTTCATCGCAAAAAGAAGGAGAGAAGGAGAAGCACGGAGGTTTGTGGGGCTTCCTGAAATTCGAAGAGTTTACTCTACCGCAACGTAACAAAGGGCGCAACGGTTCGCAACGGAGTTCAAATTACTCTGAGTAGCTCTGCCTAAACTTCAAGCTGACTTAAAATTTAAAAACGTCTCTGCTATTTGCAATACGTTGCGAACCGTTGCGCTCTTACTTCCTTTGCGGTAGAGTAAAAATCTTCAAATGTAAACCCGCTACAGAAACAAATAGTAACTCCGCGCCTCTCCTTCCCTCCTTCCCTCCGCGATGAACCTCTCTATTTCAACCCCTGATAATAATCCAACACCTTCGTCTTCAAAATATAATCATACTTCGCTGCAATCAAATTTGTATTCGCGCGATCAAGGTTGTTTTTGGCAATAATATAATCAACAGATGTGATCACCCCCGCTTCAAACTTTGTAGTTGCAGCTCTAAAAGAAACTGCATAATCGGCCGCTTGTTGCTCTAATACTTGATACCGCTCAAACGCAGTATTCATATTGATATACGCCAAATCAATCGCCTGTCTCAATCGAATATTGATGGCTTTCTCCGCATTCACCAACTGTTGCTCCGTAATTTTCGCAAGCTTATATTGAGCCCTCACCCGAGCCGCATTGAATATGGGTATCTGCAGTCCCACTCCAATATAAGAATTCAGGTTATTTTTCCACTGACTCCCATAACTTAATTTTTGACTCTCAAAATTATCTTGACTCGTATACACCGTAGTTTTTACGTTATTAACCGTTACATAAGCGTTTGTAGCAACATCGGTTGTACTTAAAAATTTCAATGTATTAGCAGCGCTTGAATAGTTCGTACCCAAGGAAGCATTCAAACTTAGAGTGGGCATCAGGTACCCGCGCGCAACTTTCACCCCCAAACTAGCGGCACGTGTTTTAAATGCCGCTGCTTGAACCGATGCAAATCCTTTTCCGGCAGCATTGTACACTTCTTCAATTGATGTACTGTAGCGCTTCAAATCGTTCACATCAATTTTCTCTAGTCCCATTTCATTGGTATAAGGGATATTCATTAACTGACACAGGGCAATCTTCGAACTCTCCAACGCATTCTTAGAAGCGATGATACTCAACTCATCACTCCCCAATTGACCTTTCTGATCGTATAAGGTTGCCGGTGCTATAGCCCCATCTTTATCTAACAAGGTCAAGCGTTCTACTTGCTTTTTACTTACATCGGCCTGATTAGTAGCCAGCGCTAATTGATCTTGGTTGTTCAGCACTAACAAGTACGCTAGTATTACATTGATGGTCAAATCATTCTTCGCTTGCTGCAAATCCATTTTGGCGCCTTCTAATGTTTGTTGCCCCTGCTTAATGGAATTGATGGTTGCAGAACCGTTCCACAAAACAACTCCTGAACTCAAATTGTACTGCGCAGTATTCAAGGTTTGATCCAGATAACTATTCGTATAAGGGTTGATGCTTCTTCCCTGATTAATACCATGATTAATGTTCGCATTCAGCGTAGGAAACAAGGTAGACCTAGCCTGCGCAGCATTTACTTCTGCATTTTGGGCACGGAAACCGGCATTTAAGACATCCAGATTATTCTTGAGAGCGATGTCAACACATTGCTGTAAGGAATACACGGTGTTCGATTGTGAATACGCTGAGATACTCATTATTACTCCAATCACTAGTCCGCTTACTATTTTAATCTTTTGTTTCATCTTCTTTAGTTATTGCTGTTCAATTCTACCATCCAATAAATGGATGATACGATTTCCGTATTGTGCATTCTTCTCTGAGTGTGTTACTTGAATAATGGTCACCCCTTCTTCTTTATTCAATTTCCTAAACAATTCCATGATCTCCTCCCCCTGCTTACTATTCAAATTCCCCGTGGGTTCATCCGCCAAAATCAATTTCGGCTTGGCAATCAAGGCTCGGGCAATGCCCACCAATTGTTGCTGACCACCCGAAAGTTGAGCCGGAAACAAATCCTTCTTTCCAACGATGTTGAATTTATCCAATACATCAGCTACCATTGCCTTCCGTTCGCTTGATTTTATGTTTTGATACAACAAAGGCGTTTCAATGTTTTCGTACACTGTTAACTCATCAATGAGATGATAGGCTTGAAACACAAATCCAATATGCGTTTTGTACAACTCCGTACGTTGCTTCTCTTTTAATTGATGAACCGGGGTATCCATAAACACATATTCACCTTCATCAAATTGATCCAACATACCCATCACATTCAACAATGTTGATTTACCGGAACCTGATGGCCCCATAATAGACACAAACTCTCCCTCTTCTATAGAAACATGGATATCTTTTAGTAAGAATATCCGATTGTTGCCGTTATTCACCCACTTACTTAACCTATTAATACGAATCATAGCATTCAAATTATTATTCAGATTTTAGGCTCTTCACCGGATTGGCAACAGCCGCTTTGATCGATTGAAAACTGATGGTAGCTAAGGCAATCAACACCACCAAAACGGCTGCAGCAGCAAACAACCACCATCCCAATGAAACACGATACGGAAAGTTTTGCAACCATTTTTCGGCCGCCCAATAACTCACCGGAATAGCAATGACCAATGATATCAATACCAATTTCACAAAGTCTATTGATAAGGAACGTACAATGGTGTTTACAGAAGCACCCAATACTTTCCGAATGCCAATTTCTTTCATTCGTTTTTCAGCACTCAATACAGAAAGTCCAAACAATCCAAAACAGGAAATTAAAATTGTAAGTATTGCTCCAAACAGGATGATCTGTTTCCATTTAGAAACGGACTCGTATTCACGGTAATTCTTTACATCCTTGAAGTCATAACTATATGGATCCAAGGGGAAGAATTGACGGAATGTTTTTTGAATGGCTGCTAATGAAGCAGAGGCTGAGCCGGGTTTGATTTTGATATAAAACTCACCGTATCCATTATCGCGCTTCATTGTAAACAATTGAGGAATGATCTTCTCATTTAAACTTTTGAAGTGATAATCCTTTACCACGCCAATCACCCGGTAACGTTCATTGTTATTATACCAGAAATTAACCGTTTCTCCGATCGGATTCTTCCAACCCGCTGCTTTTACAAAACTTTCGTTTACAATGACGGAACTATTGGAATCTGCCGGAAACTCTTTTGAGAAATTACGTCCCGAAATCAAAGGGATCTTCATCATCGGAATGTAGTTCTCATCCACCGTTTCATACGCAAATTGAATGGTAGTATCAACTGCATTTCTAGCGGCTGTTTGCCAATCGCCGGCATTTTTAAATGCTACCCCTACAATGGAAGAATTACGCTCCAATTCTTCTCTAAAGGCAGATGCGCCAGAATATGAAAACTGATTCTTACTTACAACAACCACATCTTTATCATCGTATCCAAGGTCTTTCTTGGTCAGATAATCGAACTGGTAGTACACTGCGAATGCAGCGATAATAAGAAAAGAGGCCAAACTGAACTGCAGCACCACCAATGATTTCTGCAAATAATTCTTGCCCGTAATATTGAATCGACTGTACAAGGTTTCAACGGGATTATAACCCGATAGCACCATGGCAGGATAAAATCCGGCCAAAAATCCAGTGATCAGAAACAATACAATAAAGGAAATGATCAGTTTCGTATCTAACAAATAGGAAAAGGCTAAAGCCTTATCGGCTAGGTGATTGAAAAAGGGCAACAATACAATTACCACAGCTACTGATAGTAAGAAAGCAATCAAACAAAGTATGTACGATTCGCCTAAAAACTGAAATACCAGTTGCTTTCGATCTCCACCCACTACTTTACGAATGCCAATTTCCTTGGCTCTTTTCACTGAACGTGCCACCGATAGATTCACGAAATTGATACAGGCGATCAACAAGATAAACAAAGCAATGCCCGACAAAATATAACTAAACATGGGATTACTCGCATGAACCATTCCATTCTGTGCCGGCATATCGGTACTCATGTGGATGTCCAAATAGGGTTGCAGAAAATATTCGCCCATAGAAGCATCGGGGCCACCTCCGTACTTTTTAATCAACATCTCGAACACAGGCTTGGCATCGGCTATGTAAAACTGCTGCATCTGTGTGCTAACCGTTTCCGCTTTTGCATTCTCATCCAACACTACAAATGTGTTTAAGAAGAAATTAAACCAGTTTTCGCTATTTGCTTTGTCAGCATCCGATTCCATTATTGGCAACAATACTTCAAACTGTATCGAGGAATTCTGAGGACAATTTTCTGCCACAGCCGACACTGTAAATGGCTTGAAAGCACCATCCCTTTTTATCTGAATCGTCTTACCAACTGCATCCTTTGTTCCGAACTGCCTTTTGGCAACATCCTCAGAAATGACAACCGAATTGGGATCTTTTAAACAACTGATTCTATTCCCGGCAATGAGGGGAAAGCTAAACACCTGAAAAAAGCTGGAATCAACATAAAGCAAATCTTGAGAATGAATATCATTTCCTGTTTTGATATCTTCTGAATTACTCTGCACTCTCACAAAATGCTTGATACCGGGTACATTCTGAGCAAACTTTGGTCCTTGAAAATATCCGGTACTTACTGAATATCCCAGTTTACCACCTCGCTTACTCTTACTTACAATGCGATAAATAGTATCTGCATTGGTTTGAAACCGGTCGAAGCTTACTTCATCTTTAATATAGAGCAAGATCAACATGGTACAGGTGAGTCCTACAACCAAACCTGTGATATTAATGAATGCATATCCCTTATTCCTCGAAAGGTTACGCAAGGCTACTAACAAATAGTTTTTAAACATGGCTTTGTGTTTTTTATAAACCCTGTTGAATTATTCTGTTTTTAAACTGTTGACCGGATTGGCATTCGCAGCTTTCAACGCATGGAAGCTTACCGTTAAGAAGGCCACCATCAATCCCAATACCCCTGCCATTGCGAATAGCCACCAGCTCAAGGGAATTTTGTAGGCGAAGTCTTGCAACCATTTATTCATGGCCCACCAGCTCACCGGAATTGCTACCAACATAGCAACCAATACCAACTTCAAATACTCCTTTGATAACAGCGCTACAATGCCACTAACAGAAGCACCCAGCACTTTGCGAATACCAATTTCTTTGGTTCGTTGGTATGCGGTAAGAACCGCCAATCCAAACAACCCTAGGCAACTGATGAAAATAGCGATACCGGTTACCAAGTTGATCATGATGATCAAATTTTGTTCAGTTTTATACATAGCAGCAATGGAATCGTCATAGAACTCATACTTAAAAGTATCGGGTGGATAAACCTCATACCACTTGCGTTCTACTTCACTCAAGGTTTTCTGCCAATTGGCGGCATCGTTTACGTTCAGTTTGAGATTAATATTGAAGACATTCTCTCCATCCATCATAAATCCTAAGGGATCTATTGAATTGTAAAAACTTTGCGCATGGAAATCTTTCACCACGCCAACAATGGGAACCAAACTTTCTTGACTCTGCCCAAGCATTTTACCGATGGCATCTTGAGGAGAAGCAAATCCATAGGCTTTTACCGCAGTTTCGTTGATGATCAATTCATTGGTGGTATCGGATTGACTTAAAGCCCTTCCTGCCAATAGTTGAAATCCGTATAGTTTCAAATAATTGGAATCGATGTATTTTTTGAACAATTGTCGTTCAATGGGTTCTTTGTTTGCTTGAAAATATTTAAAATGACTAGACGAATACCCGCCGGTTAGAGGAGGTGTTCCCAAAGAAGCCGCTTCAACGCCGCGCAAGGTCTTTAACTCAGCCAGTAACACTTTATGCTTCCCTTTGTATTTATCATCGGTTGCGTATTTGTAGGGAATGTTCAAAAGCACCACTGCATCTTTGTTGAAACCCATATCAGTATGAACCACATAGTTCAATTGACGCCCCATAATAAGTGCACCCGTAATAAAAACAATGGCAATGATAAATTGAAATACGATCAGCGCTTTTTGCAAACCAATACGGCTGCTACTGTTCTTGAAAACAAAAGCTGTTTTAAACACATTCACCGTTTTCACTTTTGTGATCAGCCAACCCGGATACAAGCCCGCCAATAAGGCCACCACCAGCGCGAGGCAAACCATAAACAGCACCATTACAATCCCGTCTTGCATCGTTCCTACACCTTCAGGAATAATACCGCTCAACAACTTGAATTCAATGCTTCCTAAGAAATAGGCCAACACACAGGCAAGAACAGTAATAATCAAAGTCTCTATAAAGAATTGTAAAATCAAGGTACCACTGCTACTTCCCAATGTTTTTCTAACTCCGATCTCCTTTGCTCTTTGAGGAATAGAAGCCACACTCATGTTTACATAATTGATGATCGCCAGCAGCAAAAGAAAGGCTGCTATTCCAATCAAACCAAACAATACTTTCTTGTTCGCCTTGTGAATTTCCCATTCTTGAATATAAGTAGAGAAATGGGATTCCCTGAGTGGTAACAACTGCATCCAACGTTTGAATTTGAAGCCATTGTCTTTACTCGCCATGAATTCCTTGGTCTTCGCTTGAACCATGTTTTCAATCACGGCCAAAGCCTTCTTTTCATCGGTTTCTTTACTCAATTGAATATAGAGTAAATCACTTCCATTGGTGTTTGTCCATTGGCTCAATGGATAATCGATCTCTTGAAGTGAACAAAACTCTTTGCCATTGAACTCAGTGTTGTACGTTAAATCGGCAACAATTCCAGTAACTGTTCTTATGGTTGTATCTCGATAGGTGGTATAGGTCAGTGTTTGATTCAAGATTTCCGGAATCTTCAATCCGGGGAAATATTCTTTGGCACGAGACGCAGTAAGTACAACGGAATTGGGAGCTTTAAAAGCAGTATTGGAAAAACCTGCCAACCATTTGTACGCTACCATTTCAAAGTAACTGGAATCCGTTTGTACTATTCCTTGCACATCCTCCAATAGCACTTGCTTAGAAGATGCATCATTGGTCTTTACCGACTTCGTCCACATTCCAAAAACAGGCACTACTTTTTCAAATCCTCCGGGAGTTCGCCTCAATTCTTTGTAAATCGGTTTCGATGCTCCTCCGTTAAAAGATTCCTTCTCGTCAAAAATAAACCCGCTTACAACACGGTAAGTTTTGTCGATATTTTTGAAATCCTTCTCATAACTATATTCAAAACTTACCACTCTATAAACCAGCCAACATACACTCAAGCTGATGGCTAATCCCATTATATTAAGACCACTAAACAATCGTTGTTTCCAAAGATGTCTGAGGGTGGTAGTGAAATATTTTTTAAACATAAGATGCAATTAGTTTATTTGAATAAGATTTATTCCGACTTGATACTTTTTACCGGGTTGGCCAACGCCGCCTTTATCGCTTGCCATCCAATGGTAATAAAGGCAACCAGCGCTGTTACCACTCCAGCTACCACAAATACCATCCAACTGATATTGATTCGGTATGCGAAGCTTTGCAACCATTTATTCATAAAATACCAAGCAATAGGTGTTGCGATACAGGCTGCAATCAAAACGAGGAGCAGAAAGTCCTTCGCAATCAATTTTACAATTCCACCAACGGATGCACCCAACACTTTTCGAATTCCAATTTCTTTTGTTCGTTGTGAAATGATCAAGATTACCATCGCCAATAAGCCCATGCAACTAAGTACGATGGCAATGGAAGCCCCAATTGAGAACATTTGCATCAGTTTCTCTTCTCTTCGATATTGGCGGTCTACGTTTTCATCCAAAAAAGAGCCTTGAAACTCAGAATCGGGTGATACTTTGGCCCAGGTATTCTTCACGAATTCCATGCTTTCTTTCAATTGGCCACCTTTCACTTTTACCAAAATATAGTTCACTTCAAAATTGCCGTCTAATACTAGAGTCAAGGGTTCGATTTTCTTTTTCAAACTCTTGTAATTATAATCTTGAACCACGCCAATCACCGTTAACGGTCTTGCCGAATCAACGGGCAATTTCACCCCAATCACATCTTTCTCTCCAATCTGTTTGGCCATGGCTTCGTTGATAACCACGGCAGCGCTGTCGGTTGCAAAATCGCGAGAGAAGTCTCTTCCTGCAATCAGTTTTAGATCAAGGGTCTTCACTACATCGTAGCTAGTTCCGATCCAAGTGCTCCTCAATTCTCGGTTCTTATAATCGAATCCTCTAATAGATGTGCGAGAACTCTGGTCTTTACCGGATCCCAAATTATCATACAAACCGGTAACGCTCTCAATCAATGCTGAACCCGCTAATTTATCTCTCATCAAATTCAAGGCCTGCGTTTTATCAATATCTCCGGCAATGGGAATGCTAATTACTTGATGGGTATCGTACCCTAGTGGCTTCGCTCTCAAGTAATTCATCTGTTGCCAGGTAATAAGCGTGCATGAAATCAACAAAACAGAAATAACAAACTGAAAGGATATCAAAGCATTTCGAAGTCTATTAGAGCCCCCTACATTCGTCTTGCCCTTTAATACATTGATCACATTCAATTTAGCCATTTGCCAAGCGGGGTATCCACCGGCCAACAAGGTGACGATAACAAACCCAATCAAAATATAAAGCCAAACGCTCGCATCCTTCAAAATGGATTGCTGAATATTCAAGGCGAACAATTGCTTGAATGGAGGCACTAAATAATAAGTAGCTACAATGCTTATTAAGAACGCGATAAAGCAAACCAAAAAAGCTTCCGCCCAGAACTGCATGGCTACTTGATTTTTCAAAGCCCCCAAGGTTTTGCGCAGTCCGATCTCCTTTGATCTTGTAAAACTCTTTCCAATACTTAAATTGATAAAGTTGATACAAGCAATGGCAATGATCAGAATGGCAATGGTCATCAACATGTAGAGGTAGAAAAGTCCAATTGAGTCGCCACCAGCAATCTCAGTATTGGTATGCATTTCCAGCAAAGGCTGCATCGATAATTTAATATAAGAACCATCCTTAGCAGGAACAGCGCCATCGCGCTTCATGTTCTTAATCGTTTCCTCGTATTGCTTATTAATGAACGATTGTATCTTCTTCTCAAACTGCACTCCCGAAATGGCCGTATTCAGTTGAACAAACAAATCCAAAAAGTTCGAATTCCATTCATTTTCAAGTTGTTTGTAATACGACTGTGCTTCAAATGGCATGATGATATCGTACTTAATGCTGGAATTGGAAGGAAAATCTTGCACCACTGCTGTAACAGTGAACGCATCCCAATGATCCTCCACTTGAACCTGTACGCTTTTGCCAACTGGATTTTCAGTACCAAAAATTGCTTTAGCTGCATTTTCACTGATCACAATACTATTGGTTCCTTCAAATGGTTTGCTGCTATTACCAGAAACAATTGGAAAACTAAACATCTTGAAAAAATCAGCATCTGCATAGGTGATGCCCTTTTCAATCTTCTTCTCGTTATACCGAAACCAGCTACCACCACTGGCCATTCTGGTTGCATATTTAATGTCCGGAAAATTCTGCTTTAAGGCGCCCATCAATGGAACAGGCATTGCATTCGATAAGCGAGTATCGCCCGAAGGGGACTGCGTTTGAAAATAAGTGTGGTAAAGATCCTTCGCGTTCTTATTGAACTTATCATAAGAAAACTCATACGCAACACTCAACAACAACAACAAAGCACTGGTGAAGGCTATACACAAACCAATAACATTGATGAAACTATCGGTTTTGTGCTTCCATAAATTTCGAAAAGCTATCTTGAAATAATTTTTGAACATAGTCTAGGTTTTCTCCCACCCAAGGGAACATTTTTGTTTTTCAGTGGCTATACATATGATCGATGGCTATACGATACATACTTACACCAAAATATTCTCTGTTACGGTTTGTCCGTCGAGCATGCGAATAATGCGGTGGCTAAAACGCGCATCGTGCTCACTGTGTGTTACCATTATAATAGTGGTTCCTTGCTCATTCAAATCGGTAAGCAATTCCATTACTTCATTACCATTGCTACTATCGAGGTTACCGGTAGGTTCATCCGCCAAAATCAATTTCGGATTGTTGACAACGGCACGCGCTACTGCCACACGCTGCTGCTGACCACCCGACAATTGCTGCGGATAGTGGTTTCTGCGGTGCATGATCTGCATCTTATCTAACACTTTCTCTACTTTCTCTTTTCGCTCCGATGCTTTCACACCTGTATAGATCAAAGGCAATTCTACGTTTTCATAAACCGTCAATTCATCGATCAGATTAAAACTCTGAAACACGAATCCAATATTGTGTTTGCGAATATCAGCACGCTTGCGTTCGTTGAATTTCGACACTTCAATTCCGTTGAAGACGAAGCTGCCCGCGTCTGCATCATCCAACATGCCTAAAATATTCAGCAAGGTACTTTTACCACAACCGGAAGGCCCCATCACTGCAACAAACTCACCTTCTTTTACTTCCATCGAAAGCTTGTTCAGTGCAATGGTTTCCACTTCTTCCGTGCGATAAAACTTTTCTAAATCAGTAATCTTTATCATAGCTCGGTGTTTATTTTTTGTATTTATTTTTTCTTGATAACGAGTTCTTGAATGTTTTCATAATTGTCGTAGCTGGATGTAATCACCTTATCTCCTACTTCCAATCCTTTCACTACCTCAAAATAATCGGGGTTCTGACTTCCCAATACAATGTCAACTTTATATGCTGTGGTTCCATCGGCACTTAACTTGTACACCCAGTTACCACCGGTTTTAGTAAAGAATCCACCTCGTGGCAAGCGAATGGCCTGCTTTTCGTCACTCAGGGCCAAACGAATCTGCAAGCTCTGTCCGCGACGCACATTCTCAGGAACCTTGCCCTCAAATTGCATATCCACCTGAAAGCGACTATTGGTAACCTGCGTATACACTTTGCTAATCTTCAATTTATACACCGCATCTCCAATTTGCACTTGACCAACCAATCCGGCATAGATGCGAGTGATGTAGTGTTCGTCAATATCTACGCGAACTTTAAATCCACTCATCACGTCAATTTGTCCCAAGCGCTCGCCCTTGTTTTTATTCTGACCCACTTCAGCATCCAAAGATGTCAATTGTCCATCAACCGGAGCACGAACAATTAGATCGTTCACCTTCTTCTGCATAATATCCAAGGCATTTTGAGAAGCGGCATAAGAGCGCTTATCTTGTGCTTCTTGTTGATTTCTAGAAAGGGAATCTTGCTGTAAAATTTGCTGGGTTAAATTTCTTTTTTGCAAATAGTAATTGTAATCGTTCTCCGACTTCTTGAACTCCTGAAAACCGATGGCCTTCTCTTCATATAATTTTTTATTGAGACGATACAAGCGTTCCGCTTCTTTGTACAAGCTCTCTACATCGGCCATCTGATTCAACTTCACTACGGTATTCTGAGAAGCTGCGTTCTTGTTGATCTGCATTTGGGTAAGGGTATTGTAAACGGTATTCTGTTGACTCACCATATTCATCAACAAATCGCTATTAGAGAGTTTTAAGATAGGTTGCCCTTTTTTCATGATGGCACCATCTTCCACGTAGCGCTCTTCTACCCTACCCCCTTCAATGGCATCCAAATAAATAGTGGTAATTGGAAGCACTACGCCGTTCACAGAGATCAATTCTTGAAACGGCCCCTTACTCACTTCACTAATAGTGATCCTTTCTTCTTCTACATTTAACTTCGAACCGCCGGAAGTGAAATAAAAACTCCCAACAATCAATGCTACCAATGCTACAATCCCAACAATCGTCAAGATCCGCTTCGAACTCCATTTTTTCTTTTCAATAATTCTATCAGCCATAATCGCTCTATTCAGTATGTGTATTAAAAAATTTTATCTCAACTCTCTATTTAGTCGCTTCGTAAAAAAGTAATGAAGGCCCTCAATTCTTAATTTTTAATTCTTACTTCTTAATTTATTCCGTTCTCAAACTCTTCACCGGTTTCGCCACCGCAGCCTTCACCGCCTGGAAACTAATGGTTAGAAGTGCAATCACAAGGGCGCCGATGCCACCAATCAGCGGCAACCACCAAACAATTTCAATGCGATACGCATAATCTTGTAACCACTGATGCATATAATACCAAGCCAGTGGTGTAGCAATGGCAAAGGCAATACCGATTAACAAAATGAATTCTTTCGTAAAAAGGTAGATGATGTTTCCGGTGCTCGCTCCTAATACTTTTCGAATACCTACTTCTTTCACCCGTTGCGCCGCCATGAAAGAAGCCAATCCATAAAGACCTAAGCAACTCAAGAAAATGGCAATAATGGCAAAAAGTTGATATAACTGCGCCAATTGCATTTCAGAACGATAAAAGCCATCTACCTTCTCATCTAAAAATTTGTATTCAAATACAAAATCAGGGATAGTTTCACTGAACAAGGCTTTAACTGCGGCCAAGGTTGCAGGTATATTAGTAGCCGTTAATTGAATGCCGGCCTGATTGTACATCGTGTTATTAGTGGTCATTACCAATGGAGCCACTTGATCTCTGAACGAGCGGTTATTAAAATCCTTCACCACACCCACCACTTCACAGTTGATCAATCCATTCCAAATACTCACTTTCTTACGAAGTACGTCTTCCGGATTCTTAAT
Organism: Endoryza foliicola; assembly: GCF_050589245.1. NCBI lineage: Bacteria > Pseudomonadati > Bacteroidota > Chitinophagia > Chitinophagales > Chitinophagaceae > Endoryza > Endoryza foliicola. The sequence goes on along the minus strand of NZ_JBOBEW010000004.1, from coordinate 396,250 downwards.
ACCCAAGCTTCTCACAAAAGATTCGTTCACTACAAATTCTTGGGTATAACCAGATGGCTTTAGATTTCTACCGGCTACCAATTGTAAATGGTAGGTAGACAAGTATTGATCGTCTGTAAACTTGGTGATGACTTTATAATCGGATTCTTTGGTGGCATTGTTGAATCGGAAACTAGTCCAGTTATCGGCTCCATCTTCTACCGGCGTATTGGAACTGAAACTTACCCCTTCTACCCCTTTAATGCTCATCAGTTTTCCTCTCAAATAATCGAGTCTGCTGATGCGCAAACTATCCACTCGAAATGGAATGTTTACCACTGCTTCTTTCTGAAATCCTAAAGGAGCATTCATGAAAAAATTCATCTGCTTCACAATCACCAAGGTTCCGATGATCAATGCCTGAGCATTGATGAATTGAAACACCACCAACCCTCTACGCAGCGATAATCCTTTTCCAGAATTTACTTTAAACCGACTCTTCAAAGCTTCAATTGGATTGAAACGTGACAGTACCAACGCTGCATAAAAACCCGCAAGCACTGTAACACCAATAGTTATTGCTAATAAGAATAATAAGGTTTGAACGCGGTCAACTATTTGCAACGACAAAGACAGATTCAACAATTGATTGATATAAGGCAAGGTTAGCACTGTTAAAATGATGGCCAGTATAACTGCAAACAAAACCACCAAAAACGTTTCTACAATAAATTGAATTTGCAACTGCGACTTGTTGCTGCCCAATACTTTCCGTACACCTACTTCCTTCGCGCGGTTCACAGCTTGAGCAGTAGAAAGATTGACAAAATTCACACAAGCAATCAAAAGAATAAATGCTGCGATCACCCACAACACATTGATCAATTGTTTGCTGATAGCGGTATTGCTAAAATTTCCGGCTTGCGTATCGTAATGAACATCGGCAAGGGCCTGTAATTGATAAACGTCTTTATTATCGGCCGACTGAACTTTAGCAGCATAACTGGCCAGCTCTTTATTGATTCCGGAAGCAGCCGTTTGCTCAGGTAGTCGCACAAAGCAACTGAACCCTTGGTTGGTGCGATCGTTCCAATCGATTGACTTGTTCATCAAACTACCCGTGAATCCGGTACCATAAGCCACCAATGCTTTGAATTGGAAATCGGTATTGGTTGGAGGGTTCTCAAGAATTCCGGATACTTTCAACACTTCTGTTCCATGTTCAAAAACATAACCGCCTACTTGAATCTTAATGGTTTTATTCAAGGCTAGATGCCAATCGCCGAAATATTTTTCAGCAGTGGCCTTCGACAATAGCACATTATTCGGTTCTTGAAGAGAATTATAAGTACCGGCCAATAGAGGAAAATCGAACAATTCGAAGAAACTCGGTTCTGTGAAGAAAACTCCTTTGGGTTCAATAAACTGTTGTAGGGTCTTGCCATTCTCATCTGTCACCAAAATCTGATCGTTGTTACTCGCGAAAATCGGTGTTACTTTTTCTATCTGGGGAAAGCTCGTCTTCAAGGCATTGGGCAAAGGAAAAGGAACATCTTTGCTAAAGGAGATATTGGCCGCATCCGTACTGCGATGCTCTGTTAATACACGGTAAACACGGCTGCGGTTAGCATGATAGGTATCGAAACTAGTTTGATATTGTATGATCACGAAAATCATCATACAAACCGCGATGCCAACTGTGAGTCCCGCCACATTGATGATGGTATAATTAAGGTGGCGAACCAAGGTTCTAAAAGCCGTCTTGAAATAATTTCTCAGCATGGGTATTTTTTGTTCAGGTTCATGGCTGTGAAACATTGGGCTTTTCGAATGCTGTTCCAATTAAGTAAAAACAACACATCCAAGCTTTTTTTAATCCGTTTTCGAAACCGTCCAATTGTTCCACAGTACTTATACAAAACGCAATGCCAAAATTCCATTCAACTGATAATCATACACTTAGTATTTATCCAACCGAAAAACTGTTCGGTTTTGATACAGTTGTTGTTCGCTAGCGTTACACTACACTGATTTCCAAATTTTTAGCACAAAAAAACGAGCACGAACAGTTGAAAGTAGTTACTTTGAAAAACTTTTGAACAAGGAGCGATGCGTTTCGCGAATTCCGAGCGAACATTGCTTAGCGGTAAAAGAAAAAGAAGCATGAGTTTAAAACAAGCAAGCATATTAGTAATTGATGATGATATCGACGTATTAACCGCCGTGCGTCTGCTATTAAAAACGGAAATCCAGAAAATAATCACTGAAAAGAACCCGGAACAAATTCAGTCCATTCTGGCCAAGAATAGTTTCGATATCGTACTACTCGACATGAACTTCAAAGCCTCTGTAAACACGGGCAACGAAGGATTATACTGGTTAAAACAAATCAAAACCTGGGCGCCGCAAACTTCGGTGATCATGATAACGGCCTATGCCGATATCGAACTCGCTATTCGTTCTCTAAAAGAAGGCGCCTCCGATTTCATTGTAAAGCCTTGGCACAACGAAAAGTTGATCACTACGCTTACAGAACTTTATAAAAAGAAAACGCAACACTTGCATAGCTCGGCTTCCGATACCGGAGGTATGGTAGGCACCAGTAAAGCCATGCAGGATATATTTTATAAAATAGACAAGATTGCTCCTACTGATGCCAATATCCTCATTCTTGGCGAAAACGGTACCGGTAAGGATCTGGTGGCGAAAGCCATTCATGAAAAATCACTTCGCGCAAGTCAATCATTTGTGAAAGTAGACGTAGGCGCTTTGACGGAATCTTTGTTTGAAAGCGAATTGTTTGGACACAAAAAAGGAGCGTTTACAGATGCCCGTGAAGATAGAACCGGACGATTTGAAGCGGCTAATAAAGGAACCTTGTTTTTAGATGAAATTGGAAACATCAGTTTGCAACAGCAAGCCAAGTTACTAACGGCTTTGCAAAATCGACAAATCACAAGAATTGGTTCCAATCAAAACATCCCCATTGATATTCGTTTGATTTGTGCTACCAATCTGCCTTTGCAAGAATTGGCCAATGAAGCGCGCTTTCGGAAAGACTTGATCTACCGAATCAATACGGTTGAGATTGTATTGCCACCTTTGCGCCAAAGAAAAGAAGACATTGAAATACTGGCGAAGCATTTCTTGAAACTCTATGGCAATAAATACTTCAAGCCTGAAGTGAGTTTGAGCAATGAAGCGATTCGAAAACTAGAAACCTATCATTTCCCCGGAAACATTCGGGAATTGCAATACATCATTGAGCGAGCCATTATTATGTCAGACTCGATGGAACTCAGCGGGGATGATCTGATCTTCTCTCCTATTGAATCGGCTCCCATGGAAGAAGGATCGGAAGGCGAAAACAGCAAACTCAGCACCATTGAGAAGAACACGATATTAAAAGTGATTGAAAAGAACAACGGCAATATCACCAAGGCAGCGAAGGAATTGGGCATTACCAGAACAGCGTTGTACAGAAGACTCAACAAATATGATCTCTAACAAACGACCATCGGGCTTCACTATACTTATCAAAGTAATCTTACTCACCATTACTTTGCTCACCGCTTCTTTTCTGTTTGTAAAAGGATGGTATGTGTATGAATTGATCGTTGTACCGATTATTATCTTTCAAATTGTTGATTTCTACCGTTTTCATAACAAAGCGCAGCGGGAAGTGGAAGACTTTGTGCAGTCGGTGCACTACCGCGATTTTTCGAGAAGCTTCAATGTAAAGCAGGCGCCCACTGAATTACAGCCCTTAAGAAGGGGATTCAATGATATCAATTCTGCTTTCAAATTAATTACGAAAGAAAAAGAAACCCAGTATCAGTATTTACAGAACATTTTGGAATTGGTTGATACCGGCATCTTATCATATGAGTTGGAAACCGGAGAAGTGTTGTGGATGAATGAAACCTTGAAAAAACTCTTGAACATTCCTTATTTAAAGACCATCCAGAGTTTGGAACGAAGAGATGAAACGCTTTATCAAGACATTATTAATTTGAAAGCGGGAAATAATATCGTAACTGTTATTCATCACGATAAAACCACGCTGAAAATTCTATTATCGGCTACTTCTTTTCAAACCGGTGATCAGAAATACAAATTGATTGCCTTTCAAAATGTAAATGAGGCATTGGATGAAACCGAGTCGAAAGCTTGGCAAAAGCTCTTGAGTGTGATGACGCACGAGATCATGAACTCGGTTGCACCGATTTCTTCTCTGGCAGGCACTTTGCAAAACAGATTGCAACAAAGCGAGTCGGAATTAGACGAATCGAGTCGCGAAGATTTAGAACTCGGCATATCTACTATTAAGAAACGCAGCGATGGATTATTGAAGTTTACGGAAACCTATCGCAGTTTAAACAAGATCACAAAAGCAGATGTATCGAAAGTATTTGTGCACGAATTGTTTGACAATATTCAGCGGCTGATGCATCCAACGCTGTTGCAGAAGAACATTGAGTTAGAAATCATCTTAAAAGATCCGTTGCTCACAATTGAAGTTGACATCAATTTAATAGAGCAAGTGCTCATCAATTTACTCACCAATGCCATCGATGCGGTAAAAGAGCGTGCCGGTGCGAAGATTGTATTACAAGCCCAGCAAGAAAACAAGAAAGTGCAGCTCAAAGTCATCGACAATGGCGCCGGCATCCCTGCCGAAATCGCCGACAAAATTTTCATCCCCTTCTTCTCCACCAAAAAAAGCGGCTCCGGCATCGGCCTCAGTCTCTGCAAACAAATCATGCTCATCCACCGCGGCACCATTCAAGTGAATTCGAAAGAGGGTGAGGGAACGGTGTTTACCTTAGTGTTTTAAATTTTAGACGCAGAGGGAGTATTAAAGTTTATTTGTCTGAGAGTAGAGCAGAGTCGCAAAGCAACGCAGAGTCATATCAAAATCGTTGCGAAACGTTGCGTCCTTTGTTCCGTTGCGGTAGGGGGAACTTTTCGAATTTCAGGAAGCCCAAAAAAAACCTCCGCGTATCTCCTTCTCTCCTTCCCTCCGCGATGAACCATCTCACTTCCGAAAAGGCTTCCTCAAAATCTTCCCCACCTTTATACAATAAGTATTATTCCGAGTCGTAAAACCCAAGTATTCAACAATCATCCTTCTCGCATCGGTATTGTAACCATTAATAAACTCAATCTTTTCATATGCCCTTCTCTTTCCATTCTCATCAAACAATCGACTCGTCCAAAACGGCGTCACATCTCTGTACTCAATCGTCTTCTTCCCGGAAGCAATTTCATCAAACCATTCGGCTTTAATCACAATTTTAAGGGTGGGCATGGGTGTTGTATTTATTTTTAGTAAATTACTCTAAATTAATTGAATTCTACTATGCACGCAAGGAATGAGGCATTTCCGGAAGACATGAAAACTTTGATAAAAATGTGAGAAATCAGATAAATAAATTAAGGTTAAACAAGGAATAAATAGCCAATACATTGAAAAAACGGCCTCGCCCCAAAAACTCCCGCCAACTCTCCTTGATGAACCTCCGTTGCGAACCGTTGCGTTCTTTGTTCCGTTGCGGTCGAGTAACCACACCACCTTAAACCTTTAATATCAACAACGCAATACTGCCTCACATAGCCCCACATCGGTCGTTTAAATCCGTAATTATACGGGTATTTGTTATCGTAAGTTTTTATTAACTTTAAAAGTCAATTCAATCCTAAAACTTGAATTGTAAAACAGTACTAAAAGCCGAACACATGAATATTTTCAATAATATTCATTGAATTCTAAAATCATCGATATCGGATATTGTAGGAGTGCAGCTCTCCGAATAAATTAAAACTTAACAAAACCTATCCATGATCGGAAAAATTGAAAAAGTGGCTCTGAGGAGCATTTGGAAACACGAAGCAAAAGACTTTACTACCTGGCTACAGGAAAACATCGATTCTTTAAATCAAGTACTCGACTTTCAAATATCCAATGTTGAAAGAGAACAGTCAACGGGTAATTTTAACGTAGATCTAGTTGCCGAAGATGAAAATGGTAATCCGGTAATCATAGAAAATCAACTAGAAAAAAGCAACCACGACCATCTCGGAAAAGTAATCACGTACCTCGCTTCAATTGGAGCCGAGAAAGCAATTTGGATTGTTTCGGATCCAAGACAAGAACACGTAAAAGCCATTTCATGGTTGAACGAATCAACCGCGGCAGAATTCTATTTGATAAAAATAGAAGCGATTAAAATTGGCGCGTCTGATCCTGCTCCTTTATTCACTCTTATTGTAGGTCCAAGCGAGGAAATACGAGAAGCCGGTGTAACGAAAAAAGAATACGCAGAAAGACATCATCACCGAAAATCATTCTGGACTTTCCTATTGGAACGAGCCAAACAGAAAACCAAATTACACGCTAACATATCACCCAATATTTATAGTTGGGTTGGAACCGGCTCCGGTATTGCAGGAGTTACCTACAATTATGTAATTGGACAGCACGATGCCAAAACTGAGCTATACATCGATAAAGACAAAGAAGATGGAAAAGAAAACAAAGAATTGTTCGACCGTCTTTATGCACAAAAAGAAGCAATAGAAAAAAGTTACGGAGGCGAGCTAAGCTGGCAACGACTTGACAACAAACGTGCTTCCAGGATCGCAAAAACATTCACCGGCATCGGCTATAAAGACGAAGATAATTGGGAAGAATTGGCCGATATGATGATCGATAGTATGATTCGATTGGAAAAAGCAATTGCTCCATTCATCAATAAATAAAGACCTTCTGTTAAATGAATTCGAAACAATGGAATCCTTCTCTCTTGTAATCCAAGTGTCACGCTAACAAATCATTGTCTTCCAAAATTTCCCATAAAAATCTAACTTGCCCCATAAACAATTAATTACCCCATGGCGAAAGCAAAAGTTACTGTAGAAGAGCCCTTAGAAAAGCAACTGTGGAAAGCAGCCGATAAACTCCGAAAGAACATCGATGCCGCCGAATACAAGCACATTGTACTCGGACTCATCTTCCTGAAATACATCTCCGACGCATTTGAAGAACGTTTTGCCATCCTTAAAGCTGACGAAATAAATGGTGCCGATCCGGAAGACAAAGACGAATACAAAGCTGAAAACGTATTCTTTGTTCCCCAAGAAGCCCGTTGGAAGTACTTACAATCAAAGGCCAAACAACCCGAAATAGGCAAATATGTAGATGAAGCCATGGACGCCATTGAAAAAGAAAATGCGTCACTTAAAGGAGTTTTACCCAAAGTATTCGCCCGCCAAAACCTTGACCCCACCAGTTTAGGTGAACTAATAGACTTGGTAGGAAACATCGCCCTTGGAGATGCGAAAGCCCGCAGCGCCGATGTATTAGGACATGTGTTCGAATACTTTTTGGGAGAATTTGCCCTTGCAGAAGGAAAGAAAGGAGGCCAGTTCTATACCCCAAGAAGCGTAGTAGAGTTATTAGTAGAAATGTTAGAACCCTATAAAGGCCGTGTTTTCGATCCTTGTTGTGGTTCAGGGGGAATGTTTGTACAAAGCTTAAAGTTTGTAGACAGTCATAAAGGTAAAGTAAACGATATCTCCATTTACGGACAAGAAAGCAACCAAACCACTTGGCGACTCGCTAAAATGAACCTTGCCATCCGAGGCATCGACAGTTCACAAGTAAAATGGAACAACGAAGGAAGCTTTCTCAACGATGCACACAAAGACTTAAAAGCAGACTATATCATAGCTAACCCACCCTTCAACGTAAGTGACTGGGGTGGAGAACTCATGCGCAACGACGGTCGTTGGCAATACGGCGTACCACCAACAGGCAATGCCAACTTCGCATGGATGCAACACTTCTTGCATCACATGTCGCCAATTGGCCAGGCCGGTGTTGTACTCGCCAAAGGCGCCCTCACATCCAAAACATCGGGAGAAGGCGATATCCGAAAAGCTTTGGTAGAAAATGGTTTCATCGACTGCATTGTAAACCTACCTGCCAAGCTCTTCCTCAACACTCAAATCCCTGCCGCCCTTTGGTTCATGAAGCGCAGCCCAAAATCCGCCTTCGGAAATGTCGCTGAAGGCCGGGCTGTTCAATCCCCCTCTTCTGCAAAGGCCGCCGAAGGCGGGGCTGTTCAATTCCCCTCTTCTGGAAAGGCCGCTGAAGGCCGGGCTGTTCAATTCCCCTCCTCTGGAGGGGTGGCCGAAGGCCGGGGTGGTCAAACAACCAACCAAGCCCACATCCTCTTCATCGACGCCCGCAACCTCGGCCACCTCATCAACCGCCGAACCCGCGAGCTCTCCACCGAAGACATCAAAAAAATAGCCGACACCTACCATGCCTGGCGAACCCCCGATGGCTCAAGAGGTGTATACCAAGACATACCCGGTTTCTGCGCCTCAGCACCCATCAGTAAAGTAGCCGAACTCGACTACGTACTCACACCCGGCCGCTATGTAGGCCTACCCGACGAAGAAGACGATTTCAACTTCGCAGAACGCTTCAATACACTAAAAGCAGAACTAGAAGAACAACTAAAAGAAGAAGCAAAATTGAACGAACTCATTATCGCTAACCTTTCAAAAATTAAGATAGATGAGTGAGTGGAAAGAGTACTTTCTGGCAGAAATAGCCGAAATTATATCCAATCGAGTTTCCATATCAAAGGCAAACTTGGATAACTATATTTCAACTGAAAATCTAATACCAAATTTCGGAGGAGTATCAAAATCCGAAAGTATTCCAAACGTTCCGTCCATCAATAGTTTTAACGAAGGGGATACACTGTTCTCAAACATTCGTACTTACTTTAAGAAAGTCTGGTACAGCAAATTTAATGGTACTGTTTCACCAGATGTTTTAGTGTTCAGAAGCAAACCTCAGAAATGCACTAGTAAATTTTTGTACTACTTACTTTGCCAACCTGAATTTACAGAGTATACAGTCTTGACTTCAAAGGGAGCAAAAATGCCTCGAGGAGACAAAGACGCAATTCTCAATTATAAGATCGCTATTCCAAGTATTGCAACCCAAACCGCCATCGCCTCCATCCTCAGCAGTTTAGACGACAAAATAGATCTTCTTCATCGTCAAAACGCCACCTTAGAAAAAATGGCGGAAACTTTGTTTAGGCAGTGGTTTGTGGAAGAGGCGAAGGAGGATTGGGAGGAAGGAGATATTTATAACTTTGTGGATATTGTCTATGGCTTTCCATTTAAATCAAAGCATTTCAATGAAGAAAGAAGAGGAAAGCCTTTAATTAGAATCCGTGACTTGAAAGACGGCTATTCGAATATTTATACTGATGAAGAATTTGACACAAAATACATATTAAAAAACGGAGATTTAGTAGCTGGCATGGATGGTGAATTCAGACTATACATTTGGTCTGGCATTGACTCCCTAATGAATCAACGTACGTGTAAGTTTATTCCTAAGAACGACTCAATTTCTAACTTTTTCATTTTTTCATTAGTCAAGCCACATCTACACTTCTATGAAATGACTAAAGTCGGAACAACTGTCATTCATCTAGGAAAATCTGATTTAGATGCCATAAAAATTTCAATTCCACCTCCTGAGCTGGTATATAATTTTGGTGAAATCACCAACCCTTGGTTTGAAAAATTACAGAATAATAATATTGAACTTCTTAACTTAAAAGAACTTCGAGAAATTCTTTTACCTAAACTCATGTCTGGAGAAATAACTATTAAACCTTAACCAATCAATTATGAAAGTCATTGCATTAAACGGACCAGAAAATAGCGGAAAATCTCACACCATTAACATTGCTTACACTTTACTCTTAGAAATGGGATATATACAGGTGACTAATAAATTTGAAAATCTAGGCAACCCTAAATACGAAGACTTTACAGATATACTAACAAAAGACAATATTAAATTAGGTATTGTAGCTATGGGAGATTATATAAATGGAAATTCTAGTCTAAAAAATCTTCTATTAAATCTAGAAAAGGAAAAATGCAATATCGCAATTTGTGCATGCAGAAACAATCCTAAAATCATATCCGCTGTTGAAAAATATACCGATCATAAAATCGAGAACAAAACAAGTACATCAGATGAAACACTTTTTAGAATCGTGAATTTTAATGATGCAAAAAGACTTCTTTCCCACTTAAATCTATAGAGGGCAATTGGAGGCTTAGCCAATATGTTTTATATTTAAAATAGAATTCCTTTAGAAAGCGATCTCCCATGACCGAAAACACCATCGAAACCTTTTCCATAGAGCTCCTGACCCAACTCGGGTATGAGTATATCTATGCGCCCTCTATCGCACCTGTACAAGCGGGTGAGTGGGAGGATACAGATGGAGCTTCAGGTGCAGATACACGAGAAAGTTTTGAACAAGTCCTTCTCTTGCATCGCTTGGAAGAAGCTGTAAAGCGGATCAACCCTTCCATTCCCGCTGCAGTGCAAGCAGAAGCCATAAAAGAAATTCAGCGCATTGCCTCTCCGGAACTACTTACTAACAACGAAACTTTTCACCGTTTTCTCACAGAAGGAGTGCCGGTAACCAAGAGAGTAGAGGGAGATGACAGAGGAGATCGAGTATGGTTGGTAGACTTTAAAAATCCGTTGAACAATGATTTTGTAGTCGCCAATCAATTCACCATCATCGAGAACGGCAACAATAAAAGACCGGACATTCTACTCTTTGTAAATGGGATACCCTTGGTAGTGATAGAGCTCAAAAACGCTACCGATGAAAACACAACCACATTCTCCGCTTACAAGCAATTAGATACCTACAAGAGTATTATTCCAAGTCTATTCACTTACAATGGATTCTTGGTAATCTCAGATGGATTGGAAGCCAAAGCGGGTAACCTTTCTTCGGGTTTCAGTCGTTTCATGAGTTGGAAATCGGCAGATGGCAAAGCAGAAGCCTCGCATTTGGTAAGTCAACTAGAAACCCTCATCAAGGGCATGTTAAACAAGCGGACTTTATTAGATCTCATCCGTCATTTCATCGTCTTTGAAAAATCAAAAAAAGAAGACTCTCAAACCGGTATCACAAGCATCCATACCGTCAAAAAAATCGCTGCCTATCATCAATACTATGCCGTCAACCGCGCCGTAGAATCAACCCTCCGCGCCGCCGGCTATATGCCACCGCAAGCAAGGCTGTTCAATTCCCCCACTCAGCAACTGCCTCCACAGGCGGGGCTGTTCAATTCCCCTCCTCTGGAGGGGTGGCCGCAGGCCGGGGTGGTCCCTCCTGCACCAGGTAAAACCCCACCCCACCGCGCCTCCAAAAACTACTTCGCCCTACCCTACAACCCGCAACTCAAAGAAAGAGCGCGCGCGTTACGACAAGCCGGTAACCTTCCGGAAGTACTGTTCTGGAACCAAGTAAAGAACAAACAGTTCAAGGGATTGGACTTCGACCGACAAAAAATTATAGGTAACTACATCGTTGATTTCTACTGCCCTAATTGCGGAGTTGTAATTGAAATTGATGGCAGCAGTCACGATGACAAGCAAGAATACGATGCAGCAAGAGATAAATACTTGGAATCACTGCATCTAACAGTCATACATATACCCGTTGAGCAGATCATGAAAACGCTGGGAGCGGTAATGAGCTATTTAGAAGGTCATGAAGCGTTTCAAAAGCAATGGGTGATAGAGGAGATGGATTTGCCGTATGAAACGGGGGGTTCGACGGAGGAGAATACAGACCACCCCGCCCTATCGGGCACCCCTCCAAAGGAGAATACAAACCACCCCGCCCTATCGGGCACCCCTCCAAAGGAGAATACAAACCACCCCGCCCTAACGGGCACCCCTCCAAAGGAGGGGAATGGGCGCGAGTTTGACTTGGGGGAGGATCCGGTGAGTTACGGATTGCCGGCGGTGAGTAGTCAACCCGTGGGAGATCGCAAGGGAGGAGTGGTATGGCATACACAGGGAAGCGGAAAGTCTTTGTCGATGGTATTTTATACAGGTAAAATCGTATTGGCACTCGACAACCCAACCGTTCTTGTGATTACGGATCGTAATGACCTCGACGATCAACTTTTCGACACTTTCGCTGCATCGAAACAGCTATTGAGACAGGAACCCGTGCAAGCTGAGGATCGATATCAATTAAAAGAATTACTAAAAGTGGCTTCAGGTGGTGTCATTTTTACCACCATCCAAAAATTTCAACCGGAAGAAGGGAATGTATACGAACTTCTTTCTGATAGAAAAAACATTGTGGTAATTGCCGATGAAGCACACAGAACCCAATATGGTTTTAGAGCGAAAACAGTAGACGCGAAGGATGAAAACGGAAATGTGATTGGCAAGAAAGTAGTTTATGGCTTCGCCAAATACATGCGCGATGCATTGCCGAATGCCACTTACCTCGGCTTTACAGGTACACCTATTGAAAACACGGATGTAAATACCCCCGCCGTATTCGGGAATTATGTTGACATCTACGATATCGCTCAAGCAGTAGAAGACGGCGCTACTGTTCGTATCTATTATGAGAGTCGACTCGCAAAAGTAAATCTCAGTGAAGAGGGCCGCCAACTTGTTGATGAACTAGACGATGAATTGGAACAAGAAGAGCTCACTAATACTCAAAAAGCCAAAGCAAAATGGACGCAATTAGAAGCTTTGGTAGGAAGTGAGAATCGCATACAAAACATAGCGAAAGATATAGTCACTCATTTCACCCAACGTCAAGAGGCATTTGAAGGAAAAGGAATGATTGTATCGATGAGCAGAAGAATCGCCGTAGAGCTATACAATGCCATCATTGCAATAAAACCGGAATGGCATTCCAACGATCTAACAAAAGGTGTGATCAAAGTTGTGATGACAGCGGCTTCCTCTGATGGACCTGTAATTGCAAAACATCATACCACTAAAGATCAGCGCAGAATGTTGGCGGAGCGAATGAAGAATCCGGATGATGAACTGAAATTAGTGATTGTCCGCGACATGTGGCTCACGGGCTTTGATGCACCCAGTATGCATACCCTCTACATCGACAAACCGATGAAGGGTCACAACTTAATGCAAGCCATTGCAAGGGTCAACCGTGTTTACAAAGACAAGCCGGGTGGATTAATTGTGGACTATCTAGGTATTGCGGCAGACTTGAAGAAAGCATTGTCGTTCTACTCAGATGCCGGTGGCAAGGGCGATCCAACGGAGCAGCAGGAACAAGCGGTAAGCCTGATGAGAGAGAAATTAGAAGTAGTCTCTAATATGTTCCACGGCTTTGCGTATGAAGATTACTTCGATGCCGATACCTCCAAAAAATTATCGCTGATACTATCGGCGGAAGAGCACATATTAGGATTGGAAGATGGAAAGAAACGTTATATCAATGAAGTGACTGCACTATCCAAAGCATTTGCCATTGCCATACCACACGATGAAGCGATGGATGCCAAAGATGAAATTGCGTTCTTTCAAGCGGTAAAAGCCAGGTTAGCGAAATTTGATGCCACCGGAACCGGGAGAACAGATGAAGAAATAGAGACGACCATCCGTCAGGTAATTGATAAAGCCTTGGTATCTGAGAAAGTCATTGATATTTTCGATGCAGCGGGAATCAAGAAACCCGATATATCCATTCTTTCAGAGGAGTTTTTGATGGAAATAAGAGGAATGGAACGAAAGAACCTAGCCTTGGAAGTATTAAAAAAGTTATTGAATGATGAAATTAAGTCAAGGGCGAAAAAGAACCTCATACAGAGTCGTACTTTCCTTGAAATGCTAGAGAACTCCATCAAGAAATACCACAACAAAATTTTGACTGCTGCGGAAGTGATTGAAGAGCTCATCAACTTAAGTAAGGATATTGTAAAGGGTGATGAAGAAGCCAAGCAAATGGGTCTCACAGATTTCGAATATGCCTTTTACACAGCCGTCGCCAACAACGACAGTGCCCGTGAATTGATGCAAAAAGACAAGTTAAGAGAGCTTGCTGTAGTACTCACCGAAACCATCCGTCAAAACGCCTCCATCGACTGGACCATCAAAGAAAGCGTCAAGGCCAAACTCCGCGTCGCCGTAAAACGCCTCCTCCGCAAATACGGCTACCCCCCCGACATGCAAATGCTTGCAACAGATACGGTATTGAAACAGGCGGAGTTGATTGCGAATGAGGTGAGTGGCGTGAACTAAGAAACAAGTAAGACAAACTTGAACAATATGTCCCCGTTAATATTTATAATCACATACAATGAATGATAAAGATTTTGAGAAAGTCAATCGTTTAATAATTATTGGAAACGGATTTGATCTGGCGCATGGATTGAAAACTAGTTTCCAAGACTTTATTTACTCCTATTTCCAGAATTTGATCTACAATCTATACAATGAAAATAGATTTCTTGATGAACTCATTTCAATCTCATCGGAAAGATCTCTTCATCTAGAAAAACATCAAATTGAAGTACTCACTCCTCAACAATCCTTTTTGCATTTCAAAAAAATAGAAAATGATAAAACCTTTAAAATAATATACACTTCAGCGCTATTTAAACACATACAATCAAATTTAGAATCAAAGAAGTGGGTAGATATTGAATTAATATACTACGCACTATTAAAAATGTTCTTTAGATCAGATACAAAGACCTCGATAATAAAACTCAATTCAGATTTAGAAATAATTAAATCTAAATTGATTGACTATCTAGGGAAAGAACAAGAAAAATATTCAGAAAATGCAGATAAAGTTCTACTAAGCCAATTTATGGAACAAATCGATGTAAAGGAAGTAAAATCAAATACCCTTAAATCAAATACTCCACCGTCGAACTATTGCATACTAAACTTTAATTATACTGAAGTCGCAAAATGGTATTTGCGAGGGTTATGGTATCCAAATAAACTATACATTCCAATTCACGGTGAACTACGAGGCGATGATCGTGACACTCAAAAACCCGTATTCGGATTTGGAGATGAACTTGACCCGAATTACAAACAATTCGAAGACCAAAATAATGACGAGTTACTTAAACATATTAAATCTTTCAAATATTTGCAATTTGGACACTACAAAGCTCTTTTAGACTTTGTTGAGAGTAGGCCTTACCAAATCCACATATATGGACATTCTTGTGGCTTATCTGATCGTACTTTACTAAATACAATTTTCGAACATGAAAACTGTATTTCCATCAAACCTTTCTTTTATCAAAATAATGGTAATGATGATTATGAAGAGAAAAGCTATGCTATTGCACGGAACTTCAAATCGAAAGCAGAACTTAGAGCGAGGGTTGTGAATAAACAATACTGCTCGGCAATGATGCAGCCTAAACCAACAAATCAGAAAAATGCACAATAACTATATAATATCTAAATAGAATCAATTCAATAAAGGATTAAAATAGTTCTTACTAGTTAGAGTCTAATTTAACCATATATGAAACTTTTAAAAATTTACGGCCAATATCATTTTTAATTTTTCCGAAAGAATGATGAATTTGTTGCTCTGGAGGCCTCCTAATCCCAAGTACCCTATCTATTCGCTTCAAAACACTTTCTCTTGAAGTATTAGTAATATTTGTAACAGCGATTTGATAGTCTTGTTGAAAAGATTGAATTTGAAACAAAAAAATCCCAATAACATCTTTATAATTATTGTAGACATCAGTAGTTTTAAAAACTTTTGCATTTGCATTCTTAGAGTTCTTTGCAGTCCCCAAACCTCTTCTTTCTTTATCTTTAGTACAGCTTTTAGACTTATTAAGTACTATAGAAAAACTACTTTCATCCAGAAAATTGACGCTTGATTGGCTTTCATAACTAAGCCCAAATTCAATGTCACTCGAAAATCCTTCTATGTAAGGATGCAAATTATTTTCTAAAGAGAACTCAACATTGCCTTTTAAGCTAGAATTACAATAATAGCAACAAGGAATCAAGTTGTATAGTGACATTGCCAATAATGGGAATCTACTCTTGCTGTAAAAATGATCAAAAATAGGCCTTAAAACCTGCTTTTTCTCTTTCGAATAAACCGTCTTTATGAATGAAATATTGCAATAAACGCAGACTTTTATACCTATATCAGATGACAATTTATACAAATAATAACCTTTACTTTTTTTTGACAAACTTTTATAATCGAAAATCTTCGATAGAAAAAACTTCACAAGGCGACATTCATATTGCTTCGATTTAGCAAGATCCGCTAAAACAGAAGGAGCACCTATTAATATTCGCTTGAGTTCATCTTCTGAACTAAGACCTTTCAAAATGAAATACACATCTTTCAGCTTGGAAAGTCTTTTCCCCTTACTTAAATCTAGCTTTTTAATTTGTTTGGTATTAAAGAACTGATCTCGTTGCTTCACATTTTTGATCCGATCACTTACATATTTGATTTGACTTCCAATTCTTGACGAAATTTCAGGCCTGTAGTAATCATAAAATTCCTTTTCAATTTTAGTTGGATTACTCAAATAAATTCTCATCATAACTAAGTATTTGTTTTTGAATCCAGCATATCATTTAATGTAAGTCGAATTATATCGTCAGATATAAGGTTAATTTTGTATCGGATACTATCTTCTTTCTCACTTTCTTTACCTTTATAATGTTTAATTTCTTCAATTATTTCTCTTATAAAGTGTACCGCAAAATCACCGATAAATGCTTCTTTCATGAAAAAACTATCACTAAGCATCTTATATATGTTAGCCCCGAAAGTTACACCAGACTGGGGTTTCCTTGAATAAACAATACCACTTGAATCCCTATCGAGATATGAAACATTTTCGGAAACGATATCGGACAATATGAATGGGGAATGAGTAGTGAAAATTAGTTGGCTGTTCTTAACGGAAAATCTTAACTGTATGACATTAATCAAAATATTAACCAGTTTTCTCTGCCATTCCGGATGCAAATTAATATCCACTTCATCAAACAAAAACAAAATATTATCCTTTTGCTCACCCGAAATAAAAACTTTTCCTAACAAACTCAGAAGTGAATATTCACCTGCACTTAAAGATGTTTCAAAGTTTTCAGCATGCGAAATCTTAACCTCTAGGGCACTAATATATCTTGCATGACCTAAGTAAGATAACAGCCAACTAATAAATTGATTTTGCTGATTCTTACCATCAAATCTATACCGAATGTTCCGTTTTGACACAATAACGCTATTTCCTAAATTATCTTCCCTAATGACTCTCCAAAAGTCTGTAGATCTAAACAAAAGTACGTTTTCGAGTTTAAGAGTATCAATCATCAATCTGTATAAATCCTTAAATTTTTTAATCTTATTCAATTCCATATCATTCCCAAGAAGAGCCAAAAATTTTTGTAACCGATCCTTAATTTCGGAAGATGATAAGAACGTGCTTGATTGAGCCCTATTTTCTAAAATCAAAAAATAATGTGTAAGTAAAAGTTTACTATTGAAAAAATCGAGATCTGTAAATGACTTTACTTTACTCTCAATTACTCCAATTATGTTATGATAAAAATCTGTAAATTGTCCCTTAGGCATTTCTACAATTTCTATATTCAAAATAGTTGGGAAATTAAACGAGAGATTAAGTTCTTTTTCACTTTCGATCAACCAGCTAAGAGCTACAATGATTCGGCTATTCTCAAGAACCTTGTAATAATTCACAGCATCTTGAAGAGGCAATCTTTTAATACTACTATCTTCAAAATGCAAGTATTTTTTCGAGGAGTTGACAATTAGTTGAGAGAACGACAAATCGTTTACATACTTTTTAGAAATCTGTTCTTCTTGCAAGCGACTTATATCTAAGCTAGAATTTATTAAGACTGTATCTACTTCGGACTTAAAGTCTTTTAAAAGATCATCAAAGAATATTTCAAAGTTGTTATTACTATAATTCAAATTAATCTGATTGGTAAAAACAGTTCCACTATTACTATAAATCAAGAATCCACTCGATGAATTAATATCTCCATTCAAGAGAGAGCAAAGGAAATCGAAAACTGTTGATTTGCCAACTCCATTTGCTCCTACAATTGCATGAATATTTGTAATTTCATTTCCATATATCGAATTTTTAATATCAAGTTCATATTCAAATTCAATTGAATTTTTATTAGAATCGTATTTGCATTTTTTAAATTTATTTGACAATACAATTTCAATGTTTTTTAACGACTTGAAATCAAAAATATAGATATACAGTAATTCTATTTTGCTTGTCATTTTTTGATATTCTAAATAGTTCTAAAGAGTTTAACCCACTTATTCGAAAAAAATCGAAGTTTTTATAACACTATCATTTATCAATATACTAGATAGTAAGTTAACTAATAATTTTAAATAAAGACAATTTATTGTGAAAAGTAATTTGTAAGTACCAAAAAACTCAAGAAGACCAAGTTGGAAAAACCAAAAGAATAACTCCGCAAAAACTTCAAACGCTTTCTATCTTTGTTGCACTATAAACTACTCCCAACCTGAAACATGTACAAAATTCCCTCTATAGACGCAGAGGTACGTAGAGGAACATACTATAGTCGCAGAGGGAGAACTGAATTTGATTGAGTCTAAAAGTAGAGCTGAGTCATAAAGCAACGCAGAGTAATATCCAAATCGTTGCGAACCGTTGCGTTCTTTGTTCCGTTACGGTCGAGTAAACTCTTCGAATTTCAGGAAGCCCCAAAAACCCGCCGCGCCTCTCCTTCCCTCCTTCCCTCCGCTCTGAACCCCAAACATCGAAGCAGCCCAAAACTCAACAACTCAAAAACTAAAAACCCAACAACTCTCCCTTACTTTCCAATACAAAACTTACTAAATATATAATCCAACTGATCCTCATTCGTGATCTCACCCGTTATGTCTCCTAAGAAATGCAAACACCTGCGAATGTCGAGGGCGATGAGGTCGCCGGGCAGGCCGCGATCAAGACCGGAAAGAATATCGTGGATCGATTGGGCTACTTTTTGAAGGGCTTGGTAGTGACGCGCATTGGTCACTATCGTTCCTTCGGTATTTACGGCACCCGATATAACGAGATCCACTAACCGCTTTTTGAGTAGGTCGATCTGATTTTTTGTTTTGGCACTGATCAATAAGGCCTGCGACAATGGCCGCCACTTCTCCTGCAACTGCTGCAATTCACCCGCATCAATCTTGTTCCCTACCCACAGCACTTTCGATTTCTTTTCTTCCAAAAATGCCCAGTCTTGCTGCAAACTCGCCGGCGTTTCATTCACCGCATCAAACAATACCACCACCACATCGGCCCGCTCGATCTTCTCCATACTCCGCTCCACCCCAATGCTTTCTATTACATCGGCCGTGTGCTCACGAATGCCCGCCGTATCTATCAAGCGAAACAAGACTCCCTCAATATTCAACACTTCTTCAATGGTATCTCGCGTAGTACCGGCAATATCACTTACAATGGCCCGCTCGTCGTTGAGCAAGGCATTGAGCAGGGTGCTCTTACCCGCATTGGGCTTGCCTACAATGGCTACACTTACCCCGTTGCGGATCACATTGCCTAAAGAGAAACTGTCTAATAATTGTTTGGTGATGCCGTCCGCCTCGCGGAGAAGGGTGTAGAGCTGACTGCGGTCGGCGAATTCTACGTCTTCCTGACTAAAATCGAGTTCCAGCTCTATCAAAGCCGAAAAACTGAGCAATTGATTGCGTAGCTGCCTTAATTCGGCGGAAAAGCCTCCGCGAATGGTATGGAGCGCAGCTTTCTGAGAGGCTTCAGAATTGGCTGCAATGAGGTCTGCCACGGCCTCGGCCTGGGCCAGATCCAACTTGCCTTTTAAAAAAGCCCTTTGAGTGAATTCTCCGGGCTTGGCGATCCGGGCGCCTCTGTTTACAATGGCTTGAATAATGCGTTGCTGTACGTAGGGACTCCCGTGCGCACTGATCTCAATTACATCCTCACCGGTATAGCTGCGTGGACCTTTGAAAAGGGTGAGCACCACTTCATCGAGCGCTACCGGACCGTCCTTCAATACGCCTACATGGGCCGTATGAGAGGCTTGATCGGCCAATCGCTTTGAAGGGAACAAGGCATCCATAATAGGATAGGCTTCCGGACCGCTCACGCGAATCACTCCAATTGCTCCTACCCCCGGCGGTGTGGCCAATGCCACGATGGTATCATCCCATTGTGCTAGTTTTCCGTACATGGGGCAAAAGTAAGAAATAGTAGGGGGGAGAGAGAGTTGAGTGGAAAGTTTTAAGTTTTAGGTTTTTTAGTATTGCGCAGCTCCGCTGCTTGAGGTTCACCGCAGGAGAGCGCAGAGGCCGCAAAGGAGTCGCGAAGAATGGTTGTTTTGCATTCTTCCTGTTTTCCAATTTCCCGACTCTCGATCTTTCTTTTTCACCGCAGCGGCGCAGCGTCCGCAGCGAAAACGCAGCGCTGGCAGTCTCTCTGTCTTTCCTCTATCTTCCCTCCTGTCTTTCCTCGTTTCCTCTTATCCTCGTTCCTGTACTCCGCTGTTCAATTCTTAATTCTTACTTCTTAATTCTTAATTAATCCCGCCTCATCTCGCCCCATCCTACAGAATCCTAGTTAAAGAAAAAGGTCTCGCAAACGCGAGACCTTCATTATTAATTATTAATTCTTAATTATTAATTAACGCTTATCCTTCTGTTTCCAAACGGAACACGATCGGTTGCTTCTTGTAAGATTTCACCTGACGTCCGTTCTGGATGGCGGGAGTCCATTTACCACTCTTCTTGATTACACGTACCGCTTCGTCTCTCAGTTCGTTAGGACCACTTACGGCCTCTACATCACTCACGTTTCCTTCTTTATCTACGATGAACTGAACTACTACTGTACCTTGAATCTCGTTGTCGATGGCTTCTTGAGGGTATCTCAAACTTTTGTTCAAGTAACGCGCCCAAGCACTGGTACCTCCGGGGTAGTCAGACTCGATTTCCACCTTCGTAAAGGTTTTGTCGTAATCTTCTTCGTCCTTTTTAGGAGCTTCAACTACACCCTTTCCGTCGTCCACCGGAGGAGCAACAATACCTTCATCTTTAATACCTTCCTGGTTAACTGTACCAATTTTGGTGTCTTCCAGTTTTTCGATTTCAGGTGGTTTCTCGTCCTCTTTAACCTCTTCATCTTTTACGATTTTAGGAGGTGTGAACTTTGCCATTTCCACTTTTGGTGGTTCTGGTGGTTTGGGAGGAGGCGGAGGAGGTGGTTCGTTTTTCTTCTCTTCTGTCTTCATGTCTTCCAGTTGTACGTCTTGAACAACCACTTCTTTCTTTTGATTGGCCAAAGTGTTCGACAAGATATAACCAACAAAGAGGAGCAAACAAAGAGCAGCAGTTGCAATAAGAGCCGTTGCGAGGCGCTTATTGTACGTCTTGCGGAGATCATAAGCACCATACTCCTTATTTCTTCCTTCGAAGATGATATCGAGGATATCAGCGCTTAAAATTTTATTTACATCCATGTTACGTTATTTGTTATTAAGATGCATCGAGCATCCAATTTCCATACATTTTTTTACATTAATTTCCAGAAGCTCCCTCAGTTGCTTTAATGAGACCAAGCTCAGTATCTGAGATATCAACCAGAGCATAACGTTTTACTTCATTGATCGCCATTTCGTCCAATGCATCTACTGTGTTTTTGTAAGTAGATTCAGGACCCGGCTTGATCACCACTACGAAATCCTTAGGATCGGTAGACTTCTTCTTGTCGATGATAATCGTACGCAATTCTTTGAATGTAGCGGATTTGAAGTTTGAACCATCGGGTGCTAATTCACCTTCATAGTAGAACACTGCATCATTCTTAGAAAGCATGATGGTAAGTGCGCCTGAAGCTTTCACCTTGTTCTGCTCTTCGGGCTTTTCAGTGTCCTTAGGCAAGAACAAACGCATGGCCGTTGGTTGGCTCATGGTTGTGGTGAAGATGAAGAATGTGATCAGCAGGAAGCCGAGATCCACCATGGGGGTTAAGTCAACGCGGGTAGAAAGTTTTTTACCTTTCTTCACTCCCGGGCCTTTCTTATGTCCACCCCCACTCGAGGTATCCATTTCTGCCATGTCGCAAAATATTTTGGGTTATAACTGTTGTTTACTCTTCAGATTTTTTACCGCCGCTAGTCTGAGTCTTATACAAATCGGTACCTACAGGAGCATTCTCCGGATCGGTTACCATTGAAAATTTGAAGATATCATTCTTTTTAAAGGCGAAAATGATGCCTTTAAAAGCGGGGTATTTGGCTGAATTATCACCTTTCAACATCAGGTTCATTTTGGTTCCTGCGAAGGCTGTGTTAGCAGCACGCATCCACTCAACGAGTTCGTTGCTGGCAGAATCCGTTACCGGAATTCCGGGAGCTTTGAAAGCCTGAAGTTGCTCGGTCGATAAGTTTAAGAACTGTTTAAGCTGACTGAAAGGAACGCCGATGTAAGAAGCATTCTTCTTAGCAAACGCGTCTTTTTCTGCCTTGGTCAAACCCAATGATTTGGTTTCATCGATATAATCGATGATGTCCATTTTCTCACTTGGATTTTCGTCTGATACAGAAAAATATGCCTTTCCGTCTTTGTCGAGCGTAATCAGTACCGCATCTTTTGCTTCCACAGCTTTGGTACTCACCGATTTAGGGGTGGTTACCGCCAAAGCCTCTGAAGGCTTGAACTTTGTGGTCAAGATGAAGAACGACAACAACAAGAAGGCTACATCGCACATCGCTGTCATGTCGATCGTGGTACTTTTCCGAGGTACTTTAACTTTTGGCATGATTTAGTTTGATTTCAGTTTTAATTAAGATGCTTTTCGGCACCATTTCCATAAAACACTGTAATTCACAGCGTTTCGGAGTTTACTCATTCCTGATTACCAACTCTTTAGGAGCAGATCCGGAATTCTTCGATTACTTATAAAGTGAAGCGAAGCTTTGAGTTAAAGTGAAACCAGACTCATCGATACCGTAAGTGATACCATCGATCTTTGTAGTAAAGATGTTATACATGATGATCGCGATAGCTGAAGTACCGATACCCAATGCGGTGTTGTACAACGCTTCAGAGATACCTTTTGACAATTCAGCAGCAGCAGCACCACCACCTTCTTCACCAAGAGCCGAGAACGACTTGATCATACCCAATACCGTTCCTAACAGACCCAACAAGGTTGCTACAGAAGCGATGGTAGATAAGAATACCAAGTTCTTTTCCAACATAGGCAATTCAAGAGAAGTAGCCTCTTCAACTTCCTTCTGGATGTTCAATACTTTTTGTTCAGTATCCAACTCAGTGTTAGTGATCATTTCTTTGTACTTGCGAAGACCCGCTTTCATTACGTTACCTACGCTACCTTTTTGCTTGTCGCACTCAGCAATAGCTTGGTCAACGTTTTTGTTAGCTAAGTGGTACTGTACTTTGCGGATGAACTCAGCAATGTTACCGGTACCGGTAGCTTTAACGATGGTCAATAAACGCTCAATTACGAATACAACTACAGTTAAGAAACTAGCGATAAGGATCGGTACAATGATACCACCCTCGTACATTTTCACCAATCCGCCCTTAGGTCCTTTGTGATTAGGCCAGAAACCACCATTCAAATCTGGTGTAGTGAAATTTGATGGATTACCCAAAATGAAACGCCAAATGATAAATCCTACGACGATACACATAACGGGCGCAATCCACGAGATAGCGTTACTCTTTTTCTTGGGTTGAACAGATGTACTACTCTTTGATGCAGTAGCAGTTGGTTTTGTTTCAGCCATGATCGTTTGTTTTTAGTGTTTGAAATTTAAACTGTATTTTAAAAAATTAAGAGCACACAAGTCTACTGAAAAAATGCCTTATCCGCCAAAATTTTGCGGAAATTTTTCAATGGGATTCAAAGGAATGGAAATTGCACAATTTTAATGGGCCTTAAAATTAAGGGAATTGATTTGAAAAAACATTACCATTTATACACTTAATGGATTGTTCATACCCTACATTAACCTTCGTTACTATTCTATAAACGGTACACGTGCGTGCCTTCCCTTTTCTGTATCTTCATTTTCTAAATTTTTTTCGAACATGTATACTTCTATCTGCTTCGCCAGAAAACTGACCCTAGTAGCTTTTGCTGCCAGCCTCGGTTTATCGGCCCTGGCGCAAACTAGACCCCCTCAAACCGGTGGTGCACCCACTCCCGGCCAAGGTGGCCCTGCCGCCCCTCCGGCTGCAGCTGCTAAACCCGGACCAAAAGCCTTTAAAGACGTAGTGACCGACAAAGCAATCTCTCGCAAAGGTTTGTTCAACGTCCACAAATTAGACGACCGTTATTTCTTCGAAATCGGTGATACCCTCCTCGGAAGAGACATCCTTGTAGTAGGCCGTATCTCTAAAGCCCCTATCGACACCCGCTCCGGTTTCTTCGGCTACGCCGGTGACGAAATCAACGAAAACGTGATCCGTTTCGAAAAAGGACCTAATAACAAAATCTTCTTGAGAAACATCTCTTTCTCTGTTTACTCAAAAGATTCTACTTCCCCCATGTACAAAACCGTGCAGAACTCTAATATCCAGCCCATCGCAGCGGCTTTCGATATCAAAGCGTTCTCTAAAGACAGCACCGGTTCTGTAATTGACCTAACCGACTATATCAGTGGCGATAACGATATCCTCTTTTTCGCCTCTTTCTTCAAATCTGCATTACGTGTAGGTGGTGTACAAGGCGATAAATCGTATATCGTTGACGTAAAAACCTACCCTAATAATACCGAAATCAAAACCGTTAAAACCTACGGTAAACTCCCCAACCCGCAAATGATGCAGGGTGGAATCAACCTCGGTCCTACCGGTAATGCTACTTTCGAACTCAATACTTCTATTGTAGCCCTTCCGAAAGTGCCCATGCGCCCTCGTTACTACGACGACCGCGTGGCTTACTTCACTACCGAATACACCGATTTCGACGCTGATCCACAAGGTGTTAAAGACATCTCTATGATCACTCGTTGGAGACTGGAACCAAAACCTGAAGACCTCGAGCGTTTCAAAAAAGGTGAATTGGTTGAACCTGCGAAACCTATTATATATTATATCGATCCGGCTACCCCTAAAAAATGGGTTCCATTCCTTATTCAAGGGGTGAACGATTGGCAGAAAGCCTTCGAAAAAGCAGGTTTCAAAAACGCAATCCAAGCTCGCCTAGCTCCTACTAAACAGGAAGACAGCACTTGGAGCCTTGAAGATGCCCGCTACTCAGCCATCGTTTACAAGCCTTCTGACATCCCCAATGCCAGCGGTCCGCACATTCACGACCCTCGCAGTGGTGAAATCCTTGAATCGCATATCAACTGGTACCACAACGTAATGCGTTTGTTGCGCAACTGGTATTTAATTCAAGCAGCACCAAGTGATCCAAAAGCTCGTACAGCGAACTTCGAAGATGAATTGATGGGTCAATTGATCCGTTTCGTTTCTTCTCACGAAGTAGGTCACACACTAGGATTGCCTCACAACATGGGTTCTTCTTCATCTGTGCCTGTTGAAAAATTACGCGATAAAGCTTGGGTAGAAGCCAATGGCCACACTCCTTCTATCATGGACTATGCTCGTTTCAACTATGTAGCACAGCCTGAAGATGGTATCAGCCAAGTAGGTCTTTTCCCTCGTATCGGTGATTACGATTTGTGGAGCATTGAGTGGGGTTATAAGCCTATCTATGGTGCTACCGAAGAGCAAGAAAAACAACAATTGAATGAGTGGGTGAAAGCTCGCTTTGCTAATAACCGCCTTCGTTTCCTTCACCAAGATGGTATCGATCCTCGCGCTCAAACAGAGAGCTTGGGTGATAACAACATGAAAGCCGGTGAATATGGTATCAAAAACTTGAAGTGGATGATGCCTAAATTACAAGGATGGTTAAACGAAAGAGCTGAAAATTATGAGAACCTTACTGAAGTATACAACGAAGTATTGTCTCAATTCTCTCGTTACAATGGTCACGTAGCTACCAACCTTGCAGGTGTGTTTACCGATTACAAAACAACCGATCAAGATGGTGCAGTGTATTCTGTTGTTCCAAAAGCACAACAAAAAGAAGCAATGGCCTTCATGCAAAAGCAATTGTTTGAAACGCCTACTTGGTTGTTAGATAAAACCATTTTAGAGCGTATCAACAATCCGGCCGGTACCGACCGTGTTGCTACCATTCAAGAACAATTCCTCGGTTCTATGTTGAGCATCGGCCGCCTTCAACGTTTTGTGTTGAATGCAAACCGTGATGCTTCTTCATATAAAATTGATGAGTACATGGACGATCTCAGAAAAGGATTGTACAGTGAATTGGCAACTAAGAAGGTGATCGATAACTACCGTCGTAACCTCCAAAAGAGCTTTGTAGAACGTTTGGGTGCATTGATCAACCCGGCTCCAACTCCATCGCTCGGTGGCGGTATCACCATCACTTTCGGACCAGCTATCGATCCTAAAAAATCGGATGTATATTCAGTAGCAAAAGGAACCTTGCGTCAATTGAAAGCAGAAATTGCAGCCGCACTTCCTTTGTATACCGACAAAATGAGCAAGATGCACTTGCAAGATTTGAACGAGCGCATCGACCGCATTTTGAATCCAAGATAATTTTCTCTGAAAAGAACCCTGATCAACTGCATCAGGGTTCTTTCTTCTAACTTTGCAGAACAGAACCTTACCTAGAAAAAAAAGAACTAGCCATGGCATTCAAAGACACTTTCTCCCTCGCTTTTAGAACCGTTCGCGGCAATCGCCTTAGAACCGGTATCACCGTTTCCATTATTGCTTTTGGTATCATGGCCCTCGTGGGCATCAATACCGCCATTGAAGCAGTAAAGCAGAAATTCACGGAGAGTTTCTCGTCGATGGGCGCCAATGGATTTACCATACGTTTCAAAGAACCCCGCTTCGGGTTTGGTGGAAACAACAACGACCTGAAGAAAGAAAAGAAAGGAGCGAAAAAAGAAAAGAAGTCGAACCTGAACAAGCCGATCACAAAAATTCAGGCAGAGACCTTCAAAGACAGCTACAATTTTCCGGCAGAAGTGAGCATCAATATGTTTGGTGTGAGAGATGGTGTGGTGAGCTACCAAAGTAAAAAATCGAATCCAACCGTGCGTGTGGTTGGTGGAGATGAAAACTATTTAAGTCAAAATGGATTTACGGTTGAATATGGCCGTAATCTTTCAGGTCTCGACATCAGTACCGGACGCAATGTATGCGTAATTGGTAAAGATGTGGCGGCGCGTTTCTTTGGCGATAATCTGGAACGCCCGATCGAGAAAATTATTAAAGTAAACAACATCCCATTCCGTGTAATCGGAACCTTGAAAGCCAAGGGTTCTACATTCGGAATGAGTTTAGACAATATCGTTATTACATCGTACAACAACGTACGTCGTTATTTCAACAGCAACCCCAACGCCACTTTTGCCATTCAAGTGAAAGTGGGCGATTTAAAGATGATGGATGCGGCTATTAGTCAGGCTACCGGTATCTTCCGACCTATCCGCAAATTAACCACTATAGAAGACGATAATTTTGTGATCGATAAAAGTGACAGCTTCGCAGAAATGTTGATCAGAAACCTCTCATTAATCACTACAGCAGCCGTATTCATTGGCATCATCACTTTATTAGGAGCGGCTATTGGTTTAATGAACATCATGCTCGTTTCTGTTTCTGAAAGAACCAAAGAAATTGGACTCATCAAAGCCATCGGCGGCAAAAAAGGTACGGTTCGCGATCAATTCTTAATAGAATCTATCTTGATCAGTTTAATGGGTGCCGGCATCGGCATCATTTTAGGAATCGGTTTAGGCAATATCGCCGGAGCCCTCTTAGGCACTAGCTTCTTGATCCCTTGGAATTGGATCATTGGCGGCGTGATCATTTGTACGCTCACAGGTTTAGGCGCAGGCCTCTATCCTGCAAGAAAAGCTTCGAAATTGAACCCGATTGAGGCGTTGCGATACGAGTAAATTAATAATTAATAATTAATAATTGAACAGCCGGCAGTCAGGTTGATTGAATATCGGAGGCTAATCTGTGGGAATCTGTAATAATTTGTGGTATCTGTGGTGAAAATCCTAAGGCCTAAAGCCTATAGCCTCACTATTAATTCAACAGCCGGAATACAAGTAAAAAGAACACTTTGCGTATTCGCTGTGGTCGCTGCGGTGAAAGAAGAACACGACTCTTTGCGAACTCTTTGCGGCCTTTGCGCTCTTTGTGTAAAATTAAAAAGCAGGGAATAGAAACCCACTCCCTGCTCTTCCTATTATAACGCTCTTCGCTATTAATAAACCATATACAAGAAATCCGTCAATCGCTGCGGGAAGATACCAAAGTACACCACCAACACGGCAATCAACACCATCACTACTTTAAAAGTTGTAGAAACTTCAGCAACCTGAGGTTCACCGTCTTTAAAATAAATTGCTTGGATCACTCTGAAATAGTAGTACACGCTAATCGCGGCGCACAACACACCCAAGATCACCAACCAAATAACTTTACCATTTTCCACCGCCGCACTCAACATGTAGAACTTTGCCATAAATCCTGCGGTTGCAGGAATACCTGCCAAGCTCAACAAACAAATGGTAACTGTTGCGGCTAACAATGGATGTGATTTACCCAATCCATTAAATCCTTCAAATGTATAATCATTCAACTTGATCAATACAGCGAACACGCCAATGGTAGCCAAAGAATACGCGGCCGCATAATAGATCAATCCTTCAGACCCTTTCCCATTCAAACTCACCAAGGCAAACATCATAAAACCTGCCTGAGCAATACTCGAATACGCCAACATGCGCTTCACGCTTTGTTGGAACACCGCTGTAATATTACCGATCAACAAGGTTGCGGCAGTAATAATAGCGGCAAACAATTGCCACTGTGCTTGAACCGATCCAAAAGAAGTTTCAAACAAACGAATGAATGCAAAGAAACCTGCCACCTTCACAATGGTAGCCATGAAAGAGGTAAACACTGTGGGTGCTCCATCGTAAACATCAGGCGTCCAGAAGTGGAAAGGCGCAGCTGATACTTTAAAACTCATAGAAGCCAATAGAAGCAACATACCCCCTCCTAATAAAGGAGTGATTACTCCTGTGCCGGCTCCAATGGTTTCTAAAGAGAAAGAACCTTTCGAACCATAAATAAGTGCAATACCCATCAACATCAAACCTGTTGAGAAAGATCCCATCAGGAAGTATTTCAATGCCGCTTCGTTGCTTTTCAAGTTTCTTTTATCGCTACCGGTTAAGATGTACAATGGTATAGAAATGATCTCGATACCTAAGAATAACATCAACAGCGTTTGGAAACTTGCTACAATGCTAATACCTGCTAAAATGAAAAAGATCAAAGCAAAGTATTCCGCCAAATGCAATCCCACACGCTCCATATCCGATCCGGAAAGAAAGAAGTACAGCAAAGTGGCACCAAAAACAATGTTGAGGAACATGTAGCTAAAAGTATTGTATACCAACATGCCTCTGGTATTGATGTCAACCAAAGCCGTTCCTTGAAAATCCAATACGTTCACCACTAACAACAATGCCAATCCGGTAATCGCAATGCCACGTATAGCAGCACCCGATTTGGTGAAAATTCCGGAGAACATCATCACAACTCCCCAAATAGCCGATAATATAAGTGCGTTCATAATTTAAATCTTGTGTTGCTTATGGATGTTTGGTGATCATTTTATTTAAGATAGACAAGGTTGTGTCGTTCGTTAAATCTAAAATTGGTTGAGGATGAACCCCAACAACTAAAATGATTATTACGAGAACAGACAATGCTAACTTTTCGGTAAAACTGATGTCAACCCCATTAGCAGTAATGCTGTTGGTATTACCGAAGAATACTTTTTGAATCATGTTCAAGGTATACACGGCGGCAAGAATAATTCCCAATCCTGCAACTGCTGTGTAGATATAGTTGAACTGAGATACATTCGAAGTGAACACACCGGTAAACATTAAGAATTCACCAATGAACGCATTGGTTAAAGGCAAACCGATGTTAGCGAAAGCAATCACAACTAATAGAATTGTAAGTGCCGGTGCTTTCTGCGCAATACCACCCAATTCAGAAATCTTACGCGTACCAAATTGACGCTCTGTTAAGGCTACCACTACCCACATACCAATGATGTTGATACCGTGGTTGAACATTTGAATCATCACACCTTGAATACCGGAGTCTGTTGTAGATACCAATGCCAACACCATCAATCCGATGTGGGCTATAGATGAATACGCTACCAATTTTTTCAGATCATCTTGTTGCATTGCCAACAAGCTTGCGTATACAATTCCGAACATGCCGAGGAAAGAAATGAAATCGCCCCAGCTCCAGAACGCAGCAGGGAAAATGGGGATCAACCAACGCAACATAGCAAATACACCCATCTTCACCATTATACCACTTAAAACCATGGTAGTGGCTGTAGGTGCTTGTTCATATGCATCGGGTTGCCAAGTATGGAAAGGGAAAATAGGCATCTTAATTGCGAACGCAATGAAGAACAACCAGAACAACCAACCTTGCTGATCGTTGTTCAACTTCAGATCATAGAATGCTTGCAACGCAAAACTGTGATCGGGAGTGAGATAATATAAATAGATAATACCTACTAGCATCAGTAAAGAACCGATGAATGTGTAGATGAAAAATTTAAACGTAACTGCAATGCGCTTCTCTCCTCCCCAAATGCTGCACAAGAAATAAGTTGGGATCAAAGCCAATTCCCAGAAGAAGTAAAACAACATTGCATCAGTAGCTACAAACACACCCATCAAACCTGCTTGGCTCAACAGCATCAACGCATGAAAACGATTGCCATTGGTATAATTGGTGTTATAAGTTGCAAGGAAAATAAGTGGGAAAGAAATGCCGGTTAAAATAGCAAGCATACGACCCATACCATCTACAACAGACACACTGAAATTACTTCCCATCAAAGGAATCCATTCATGTGTGCTTCTCAGCAAGGTCACATCTTTTGTAAAATAGGCACTGATCGCTACAGCCATGGTAATGAGTGACGACAATAAGGACCAGCCTTTTGCCAATTTTTCCTGCTTCATAAAGAACCCGAGCAGGCCACTCAATAACGGAATTACTATCAATAAAACTGGTATCATTCCCAAAACCGCTTACGCGGACATTTAAATTAGAAAATATTATTTGATCCTATTGATCCCGTAACAACGGCATCAATTGCTTATTTTTTTGTCAATAACTGAATCCCCAAGAACACTAGGATGCTCAATACCATTAACAATACATAGCTTCCTACTTGACCACTTTGCACCAAACGAATTTGACGACTGGTCCACTGCACGCTGCGTCCTACTCCATTCACCAACCAATCAATTACTTCGTTCTCAGTGAACACTAAAATCTTTTTGCTTAAAAAACGAATGGGTTTCACGATGATGAAATCGTAAACTTCGTCTACATACCACTTGTTGGCCAATACTTTTTTGAAACCGGTATATTCGCCATCAGCGCTATCCACACTGAATTTCTTGAAAGTCATAATTATGATCGCTGCAAGCAGAACCACAGTTCCTCCTAACAAGGCATATTCAAGGGTTTCAATACCTGTATGTTCAACAGAATTTACAACAGGAGCAAGAAACTCATTGAAATAAGGGTGTCCGCCAAAAATATGAGGTACTTGCACCAAACCACCTACCAAACTCAATACAGCTAATACCATCAAAGGGAAGGTCATGCTGATAGGAGATTCATGCAAATGGTGTTCTTGATCATGTGTTCCGCGGAAGGATCCGAAGAACGTCAAGAACAACAAGCGGAACATGTAAAATGCTGTCATGATGGCTCCAATAACACCGCCCCAGAAAAGAATCGGGCTCTTTTCATAGGCTGCTACTAAAATTTCATCTTTCGAAAAGAAGCCGGAAGTGAAAGGAAATCCTGCGATCGCCAATACACCGATCAAAAAGGTGATATAGGTAATGGGGATCTTCTTTCTCAATCCACCCATTTTGGTAATGTCTTGCTCACCACTCATTGCGTGAATTACGCTACCAGCGCCTAAGAACAACAAGGCTTTGAAGAAGGCATGCGTCATCACGTGAAACACACCGGTAGTATACGCTCCAACACCAAGGGCGAGGAACATGAAACCGAGTTGACTTACGGTTGAGTAAGCCAATACTTTTTTGATATCGTTTTGGTAAATGGCGATGCTTGCAGCAAGCAAAGCAGTGGCCAAACCAATGTATGCAATAATATTTGTAGTAACCGGTGCCATTACAAACAAAGCCTGGCTACGAGCGATCATATAAACCCCTGCCGTTACCATGGTTGCGGCGTGGATCAAGGCTGAAACCGGAGTGGGACCCGCCATCGCATCGGGCAACCAAGTGTACAAAGGAATTTGAGCACTTTTACCGGTAGCACCAACAAACAACAATAAGGTGATGCCGGTGATAATAGTAGTAGACGCTTCTCCTGCTTTTGCAAATACATCACCATAAGTGAGGGTGCCAAATTGGTTGATCATCATGAACAATGCCAATAAGAAGCCCAAATCACCAATTCGGTTCATTACAAAAGCTTTCTTTGCAGCTGCCGTATAATTGACGTTTTTGAACCAATAGCCAATAAGCAAATAAGAACAAAGACCTACACCTTCCCAACCAATGAACATGATTACATAGTTCGCACCCATTACCAACAACAACATCGAGAAAACGAAGAGATTGAGGTAAGAGAAATAACGAGCAAAATGTCCGTTGGTCTCTTCATGCATATATGAAGTAGAATACAAATGGATCAAGAAACCGATACCGGTAATGATCAAAAGGAACAAAGAAGACAATTGATCGATCTTGAAATCGAATGGAATCTTCAGGTTTCCTACATTAATGAAGTCGAATAAGTGAACGGTTTGAGCGGCTCCTGCTTTCACCTGTAAAAATACCAGCACGCTCAAAACAAAAGAACCGAGTAATACGCCGCAGGCAACCAAACCGCTGATTGCTTTTGGTAATTGATTGCGCAGCAAACCATTGATGAAGAATCCAATTAATGGAAGTGCGGGTATTAACCAAACCAATTCAAAAATAGTGTTCATAATCTATATGCCAATGGTGAAAGCTTAGTGCTTCAACCGGTTTAAGAAATTAATGTCAACAGAATGAATATTGCGGTACATCATTACAATGATTGCCAAGCCCACACTTACTTCTGCGGCAGCAACCACCATGATGAAGAAAACAAATAATTGTCCGTCGATACCGGCCGTAGGATTAGTGGCCGCGCCAATTCCATGATGCATTTTTGAAAAAGCCACGAGCAGCAAATTGGCTGCGTTTAGCATCAATTCAATACACATGAAAATGATGATAGCGTTTCTGCGAGTGAGCACTCCTACCACACCAATGCTGAACAAAGCCAGCGCGAGGTAGATGTAATATTCTATGTTCATGTTGTTGTTTTCTTAGTTAGTTGAATAAATGACTAGTCTCCTTTCTTTCCAATTACTACTGCGCCTACCATGGCACTCAAAAACAGAATGCTGGAAATTTCAAAAGGAACAACGTATTCGTTGAAAAGGGCTTTACCCAATGTTTCTGTTAATCCAATGTTTCCATCGATGGTTTGAGCGATCTTTCCATTTACCTCAGAAGTTTTGAAAGCGGCAACAAATACCAACATCAAGCAACCACCTGAAACTACGCCGGCCATTTTCAACCATTTGTTTTTCTGTGGTTCATTGTCTTGATTCAAGTTCATCAACATGATCACAAACAGGAAGAGTACCATGATGGCACCTGCATACACAATCAGGTTAACAATACCGATGAATTGAGCGTTTAATAAAATATAGTGACCGGAAACAGCGAAGAACGTAATGATCAAAGAAAGCACACTGTAAACAGGGTTCTTGCTGATCACTACCGATAATGCACTAACAATTGCTAATGCACTTAAAAACCAGAATAAAATTTGTGTTGCACTCATTGTATGCTTCGGTTAGTCTTTTCTACAATTTAAATTAAGCGTTGGCAGGAGCTTTCGCACGGCTACCCACTGCTTTTTGATATTCTTCAGGATTCTCTTTCGGATGCGGAATCAATAAATCATCTTTTCCGTAAATAAATCCTTTACGCTGATAGTTTGCCGGAGCAAAGGTTTCACTTAAATAAATCGCATCTTTCGGACAGGCTTCTTCACACAATCCGCAGAAAATACAACGAAGCATGTTGATCTCATATCGAGCCGCATACTTCTCTTCACGGTATTTGTTCTCCTCACCACTTACGCGCTCTGCTGCTTCCATGGTAATGGCCTCTGCAGGACAAGCAACGGCACACAAACCGCAGGCCGTGCAACGCTCTCTTCCTTCTTCGTCTCTATTCAAAATATGTAATCCTCTAAATACAGGGCTGAATGGTCTCTTCTCTTCAGGATAGTGAATGGTTGGCTTCTTTCTGAAGAAGTGCTTCAACGTGATCCACATGCCTTTAAAGATGTTCCAGAGATACAGGCGCTCTACTACGGTCATCGGACTGCGATCTACCTGCTTTGCTCTACTTGTTAATGATTGCATATCAATGCGTTTTATACTCTTTGAAAAGTGTGCAAATATATTTTTTTGATCTTATTCTCTCTTACTTTTTCAGCCACAAAACTACCGCTGCTGTGATCAACATATTAATCAAACTTAAAGGAATCAATCCTTTCCAACCTAAGTTCATCAACTGATCGTAACGGAAACGTGGAATGGTCCAACGAATCCACATGAATGTAAAGATGAAGATGGCCACTTTTCCAATCAAGGAAATCGCTTCCAATACAGCTAACCAGTTCGCACCTATTGATTGACCCAGGGCTGCATCGTTCACAAAGGGAATGTCGTAACCTCCAAAGAACAAGGTAGCCATTACCACACTACTTATGAACATATTGATGTATTCAGCGAATAGATAGAATCCCAATTTCATGGAAGAGTACTCTTGGTGGTAACCAAAGTTCAATTCATTCTCAGCTTCCGGCAAGTCGAAGGGAGTACGGTTACACTCAGCCAATGCACAGATAAAGAAAATAAGGAAGCCCAATGGCTGATACGTGATATTATACAGTTGATCCAATTGACCTCCAACGATGGCACTCATTTTCAATGAACCTGTAATGAACAACAAAGCAATGAGCGACAAGCCCATGGGAAGTTCATACGAGATTACTTGAGAGGCACCGCGCAAAGCAGCTAACAAGGAGAATTTGTTATTTGAAGCCCAACCTCCGATCATGATACCATACACACCCATGCTCACTACACCAAAAATGAAGAGGATACCTATGTTGATGTCTGCAATTTGTAAACTTACAGGTCGACCAAACACATCAATGGTACCACCCCAGGGAATTACCGCTGAAGTCATCATTGCAGTTAACATCGCCAAACAAGGACCCAGAATGAACAAAAACTTATTGGGAGTGTTTGGAATGATCTCTTCCTTCATGAACAATTTCAAACCATCGGCAAGCGGTTGCAACAATCCGAATGGACCGGCACGGTTAGGTCCGCGGCGATCTTGCAAGTATGCAGCAATTTTACGCTCGAAATAGGTTTCGTACATCGCAATTACCAACGATACTGATACGATCGCAATGATCATGATCAGCTTCTCCAATAAAAAAAACCAGTCTACAACTAATAAAGAAGAATGCATTTCTAAAAATTATGAGTTCGTTCGTAATTAAGATTTATCTGAATTGAAATCTGAACTGTGCGCCGGACGATTGATCTTGCTCAGCTCAACACTTTCCGGATTTACCTGACTCACACTGTGAATGTCCATCAACAAACGAGGTTGACGACCGCCCATAATAGCAGGCATGGTTTCCGCAGGTTTTTGCATACCAACATAATGTCCTTGTGAAATCACCGAATGACGGCTCACATTGCTTGGACCTTCAATGGTCCAATCGCTCACACTCTTCTTATCAAAACGACAGTCATTACAAATCCAACCGGTACCGCCTTTGGTACTTTCTTTTACCTCACCCCATTCATCTTTACGAGCGGTTACGCGAAACACTTCATCACCACGCATCCACAATTGCACTTCGCCGCAGCATTTGGTACAGTTGCGATGAGCATCTACCGGCTTGGTAAACCAAACACGGTTTTTAAAGCGGAAGGTTTTATCAGTAAGCGCTCCTACCGGACAAACGTCGATCACGTTTCCAATGAAATCGCTGTCTAAGTTCTTTTCAATAAACGTAGTAATCTGCGCATGATCGCCTCTGTCTAACACACCATGAGCGCGTTTTTCAGTCAATTGATCGGCTGTGTACACGCAACGGTAGCAAAGAATACAACGGGTCATGTGCAATTGAATGTAAGGACCGAGGTTGTGCTTCTCGAAGGTTCTGCGTTTGAATTCATAGCGCGTTCCTTCTTTACCATGGTCGAAACTCAAATCCTGCAAATGACATTCTCCTGCCTGATCGCACACAGGGCAATCGAGCGGATGGTTCAGCAACAAAAATTCCACCACACCGGCACGGGCATCGGGTACTTTTTCGCTGGTGATGTTCTTCACGATCATACCATCCATAACTGTGGTACGACAACTGGCCACCAATTTCGGCATCGGGCGAGGATCGGCAGTAGATCCGGCAGCTACTTCCACCAAACAAGTTCTACACTTACCACCGCTGCCTTTCAATTTGCTGTAGTAACACATCGCAGGAGGCGTCACATCACCACCTATCATGCGCGCAGCATTCAGGATGGTTGTTCCGGGCTCCACTTCCACCGTAATATTATCGATGGTTACTTTGAATAATTTTTTTTCTTCAGCCATAATATATTGCTCTTTACAGAATGCGAATTTTCAATTAAGGATGAGGGTTATGCTATCACTTCTCTTGGGTCTGCATAATGCGCCAATCCGAAATTTCTAGTTTGACTTTCTTCAGGGTTCAACACATGCCATTCAAATTCATCACGGAAGTGACGGATGGCTGCTGCCACCGGCCATGCCGCAGCATCACCTAATGGGCAAATGGTGTTTCCTTCAATTCTTCTTTGAATATCCCACAACAAATCAATATCACTCATTTGACCTTTTCCGTATTCAATTTTGTGAAGGATCTTTTCCATCCAACCGGTACCTTCTCTACAAGGAGAACACTGTCCGCAACTTTCGTGGCGATAGAAACGAGCCAAGCTCAAAGTGTGGCGCACCACGCATTGGTCTTCATCTAACACAATGAAACCGCCAGAACCCATCATACTACCGGTTGCAAAACCACCGTCTGACAAACTTTCGTAGTTCATGTAACGGGTTTCACCTTTTGCTGTTTTCAGCAACAAGTTAGCGGGAAGAATGGGTACTGAAGAACCTCCGGGGATACATGCTTTCAGTTTTTTACCGTTCGCAATACCACCGCAGTATTCATCACTATAAATGAACTCTTCAACAGAGATCGTCATGTCAATTTCATAAACACCGGGCTTGTTGATATTACCGCAAGCGCTGATGAGTTTCGTTCCGGTTGAGCGACCTACTCCAATTTTGGAATACGCTTCACCACCAATATTCATAATGGGAACAACTGCAGCAAGTGTTTCAACGTTGTTCACTACTGTTGGACAATCGTACAAACCTTTTACCGCAGGGAATGGAGGCTTGATACGAGGGTTGCCGCGCTTTCCTTCCAATGATTCGATCAACGCTGTTTCTTCACCACAGATATAGGCACCGGCACCACGTTGAACATAGATCTGACAATCAAACCCTGTTCCCATGATGTTCTTTCCTAACCAGCCGTTGGCGTTTGCTTCTGCAATGGCTTGTTCCAAAATATCAGGAATCCAAGCGTATTCGCCACGGATATAGATATAAGTTCTGCTACTTCCCAAAGCATAAGAAGAAACAATCAAACCCTCGATCAATAAGTGAGGGATGAATTCCATCAAATAGCGGTCTTTAAAAGTACCGGGCTCACTTTCATCGGCATTGCACACCAAATAACGGGGAACGCCTTCAGGCTTCGCCAAAAAACTCCATTTCATTCCCGATGGGAATCCCGCACCACCGCGACCACGAAGACCGCTTTTCTTTACTTCTTCCACAACATCGTTTGGACTCATTTTGAGTGCCTTCTCTACTGCTGCATAACCGCCTTCTCTGCGGTATACTTCGTAAGAACGAATTCCGGGAACATGAGCTTTGTCTAATAATAATTTTACTCCCATATCTGAATCTTATCTAGTCTTTACAATTTTGTACTCTGCCTTACCACTAGTTGCCATTGCTTTCCTTCTTTCACAAATTCAGCAAGCATGAACAACTGCAATTGAAAAGCGGTACCGTTTACTTTTCCTTTTACTTGCATTTTTTCTTTTACAAAAGCTCTCTTTTTAAGCATCGTAATAGAAACTGCCGTTGGAACAATTTCTTCGTACACCAAATAGCCGGTACGCATGTCTTCCAGTACTTGTGTTTTCGACTGTGTCCACCCGTTTGAATGACCAAAAACCAGGTCATTGTGTAAGAGTGGCTTCAACGAAACACTGTCTTTGGCTTGCAATGCTTTTTCAATTCCTTGCAAGGCTTTCAATACCGGAGTACTGTCTTGCTTAGATTGTGCACTGGCGTTTACGCCAAAGAAGCTTATTAGAAAGAACAAAAGGGCGGTATAAGAATGCTTTTTCATTTCTTATTTCACCAAGTGTTGGTTCTCTTTACAATGCTCGATCAAGAGATCAATTTTCTCTTCGGTCAAGAATTCATGGTAATGCTTACCCATCTGTAACATTGGAGCATATCCACAAGCACCCAAGCACTCCACTGTTTTCAAGGTAATCAAACCATCTGCAGAAGTTTCGCCTGGTTTGATATTGAGCTTTTTACCAATATAATTGATGATGTTATCGCTACCTCTCAACATGCAAGGACCCGTTTGGCATACTTCTAAAATGTATTTACCAACCGGTTTCAAATTGAACATGCTGTAGAAGGTGGCTACTTCGTACACTTCAATTGGATCTAAATTGAGCAAGCCTGCCACATAATCCATCGCCTCAGCACTCAACCAACGTCCGAAATTTTCTTGTGCCAAATGCAATACCGGAATCAACGCGCTTTTTTGTTTTCCTTCCGGATAACGAGCGATGATTTCCTGTACTTTCTTTAATTGTTCTTCTGAAAAAGTCATAACAAATGATATAGTTTGCTTCCGTTCAAACGGAATATTATGCATCCATTTCTCCTGCAATCAAGTTGAGCGAACTCATTACAATTACCGCATCACTCAACATGCTTCCTTTTACTAATTCTTCAAACGCTTGGTAGTAAACGAAACAAGGGCGGCGGAAATGCAAGCGGTACGGTGTACGTCCACCATCACTAATGAGGTAGAAGCCCAATTCTCCATTCGCACCTTCCACAGGGAAGTACAATTCACCCGGAGGAATATTGATCTCACCCATGATGATTTTGAAGTGCCAGATCAAAGCTTCCATTTTCGTATATACATCTTTCTTTTCAGGAAGATAATATTCAGGAACATCGGCATGGTAAACCTCAGCATCAGCGCCTTTGAACTCTTGAACTTTTTGATAGGCTTGTTTAATGATGCTGATACTTTGCCACATTTCTTGGTTGCGAACGAGGAAACGATCATAACAATCGCCGGTAGTTCCCACCGGTATTTCAAATTGGAAATCTTGATAGCTGCTGTAAGGATTGTGTACACGAACATCGTAGTCAACACCGGCAGCGCGTAAATTAGGACCGGTGAAACCGTAGTTCAATGCTCTTTCTGCACTGATAGGACCCGCACCAATGGTACGTTCCATGAAAATGCGGTTACGTGTAAAGAGGTTCTCGAATTCGGCCAATACTTTTGGATATTCATCGAGGAATTTCTCCAACTTTTTGAATGCGTCATTGGTAAAGTTTCTTTCGAAACCTCCGATGCGGCCGATATTGGTAGTTAAGCGAGATCCGCAGATCTGCTCATAAATTTCATAGATCAATTCGCGGTATTGCATCACATAGAGGAATCCGGTATAAGCACCGGTATCCACCCCAACAATGGAGTTACATATGAGGTGATCAGCAATACGAGCCAACTCCATGATGATGACGCGCAGATAGTCGACGCGTTTTGGAGTTTGAATCCCCAATAATTTTTCACAAGTCAAATGCCAGCCCATATTGTTGATGGGGCTGCTACAATAGTTCAAACGGTCGGTGATCGGCGTGATTTGAAAGAGCGGGCGACGTTCGGCCAGCTTTTCAAAAGCGCGGTGAATATAACCAACGGTTGACTCGGTTGAAATGATACGTTCACCGTCGAGTTCCAGAATGTTTTGGAAAACCCCGTGGGTGGCAGGGTGTGTGGGTCCAAGGTTTAGCGTGGTTGTTTGCTTTTCAATGGATCCATCCGGTAACTTGATGTGATGAATTGTTGAAGTATCTGACATAATCGATTTTGAATAATTGTGATCGGTGCTTCGCACTGAAATTAAAAGGTTCCGCCTCTTCCAAACATCTCGTCGTCTTTATCTATACGGGTTTGGTCTTCCAATGGAAACTCTTTCCGCATTGGGAAATAGTCCATTTCGTCTACGTTCAAAATGCGCTTTAAATTGGGGTGCCCCACGAAGTTCACGCCAAAGAAATCATAGGTTTCGCGTTCCATCCAGTTCGCCGAAGAAAACAGTGCAGTGGCACTAAAAACATCAGGAGTTTGGATATTGGTGAACACTTTAAAACGCAATCTTACATTGCTTACCAAATTGTGAAGGTGGTAAACCACCGCCAACTCACGACCAATTTGATCGGGATAGTGAACGGCTTGGAGGTCCGACAAAAAACGGAATTGCAGCTCCTCGTCATCGTAAAGGAACTGCAGTACTTTCAGATTCAAATCTTTAGGGGCTTCGAAACTCATCATACCAAAACTCTCGGTGAAGCCGGTAACCTGATCCCCAAATTTCTCGGTTAATTTCTGTTGAATGGACTCGTTGGTTAACACGAAATATAGTTGAACATTAATAATCGAATTACTGAATGCCGTAGGCGTTCATCAAATCTTTGTATTTATCACTGGTTCTGCGGCGGAGGCTCTCGTTGTGAACCAATTCTTGAACGCGCATGAATCCGTCGATAATGGCTTCCGGACGAGGAGGGCAACCGGGAACGTAAACGTCTACCGGAATCACCTGGTCAATCCCTTGAAGCACACTATAAGTATCAAAAATACCACCGCTGCTAGCGCAAGCACCTACTGCCATAACCCAACGGGGCTCTGCCATTTGAAGGTATACCTGACGAACCACCGGTGCCATTTTCTTAGCGATCGTGCCCATAACCATCATCAAATCGCACTGACGGGGGGAGAACCCTACCCTCTCAGAGCCGAAACGCGACAAGTCGTAATGGGAAGCCATTGTAGCCATGAATTCGATACCGCAGCAAGAAGTTGCAAAGGGTAAAGGCCAGATGGAATTCTTACGTGCCAAGCCTACCACTTTGTCGAGAGAAGTAGTGAAAAAACCTTCTCCGGCATAGCCTTCGGGGCCTTCTTTCACCAATTTCACATCTGTTTGGCCGTAAATATTGTACTGAACCGGACGTGCCATAAAAATATGTTTAGTTTAAACGCTCAATTATGATCTAACAAATTTCAAATCAACCGATACAACAACAAACAAACTTGTTTTATTGTTTCATTATTTCTTGAAAGCTCCGAATTTAGCGGAACCTCTTATCCATAGGGGTTGGAAAGGCTTGTTATTAGTCTTCCCAGTTTAAAGCACCTTTCTTGATAATGTAAATGAATCCTGCAAGGAAAAAGGCTACAAACATCAGAACGGCCATGAAGCCATCCCAACCAAGTGATTTGAAGTTAACTGCGTACGGGTAGAAGAAAATGACTTCCACATCGAACAGAACGAACAGGATTGCTACCAGAAAGTATTTGATTGCCATGGGTTGACGGGCATCACCGTGTGTTTTGATACCACTGGCAAATGTTTCAAGTTTGTCGGAAGTTTTACGTTTGGGGCCTAGAAAATGGGTTAATCCCATCATGGCTGCAACGAAGACGATCGCGAAGATAAATTGGACGCCGACGGGGAGGTACCAGAATGAACTGTCGGCTGAATGAGTATTCGTTACTTGCAATAGGTATTGAATCATATACCGATCGATATTTAATGGGCAAAAATAAGGTAGCTACGCATAAAAACAATAGTATCAATTCAAATAAATAAAAATCCCTCCAAATGATTGGAGGGATTGCTTATATGTAAAATAAATTTCAGGTTTTGGAGTTACTTGCCCCCTTTGGTACCTGATGCCGGTTTCTTGGGAGCCGGTTGTGCAGGTCTGGTAGCGGCTTTGCTCAAAATATCCTTGATTTTAATCGCCTGTTCGTTCGCCGGATCTACTTCCAAAATCTTATCGCAATAAGAAATGGCCGTTGGACGGTCTTTAGCGATGTCATTATAATATTGAATCAAGAAGAAATAAGAAGAAATCGCTTGGCTCTTGTATTTCACTGAATCAAAAGCGCGTGCTTTCTCTGCCAAAATCTTGTAGGCTTCAACTGCCAATCCTTTTGAGTTGGTAGAATCGTCTTGTGCTTGTTTCGCACGAGCACACCAAAGATATCCGAAGATTTCGTTGGGGTATTTTGACTGGTAAACGCCACAGAAGATACTGTC
Organism: Endoryza foliicola; assembly: GCF_050589245.1. Lineage (NCBI taxonomy): Bacteria > Pseudomonadati > Bacteroidota > Chitinophagia > Chitinophagales > Chitinophagaceae > Endoryza > Endoryza foliicola. The sequence continues at coordinate 353,551 of NZ_JBOBEW010000004.1, read as the reverse complement.
GGCAGTAACGTAATCGCCGGCTTGGTAGTTAGAGATACCCCAGTTGTACAAATCAGTATTTGAAGGGCTTTTCTTCAAGCGGTACGCAACACCCAACCAATTGGCTTCTTCTTTACGGTTGCCCATTTTCTTGGCCAATGCAGCTGCTTTGTTGATCAATTTTACTTTGTTTTCAACCAAGGTATCGAGATCCACTGCTTTTTGCAAATAACCAAAAGCTTCAGCTTCTGCACCGGCAGTTTTTGCACTGATATTTGCCAATTCTTCATAATCGGTAGGTAAAATATCAGAAGCATCTGCCTTTTTCAAGAAGGTAAGCATGGCTTCCTTAGCTTCTGCCAAGTTTCCGGTAGTATCGGCGGTATATGCCACCAAACGGAACATACGAGGATCTACTTTCTCACCGTATTGGCTGATCAAAGACTTCGCTTTGTCTTTTGCTTCTCCGAACTTACCGGAAGCATACAAGAAGTCTGTTTTCAAGTATTCTACTTTAGGACCTTGGTCGGTATTAGCCACGTATTGGTCTAAGTATCCGGCGGCTTTGTTAACGTCACGGAAATACCAGTAGTAGAACAATTCGAAATAGGTTGGAGCGTAGGCTGCATCGAGTGCAACCGCCTCTTCAAACGCAGGGAGGAAGTACTCCTTGTTGTTCTGAGTAAGGTACACCATACCAATTTTGTGTTTGGCAGCGGCCAAACGAGCATCGTAGGTCAGTGCTTTTGTATAAGAAACTACAGAGTTACCCCCGTCGATGAGTTTGCGATAAGCGTCACCCATGATTACGTATGTCTCTGCGTTTTTGAAATCTTTCAATTGAGTACCCAAGGTGAGTTTTTCGATGGCATAGGTTGCATCGCCTGAGCGGGCGCGTACATTGGCCAAACCAACGGCATTGATCACATTGATGTCTTTGTTTTTTGTGGACGTAAGTGCAAAATCGAAACGTTGACGAGCTTCGGCAGTTTTGCCTTCCATCAACTCAATTTGACCCATTCCAATGATTACCAGAGGAGCGCTTCCGTTCGATTGCAAGGCCTTAGAAAACACTTCTTTTGCTGCCACCGTGTCTTTCAAACTGATCAAGGTTTGTCCGAGCCAGTACACCGCATCCAAATTATTGGGGTTTGCGGCCAATACTTTTTCGAAAACTTCCTTAGCGCTATTATAACGCTCGTAATAATAGAACTTTCTACCCTGATCCACACTCTGGGCAAACAGGTTGCTGGCAATTACAACCCCCGCTACTAAACTGAATAAACGCTTCATGTACGATTGCTTGTGTTAATAATAGTTTGTAAATGTATTAAAATCCTAGCTTACTGAGTTATGTCCATATTCTGTACTTCAAAGTTCATCCTAGCCGGAAGCAAATATGCTCTTTTGAATATTCGCTGTCCTTTCTCGTAGATGAGAAAATTCTTAAACCCGCTGCCAAGGCCATCAAAATTTTCTTTTAAAATGTAGTACAAAGGGCGGATCATGGGATATCTGGATCTATAAATGTTTGCTTGATAAGGTTTTACGTAAGGACCATCGGTACACTTGCGGCATTCGATGGAAGCAATTTTAACTTTTTTTAAGAAACTCGCTTGCTCGGAATCTTCCGGATTTCCGATCCAACTCACTCCAATTAAACCCACTGCATCGTTATGCTCGCTAATATAATTGATTACGGCGTTACTATTTTCGGCACCAACGATACTGGGGCCAATTTTTTCCCCATTCAGAAGAGTGTCGCGCACGAAACGAACCGCCGAAGTAGCCGTTTTGCCATCGAGCATCATTTTGTAAGGGTAGCCACTGGTTCCTTTGGCAATGGAACGCACGTCTTGCATGGTGAAAAGCGAGTCTTTAGACTGATTGTTCACGATCAGGGCCAGTGCATCATAGGCCATTACTCCAAATGGAGGATTGTAGGTAAGGGTATCTTTTAGAATTTTCTGTTCTTCGGGAGAAAGGCCGCGGGTTACAATGATCATGCGGATACTGTCTACATTTAAATCGCGGAAGCAGTCGGCCTCCGATTTGTAGTGTACGATGATCTTTGCCTCCGGGTGTTGCGACTCGAAAACCTGAATCTGAGAATCTACAATGGGTTGGAAACTGGCATCGGCGCTGATGTGGATCACGCCTGAAGTGAGCGTTTCTTGGGGTTTTTGCGTGGCATTGCCCGCGCAGGATTGAAGGAGCAATCCGGCAAGCAAACCCATCCCAAGAATCAAGTTCCAACTGTATCTCAACAAAAACATATTACTCTTCATCTTTAAAATAGTCTTTTTGGAAACCGCGGTAAATTCTAAACCCACCGTAGAGGAGGTTCAGGCCCGCGATGCTGTACAAAAAAACAGGCTCCAAATCAACTACCATTTGTAATTTCTTGGAAAACAAAAACACCAATCCAAAACCGGCAATAATAGCGCCCATCCCGAAGTCCATGATGGATCTGCGGGTCATATAGGCTCTCTTTTTTCTTCCTTCAGATGTTTCCACTTTTCGGCAGTTTTAACAATTCGGGCAAGTTAAGTTATTTAAATTAAAATCCCCCTGACCAAACCGATGTAGTTTGAAATTTTACATCAGTGGCAGGGGGCGTGATTATTCAACAGGAACTTCCACTATTACCGGAATGGTGTAATACACATTTACGTTTTTTCCATTTTGTAGTCCGGGTTTCCAATCTTGCATTTTTCCCACTACGCGAACCACTTCATTGTCAAACTTTTGTTGACCACCACTTTTTGTAATTTGAATGCCTTCAACTTTACCGGTTTTTCCAACAATGAACTTGCAACGTATTTCTATGCGTGCTCCGGGCTCCATATCATCAAAATCGAAACGCAGGTTACGTTGAAGAAAGCGTCTCAAGGCAGCTTCACCTCCCGGATATTCGGGCATTATTTCCGAGCGCTCTAGAATACTGGGAGCAGCAGGTTCGTCGGGCACAACCAGAGCGGCAGGTGGAACATCAACCGGACCGGGATTCACTACCGTGGAGGCAGGAGGCCCGTCAACAGTAGTGGTGCTAATCTGTACATCTTTATTCAAATCATCAACTGTTGGAGGCGGTACATCCACTATTTTCGAAATAACGGGCGTTGTATATTGTATTGAAGCTGCCTTGGTTTGGGGCTTGGGAAGCTCCTCTTTGGGCGGTTCTACCAAATGTTCGCTCAATTGTAAATCGGGAGGAATGGTAACTGTGGTTGCATTCACAAATTTTTGATTCTTGGGCATCAACTGAAACCCAACAAACAATAGGGTGAGCAACAACATTCCGGAGAGGGCGATGTACATGCGTTTATCATACTCACGTCGAAGAACATACGCTCCGTATTCTTTGTTTCTTCCTTCAAATACTATGTCCAATACATCGGCTTTTAAAATTGATTCGGGTTTCATCTTGCAATGATTTATTGGTTAGAAAAGATGAAACATGCGCAGGTCTCAATAGTTAGATGCAGGGAGTGGGGGGATTCCATAAGTGGAGGTTAGTTTTTAGGCTTTAGGTGTTAGGCATTAGGCCGTTCTTGATAGATGAGATGTCTATCACTTCGTAGTGAATTGGTATTCGATTTTATACTCGAAGCGAGAGCATTGATCGTGTGCCGAAAACAGCCCAAAGCCAAAAGCCTAAGGCCTAAAACCCAAGGCCCAATACCAAAAACTTACCTACCTTTGCCCCATGAAAATTCTCATGGTTTGCCTCGGTAATATTTGCCGTTCACCCCTAGCGGAGGGGATCTTGCAAAAAAGGGCCTGGGAGGCGGGATTGAACTGGAGTGTGGAAAGTGCGGGAACCAATGGATTCCATAATGGAGAGGCCCCGCATCGCTTGTCACAAAAAGTGGCCCAACTCCATGGAATTGACATCAGCAAGCAACGTTCGAGAAGAATTCAAAACGAAGATTACGAGCAATTCGACTTGATCTACGCAATGGCACCCGATGTAATAGACGACATGAAACGCTTGGCGAAAAAAACGTATCAAGCAGAAAAAGTGAAACTCTTATTACATGAATTAAATCCTCAGGAAGACCTCGAAGTTCCCGACCCCTACTATGGAGGAGAAGAAGGATACCACGAAGTATTTGAATTGATAGACCGGGCCTGTGATCAAATCATCAAAAAATACGGATCACGTTAATGCCTACCCTAAATAAAGAATTCAGAACGCACTATGGCAAAAGTAACAGTATCACTACCTCAAGGCACCCGCGATTTTGGTCCGGATGTAGTTCGCAAACGCAGTTATATCATCAATACCATCAAAGAAGTTTTTGAGAAGTACGGATTTCAACCTTTGGAAACTCCGGCGATGGAGAATCTGGAAACCTTGATGGGAAAGTACGGAGAAGAAGGAGACAAACTGATCTTCAAAATTCTCAATAACGGATTGAATGATCCGAAAAATCAAGAGAAGGGTAAAGTTGCTTTTGAAAAAGTTTTACAAGGCAAAAACGACCCAAACTTAACAGAACGTGCTTTGCGTTACGACCTCACCATTCCGTTCGCTCGGTACGTGGCCATGAACCATGCGCAATTGACTTTTCCTTTCAAACGCTATCAAGTGCAGCCGGTATGGCGCGCCGATCGCCCACAGAAAGGGCGCTACCGCGAATTCTACCAATGCGATGCCGATGTGGTGGGTTCGAAATCTCTTTTAAATGAGATGGAATTGACCCTTATTTACCACGATGTTTTTACCAAACTAGGAATGAAAGGGTATGAAATTCGACTTAACTCTCGAAAAATCCTCGCCGCTTTAGCAGCTGCCTGTGGTGGAGAAAACTTCATGGTGCCTATTACAGTAGCCATCGATAAATTGGATAAAATAGGTCTTGAAAAAGTAAAAGAAGAATTGACCTCCAGTGGATTGAATGCAGATCAAATTCTGAAAATTGAGCAATACCTTCAAATTGAGGGCGATAATGCCACAAGATTGGCTGCTTTAGAATCTTTACTCGGTAATGAAGCATTGGCCAAAGCAGGATTGGAGGAATTGAGAACGGTTTTGAATGGAGTAGGAAGTACCAGCGGATTGAATGTTTTGATTGATTTTACCCTGGCTCGCGGTCTTAATTACTATACCGGAATCATCTTTGAAGTGAAAGCTCCTGCCGAAGTGAAAATGGGCAGTATTGGAGGTGGTGGCCGTTACGATGATTTAACAGGCCTCTTTGGTGTAACCGGAATTCCGGGTGTAGGTATCAGTTTTGGTCTCGACCGCATTTACGACGTTTTGGAAGAACTAAACCTCTTCCCCAATACGGTGGCTTTGGGCACCCAAGTTCTTTTTTTCAATACCGGTGAGGCCAGCCAAACCGCCAATTTTACCCAGTTACAGCAGTTAAGAAGCAGAGGAATTCGAGCTGAATTGTACCATGAATCCGTTAAATTCGATAAACAGTTCAAATACGCCGAAAAAAAGAACATTCCCTTTGTAATAATAATTGGTGAAACGGAACTAATAGCAGGGACTTGTGTGGTGAAAGATTTGAAAAATCGTACCCAAATCACGGTTTCATTGGCAGAACTCGAAAAATATTCATTTATTTGACCCGAAATACAATTACCATTAACCATTTTATGAAACGTAATTCCTTATTACTCGGCATGCTCGCGATGGGCCTGCTAATTCTTAGTGCTTGCGGCAGCAAATCAACAAAAATAGCCGTTCCGAAAGATGCGATGTTCGTAATGCACATCAACTCTAAAAGTCTTTCCGGCAAACTCAGCTGGGATGAAATCAAAAAAAGCGAATTCTTCCAAAAAGGATTTGATAAAACAACCGACAGCTTTGCCAAACAACTGATGGAAAATCCTGCCAGTTCCGGTATGAATACCGACGGCGATTTCTATGTGTTTGTGAAGAAACAAGGCAAAGGCGGATATGCCGGCGTTAGCGGTGGTGTAAAAGATGCAGCCGCTTTTGAAAAGTTTGTTGCGAAAATCACCAACAACGCAGCAGTTGGCAAAACCGGTTCTTACAAATCGGCCAACATTACAAATGGACCTGCTATTGTTTGGGGTAATGAGCAATTCTCTATCATTAACGATGTTCCACTAGGAGCCATGAATGGCATGTCGGGTTTTGGTGGCGGAATGAGCGAACTGTACAAGTTTCCTACAGATAGTTTAAAAGTTTTTGGTCAGGTTACACTTGACCTCAGTGGAGATGCAAGTATTGGCAGCGATAAACGTTTCAATGAAATGCTCACAACAGTAGGTGACATGCATTTCTGGATCAGTGGTGAACAATACTTGAACGGAATAGCTGGTAGCATGTTAGGAATGATGAAAATCAACGATATTCTTCAAGGCAATATTTCAACAGCTACGTTGAACTTTGAAAATGGTAAAATTACAGTGGTTTCAAAAGGATATGTGAACGAGAAATTAGCTGACCTAGCCAAGAAGTATCCTTCAAAACCAATTTCCGATGATTTGTACAACCGCATTCCTTCAACCAATGTAGCTGCGGCATTTGCTTTCAACTATCCTCCTGAAGGATTGAAAGAATTCATCAAACTTATGGGCGTAGATGGCTTGGCTAATGGCTTCCTCGATAAAGCAGGTTACAGCATCGATGAGTTTGTAAAAGCAAACAAAGGAGACATTTTAGTAGCAGTTACCGATTTCGCGGTAAAAAGTGAAACCAAAACCATTGGTGGTGGCGACGGAATGGAGCCGTATACTTATACCAACAAAACTCCTGATGCCAAGTATTTGTTTGCCGCTTCTATCAACGATAGAGCTGCATTCGATAAATTGATTGTTACCCTACAAGGTCAACTTGGTGAAGCGGGTTCAATTCCAGGCATCAATTATCAATTGGATAAGAACTGGTTTGTTGCCGGAAACGATCAAACATATAATACGAAATTCCTTGGTGGGGCTTCTACCAAACAAGCTTGGGCGGAACAATTGAAAGGTGCAACGGGAGGTGGATTCGTTGATATTCAAAAATTCATCAAAGGTGGCAAAGAAGCCGTTACAGACAGCTTGAGCATGGAAAGCCTGGTGATTTCTGAAAAATTCTGGCAAGACATTTTCTTTAAATCAGAAGGTTTTAAAGACGGTGCATCTCAAGGTTATTTTGAAATCAATTTAATCGACAAAACCACCAACAGTTTAAAACAGTTGAACACCTACTTAAACAAATTGGCAGCTGTTGAAGAAAAGCGTAAAGCGTCTTACTCTATGTACGATGGCAATGCAGTAATATCAGACACTGCAGTGGTGGCGCCACCGGCAGTCGAAAATAAATAACGAATATTTTCCTTCATAAAAAACCCCGCAAATGCGGGGTTTTTTAAATTGCAGCTATGAGTTTACGCATACAAGAATTATGGCCCGTTTACTTCACTGAAGCGCATCAACGCGCTTCACAAATTTGGAAGCAAGATATACGTTTTGAGAAGGGCAGCCGTGTTCACATTGTAGCCCCATCGGGAAGTGGCAAAACATCCTTGATCCATTTTCTTTACGGTACCCGTTCCAGCTATACCGGAAGCATTCAGTTGAATGAATTCAATATCACGGGTATGAAGCCGGCTCAAAAAGCAGTCATACGAGAAAAGCAACTGAGCGTGGTATTTCAGGACCTACGGCTGTTCCCTACCCTCAGTGTATATGAGAATATTAATATCAAACGCCAACTCAATCCCTATCATTCCGAAGACATGATTCCGGTAATGGTTGAACGTTTGGGCATTACTCACAAGCTACATCAATTGTGCAGCACTTGCTCTTATGGAGAACAACAACGAGTAGCCATCATAAGGTCATTGATGCAACCTTTTGATTTTATTTTACTGGATGAGCCTTTTAGTCATCTCGACAAAGAGAACTCCCAAAAAGCGCTCGATTTAATTTTAGAAGAAGCGGATAAAAGAGGCGCCGGCGTTTTGCTCGCAGATCTTGAAGAGCTACCGATTTTTCCGTACCAAGCATTGTATCATCTTTAAAAGTAGACTGTGGCTGTATCATTTAAACCCATCAAGAAATTATTACATACCGGCTCCTCGCCTGTGAGTCGCTGGTTTTCCTATATTGGTTTGGGCATTGGCGTGTTGTTACTCTTAACATCGGTTCAAATGTATTTGAACGTACAGTTCTTGTTAGGAGAAGAAAGTGTTCAGAAAAATGGATTCGACTATATAGCGGTGCGCAAAGACATTACCAATGAAACCATGGGTAATTTGGAGAAGAACTTATTTTCGGAAGCCGACCTGCAAGAAATAAAAAAGCAGTCATTTGTTGCCGACGCTGCTCCCCTACTCGCCAATAACTTCCGCATTCAAATTAGTGGCGGAGACATGATTCCTTTCATGAGTGATTTTTTCATTGAAGCATTGGATAAAAATTTCATAGATACGGTTCCTCCCGATTTCAGTTGGCAGGAAGGCCAAGAAGAAATTCCATTGATTGTTGCTTCCGATTTTCTGGAAATTTTCAACGTGTTTGCACCAGGTTATGGTTTGCCGCAATTATCGGAAGAAACAGTAACCTCTCTTCGAGTATTGGTGATTTGTTATGGTCCTGATGGTAGTAGACACACCTACCGTGGTCGGATCGTTGCGCTAAGTGATCGAATCAATTCAATATTGGTACCAACTGAATTCTTAAATTGGGCCAATACCCAATTCTCTTCCACAAAAAATGAAACGCGCGCTTCGAGAGTATATATTAAAACAAAGGATGCCAACAATCCGGCTTTTCTTCAATACTTGAATGAAAAGCACTATGAAGTAAATAAAGACAAAACCAAATTCGGTAGGGTGAAAGCCATTTTACAAGCGATCTTCAGCGGGCTGGGTTTATTTGGTTTGCTGGTGGTATTGCTTGCATTGTTATTGTTCTCATTCTATTTGCGTTTACTAATTGCTAACAGTAAAAACAACCTGCAATTATTATTGACTTTGGGATATGCACCCGATTGGTTGAGTAGAAAAGTGACGCTGCAGTTTTTACCTGTTTATATAATTGTTATTCTCTTTGCACTGCTAGGTACAGAGGGAATTCAATACTATTTCTATAGTCACATGCTCACTTCAAAATCGAGCTTATCAATTCTTTTACATCCTATTGTAATTGGCGTTGCAGGCGCGTTATTACTCCTCGCTTTGGTCACCAATTTTAGAATGGTGAGGAAGTTGATGTATCGGATGAATGAGGAAATTTGAGAACCAATTAAGAATTAAGAAGTAAGAATTAATAATTGAACAGCCGTGGTAATTAATAATTAATAAGTAATAATTAATAATTAGAACGGCCGGCAGTCAGGTTGATTGAGTATCGGAGGTTAATCTGGGAAAATCTTTTTTGACCACAGATTTGAAACAGCGGATTTGCTCAGATTAGAGGCTAAAGTTCAATTAGTCTGATCGAATACTCAACCCCTAATCAGTGTCAATCTGTTCTAATTTGTGTTATCAGTGGTCAAAAAACTAGCTCTCTTATTCAATTCAGTCTTAAACATTTTTCAATCAGATGACTCAACCGCAACGTAACAAAGCCCTTCGACTAGGCCTACGGCCTGCTCAGGGACCTCGCAAAGGCGCGCAACGAAATCCTTAGCGACTTCTCTGCGCTCTTCGCGGGCTCTGCGGTGAACCCCATTATTAATTATTAATTCTCAATTATTAATTATTTTGTTTTTTCCCACACAATCGCCGCTCCCTGTCCTACTCCAACACACATGGTAGTGAGTCCGTAACGAAGATCTCGGCGTTGGAACTCATGCAATAAAGTGGTTGCAATTCGAACACCACTGCATCCGAGAGGATGCCCAATAGCGATCGATCCACCGTTTACATTGATCTTTTCTAAGTCGAGCCCTAGGTCGTGAATACAAGCGATCGATTGAGAAGCAAAGGCTTCGTTCAATTCAATCAAGTCGAGATCATCAACGCTTAGTGAAGCTCTTTGCAAGGCTTTACGAGTGGCAGGTACCGGTCCAATTCCCATAATAGAAGGATCTACGCCTGCAACCGCCATTGATTTTATTTTCGAGATGGGGCGTAGGTTGTATTTTTCAACCGCCTCAGCAGATGCCAAAAGCATGGCTGCCGCACCGTCATTAATAGAAGAAGAATTTCCAGCAGTCACAGTTCCATCCTTTACAAAAGCCGGACGCAGTGTTGCCAACTTATCCATTGATGTTTTACGGGGTTGCTCGTCGGCCTCAAAGAATATTTTTTCATCTTTCCCACCCAATACTTCGATCTTCACAATTTCATCCAAGAATTTTTGCTTCTCATAAGCTGCGAAGTATTTATTCTGACTTTCCAATGCAAATTCATCTTGCGCATGTCGGCTTATATTCCATTGTTTGGCAACATTCTCAGCTGTTTCACCCATACTATAAGGATAGTACATCTCAGCCAATCTTTTATTTGTGAACCTCCAACCAATGGTTGTATCGAATACTTCCGGTGTGCGGTTCCAAGGAGAAGATGATTTCGCCATTACGAATGGAGCTCTTGTCATACTCTCTACGCCACAGGCAATCATCAAATCGCCATCACCACATTGAATAGCACGAGCAGCATCCATAATGGCCTGCAAACCCGATGCACACAAACGATTCACGGTGTTACCGGGAACGGTAACAGGCAACCCTGCCAAAAGAACTGCCATTCGAGCTATGTCACGGTTGTCTTCACCAGCTTGATTGGTAGCACCGGCAATTACATCTTCAATAGCAGCGGGGTCTACTCCGGGGTTTCTGAACAACAATGATTTGATACAAGTAGCCAGCAAATCGTCGGGGCGAATGGTACTCAAAGCACCACCGTATTTACCAATAGGAGTTCTAACAGCGTCTATCACAAATACTTCTTTCATATGCAAGGGATTTTTCCGGGTCAAATATCTATAAAGTCTACCGAATTCAAAACGAATTCATAATCAATGGAAAAGGAGCAAAATTAGGGGGACGACGGGGATTTCGTATCTTTGCACGATGTCTATAGCTAAAGGAAAGAATATCAGGGAGTTATCCAAGGATGAATTGATTCATTTATTCGATACCATGGGTGAGAAGAAATTCCGCGCCCAACAGGTATACGAATGGCTATGGCAGAAACATGCGTTGAGTTTTGCCGATATGACCAACTTAAGCAAAGACCTTCGCCAAAAATTAGGAGAACAATTCAGTTTACCCGCATTAACGGTGGATGCCACTCAATACAGTGCCGATGGCACCGTTAAATCGCGTTTCAAAACATATGATGGTCATGCAGTTGAAGGAGTATTGATTCCTACCGACGATCGCAAAACAGCCTGTGTTTCTTCTCAAATTGGTTGCAGTTTAAGTTGCAAGTTTTGCGCAACCGGCTATATGGACCGTAAGCGCAATTTGAATTTTGATGAGATCTACGATGAAGTAGTGTTGATCAACCAGCAAAGTGAACGCGTTTACGAGAAGAAACTGAGCAATATTGTATTTATGGGCATGGGTGAACCCTTGCTGAATTATAAAAACGTGATGAGGGCCATTGAGCGCATTACATCGCCCGATGGATTAGGAATGAGCCCGAGAAGAATCACTGTATCAACAGCCGGAGTAGCGAAGCAAATTCGTCAACTGGGTGATGATCAAGTGAAATTCAAATTGGCACTAAGTTTACATGCGGCCAACGATGCCAAAAGAAATGAGATCATGCCGATCAATGATACCAACAATATTAAAACGTTGATCGATGCGTTGAACTATTTCTACAAACAAACAGGAAACGAAATCACGTTTGAATACATCCTGTTTAAAAACTTCAATGACAGCATCAAAGATGCGGAAGAGTTGATGAAGATTTACCGCCAAGTTCCTGCCGACTTGATCAACATCATTGAATACAACCCAATCGACAACGCTGATTTCCAGAAACCCGATGAAAAAACGGTTCAGCAGTTCATGAACTTTTTGGAGAAGAATCGCGTGAATGTTCGTTTGAGAAGAAGCAGAGGAAAAGACATCGATGCAGCCTGTGGTCAATTGGCCAATAAAGAAGGCGCTCTATAATACAATCTATATTTTATTCATTACTGTTGTAAAACAGCAAATTCACTACAATGGCAGAAGGTTTCAAAAAATTTATTGAAAAGAAAGAAAACGGTGCGAAAAAGAAAGAACGCATTCGTCAGGAAAAGAAAAAACTCCGTCAGGAGACCAAAGAATATTTTGAGCAGAAGAAAGCAGCTGCGAGAGAATTGAGAGCGCAAGGAGGGATAAATAGGAACGAGGAACGAGGAAGGAGGAACGAGGAGAGAGGAGGAAACAGGAGTGAGGAGCGCGGAACGAGGAACGAGGAAAGAGGAGGAAAGAGGAGCGATGAGCGAGGAACGAAGAGAGAAGAAAGAGGAACGAGGGGGCCGGTGAAGCCTGCGCTTCGAATTGAAAAAGCGGGTAAGAAAGAAGAAGTAGAGAATTTGAAGGAATCGACCATGGTGGGTATGATGCCTTTGAATAAATTCATTGCACACGCGGGAATTTGTTCAAGAAGAGATGCGGCTGATGTTGTAAAGACCGGAAAAGTTACGGTGAATGGAAAAGTGATCACTGAACCGGGATTTAAGATCGGACAAAAAGATGAGGTAAAAGTTCAAGGCAAAAAGATCACTGCAAGAAGAAATCTGGTTTACATCTTACTCAATAAACCAAAGGATTACATCACTACTACCGAAGATCCACAGGGAAGAAAAACAGTATTGGACTTAATAAAATCAGCTACTTCCGAGCGCGTATATCCAATTGGACGATTGGATAGAAATACAACAGGAGTGCTGTTGCTCACCAATGACGGAGAGTTGGCGCAAAAACTCTCACATCCAAGTTATGAAGTAAGAAAGATTTACGAAGTAACCTTGGATAAGCAGTTGACGAAAAAAGACTTTGATGCCATTCTATCGGGTGTTACATTAGAAGATGGGTTTATTCAACCCGATGTACTCGCCTATCCCGACGCTAAAAACAAACACATTATTGGTGTAGAAATTCACAGTGGTAAGAATCGAATTGTGCGTCGCATATTTGAGCATTTAGGATACGATGTAAAAGGATTGGACAGAGTGATGTATGCGAACCTCACCAAAAAGAACGTAGAGCGCGGAAAGTGGAGATTCTTATCGGAAAAAGAAGTGCGCTTATTGAAATTCCTGAATGCTTCTTATAAGAAAAAGCCCAAGCAATAAATACCATGAGTCAGTCATTGAAACCAGCCTATATTCCTCAAGCATGGGAAACGGTTGATTGCCCCTTTTGCGGATCAGCAGATCGCACCTTGTATGAAAAATTCGGTAGCGAAATGCAATACAGCTATGTTACTTGCGGAAACTGCAAATTGATCTATCAATCGCCTCGTCCGGTTTACAATCAACATTTTATTGATGCAGCATACGCAGATTATTATCAGTATTCCGATTCACTTACCATCAACGACTTTGCGGCAGTAAAAGAATCGGGAGTAAAAATGTTCCAGGAAGAAATGGACCATTTAATGAAGTACGATCAAAAGAGAACGGCGGTGTTGGATATCGGCTCCGGTATGGGAACTTTTCTGTATGCCGCAAAACCTTATTATAAAGAAGCAGTTGGATTGGATGTGAGTGAAAAAATGGCTGCTTTTGTAAAAGAGCAATTAGGGGTAAATGTGATCGTTCAACAGTTTGAGCATTTTGAATATCCGAGGAAATTCTCGTTGATACACATGAGTCACGTTATTGAACACATCCCCGACCCCAATGGTTGGTTGCAAAAAGCAGCTACACATTTAGAAGAGGACGGCATATTAGTAGTTAATGTACCCAATAAGCGTTCCCTCAGTTTTGTAGCACAGCACTTATGGTACAAGTTAGGATTGAAAAAGCAATTTGCAAGCGATTGGAATGATCCTAGCAGAACACCCGATCATTTGTTTGAACCGGTGATTCCTGCTATGAAATATGTGATTGAGAAAAATGGGTTGGAAATTTTAGAATACTTCACTTATAGTAGAAAAGATCCGAGTTCCACTAAGTCATGGTTCTCCAGATTCATGAACCGTACTTTGAAAGTGGGATCTAATTTGAGTTTTATCACTCGGGTAAAAAAATAAGGACATGAAGCCGGTAGTTTTGTTTGAGAATGACGACATGATTGTTTTAAACAAACCGAGTGGTTTGTTAAGCATACCCGATAGAGAAGGGAAAGAAATTTCTCTTAAAGTAATGCTCCAAGAAGCTTTTGGTCAAATTTTTACGGTTCACCGTTTAGATAAAGACACTAGTGGAGCAATTGTGTTCGCTAAAAACGAAGCAGCACATAAATTTCTATCGGAAGCTTTTGAGAACAGAACAGTGGAGAAATACTATATTGGTATTGTGATGGGCGAACCGGCAGAGGATCAAAAAACCATGGATGGTCCTATTATGGAACATCCGGCCAAGAAAGGACAGATGATGGTGCACCAGCGTGGTAAGGCCTCGCTTACAGACTATGAAGTGGTAGAACGTCTCAAGAAATTCACGTTGGTAAAATTTCAATTACATACGGGAAGAACGCATCAGATACGCGTTCATATGGCCAATGAAGGACATCCCATTCTGGTAGATCCTTTGTATGGCGATGGTGCTCCTATCCTACTCTCTACTTACAAGAAAAAATTTAAACTCTCGAAGGATCTCGAAAATGAGCGCCCCATTATGGGTAGACTGGCACTGCATGCCTCAGAATTAAAACTACCACTATTGTCGGGCGAAACCATTGAAATCATTGCGCCACTCCCAAAAGAGTTCAGTGCATTTTTGAATCAGTTTCGGAAACTATATTCAAAATAACGAGCCTAAAACTCGGAAACTAGAATTGCTGTAGTTGAAATCAAATGTCAGCAAAAGCAATTCAAACTGAGGTACAATACAACTTCCAAATTTGATAATTCACTAACAACATTTTAAGAAAGAGTACCTAAACGATCGACTTTAAACGCCCGATTAGCTTGCTTTGCACTTACACCATAGTGCCGCATTTCATCTTCAATATTTATAGAATGGAAGTGATCGGTGTAATCGATTACTTGAGTAATCAAATGCAAGAACAGGTTCTACTGATTTCAGTAATACCTATCTAATTTTCTCCTACATTATTTATGTGAAAAGAAAGGAGCCAAAATACGGTGCGAGCATTCCGTTAAATCAAATAACTGAACAAATCAGCGTCCTTATTGATCTCCGTATAGTTTACTTGAAATTTCTTCATATTTGAGAGAAGAACCTGATAGTCATCCGGGTTTTTAAGCTCTATACCTACCAATGCAGGCCCGGTTTCTTTACTATGCTTTTGCATGTATTCGAATCGAATGATATCATCACCGGGGCCTAGTACATGGTTAACAAATTCTTTCAAAGCGCCGGGGCGTTGCGCAAATCGAATGAGGAAATAATGCTTCAGCCCTTCATATTGCAAGCTGCGTTCTTTGATCTCTTGCATTCTATCGATATCGTTGTTGCTACCGCTTACTACACACACTACATTCTTTCCAATGATACGATCGGAATAGTAATCGAGTGCCGCAATACTCAGCGCACCTGCCGGTTCTGCTACAATGGCATCTTCACTGTAAAGCTTCAATATAGTAGTGCATACTTTTCCCTCTGGAATCAAAAGCATATCGTCGAGAACTTCTTTACACAAGGGAAAATTCAAGGTTCCTACGCGTTTTACAGCCGCACCATCAACAAAACGATCGATAGACTCTAGCGTAGTTGGTTCTCCTTTTTCAAGCGCCGTTTTCATACTAGGTGCTCCTTCCGGTTCAACACCTACAATGAAAATTGATGGATCCTGTGATTTCAAATAGGTTCCAACGCCTGCCGATAATCCGCCTCCACCAACCGGTACAAATAGAAAATCAAAAGAAGGCAATTCTTCCAATATCTCCACTCCTACTGTTCCTTGCCCTTCAATGATCTTTAGATCATCGAATGGGGGAATAAAGGTTAGATCGTGCGCCTCAGTATATTCTTTGGCTGCATGAGCGCAATCATCAAACGTGTCACCCTTTAAAATCACTTCAACCCAACCCTCGCCATGCATCTTGGTTTGAGTAATTTTCTGATTTGGTGTTATCACGGGCATGAAGATGACACCCTTCACTTGCAATCGCTTGCAACTATACGCAAAGCCTTGGGCATGGTTTCCTGCCGAAGCACATACTACACCTTTCGACAGCACAGCCGCATCCATAGTACTCATCATATTATAAGCACCACGCAATTTATAACTACGAACAACCTGCAAGTCTTCTCTTTTTAAGTACACATTACAGTTGTACTTCTTAGATAGATTCAAGTTGAGTTGAAGTGGTGTTTTGTATACGATGGGCGCTAAACGCGCAGCGGCAGCGAGGAAGTCGAAGTGAGAAGATGCCATGGGAGTAATTAATAATTAAGAATTGAAATACACGCGTTGAAATAGTCTGATATTGATAATTCTAGTAAATAGGTTGAACAACATTCTTTGCACTTACTACTGCAAAATTCATCGTTAAGAGCAACAAATATGAAAGTTGGTGGGTTCCCCCATTATTAATTATTAATTATCAATTATTAATTAAAAAAAGGGGCTCCTGAGGTAGGGTACCCCAGGAGCCCCTTAGAGAAGATCCATTATACAATAGCTTCAGACTTCGCAGGCTGGTTTTCAGGACGCAAAGAACGTACTGTTTTACCCGCTTGCCACATCTCGCTTTCACGTAATTCTTTCAATTCTTGCTCTAATTTCTCACGGTAATCAGGTTGAGAGTTAGAGTCAATAGAACGTTGACTTTCCTTACCGGTAGCTACGCTTTCATACAACTCACGGAATACAGGAGCTGTTGCATCACGGAATTTTTTCCACCAATCCAAGGCACCACGTTGAGCGGTTGTAGAACAGTTGGCATACATCCAGTCCATACCGTTTTCAGCTACCAATGGCATCAATGATTGTGTCAATTCTTCCACTGTTTCGTTGAATGCTTCAGAAGGAGTATGTCCTTTATCGCGCAATACTTGGTATTGAGCAGCGAAGATCCCTTGAATAGCACCCATCAAGGTACCGCGTTCACCGGTTAAATCGCTGTATACTTCTTTACGGAAATCTGTTTCAAACAAATAACCACTACCTACTGCAATACCGAGGGCAATAACGCGCTCTTTTGCTTTACCGGTAGCATCTTGGAAAATAGCGTAAGAGCTATTCAATCCACGTCCTTGCAAGAACATACGACGAAGAGAAGTACCTGACCCTTTCGGAGCAACGAGGAATACGTCTACATCTGCAGGAGGAACGATCCCTGTTTGTTCGTTGAAAGTGATACCGAAACCATGTGAGAAATAAAGTGCTTTACCGGTTGTCAAATGCTTTTTAACGGTAGGCCACAAAGCGATTTGAGCCGCATCACTTAATAAATAACAAATGATGGTACCTCTTTCCAAGGCTTCTTCGATTTCGAATAAAGTTTCACCGGGAACAAAACCATCTGCGATTGCTTTATCCCAAGTTTTAGAATTCTTACGTTGACCAACGATTACGTTGATACCATTATCGCGTTGGTTCAAAGCCTGACCAGGTCCTTGAACACCATAACCGATTACTGCTACAGTTTCGTTCTTTAATACTTCTTGTGCTTTTGCTAAAGGGAACTCGTCGCGGGTTACTACATTTTCTTCCACCCCGCCGAAATTTAATTTTGCCATTGCTGAATTGTTTAAAGTGTTTGCTGAATCGTTGATGCTGAATACTCAGCTCTGTGATTGCTTTGGTTAAGTATATTGTTGTTTACATAGAAAATACATGCTCTTGATCACCGAGATATTCGTTCTCGACCACCTCTTCTCCAGGTTCTCTTAATTCGAAATCTCTCAATTTCTTATGGAATCCTTCGCTGTTTTTAATAATGGCTACGCGAGCGCTTCTTACAAATTCTATCAAACCATAGGGCTCCAATACTGTGATCAGTTTGTCTGTTTCGTCGCGATGGCCACTGGTTTCAAAAATGGTATAATCCTTACGAATCAACACCGCTCTTGCTCCATTCTCACGAAGTAAGCGTTCTACTTTTACCTTCTCTGCAATTTCATCGGTAGGCACTTTGTACAAAGCCACTTCTTGCCATACAATTTCATCGTCGGTATTATAGTAGGCTTTCAAAACTTCTACTTGTTTTTCAATTTGACGGCAGAGTTTGCGAACTACTTCTTCTGTTTCGTGAATCACAATTGTAAAACGGTGAACGCTTTCTACTTCACTCGATGAAGTGTTTAAACTTTCGATGTTGATTTTTCTTCTTGAGAACATGATGGCAATGCGTGCGAGCAAGCCAATTTGGTTCTCGGTATAAACGGTTATGGTATATTCCTGTTTGCTCATTGTTTGTTGTTTGAAAGGTGATTAAACTTCATCTGCTCCTAAAACGATTTCCGCTACACCTCTACCTTGAGGCACCATTGGGAATACGTTGTTTTCTTTTCCTACCATCACTTCCAATAAATAACTACCGTCGTGGTCGAGCATCTTCTTCACCGCATCTTTCAGCTCTTCACGCTTTGAAATACGAGCACCTTCGATATAATAGCCTTTCGCTACTTGAACAAAGTCGGGGCTGGTAATGTCTACAAATGAATAACGACGTTCATGGAACAATTGCTGCCATTGACGCACCATACCTAAAAAGCAGTTGTTTAAAATCAAAATTTTCACTGCAGGCTTGAATTGCATGATGGTTCCCAATTCTTGCAAAGTCATTTGAAATCCGCCATCACCAATTACAGCTACTACGGTTCTGTCTGGTGCACCAAATTTTGCACCGATAGCTGCCGGTAAAGCAAAGCCCATGGTACCCAAACCGCCCGAAGTAATATTGCTCTTCGATTGGTTCATGTTGGCGTATCTACAAGCTACCATTTGGTGCTGACCTACGTCCGTTACAATAGCTGCATTCCCTTCTGTGAGTTCATTCAATACTCTGATCACTTCTCCCATCGTCATAATGTCCGATGTTGGATTCAATTCAGGTACCACTACTTTCTGTTGTTCTTTTAGCTTACAGTCTTCGAATTTCTGCAACCATGTAGAATAGGTTTTTTGCTCGATCAATTCTGTAAGAAGGGGCAGCGTTTCTTTACAATCGCCCCATACAGGAACGGTTGCTTTAACGTTTTTATCAATTTCTGCCGGATCAATATCGAGGTGAATTACTTTCGCTTGTTTTGCATATTTATCGAGGCGGCCGGTTACACGGTCGTCGAAACGCATACCAACAGCAATCAATACATCGCATTCATTGGTGAGTAAATTCGGACCATAGTTACCATGCATGCCCAACATACCTACTCCTAGCGGGTGATCGGTTGGAATGGCACTCATTCCCATGATGGTCCAAGCAGCGGGCAATCCCCCTTTCTCAATAAATTTCAAGAATTCATTTTCTGCTTGTCCAAGAATAACCCCTTGTCCAAAAATTACAAAAGGACGTTCAGCTTCGTTGATCAACTTCGCAGCTTCCTGAATGTATTCTTTACGAACAATTGGTTTGGGGCGATAGCTACGGATGTGGTTGCAAGGTTGGTATCCACTAAAAGGCACTTTTTGAATTTGTGCATTTTTGGTGATATCAATTACTACCGGTCCGGGACGACCGCTTTTTGCGATATAGAATGCTTTCGCCAATACCTCTGCAATTTCGCTGGCATCGGTTACTTGATAGTTCCATTTAGTAATAGGTGTTGTGATATTGATCACATCGGTTTCTTGGAAGGCATCGGTACCCAACAAGTGAGCGAATACTTGTCCGGTGATACATACTACCGGTGTACTGTCAATTTGAGCATCGGCCAAACCGGTCACCAAATTGGTAGCGCCGGGTCCGCTGGTTGCGAATACCACACCGCATTTGCCGCTGATGCGCGCAAAGCCTTGTGCAGCATGAATAGCACCTTGTTCGTGACGAACGAGGATGTGCTTCAATTGATCATTATAATCGTACAGTGCATCATAAATGGGCATGATGGCACCACCCGGATAACCAAAGATGGTTTCAACGCCTTCGGCGATCAACGCGCGAAGAACGATTTCAGAGCCGCTGAGTTCCTCAGTCTTCGTCTGTAACGCAGCCTTCTGCGGCTGATTTAACGTGCTTAGCATATTTATAAAGGATTCCTTTTGTTACTTTTAAATTGGGTTGTTTCCATTGTTGCTTGCGCTGTTCTATCACTTCCGGCGCAACTTTCAAGTTGATGGTATTTTTCGTTGCATCGAGTTCAATAATATCGTTGTCTTCTACAATTCCAATTAAACCACCTTCGTGTGCTTCGGGAGTGATGTGACCGACGACGAATCCATGGGTTCCACCACTAAATCGACCATCCGTAATTAATGCAACTGATTTGCCCAATCCTGCTCCAATGATGGCTGATGTTGGTTTCAACATTTCGGGCATTCCCGGAGCGCCTTTCGGTCCAACGTAACGAATCACCACTACGTCGCCGGGTTGTACTCTTTTATTTTCAATACCTGCTATCAATTCTTTTTCACCGTCAAATACGCGCGCAGGTCCTGTAAACTTCTCTCCTTCTTTACCACTGATTTTTGCAACGCTGCCGCCTAAAGCCAAATTACCATAGAGAATCTGCAAGTGGCCGGTAGCTTTGATTGGATTTTCGAGTGGGTAGATGATCTTTTGAGATTCAAAATCCAAATCCGGAACGGTTGCTAAGTTCTCTGCCAATGTTTTTCCGGTAACAGTTAAGCAATCGCCATGCAGCAAACCTTTTTGCAACAAGTACTTCATTACAGAAGGAACACCACCGTGTTCATGTAGATCTTGCATGAGGTATTTACCACTTGGTTTGAAATCGGCCAACACCGGAATGCGATCACTGATAGCCTGGATATCATCCTGTGTTAAAGGAACATCCACACTTTTCGCCATGGCAATGAGGTGTAAAACCGCATTGGTACTACCACCCAAGGTCATGATCACAGTGATCGCGTTTTCGAAAGCCTTGCGTGTCATGATATCTTTTGGTTTGATATCTTTTTCCAACAAGAGACGAATGGCTTTCCCGGCTTCGTCACATTCTTTCTTTTTTTCATCGCTGAGCGCAGGGTTAGAGGAAGAATAGGGCAAGCTCATGCCTAAGGCTTCGATCGCTGAGGCCATTGTATTGGCAGTGTACATACCGCCGCAAGCACCGGCGCCGGGACAACTGTTCATTACGATTCCTTTGAAATCGCCTTCATCGAGTTGACCTGCAATTTTTTGACCGAGTGCTTCAAACGCTGAAACGATGTTCAGGTCTTGTCCTTTATAGTGACCGGGAGCAATGGTTCCGCCGTACACCATTATTGCAGGGCGATTCAATCGTCCCATCGCAATTACAGATCCGGGCATGTTCTTATCGCAACCGGGCAATGCAATCAATGCATCATAATACTGAGCGCCACATACTGCTTCAATACTATCGGCAATAATATCGCGGCTCACCAAAGAATAGCGCATCCCATCGGTACCATTGCTGATACCATCGCTTACGCCAATGGTGTTGAAGATCAATCCTACCAAATCATTCTGCCATACACTCGACTTCACAATTTTGGCAAGGTCGTTCAAGTGCATGTTACACGTATTTCCATCGTAACCCATACTGGCTACACCAACTTGTGCTTTCTTAAGGTCTTCGTCAGTTAAACCAATTCCGTACAACATCGCTTGTGCAGCGGGTTGCGTAGGGTCTTGTGTAATCGTCTTACTGTATTTGTTTAATTCCACGCTCATAATATCAATCTCTTAAACCAGAGCTCCTTGTTTTTCTGTTACCAGATTTTTATAATTCGTTTGAATAACTTTACTAATGGTTCTGTTCCATGGTTTCGGGAACTTATAACTATCAATGCTTTCAAAGCCCACAATTTCAGCAGCAGTTCCGCAGAAAAATGCGGCATCGGCAGACTTTAGCTCTTCCATGGTGCATTGCTTTTCTTCTACCTCCACATCCATTTCTTTGCACAATTCGAGAACGGTAGCACGTGTGATACCGGGTAAAATATTTCCGGTGGAGGGAGTAAATAATTTTCCGTCCTTTTCGAAGAATAAATTGGCACCAGGACCTTCTGCTACAAATCCGTTCATATCGGTTAACAATGCTTCGTCAAAGCCTTTTGATTTGGCTTCTTGACTGGCCATGATAGAATTCACATAGTGACCACTTGCTTTTGCGGTGATCTTAAATCCTTTTGGATTGGGACGTTGAAAAGAAGAGGTCATGATACGAAGCAACTTATCACCCAAGAACGGAGCCATTTCCCAAGCTTGAATGGTGATATGAGAAACTTCGTTTTTAGCGAAGCTCATATTAGCGGGTGCATATACTAACGGTCTAATATAAGCGTCATGAATGCCATTTCTACTTAACACTTCGTAGGTTGCTTTGATCAAAGCTTCTACTTTCCATGGGAAAGGCATGTTCAAGCTTTGAGCGGAATGCTTCAAACGCTCGAAGTGCTCCACTTCTTTGAATATTTTGGTGGTACCTGCTGCAGTTTTATAGGAGCGAATGCCTTCGAAAACAGAATAGCCGTAATGCAAGCTTTGACTGTATAAGTCAACCTTTGCATCTTTCGCTGCAACATATTCCCCGTCGAGGAATAGAATGGTTTGTTCGTTGTAATAGTTTGCCATATTGCCGTAGTTTTTAGTAAGGTTAAAAACAAAAAACCCGCCTCAGTTGGAGGCGGGTTCTATATTTTAGTTGTGTTAATACTAGTTGATACCACCTCCATTGATGAACGGAATGACAATAATAATCACCACCACTACTACGAGTGTGTTGAGGAGATTTTTATTGATCAATTTGTTCATTCTTGAAGGATGTGTTGAGACAAATATACATCCTTCAACTATACAAAGAGCAAAAATTTTTCGAATCGACTTAAATAATGGTCGATTTTCTCAATTCGATATTGTCTTTATGGATCTCACTTGGAATTTTACCTGACACAAAATCGCTGATCAATTCACCGATGGTAGAGGTAAAATAAAAGTTAGTGGGATCAATGTCTTTCGATACAAATCCGTATTTCAGCGTCCACTCTACTCCTTCTCTCACGAGCGCTGCTTCTTCATGCAAACCAAAATGATCGAGCATAAGGGCTGCTGAAAGAATGGAACCAATAGGATTGGCAATGTCTTTTCCGGCTGCTTGTGGATAAGAACCGTGAATAGGCTCGAATAACACAGCGCCTTTGCCAACAGAAGCGGAAGGCAGCATGCCTAAAGATCCGCTCAGCACACTTGCTTCATCGCTGATAATATCGCCAAACATATTCTCAGTAAGTACCACATCAAACTGTTGTGGATTGATGATGATTTGCATGGCGGCATTGTCTACAAATAAAAAGTCCAATGTTACATCGGGAAACTGTGGTGCCATTTCTTTTACCACTTTACGCCAGAGGCGAGACGTTTCGAGTACATTGGCTTTATCTACTAGTGTAAGCTTCTTCTTTCGTTTTTGAGCGTATTGGAAGGCCAGCTTTGCAACGCGTTCAATCTCTTCACGGTTGTAAGTACATTCATCAACCGCGGAGTTTCCATCCTCACTGGTTTCTTTTTTTCCAAAGTAAATACCTCCGGTTAATTCACGGAAGATGATGAAGTCTACATTTTGAATTCTTTCTGCTTTCAACGGACACAAATGTTGCAAGGCAGCATAGGTTGAAATAGGGCGAATGTTAGCGAAGAGTTGCAAGCTTTTGCGAAGTTTCAGCAATCCTTGTTCTGGTCGAACTTTCGCAGTGGGGTCGTTGTCGTATTTGGGATCACCAATGGCGCCGAATAAAACTGCGTCGCTGTTTAAGCAAGCTTCGATGGTTTCATCGGGCAAAGGGGTGCCGGTTTGGTCGATGGCAATAGCCCCCATCAAATGATACTTGTATTCGAAATGATGATTGAATTGTTGGGCAACGGCATTCAACACACGAATCGCCTGTTTGGTCACTTCCGGACCAATCCCATCTCCCTCAATTACTGTAATCAGTTTTTCCATGTGTTATTTATGTTGAGTGACTCTCTTTAGGTTAAAATGCGTGGTGAAGAATCACCACGCCAAACAAAAACTACGCTTATGAGAAACGTTCTCTTTATGAAGCTAATAGTGCTTCCGGCTTGTATTGAGTAGCCATCTCCGTCAAATCGGCATCCTGCACTTCTTTCTTGGAATCGGCTACTTTTAAAAATGTTTCATAGAGCACATCAATATCATTTCTATTGAATTGATAGCCCAGTTTCTGGAAGCGGTGCGCGAGGGCACTTCTTCCTGAACGTGCGGTAAGGACAATTTTGGAACCTTCGGCTCCTACTTCATCTGGGTTGATGATTTCATAAGTAGATGCATCTTTCAAGAATCCATCTTGGTGAATACCTGATGAATGCGAGAAAGCATTGGCCCCAACAATAGCTTTGTTTGGCTGAACAGGCATGCGCATCGTATCGCTTACTAGGCGACTCATTGGATTCAGCATTTCTGCTTTTATGTTGGTATAGAAATTCAGTTGTTTGTGTTGTTTGATGATCATCACTACTTCTTCGAGTGAAGTATTACCGGCACGCTCACCCAATCCATTTATGGTACACTCAATTTGGCGGGCACCTGCAATAATACCGGCGATTGAGTTAGCCGTAGCCAAGCCCAAGTCGTTATGACAATGGCAGCTCAATACTGCTTTATCGATATTGGAAACATTATTTCTCAGATATGCGATCTTCTCTCCGTATTGGTGAGGCAAACAATATCCTGTAGTGTCGGGGATGTTCACTGTTGTAGCACCGGCAGCGATAACCGCCTCTACCACGCGAGCGAGGTATTCGTTATCGGTTCTTCCCGCGTCTTCAGCGTAGAATTCTACGTCATCGGTGTAGTTACGAGCCCAGGTAACGCATTGCTTGGCGCGTTCTAAGATCTCTTCACGGGTTGAATTAAATTTAGACTTAATATGGAAATCGGAAGTGCCGATTCCTGTATGAATACGCTTGCGGGCGGCAGGTTTCAAGGCTTCGCCGGCAGCTTCAATATCTTTCTGCACTGCACGGCTAAGTCCGCAAACAGTAGCGTTTTTGATGGTTTCGGCAATTTTTCGAACGCTTTCGAAGTCGCCGGGGCTAGAAATAGGAAAACCGGCCTCTAGGATATCAACTCCCAGATGTTCCAGTTGAAGGGCCAATTCGATTTTTTCTTTGGTATTGAGTTTACAACCCGGGACCTGTTCCCCATCGCGGAGGGTTGTGTCGAAAATGAAGATTTTGTTAGCTGACATAAAGCAATTTTGAACTGAAAATGATACAAAAAAAGCAGGCTGCTTTTTTTGTTGCTTGCTATAAAACCAAAAAACAACCTGCTTCTTCGAAGATATTTTCAAATGGCGGCGCTGCGAAATCAAAAATGCCTTTACTTTACAGAGTTTAACAAGTGATTCAATTGTTAAAATGCACGACTGACAAGGATTTTACCGATATTTGATTACGATGCCCAATAGATCAACAGACCCGCTATTTTTACTGATAAAATCCCTCGAAAAGGCCGAAAAGCGCAATTTCAAGCTCTATATCAAGCGCCATTCGGGAGGGGAAGACCTGAAAATGGTACAACTCTTTGATGCTCTGGACAAAATGGAGGAGTACGATGAAGAAATCTTGCTCTCAAAACATACGGCCATTCGTAAGCAACAACTTTCTAATTTGAAGGCCCATTTGTACCGTCAGTTGCTCACCAGCCTCCGACTCATCAAAAACGACACGAATATTGACCTTCAGTTACATGAACAAATGGACTTTGCCAGGATTCTTTACAACAAAGGGCTCTATTTGCAGAGTTTGAAAGTGCTCGACAAGTTGAAAGAAATGGCAAAAGAACATTCTCAATTCACCTATTTGCAACAGGCCATCTTCTTCGAAAAGAAAATAGAAACACTTTTTATTACTCGAAGTATGCAAGACCGGGCTTTGCAATTAAGCAAAGAATCGGAGGAAGTATCGCAGAAGGTGACATTGATCTCTCAATTATCGAACCTCGCACTCGAATTGTATAGTTGGTATATTTTGAATGGTCATGCCCGCAATGAAAAAGACGTGGCCATTGTGAATGCTTTTTTTGAAAAACATTTTCCTGATAAAGCGCGTCAAGTAAGCGGTTTTTACGAGCAATTGTACTTGTACCAAAGCTATTGTTGGCTTGCTTTTATCAAACAAGATTTTAAGCAGTATTATAGACATACACAGAAATGGGTGGACCTATTTCAGCAATATCCTGATATGATTGATATTGAAACAGGTCACTACATCAAAGGCATGCACAACTTGCTGGGCGCGCATTTCGACTTACAGAACTACGCCAAGTTCAACGAGGTGTTACAACAGTTTGAAGCCTTTGAAGAAAGCAAAACAGTGCAATGCAATGATAACAATCGAATGTTGCTATTTGTGTACTTGAGTTTGGCAAGAATTAACAAGCATTTCAATGAAGGAACTTTTAGTGAAGGCATTCAATTAGTACCCCAAATTGAAGAGCAATTAACAGAATACGAACTGTATTTGGATCGTCACCGTATTTTGGTGTTCTATTATAAATTTGCTTCTCTATACTTTGGAAGTGGAGACTACGGAACTACCATTGACTATTTGAACAAGATCATCAACTGGAAGATGGACCTGCGGACTGATTTGCAGTGTTATTCAAGACTTCTGCATTTGATCGCGCATTATGAATTGGGGAATTTTGAATTATTGGAATTCTTGTTTAAATCGGTCTATCGTTTCATGGCGAAGATGGACAGTTTGAGTATAGTGGAAGAAGAGATCTTTAAATTCTTGAGGAGATCGTTCAGTTTGTCGCCAAGATCACTGCAACCCGAATTCCAAAAATTATTGGAGAAATTGAAGAAGCAGGAACGGAATCAATTTGAAACTAGGGCATTTGTGTATTTGGATATTATATCGTGGTTAGAAAGCAAGATCAATGGAGAGCCGGTACAGGGGGTTATTAGGAGGAAGTATTTGGAGAAAGTGGGGGAATAGGTGTTAGGTGTTAGGCTTTAGTCATTAGGCTTTAGGTGTTAGGCATTAGGCTTTTTTTGACCACAGATAGCCCAGATTAAAGCTGCAGATTATCACAGATTTGCTCTTGTTATTCGAATAGATTGACGATTCAAGAACACTCTAATCTAAAGAATAATTTGTATTTGAATCTGTGCATACTATGGTTATACAGAAGAGGCCTTTGCGACAGCTCTGCGGGCTTTGCGATCTCCGCGGTGAATTATCAATCAACAAAGCTGCATAAAACTCAATAACACAACATTTGATTTAAAGATTACCTCTTATAATTCCTTCATCCTTCCGCAAAAAATACATCATGAGAAAATTTTACATAATTCTCGTTTCCACTTTACTATTTGCATCGAAAATAACTGCACAAGAAAAAGGCGTCTCTTATCAACTTGCAACAGAAAGAGTTTCGAGCATTGCAAATCCACACTACACTTTACATTTTACCATTCCACCAATTACTTCTGAACCAATACATGCAACGGAAGTCATTTCATTTGATTTGAAAAAGCCGGTAAAAGAAATCGTCATTGATTTCAATACGGTTGCCGCAAATTTAAAATCGGTAACCCTCAACGGACAAAAAGCCAACTACCAATTCAAGAACGAACACATCATCGTAAGCGCTCCTTCTTTCAAAACAAAAGGCAATGAAATAGGGATTGAATTTATAGCAGCAGGGAATTCATTGAAACGGGAAGCCACGGAGTTTGTGTATTGTTTGTTTGTGCCGGCAAAAGCACGTGATGTATTTCCTTGTTTCGACCAGCCCAATTTAAAAGCATCGGTAACATTGAAGTTAACGGTTTCAAAAGAATGGAAAGCGGTAAGCAATGGAAGCATAATCGACTCTACTGTAAATGGAGATTGGCTTACTTGGTCGTTCAAAAAAACGGCTCCTTTGAGTACCTATCAGTTTTCGTTCGCGGCGGGGAAGATGAATCGATATTCCGAAACAAGAGAAGGAAAGACGATCAACTTCTATTATGTTGAAAACAATAAGAAGAAATTAGACACCAGCTTAACCGCTGCTGTCGATATCAATTTCAAGGCATTGGCATTCGATGCGAAATACCTGAACAGTTACTACCCTTATGAAAAATTCGATTTTGTAGAAATCCCACGATTTAGCATTGGAGGAATGGAACATCCAGGGGCGGTTTTCTATAATGGCAATTCTTTGTTCATGGATCAAACCAATGATACCCGAATTTATTCTAGGAATGCGCTGATTGGACATGAAGTGAGTCATATGTGGTTCGGCGATTGGGTGACCATGAAATGGTTCAATGAAGTGTGGTTGAAAGAAGTGTTTGCCAGTTATATTGGCGATAAGTTTGCATCTAGTTTAACGCCTGTAACCGATTTCAATAAGAAATTCCTGTTGGCCAATTTTGCAGGCGCTTACTCAGTTGATCGCTTTCCCAGTTCGGAGCCTATTTACAGAACCCTACCGAATTTGAATCAAGCCGGATTGGTATACGGTCCACTTACATACAACAAAGCCCCCATCATGATGCATCAATTGGAATTGTTGATTGGGGAAGAAGCATTTCAAAAAGGGGTTCAGGATTACATCAAAAAATATCAGGGTGGCAATGCAGATGTATTCGACTTACTGAATGAATTTCAAAAGTATACCAAGGCGAATTTGAAAGAGTGGAGTACGATATGGTTGCGTAATCCGGGCCGCCCTATCATTGATGCCCAATTGGAAACGCATCAAGGCAAAATATCAAAATTGGTTCTTACACAGAAAGGAGAATTCAATCCTACACTGAAATGGACACAATATTTTGAAGTACTATTGGTATACAAAGACAGTATTTCGAAGATCCCGGTTCGTATAAAGGACTATCAAATGGAACTAAGTGAATTGAAAGGAAGAACAGCTCCTGAATTCATTGTATACAATTCGAGTGGCGAGGGTTATGGTGTGTTCCCGAATTCAGCAAATAGTATACAAGATCCATTGTTCAAGAAACTGCCGGTTGAAACGAGAGCGTTATTGGTGATCAATGCCTACGAACAAGCACTGTTGAAAACTCCAGCAATTAAGTATCAAAACGGAATGGGGCCTTTGCAATTCCTCAAGCAGTTAAGTGTGTTGATCAGAGATGAAAAAGACCAACAACTATTAGATCGTGAGTTGAGAATAATGGAAGGCATTTACTGGAGGCTTTTGAAAAAAGAGACCAGATCAACTGTTGCTGCATCGCTCGAAAATTCATTGTTAGAAGCGATGAAAGAACACAGTAAAATAAATAGAACTGCGATATTCAAATCTTACTTGAGAATGGCAAGCAGCGCTGCTGCTATTGATAGCATGTATCACTATTGGCAAACTAGAACCGTTCCGGCAGAAGTAACTATGAGTGCTGACGATTGGAACTGGGTTGCACAAGAGTTGGCTTTGAGAAACTATAAAGGACCTGAAATATTGAAACAACAGTTAGACAGTATCACCAATCCGAATATTCGCAAAACCTTTGCAATGGCGATGATTGCTTTATCGGAAAATCAAGCAACCAGAGATAGTTTATTCAATAGTTTCTTAAAACCCGAGGGACGAAAAAATGAATCAGATGTGGCTACTGCCCTGCGGTTCTTAACGCATCCTTTACGACAAGAAGAAAGCAGAAAGTATATTCCGGAGGCACTAAAGGTTTTGCCAGATATACTAACAACGAATGACTTGTTCTTCGCGCCTACTTGGTTGAGTGCTTTGCTTGACAATTATCAAGATGACGAAACAGTGAAACTTTTAAAGGACTATTTTAGCAAGCCGCATCCTGATGTTCCGGATTTATTGATGAAGAAAGTGAAGCAAACAGCAGATTGGGTTGTGAGGGCGAATGAGGTGAGGGAGTAGTTAGAAGTTATAAGTTTTTAGTTGTTGAGTTTTTAAGTTTTATGCGGCTTCGCTGAGAACTGTATTCACCGCGAAGACCGCCAAGACCGCAGAGATCTCGCAAAGCGGCTTTTATTCATCACCAATATTTTCACCACAGATTCATCAGATTAAAACAGATTCTCACAGATTAGCCTCCGAATTTCAATTTACCTCACTGCGATCAGGATTTACAGGATGGATAGTCTGCCTCTTCCCTCTTCCCTCTTCCCTCCTCCCTCTTCTTTTTTGTATTTCCTCGTTCCTCGTCTCCTGTTTTCCTCGCTCCTGTGCTCCGGGCTGTTCAATTATTAATTATTCATTCTTAATTATTAATTCCACTCACCATTTCTACTTCCTTCTTATACAACCCATTTTCCGGATGCGGGTTTTCGTTGAGAATGTATACAATGGCGGTGTTGCTATTATAAGGATACCATCCTTTAACAAGCAAGCCATTGGGATTGTAGCTCGTTAAAAAATTAACCCAGCTTTGATTCACCACTTCCTGCACTTTGTAGTCTACCTCTCTCCATTTCCGTTTCCAAAGATGAAGATTGTGAAAGGCGAAAGGCACTTCAGAGGTGTGGAAAGCTCCGTAGTCGGGGAAATTTTCCAAAGGTGCAGGCACATGGGTGTATTCATACACATACACGGGCGCGCGATTATACTTCGCCCAATTAATAGATGGAGCACCGGCAAATCCCATTAAGGTCCATTTTTGTTGAGAGGCGGTAGCTTGTGAATCCGTTTCAGCAGGGAAGAGTTGCAAGAACTCGGCTGCTTTGTCGCCGAATTGCGTTTCTACATTCTTCTTAAAATCACTTGCTTTCACCAATTGATTTCCAAAAAGCGCCCCATCTCCGGTAACCCATCCTGTTAGTACAGGAACATCTTGGTGTTCATGCTTTTCGAATGCTTCTTTAATATTTTTCGGAAGTACATAACCATCTAAGTTGGGCGAGAATCGTCCGGTTAATTTCAATACTTCGTCTGAACTCAATTTTCGCAAATCGGCTATAGAAGTTAATTTTGCTTTTTCTTGAATTTGAGTGCCTTCTTTTTCGGCTGTCTTTAAATCGGCAATAAAGCGACTTCCCAACAATCCACCACTTTGCGCGATGGCTTTTTGGAACAATGTTTTTGTTAAGGGAGAAGCAACCAAAGCACTTACACTCATAGAGCCTGCAGATTGGCCTGCAATGGCTACGTTATTGATATCGCCACCAAACTTTGCAATATTCGCACGCACCCATTTCAAGGCAGCAATTTGATCCATGATGCCGTAATTTCCGGAAACACCATTCGGTGATTCTTTGCTCAACTCAGGATGCGCCATGAATCCGAAAATGCCAACTCTATAATTGATGCTCACTACTACAATTCCTCTTTTCGCCATTTCCATCCCATCGTACACAGAACAAGCTGCAGAACCTGATACAAAACCGCCGCCGTAGATCCAAACCAATACCGGTCTTTTTTCTTTGGGTGATTTCGCACCGGTCCAAATATTCAAATACAAACAATCTTCGCTTAAGGGTTCGGGTGGTGCAATGAATTCTTCAGTCCAGCAGGCAAAGGGAATAGGCTTCGATTGATAAGGACTCGCAGAAAACTTAGTTGCTTTGAGCACACCTTTCCAAGGTTTCACGGGCTGAGGGGCTTTCCAGCGCAGATCCCCTACAGGAGGTGCTGCAAATGGAATCCCTTTGTACACTGTTATTCCGTTTTGCTTTACCCCTTGCACCATTCCCCCGGTTCCTTTTACGGGTTGCGCAACAACGGTCAGACCTAAAAACATCAAAAGCGCAGTAATCAGTACTGCGCTTTTATTATTTGATTGTATTTTGAAAAATGAATGATTTGTGTTCATTATGGCAAAATTGAATTGAATACATAGTTACCTGATCCTATGGAAACTTTCAAATATTTTCCTTCCATTCCTAAAACTGAAAGACCATTTAAATCTTTCAAAGGTGCACCGTTCTGTAGAACATCAGTAGCGGCTGAAGCGGGGATGTAAATGGTTGCAGTGGTATTTACCGGAATAGATACATTGAGGGTCACTTGTTTACCGCTAACGGTCCATTCACTGGAAGCTTTGCCATAGGGTGTCTCCAAATTCGCCGCCACTTGAGTAAGCCCTCCACCGATCAATGGTTTAACGATTATTTTCTTATAACCAGGCGCAGAAGGATCGGTATCTAAACCGGCTACTACACGGTACATCCAATCGCCAATTGCGCCGTAAGCATAGTGATTGAAGGAGTTCATGGAAGCGGGTTCGAACGTACCATCGGTACGTATGCCATTCCAACGTTCCCAAATAGTAGTAGCACCCATTTTCACCGGATACAACCATGAGGGATAGGATTCTTGTAATAATAGCTTAAAGGCTGTTTCAGTTTTTCCGAAACGACTCAACACATGACAGAGATAAGGTGTTCCTAAGAATCCTGTGGTTAAATGATCGCCATATCTTTTCACATTCTGTTCTAAGCGATCCGCTGCCTCGGCACGCATTGATTCCGGCAACATATCAAAATTCAAGGCCAGAACATAGGCTGTTTGGGTAGAAGAAACCAAGCGTCCATTGGGAGTAACATATTCCTTCATGAATGCAGCCTTGATTCTACCGAGCAAATTGGTATAATAGTTTAGATCACCCGCTTTGCCTAAAACTTTTGCTGCATTGATCATCAATTGTGTTGAATGAGCATAGAAACACTGTGCGATCAGGTATTTATCGGTAACTGCAGAGGAACCGTCGTTATCATCGAAGGGACGATAAAACAACCAATCGCCAAAATGGAAACCAACATTCCACAAATCGTTCTTGCTGTTCTTCTCCATAAAACTCACCCAAGCTTTCATGCTGGCATATTGATCTTCGAGAATACGCACATCGCCGAAAGCGAGGTATTGATTCCAAGGAATGATGGTAGCTACATCAGCCCAACCGGTACTTCCACTGGCGCCAGGTCCTAATACATTGGGAACAACAAAAGGTACGGAACCATTAGGAAGTTGATCGGCTGCTACATCTTTCAACCATTTCGAGAAGAAATTCTTCACGTCGAAATTGAACATAGCAGTGCGAGAGAAGGCCTGCGCATCGCCGGTCCAACCTAAACGTTCATCGCGTTGCGGACAATCGGTAGGTACATCAAGGAAGTTCCCTCTTTGTCCCCATTGAATATTGTGTTGTAGTTGATTGAGTAATTTATTGCTGGTGCTGAAAGTGCCGGTACGCGCCATATCGGAATACAAAGCAATTGCAGTTGTAGTTGTAGGCATAGGGCCTTCCACTTGAATGTAACGGAAACCAAAGAAGGTGAAATGTGGTTCAAAAATCTCTTCTCCATCACCTTTTAGGATATAGGTAGCTGTTGCTTTCGCAGCTCTTAAATTTTCCGTATAAAAATTTCCCTCTTTGTCCAATACTTCGGCGTGTTTGATGCGAACGGTGTCGCCGGCTTTTCCTTTTACAACAATGCGCACCCAGCCTACCAGGTTCTGACCAAAATCCATTACTCGTTCTCCTTTCGGAGTGGTAAAGGATTTAATGGGTTGAAACTGTTCGTGCTTTCTGATGGGCTCATTATAGGTTGCAATTAAGGGGTCTTTGTAAGAAGCTGTAGTAACTGGGGTCCAAGACTGATCATTGAAAGAAGCAGTGGCCCAGCCGGTTTGTTCCAATCGAGCGTCGATGGTTTCACCGTGATAAATTTCACCCATGATAACCGCTCCGGATGATAATTTCCAAGAGTTATCTGAAAGAATATAATCTACACTTCCGTCCACATATTCTACTTGTATTTGGCAGATCAGTCCTACTTTCTTACCATAAACATCTCTATTGTTTTCCCAAGCCAAATAAGAGCGATACCAACCGTTGCCAATCATGGCGCCAATAGCATTGCCACCGGTTTGAAGCAAAGAAGTAACATCGTATTGTTGGTATTGAAGGCGTTTGTTGTAGGAAGTCCAACCCGGAGTTAGGTAAGCATCTCCTACTCTTTTACCATTGATAAAGGCTTCATAGATACCGTGAGCGGTGATGAAGGCGGTTGCCTTTTTTACCGGTTTATTGAGTGAGAAGTTCTTTCTAAAATATTGAGGCGCTCTTTTAGTGGAATCGAGAAAGGGTGCTTCGATCCAAGAGGCTTTCCAATCGGATGCAGAGAGCAAGGCCATTTGAAAGCTGGCCGGCTTAGAGAACGCGCCCGGTTTACCGGATTGATCCCATACGCGTACTTGCCAAGTATAGGAAGCTGCAGATTGCAGTGCTGTACCATTATAAGGAATAAGAATGGACTGATCGGAATTTACTTTTCCCGTTGCCCAAACGGTTTCTTTTCCTTTCATCACTTTGATTTCATAGGCCGATTGGGCACTATTGTTCTGTTTAGAACTCAGCTGCCAACTCAATTGGGGCTTTTGAACATCAATGCCGAGTGGATTGGTAAGGTTTTCAATTTTTAAATTAACCGCTGAAAGCTGCGCGAAGGAGGCAAAGGCAAAAGAAAGAAACAGTGTGAAAAGAGAGAGACGTTTCATATGACAAACATTTTGAATAGAAAACTATACAGGAAAGTTACGGAAAAAAGGGGGAAGGCTGTCATGGGCTGTCGGGGGGAGGGAGCTTTGATTGATTGACAAAGCTTCTATTTAGTGTAAATTCCCAATAGATCAAGTTTTGAGTTATTGAGTTTTTTGTTTCTAAGTTTTGTGCAGCTGCGCTGCTTGGAATTCACAAAGGGGAAGAAGTTAAAAAAGTAGCGCAAAGGGATTGTCCCGCTAAAGTTCTTTTTTGACCACAGAAAGCACAGATTTTTAATACAAATTATCAGAGATTAACCGCTAGATTGCGCTTACTTGACTCAAGCGTTAATATACAAGGCTGCATACGGTCAAAAAATAGCAAAAACTACTTTGCGACTTCTTTGCGCAGTTCCTGAGCGAACCGAAGGATCTGCCGAAGGACTCAGCGCTCTCTGCGGTGAACTCCCAAGCAACTATCCTAAACCAAAAACATAAGCACTTAGCATAATAGCAGAAAGGATCGGAATTACAAGTTCAACGATCTCTATTACCTTTCCTGTTAAATTGCTTTTCGCTTATCTTTGCCCGCCTATGAGCGAAGCGATTCAGAAGAAAACGGCACTTGTTTTTCACCCCAATAAATTGTCAGAAGATCAGACCATTTTTGAGCTGCTGTTCATCTCAAAAAAAGGAAACATTCCCAGTTTTGAAAAAGATCACCTCTCTGAACCTATCATCGATCATAGTTTTCCCAAATTGCCCGATGAGCTTCGTAAACTGCTGAAACAAGCAACCCAAAAACAACTGAACCGCCGAAACGATGCCATCAAAATGAGCTATAAAATTGGCTCCGGTAAACAAGATTTCGACAGCTATAAAAAACAACAGATCCTTAAAGCCTGGCACGAGTTCTTCCTAAAACTTAAACCGTATTTTACGAGCTTTAACTGGTATCACTATATCTGGACCGCACAGAAAAATGCCGTGCTTCAAGCCTGCACCCTGAGCGATGCCCGTCCGGAACTTCAATTTGAATGGGAACTGAAACAAGAAGGCCCTAGCCTGCATACCCTCGTTTCACTGAATGGTGTTACAGCACCCTTGTCCGATTTTTCAGTGCAAGAGTTCTTTCTCTGCAAAGACAAAACCTACTACATTCTCACTCTGAAAGATGCTTTGTACTTGCAAAAATTGAGCAAGGCAGGAGCCATCGTTTCCTGGGAAGATGAACTACTCCAAGAACTTCAAGAACATTATACCATTCGAAAAACAGGCATTGAAGCTACCCAGAAGGAAATACTATTGCCGGTCAATCGTATGATGTTGCAAGAAATAAGTAATTCTTTCTTACTACTTACTCCACAATGGTTGTACGATGGATTTGTAGTAGAACGCGACAGTCCTGATCCGGTGGAATTCCTCGATCGAGGGCAACCTGTTCAAATCAAACGCAACAAAGAATTGGAACAAGCATTCATAGAATTAATTGAAGGACTACATCCTAATTTCGCGAAACAGATGAATGGCAGGTACTACCTCTCTTTCGCTGATGCACAGAAAAAAGGTTGGTTCCTCAAAACTTGGACCTTCTTACTGGAGCAGCAAATTGAAATTGTGGGAATGGATCTGCTCAAACATTTCCGTTATGCTTCTGAATTACCCGTAACTCAAATGGATCTGGTTCGGGAAGATGCGGGCAGCTTGACCTATAAAATGTCGATACGTTTTGGAAAAGAAACGGTTGGATTGGCAGCATTGCAAAAAATGCTATGGGCAGGTCAACATGCAGTGGTCCTAAACAATGGAAGTTTTGGTGCATTGCCTATTGAATGGTTGGCTTATTATGGCCCTATCATCAAACACGGTAAAGTACAAAAAGATGAATTGACCATAGCGAGATGGATGGGTATCGCCCACCAACCTGATAACAAAGAAGGTATCAATTTAAGTTTGAGCTTCAATCAAGATTGGTGGCAAAAGTGGAAGCAGTGGCAAACAAGTAACGAATCGCTTTTCAATATCAATCCACTCTTGAATGCTACGTTAAGACCCTACCAGCAAAAAGGATCGGATTGGATGCTATTATTAGAAGAAGCAGGGGCCGGCGCTTGCTTGGCCGATGATATGGGTTTGGGTAAAACCTTGCAAACCATTTCAGCACTGTGCCATATCATTCACCGCAATCCGGGCAGCAAGCATTTGATCATTGCCCCCATGGGACTAATGTACAACTGGATGCAGGAACTGAAAAAGTTTGCACCTGAAATTGCCTTTGACTTATACTATGGCTCCAATCGCTCGGCCACTGCGCTTGAGCAATCGGAAGCTTCGATATTTATTACCAGCTATGGCACCTTAAGAACCGATGCTCAACAGTTGGCTTCCGTCGGATTTCACACAGTGGTGGTGGATGAAAGTCACCAGGTTAAAAACCCAACGGCTTTGGTTACACGCGCACTCATGCAGGTTCCTTGTAAATTCAGAATTGCGTTGAGCGGTACTCCCATCTTGAACAACACCTTCGATTTGTATTCTCAACTTGAATTTTTATTGCCGGGTCTTTTTGGTAATAGAGAATTCTTTAAGCGTGAATATGCAGATCCCATCGACCGTTGGCAGGATACCGAAAAAATACAAGCCTTAAAACTACTCACTGCACCCTTCATCTTGAGAAGAACGAAAGAGCAAGTGGCTAAAGATCTACCCGATAAAACCGAATCGGTAATTTGGTGTGAAATGGAATCGGCCCAACGTATTGTTTATGAAGAAATCCGATCTTCCGTAGAAGCGGATATTTGGAGTGATATCAAAACGAAGGGTATGAATCAAGCGAAGATGAGTATTCTCGCCGGCTTAACAAAACTGCGACAAATCTGCAACTCTCCTGCCCTTCTAAAAGACGAAGAAAATTCGGTTTCTGATTCTATCAAAACAGACTTGCTGATAGAAGAACTAACTCAATTGAAAGGAAAAAGTAAATCGCTCGTGTTCTCTCAGTACACCAGCATGCTTGATCTATTAGAACCCGCACTCGAAAAGGCTGAATTGAAATTTTATCGCATAGATGGAACAGTGAGTGGTGCTAAACGACAAGAAATCGTAAATCAGTTTCAGGCTGAAGACGATGCCACCGGTATATTATTGATTAGTTTGAAGGCCGGTAATGCTGGATTGAACCTAACAGCCGCCGAATATGTATTCTTATTCGACCCCTGGTGGAACACGGCCGTGGAACAACAAGCTATTGACCGAACGCATCGTATCGGACAAACGAAAAAAGTATTTGCGTACAAAATGATTTGTAAAGATAGTATTGAAGAGAAAATTCTACAGTTGCAAGGAAAGAAACAAAAACTATCGGAAGACTTGATTGGAGAAGAGAATGGGTTTGTGAAGAATTTGAGTGAGGAAGAGATACGGTTTTTGTTTTCGAGATAGGAATCAGTTTCTGCGCAGCTGTGCTGCCTGATATATTCACCGCAACGATCGCGAAGACCGCAGAGAAGTCGCAAAGGAGAAAAAGTTTAAAAAGAAGCGCAAAGCGTTTGTCCTTATAAAGTTTTTTCGACCACAGAACACACAAATTACAACAGATTCCCACAGATTAGCCTCCGAATTCAAATCAGCCTGACTGCCGGCTGATAAACATTTAGTTGTTTTTTCTTTTCACCGCGGCGGCGCAGCGAACGCAGCGTTTTCGCAGCGCTGGCAGTGTCGCTGCCTTTCCTCGTCTCCTCTTATCCTCGTTCCTGCTTCGCTGCTGTTCCATTATTAATTACTACTTCTTAATTACTAATTCTCCTCACCACATACTCCCCAATCTTCTTCCCTTGCTCCACTCCTGCATCTACCGCATCACGGTAGTGGATGCCGCCATAAATGCGAGATACGGATGCTTCTTGGGCAGCTGCGCGAAATGACTTGAAATTGCGTGCAGGTAATTCAAACATCATTTCTGAATCATCTGTAAAAGAGAAATTATCACCAAAGATATAAGTCAACACTTCCGCTGAAGCAGAGGAGATCACACTGTGCCCACTTGTATATTCAGGGAATGGAGGTGTTTGCAATAATGGCTCCCATTTGGGGTCAATGTTTTTGATGATAAAGGTTTCAGGACGAACACGATTCGAACGGTACTTCTCATCCCAACAGCTAATAAAAGCATCACGCAAGGTAGCAGCTACCATGAAATGCGCAAACACTGTTTTATCGAAATTTGCTTTTACCTTATTACATGCAATACCGGTTATATTGATCCAATGGGTACCGGGACTAAATTTCTTGAATCCCAACATCATATGTCCCGACGTTGCAATGGCAAAAGGATTGCAATCCCAAAAAGCAGCAATAGCAGCATGTTCTTCAGTCATCGGCTTGGTGAGTTGGTATACTTCTTTCGCCATTTCAAAGAATTTACTAGTTGTGTCTTTACTGAAAGGCGTTGGAGGAACCGGCTTGTATTGTTGAGCCGAGTCTAAGAACAAGGTGCGTATGGTTCTCCAATTGGGTTCCACGGCTTCCATATAGGCGGGCGGAGTTGGATACCAGTATTGATCGCCTTTTACAGGTGTATATCTTCTAAGTGTACTTAGTTTGAAGTAGCCGTCGCCCCGCGACCAAACCACAACTTGTTTTGCCAAATCTTTCGCTACTTCTATCGAAGTTTTTACTGTTTCTTGGTTCAATCCCGATTTCTTCAAAGCCTGTTCATATGCGGCAATGTCTTCTTCCAAACTAAATCCGGAAGGCAATAACAAACGGCCTGATTCCAAGATGCAATAAACAGCAGCAACTTCGTAGTCGTATTTCTGTTTGGTTGCTAATACAGAAAGTGTTGGCCGATTCGTTAATAGTTGCTCTAGGGGTTTATAAGACTTATTTTTAACTGTTACCAAATGATAGGCACCCATCAAACTATACGAATAAAAGCGACTCGCGGCAGGAGGATTCACCACATCGTGCATCATTACTTTAGAGATCGCTAAAGTAGCTTGTTGAACTGTCAACGGATTTCCTTTCTTTTGAGCTTCTGCTGAAACACCCATTGAAAGCAAGGCTATGATTACTAAAACTCTCATACTTATTTCACTTGATAGAATTGAATTGGATGGTCTGCTACTGCCACCACCCAATATTGATTTCCTTTTACATTTATCTGAATAACGGATTTCACATCTCCTCTAATCGACAAGCCGGAAACTATTTGGGGCACATAGCTGAATCCGCTTTTACCATCTCCTTTCAACAAACAACCATAATTGGCATCAATGGCTCCAATCTTAAGTCGATTGTCTGTTTTATTCCCCAAAAGCAAGATATCCTTATTACCATCTTTATCAAAATCATCCACCACTATTTCCGTAATAATGGAAAATTGAGCCTGCATGGGCAGGGGTACTGCAGTGTACTTACCTTCAATCTTTTTAAACAGAGTTGATTGAGTAGAAGTGATTTCCCATTTATTAGCAGCTTTTAGCTCAGCATCGGTAAACATCGAATGAATGGTAGCATCGGCATAGTTCTTATAACTTGAGAATTTTCTTCTCATGGGAAAGATCTGATCATTCAATTCATCTCTACTCACATAAGGATAACTCACCCCTTGAATGTAGAAATTCAGAATTGGATCTACAGAGCCGTTGTTGTCAAAATCACCATAATACATTTCCGCCGGTTCTTTATCGCTTGCTTTAATTTGCGAGTTGTTACCAAGGTTTCCTGCAATAATCTCTACCTCCCCATCTTTATCCAGATCTGCTATTTCAAAATTGAACCAGAATCCTTTTGGTTGATCTTTAAAATAGTCTTGTGTTTTGTTATCAAAGCCTTTACCGGTATTTATGAATACGGTAATAGGCAAGTATTCACCCGATAAAACAAGATCTAATTTTCCATCTTTATTGAAATCGAACCATTTGGCATTAGTGATCATTCCAATATTATTAAACGCCGCATCTACAATGGTGAAATTCCCTTTTCCATCATTGTTCAACAAATAGGAACGAGGTACGCGTGGATACTGACCAGGAATAACGCGACCGCCTACAAAAAAATCAATATCACCATCACCATCATAATCGCCGGGTACTACGCAAGACTTACTACTTTCTTGCATAATGGGTAACTTACCGAGTGTGAATCCACCTTTCCCATCGTTGATATACAATTCATCTTGCAGGTTCGGTGTTCCGGGTTCTACCACCGAGTAACCGCCTTTGGCGATATATATATCTTGAAAACCATCGCCGTTTACATCTGCAAAAGCAGCAGCGCTGGTAATTGAAACATTCTCATCGCCAAGATTTAAGTCGTCGCGCATTCTAAACCCGCCACCCGGTGTCTGTTGGTAAATGGTTCCAACTCTATTCTTATCGCCGCTAATGAACAAATCTTCCAATCCATCTTTGTTTACATCTCCTTTTGCAAGCACCGGCCCTACTTTTGAATACATAAAGAGCATGAGCGCTTGTCGCTTGAAGTCATTCTCAATAAAATCTTCATGCGGATACAAAATCAGAGGGTTCTTCTTTTCAAAAATTCCCGGTTTAAGCGCTGCAGTAGTAGAAGTAGTTGTAAGATTCGGATTGTATTCAATAAGATAAGGTTTGTTGGGTTCGAAATCTTTCAACGTTCTTTTTTGATTGTTGGGCCAGATCACCACAACGGAATCAATTTTATCGTTTGCCCCCAACCCAAAATGCAGATTCAAAGAGGTTGCAGATAAATAACCTCTGTTAGGATTTACTTCCTGGTATTGCAATCCCTTCTTCGTATATACATATAATTTTGTTCCAACACCGAAACTATTTTTACCCGTATATTTTACGGAAAATGTAATGGCGTTGGCATTGGTTCTCGTGTTTTCGTATATGAGGGCTTCACCATTTAAATTATTGGCCACTAAATCGAGGTCACCGTCTTTATCTAAATCAGCGTACACGGCTCCATTGGAATGCCCCATTTGTGTAATGCCCCAATCGGTTTTCTTATTGGTGAAACTGAGGTCCCCGTTGTTTTTATAGATATAATTAGACAAATACGTAACCGGCATGGCCTTGATCAAATCCATGAGCAGTACCGGTTGACGATCCATGGCCTTTTTTATTTTAAAATCGCCCCAGTAGCGTAAAAAATCTTTATTCGTATAATCACGGAAATAACCGTTTGTGATAAAAAGATCTTTGTAGCCATCATCATCAAAATCGGCGAAAAGAGGACACCAACTCCAATCGGTATTGGAAACTCCGGCAAGCTGTGCAATTTCGCTGAAGCTGCCATCTCCGTTGTTCAAATGAAGCATGTTGCGCATGTATTGTTTGTGCAGG
Source organism: Endoryza foliicola (assembly GCF_050589245.1). Lineage (NCBI taxonomy): Bacteria > Pseudomonadati > Bacteroidota > Chitinophagia > Chitinophagales > Chitinophagaceae > Endoryza > Endoryza foliicola. Next base: position 311,669 of record NZ_JBOBEW010000004.1, on the reverse strand, counting down.
TCTTGCGACTGCATTAACGAGAAGGCTTCGTAGTTTTCTTGGAGTTGTAAAAGTTTTTGACGACGATTGTCTTCCGGCAACATATCAAGCGTGTAGATATCAGGGTAGCCATCGTTGTTAAAATCGGCAATGTCTACTCCCATAGAAAAATGAGAGAGATGACGCAGATAGTCTTTTGATTTCTCAGTGAATGTGCCGTTTTTGTTATTGATGTAGATATAATCTTGTTCGTTGTAATCGTTGGTTACATAAATATCTTGCCAGCCATCTAAATTGATATCAGATATTGCAATACCTAACCCGAATGTGCTGGGAAATTGATTGATTCCTGCTTTGGCAGATACATCTTCAAATTTGTTATTGTTGTTACGGTAAAGTCTATCGCCGGCCAAAGTATCGGCTTCTGTTCTGTATTTGGCCAATTCCATATTGTCGATCTTCTTCGTACTGTGATTCAGTAAGAACATATCCAAATCACCATCATTATCATAATCGAAGAAGCTGGCTTGCGTACTGTAGTTGATAGCATCCAATCCGTATTCGGCGGCTTTCTCTTCGAACTGAAGATTTCCTTTATTGATGAAAAGTTGATTTCTTCTTAAGTCATCGGAAAGTTTACCGGAGTAACAGATATAGATATCGAGAAGACCATCGCCGTTTACATCTGCCATGGTAACGCCTGTTTTCCACGAGCCGGGCTTACCGGCAAGTAAGGGATGAGCAGCTTTTGTAATGTCTTTGAACTGCATGTTTCCCAAATTCAAATAGAGTTTGTTTTCACCCATGTTTGCGGTGAAGAAGAGGTCTTCCCATCCATCGTTGTTGATATCGCCTACGGCTACACCACCTCCATTATAGAAGTATTCATATGCAAGAACATTTAGGTTCTCCGTTTCATTAATATCATTGCGAAAACTGATACCCGTTTTAGCAGAAGGGAGCAATTTAAAGAGTGGGTTTTGCGCAAATGTTTTGAAACTAGCAAGCATTGCGAAACTCAGCACCAGAGCAGAAAAACACCTCTGTATCATAGCAAATAAATTGTTTCACAAAATACGATTTAATTAATAATTAATAATTAACAATTAATAATGAAACAGCCGGAATACAGGATGGGAGGAGATGAGGAGCGAGGATGAGGGGAAACGAAGAACGAGAAGAGAGGAAGCAACGTTGCGGTAAAACCGGAGGCCCAATTATTAATTATTAATTTTATAATTATTAATTAAAAAAGGACCGTCTTAAAAAAGACAGTCCTTTTTTCATTTAATAATTAGCCATATTTATTGATCCCACCAAACTTTAGAAGTCCAGTTGTCACCACCGCTTAAGCTAGCAACACCTGTTGCATAGTTAGCAGAGTTGAGGCTTGATTCTGAGCTTGGGTATGGTTGTCTTCTTGGAATTTGACCATTCGAGAAGTTACCAGAGTAATTAACAGCCGTTAAAGAAGGGTAACCAGAGCGTTTCCAGTTATTCCAGCTTTCAAGGAAGTTCATTACGCTACCTGTAGCAGCCCAGAGTTGTTCATTGATTTGTTTCAATGAAGCAGCAGTAGAAGAAGTGTTAAGAGGGTTAGCTGCAGCAAAAGTAGTAGCAGTACCACTGCTAACGCTAGTTGCGGCAGTTGTGTAAGCAGAGAACATTGTTAACGCACCAGTCAAACCATTTGCATAGTGTGCAGATGCAGTTCCGCCAACATTGAAACCTCTAACAGCAGCTTCAGCCAATAAGAACTCTGTTTCAGCATATGTAAGAACGAAATAAGGATTATCTCTGTTTCTGTACATAGCAGTTGGACGAGAGTACTTACCAATTGGAGTTAAATCAGAGCCTGAACCAGTACCACCGGGGTAACCGGCAGATGTAGTAATATCAGTGGGTCCACCATTCATATCATAACCATTGGGTAAACCACGTTGATTTGCGATGGTATTGTCACCGGTCAATGTCAGGTCTTGGTTAGCAGTTAAACCAGCAGGAGGTACTTCAGCGATAACGGCCAAACGAGGGTCGTTAGTAGCTTTCAGTAAATCGATGAAGGTTTTGCTCCAACGAACTTGATAGAAATCGGCAGGAACGTTGAAAGGCTGAGCGGTATTGCTTCCGAAACCGGTAGCATTTTGAGCATACAACAATGCATTGTCTGCATTGCTAGCAAAAGTACCACCAGCAGCAGCTTTTTCAGCATAGGTTTTAGCTGTAGCAGCATCACCTTTAGCCAAACGCATCGCCAATTTCAACATTAAAGAATAACCGAATTTTTTCCATTTTGCAACGTCGCCCTTGTAAGTAAAGGCATCGTTTGTAGGACCTGCTTTAGAAGTAGACAAAGCGCTAACTGCAGCATCTAATTCGCTGAGCATTGATTTGTAAACATCTAATTGTTTGTCATACTTAGGAGTAGTGATTCCGTCAGATTTAGCTTTCAAAGCTTCTGTGTAAGGGATATCACCATAGATATCGGTAACAGCAGACAAGCTTAAAACTTTCATGATCTGCGCAGCGGCAGCCAAGTTAGAAAGTTCAGGCTTGCTTGCCACCAATTGTTGAATTTCGTATGCATAACTAGCAGCACCGTAGTTGATGCTCCAAGTACGCTGAGCGTAGTCGAAAGTGTTACCACTTTGAACGTATTTATCAGCGTTTGAATAATAGTTAGCAGCGCCTGTGGTTGTAGATGCCAATACCTGAGCCCACATACTTTGGAAGAGAACAGGACCATTGTATCCACTGATACCTGTGCAATAGTTGTATTGCAAAGAGGGCAACAACAGGTTTGCATCGAAGTTCTCCGCACTCGCTTGAGACGGGTCGATGTTCACCTTGCTGATGTCTTTTGTACATCCCACCATTAAAGCGGTGCAAGCGGTGAATATATAAAGGATTCTTTTCATAAAGCTTATTTTTTGAATTTAATGTTGGCATTTAAACCAAAGCTTCTAACAGGAGGTAAGCTGGTTCCTTCGATACCTGCATAGCGAACATCCGCACGGAAGTTGCTTTCTGGATCGATGTTGTCGCTCTTCTTCATAATGATGAAGAGGTTTCTTCCCACCAACGAAAGGTTGATAGAACGAATAGCCGGAACTTTAGCAAATACTTTTTCTCCTAATGTATAGCCAATTGTTAACTGTCTGAACTTGATGAAATCACCGCTCAATACAGTAACACCAGTTACACGTTGAGCCAATGAACGATAGTAACCTTGTGCATCTGCTTTCACTGTATTGGTAGCACCAGATTCAGTTACACCAGTTGTAATACCATCACGTCCATTGAGGGTTTCTTTGTCTAAACCTCTGAACAATGAATAGTATTTAGTTGCAGACATGATTTTGTTACCATAGTTGTAGTCAATCAAGAAAGATAAAGTAACTCCTTTATAAGTGAATTCGTTGTTCAAACCACCATAGAAAGTAGGCAATACGCTACCGTATGTTTTGAAGTCGCCACGCAAAGGATAACCAGAGGCATCCACTACGATTTGACCTTTAGAATCATACTTATAGTCGTATGCTTTAATTTGAGGACCACTCATACCAGGGATGAAGAAAGTTTGAGCGTTACCCAAAGTAGCACGGTTTACACCAAGACCAATTGGATTGTTGTTCGCATCAGTGTTAACGATTTTGTTGTTAACGCTAGTTGCATTGAAGCTAACATTCCAAGTGAAGTTCTTCGTTTGAACCGGAGTACCTGTAACCAAAATTTCAATACCCTTGTTTTCAGTAGCACCAGTACCAATCACACCACTGGTATAACCAGTTGCTACGCTGTAGCTAGCAGGCATGATTTCGTTTTTGGTTTTTCTGCTGAAATAAGCGATATCGAAACCTAAACGGTTACCGAAGAATTTCAACTCAGTACCAACTTCCACCTCACTCAAAGTAAATGGCTTGAGGAACAAGTTAGGTAAGCTGTTGCTGAAGTTTCCGGTAGGAGTACCGTTGATTGCATTACCGGGAGAGTAGTAAACCGCTGTTTGATAAGCATTTGCAGGCTCACCGCTGGTAATTGCATAAGACGCTCTTAATTTACCGAAGCTCAATTGTGGAACATCCACTAACTCAGAGAAAATAAATGCTGCGTTGAAAGATGGAGTGAATACACTGTTGTTGCTTTCAGGTAAAGTAGAGTATTTATCGTAACGACCGGTAGTACCGAGTGTTAAGAAGTTCTTGTAGCTGAAATCCAAAGTGTAGTAAGCAGACTGTACTTCAGTTTTCCAGAAGCTGTAACCTCTTCCGTAGTTTACTACGTTAGAAGGAGTATACAAATAAGGAAGAACGAAAGGACCACCATTTACACTGATGTATTCACTTTGGTTTTTGCGAAGGTTCGCACCAACTACCGCATCCAATCCGATATCTTTTGTTAACTTATGAGTAGCACCTACAAAACCTTCTACGTTCAATTCGTAGGTTTGACGGTTGCTCAACTCATCCAAACCACCTTTGAAGCTGTTTGAATAAGCAGTACCCCAAGGAGTGACTTTGAATACGCGGTCGTTCAATAAGTCATAACCAACACGACCTTGTGCATACAATCAGCTAGTGAAGTTATAACGAGCAGAAACAGACGTAATGAAACGTTTTCTGCTTAAGTCGTTTTTGTATTGATTTACTACAAACCATGGGTTAGTTACGTACTCATCATCGCTCCAACGAGTTTCAACACCGGTTGTTGGGTTGTAACCCGGAGCCAAAATAGCTTGGTCGATGTTGGTAGCCAAGAACAATCCGTTGTTAGGGTTCATTGGACCATCACTCAACTGAGAACGATTTTTAGATTCTTCGTTCACGTAGTTAGCCATGATGTTGATCTTCAACTTATCGGTAACTTTTTGCTCGATGTTCAAGTTCACTGTTTTTCTATCCAAACCGCTATTACGAACAACAGAGTTGTTGTCGAGGTTTGAAAGAGATAAACGGAAAGAACCTTGGTCGCTACCTTTAGACACCGAAACGGTGTTGGTTAAAGAAGCACCTGTTCTGTAGAAACGATCCAAATTGTCTTTAACTGCAGAGTATGCATATTGCTTACCGTCGAACTGAATTACTTGAGAACCGTCGAGTTTTGCACCCCAGCTCATACGAGCCGTTTGCAAAGCTTCGTTGGCAGTAGTTGGTTTCAAACCACCTACTCCTTGACCATACTGATATTGGAAATCAGTGATGTTCCAAGATTTGTCGGCAACATAGTTAACATTGTACTCAACGTTCAAGTCGCCTTTTTTACCACTTTTAGTAGTAATCAAGATAACACCGTTTGATGCACGAGCACCGTACAATGCAGAAGCTGACTGACCTTTCAGAACGGTCATGCTCTCGATATCATCTGGGTTGATGTTTCCGATACCGTCGCCGTTATCAGAACCGCCCCACTCGCCTGAAGAACCTCTTTGAGTGTTATCGATGGGAATACCATTAATAACATACAAAGGAGAACCACCAGAGTTCATACTAGGCATACCACGCAATAAAACGCGTGCTGTTGAACCAGGACCACCACTAGATCCTTTAACGTTCAAACCGGCTACTCTACCGGCCAATGATAATGCAACGTTGGTTTCACGAGCCTTGTTCAACTGCTCACCACCAACGGTAGTAACAGAATAACCAAGTTTCTTTTGTTCTTTCGTGATACCCAAGGCTGTAACTACCACTTGATCAAGTGTAGCGGCATTTTTAGAGAGAGAAACGGTGATGTTGTTTTCACCTTCTTTTACAGAAACTTCCAATGCAGTGTAACCTACAGAAGAAATTTCGAGAACAATGTTCCCTGTGGGAACTGCTAAAGAGAATTGACCATTCGCATTTGTGGTAGTTGCGATGGACTTCCCTTTTACTTTTACTGTTGCGGATGCGATTGCAGCACCGCCTGCGTCATCGGACACGACACCTGACAGCTGTCGCGTTTGCGCTGTTGCTACGAAACTGCAGAGCAGCAACATACAAGCCGAGATAATTCTGAACATAGCAGCTTTTTTGGGTTAAATAATGGTTGATTAGTATTACATGAGACCGCTTCGCCTCACGCAATTAGTTTGTGTGTGATTTTAATAAATGATCTTCTGCATAATTCTCCATCACCAAAGCTGCCGCACCAATCAACTCAGCATCTATACCCAAAGAAGAAATCTTCAGTTGAGTATTCACAGACAGGCTTGGAATGCAATGCTCGTTCAAAGAATGATACATGGGCGCTAACCAGATCTTTCCCAACGCAGCACCTCTCCCCGTTAGAATGAATATTTCAGGATTCAAAAGGTGAATCAATACCGCAATCCCTCTCCCAATGCTGTAGGCTGATTCAGAAAACAACTTCACCGTGAACATATCACCCGTTTTCGCTGCTTCTATTAATGCATCTACCGCATCTTCCGGACGACCTTTTAATTCCTTTTCTTTTAGCTTACTTAATTGACCGTCTTTCAATCCTTCCAATGCTCTTTCCAAAATCACCGCCAAGGGTGCTTCGGTATCCAAACAACCGCTCTTGCCACAAGTGCACAAACGATCACTGGCGAACAATGGAATATGACTAAACTCTCCCGCAAAACCATTCATCCCCCTATATACTTGTCCGTTTAAAATAACGCCCAGCCCAATTCCCCAGCCAATGTTGATTACCATGGCATTCTTCTTTCCATACAAAGAACCAAACTTCAGTTCGGCCAGTCCCATGAGGGTAGAGTCGTTATCGATGTATACCGGCAATCCCAACTTATTCGACATGTAGGTTGGAATGTTTTCTTTTGTACCGGTTTGTAAATAACTGTAGTTAATTCCGTCGTTCACATTGATGAATCCGGGCATCCCAATTCCTATTCCCGCAATCTTCGTTTTGTCGATACCCGATGCCGTAATGATTTCTTCAATTTTAGCAGTAATAATATTGAGAGAGTCGTCGTTTTTTTGAAGGTGGAGATCCATTTCGTAAACTGAACCCACCAGTTCATTTTTGAAGTTCATAATGGCGATGCGCGTAACATACTGCTCTACCGCCACTGCCACAATGTTGATGGTGTCTTCTTTCAAAGAATAGAGCAAGGCACGACGACCACCCGTAGAGGATGCATAACCCGTTTCAATAACCACCCCTTCTTTAATAAGATCATTCAACACCTTTGTGATCAAGGGAATGCTCTTGCCAATCTTTGCACTAATATCAGCACAAGAAGCTGCCTTTTCAAAATAGAGCGTTTTGAAAATCTCCTTTCGGTACAAGTCAGTCTTCTTTGAAACCAGTCCCATTGTCATAAGCAAACTTTTAGCTTTAGTTCTCAGATATTATAAATAAATGTAATTTTTACACTTATTTAATTATATCAAAACTTATTAAATATTTTAGTTTGTTAGTGTAATTATTTGATTTCTCTCTAATCGAAGTGCGGTCTTATTCTCTAAGGCAACAGTGAAGCAAGATAAGGAAGACAAGCACATCGTATTTTTCTACATCTCGGATTCCAGTTCTTTCTAACACATATGAATATTCTAATATATTCTTCTTAACAAATCCTTAATATAAATGTAAAATAGACACTTAAAGGTATTACCTGCTGCGTATGGTTAAAATATTCACACAAATGGATAATATTGGAAAAAAACTGCGCAAAAAACTAACAAAAAGCATGTTTCACTTTTTTATTTATTACACCATCTTCGTAATATTTTTATTTAGTTAGAAAATCATTTTAAGTTTTTGTCATACTATTGTCAATCATATTAAATCAACAACGGCAGTTGGGGGAAATTTTAATTAATATGTACAAATTACGCATTGATTTTGCAGTTCGATTGTTGGTCGCTTCCGTATGGATCATTAATGGTGCTTGGTGCAAAATAAGCGCCCAAGTACCCCGACATGAGGCCATCGTTGCTCGCATACTTGGTAACAATTATGCTCACACGCTAACTCAACTAATAGGTATCGGTGAAGTGGCAATCGGTATTTGGATAGTTCTTAATAAGTATCCTAAGCAAACAGCTCTGTTTCAGATGCTGTTGATCTTAACGATGAACATTCTCGAAACAGTTTTAGCCCCCGACCTTTTACTATGGGGCTACGGAAACATTGTTTTTGCATTTATATTTTGTATTTTCCTATGGTACTATTTTGTACATCGGTTTAAAAAGTATTAATAATTGTCCATTCGATTATCATATCATCCTTTTGCAGTAGAAGCAGTATTAGAAGAAACAGTGGTACTGAGCTTTGCCCTGCCAAAAGAAAAACTAACCCCATTGGTACCGGAACCGCTTGTTTTGGAAACCTGGAAAGATGCATGGGGATTCATCACCCTTGCATTTGTTAAAACCTCAAAACTACGACCGGCACTGTTTCCTTCCTTTCTCGGAAACAATTTCAACTTAATAGGTTTTCGAATTTTTGTGGATCATGTAAGTCTTGAACAAAAAAGAAAGAGAGGACTCTACATCATTCGCTCCTACACCGATCGGAAAAAAATGGAGATTCTGGGTTCTATTTTTACTTCTTATAAATACCAAACCATTGATATCAATTTCTCCAAACGAGAGAATCATTGTACTATTCAATCAAAAGAAATTGGTATTGATATTTCCTATACAAAAGATGCAGCAACCGTACCGTTACCGAAGGGATCACCTTTTAATAATTGGACTGAAGCGCGTCGCTTTGCAGGCCCCCTACCCTTTACCTTCTCGGTATTTCCGGAGCGAAAAGAACTCTTGATCGTTCAGGGGAATAGAGAAGACTGGCATCCGCAATCCATCGAGATTCATCATTGCTCCATAGATCTTCTAAAGTCGCCGCCTTTTGAAGGAGCCATTTTAGCTAATGCCTTTACCATTCAAAACATCCCCTATCGTTGGGAAAAAGGGAGGGTTGAAAAATGGTAACGCGTTCCCCTTTCCAAGGTGTAGTGAATGTGGTGCAGTTCAACCTGCGTTTCTACCTCTTAGCATTGATCACCTGTACTGCTCTAGCGTTATTGGCAGTGTTTTCTGCAGATCCATTGCTTCGAATCGTTGCATGGATCGCCTGTGGCAGCAGTTTGGTGCCGACCGTCGTTTCTTTGATCATCACTCATTTGATCTACGATCGAAGTAACCTCTATCAACTTCCTTGGTTGGAATCTTCAGAAAAGAGGTTCCAATTGGCCCAAATTCATGCCGGCTTTGATGAATGTACCCCGCAACTAAAGCAACTTTTTCCTAATGCGACCATTGTTGAATTTGATTTCTTTAATGAAAAAAATCAAACCGAACCTTCCATTAAAAAAGCGCGACAAAAATATCCTCCTTCACCAAACACCATTTCAATAAGTTACCGTCATATTCCTTTAGCGGATGCTTCCACCGAAATCGTGCATCTCATGTTTGCTGCTCATGAAATACGCAACCATGAGGAACGCAGTGTTTTTCTAAACGAATGCAGCAGAGTACTCAAAAGTGAAGGCCGAATTTATATCATTGAACATCTACGAGATCCCTGGAACTTCTTGGCTTATACCATAGGATTTTTCCATTTTCACTCTCTTCAAACATGGAAGCAGAATTTTGCGGAAGCGGGATTGAAAATCGAACGTATTCAAAACATCACCCCATTTGTACATTGCTTTATTTTGAACAAATGAACACAGCCCTTCAACTAACCGGATCTACTTTCGTGCTATTGGCTCTAATGCATGTAATTTTCCCCAAGTATTTTAATTGGAAAAAAGACTTGTCGAAACTAAGTTTGATCAATAAACAAATGATGGAAGTGCACACATTTTTCATTGCACTTACTGTATTGCTAATGGGACTATTGTGTTTATTCTTTCCTTCCGAGCTTCATTCCACTTCACTTGGAAAATCAATTGCAGCGGCACTTAGCATCTTCTGGTTCCTTCGACTCCTCATCCAATTGTTCTGGTACAGCCCCTATTTGTGGAAGGGCAAGTCATTTGAAACAATCATCCACATCGTATTTACAGGTTTTTGGATCTGGTGCACCGGTTTGTTCCTCTATGTCTTTATAAGTAATTAAAGTGTCATTTATACACTTCTAAAAAAAAGAATGCGTTATTGTAGTATATTCGAGGAATATAAGTCCTTAAAATCATGAAACGCATTCTTTTTGTTATACTCCTTTTTTTGGGAAAATTCAGTCTTGCTCAAGACAGCCTCACCTACAAAATTACACCCGGAAAATACAAAGCCATTTGGGAATCCTTTATAGCGCAGTACCAATGTCCGGAATGGTTCCAAGATGCGAAATTTGGAATCTGGGCACACTGGTCGGCACAATGTGTTCCCGAAGCAGGCGATTGGTATGCCCGTCATATGTACATTCAAGGCTATGGCCAGAACAAGTTTCATGTTAAGAATTACGGACACCCATCTGAATTTGGTTTTATGGAATTCGACAATTTGTGGAAAGCGGAAAATTGGGATCCGGAAAAACTGATGGCCCTTTATAAAAAGGCAGGTGCCAAGTATTTTGTAGCACTCGCCAATCACCACGATAATTTCGATGCGTACAATTCCAAATACCATCCTTGGAACTCAGTGAATGTGGGTCCGAAAAAAGACATTGTTGGTATCTGGGAGAAACTTGCACGTAAAAACGGTCTTTATTTTGGCGTAAGCAATCACTCGGCGCATGCATGGCATTGGTTGCAATCGGCTTATGGATACGATGCAGAAGGACCCAAAGCCGGCGTTCGGTACGACGCAGCAGTGCTTACCAAAGCTGATGGAAAAGGCAAATGGTGGGAAGGTTTGGATCCTCAAGATTTGTATACCGGTCCTACCATTAAAATGCCCGACGGCATTACTACCATTGATTCCTTGCAAAAATGGCACGAAGCGAATACCCGTCCTTGGAATGAATTTGCTCCTCCTACCAATTTGAAATTTGTAAACAACTGGTACCTGCGTTGTCAAGATTTGGTGCAACAATACAAACCCGACTTGGTGTACTTCGATAATTTCGGTTTGCCCTTGGGTCAAACAGGTGTTGACGTCGTAGCCGATATCTACAATCAAGACTTGAAAAATCATGCCGGCAAAACAAATGTAGTGGTAACAGCCAAATATTTGCAAGGCAATCAAAACAAAGGTGTGGTAGAAGATTTCGAAAGAGGATACACCGAATCCATCAAACCCTTTCCTTGGCAAACCTGCACCTGCATTGGCGATTGGCACTATAATAGAGATGTATATAATAGAAAGGGGTACAAATCAGTAAAACAAGTAGTACATCAGTTGATCGATATCGTTAGTAAGAATGGAAACCTTTTACTGAGTATTCCTGTAAGAGGTGATGGCAGTATCGATGAATTGGAATTGGCATTTTTGGAAGATCTGGCAAAATGGATGCAAGTGAATGGTACTGCTATTTTCGGAACAAGACCATGGAAAGTTTTTGGCGAAGGCCCCACTGTTATTAAAGAGGGAATGTTCAATGAAAACGATGTGAAGTTCACAAATAAAGACATTCGTTATACAAAGAAAGGTGCCACTACCTATGCGTTTATCTTGGGAAAGCCTGAAGAGAAGGCAGTATTGACAATGTTGGGAACAAAAGCAGGAACCAAACCAACTGTCATTAAATCGGTGCGATTATTGGGATATAATAAATCTTTGAAGTGGAAGCAAACGAATGCGGGGTTGGAGGTTATTTGGCCAGTGGATGCAATGGAGGAAGTAGCGTACGTACTAGAAGTAAAATAGAAGTTCTTTAGTTTGTAGTTATTTAGTAGTTAAGTTTTGCGCAGCTGCGCTGCAACCCTCGTTGCGCACCTTTGCGCTCTTTGTTACGTTGCGGTAGAGTAGACTGATTGAAGAATCTTGTTGACTGAAATAAAATAGAGAGCTAGTTTTCTTCGACCACAGATAGCTCAGATTAGAATAGATTTACACAGATTAGAGACTGAAACTACTATCAGTCTTTCGTTTACTCAGGGTCTAATCTGTGTAAATCTTGTATTTATTATCTGAGCTATCCGTGGTCAAGTATTCAAACTCTCAAATTAATCAAGCTGCCCCAATTCTTAATTCTTCATTCTTAATTATTAATTTTTCCCGAACCACGATTCCGGCACCTCCTTCGCTTCTCCCCCATTGAAACTATACTTTAACTTCAATGTATAACCGCCGCCGCCTTCAATGAATGCTAAATTGAATGGGTGAGCGCCTTTGGCGAGGGCAATTTGACCGGACTTTTCTTTAGGAGCATGCAAGCCATCATTGTCTACTACCAATCGATTGGCAATAGTAAGAATCCCCCCATCATCGCAAGTGAAGTAAAAAGTATAAATACCCGATTCAGGAACAGTGATGGTGCCTTGATAAACAAGACCGAAAGAAGGAGCATTTACATAAGAAGGTACTGTAATGCCTGCTACTACAAAACTACTATCAGGCTTTTCGTTGGGCAATACGGTAACCGTTTTATAGAACTTTTTGAAATAATCTACTTTCAATCCTTTTTTCGCTGAAGCTTCAATTGAAGTGGCCAAAGATTGCTTTTTGTATGTTAATGTGTATACATCACCTTTTCTTCCATTGGCATTAAAGGCTGCTAATTTCACGACTTGTTCTTTCTTCACCACATAAGTTGCCGGTAACAGTTTAGACGTCTTATTGGGAATACTGCCATCGGTAGTAAAGCGAATGGTGAGTCCGGGAGCCGGTGTTTTTATTTGAAGCTTGGCACTGTCTACAAATACCAATGATTCTGCTGGAATCAACACATCCGGCAATCGGTATTTTACGCCCATATTATCGAGTCGGCCAAACTGAGTAGCCAAACGTTGCTGAAACGAAGCATAGTCTCTATTGGCAGACCAGAGTCTTTCCGACAAGGAAATCATTCTAGGGAAATACAAGTAATCGGCTCGGGCTTCCGAAGGCACGTATTCACTCCACAAGTTCGCTTGTGCGCCAATGATAGCTTTGCCTTCTTCGGCGGTAAGCGCTTTTGGTACTACATCGAAATGATAGATATTGTAAAGTGATTGCGGATCGGGGGCATTGTCGAAATACAAAGGATTGCCCGGACTCATGATCACTTTATTACCCAGCTTAGCTGCATGAATGGGAGCATCAGGTACCCAGGAGCGCCAGTACATAACGTTTGCAGTGGGGGTAACACCGCCTTCTAAAATTTCATCCCATCCTATCAACTTTCTTCCATTGCTAATAAAGAACTGCTCCATTCTTCTTACAAAATAACTCTGCAATTCAGGAAGGGTTTTGATGCCTTCGCGTTTCATTAATTCTTGGCAATCGGGTGAATTGGCCCACGCTTTCCGATCTACTTCATCGGCACCTAAGTGAATGTATTCTGAAGGAAAAATATCCATGATCTCGGAAAACACATCTTGCGCGAATTGGTAGGTCGATTCTTTACCCGGACAAATAGGGGTACTGAAGAGCTCGCCCCAGGTGCTTCCACCTGAACAACTCAGATAAGGATACGCATGAATGGCGGCCATCATGTGACCGGGCATGTCAATTTCAGGGATGATATCAATATGCTTCTTTGCAGCATAGGCAACAAAGGCTTTCATTTCTGCCTGTGTATAGAATCCACCGTAGGTGGTTTTACCCTCTTTTGTATGAATGAAGCGTGGGTCGATCGTAAAATCAGGATTGTCTTTGGCGAGTTTCATACAACCGGAATCTTGGTTATTGAGGCTGCGCCATGCACCTTGAGAGGTGAGTAATGGATATTTTTTGATTTCGATTCTCCAACCTTGATCGTCGGTCAGGTGCAAATGAAGTTTATTGAATTTATAGAGGCTCATGCGGTCTACCAATTTGTAGAGGTAGTCCATGGTGAAGAAATGTCGTGATACGTCGAGATGTAATCCGCGCCAATTGTATTGAGGGGCGTCTTGTATAGAAACTGCAGGTATTTTATAGCTGCCGCCGGGTTTGTTTTCGATGGTGGAAGGCAGTAGTTGTCGAAGCGATTGAAGGGCATAGAATACTCCTTCTGAAGAGCTTGCAGTGATCTTTATTTGTTTGGGGTTGATGAGGAGGGAATAGCCATTATCGGCTCTGATAGTATAAATCAATTTAAGAACGATGGCGTTGGTGGCATCATCGGACTTGGAAGACTGAACCAATTTTGATTTCGGAAACCATTGCTTGAGCAGTTGCGCTTCGGTTTCGAAAGCGGGATCGAAGTAAATGGTAGTGGATGCATTTGATACAAAGGTTCCGGTGCCCGGAGTAAGGGTATTGGGTTGCGGAATGATGGAAATACCGGATTGAGAGTTTCCATAAAATGCAATGAATGTACTTGCCAATGCAATCAATAAACGCTTCATGATGTAGAATTGAAGCGGAAAGTTAGGGCATCTGGTGGAAAGAATTTATTAATAAAAAATTATAAAAGTTGATCATCGAGGAGGGAAGGTTCATCGCGGAGGGAAGGAGAGAATGAGAAACGCGGAGAATATTGGAACTTTTAATTCGGAGAGTACTTGTAGATTTTGATTACGCTGATAATCGAACAGTTTACGCTACCGCAAAGTAACGAAGAGCGCAACGGTACGCAAAGAAATGAATAGCAGTTTTTATTGGAGGGACAGATCATCGCGGAGGGAAGGAGTGAATGAGAGACGCGGAGAGTGTTATTGGTTGTGACTTTTGAAAGATTGATTGTTTTGTTTTTATCAAAAGTCTTAAGGTGTGAAAGTTTACGCTACCGCAACGAAACAAAGTTCGCAAAGATGCATAACGTAATAGCCTTTATAAACCGTTGCGCGCCGTTGCGTTCTTCTTTACTTTGCGGTAGAGTAAAAACTCGAATAAGCAGCAACATCAAAAAAATGACGACTTCAAGAACTTCAGCCCTCATTTCCCTCCGCGATGAACCTACTTAACTCTCTTCAGTACCACCCGCTGCACCCCATCTACCGAGTAATTCGATACTCCGTTCACCGTTTCAAATTTCTTCCCCGAAGTAACTTCAAAGATCAACTGCTCTCCAACCAATTCATATGACGCAGTAAGCACTGATCCCGACACTTCAAACATCGAATACATTTTATTTTGAACCGGATATTCATAAAGCTTGATGCCATCACCTTCATCCACCACAAATCGATTGGATGATTTTTCATACACCAATCGGTAGTCTTTGGCCATAGGCTTCTCCCCTGTTTGGTACTCCATTTTCCAAGTATATCCTAACGAATCATTGATATATGCCACAGTAAAAGTCACCGGAATTTGTTGCTTTAATACTCCCTTTGAATAAATATCTATGGCACCCTTCCACAGACCGATACATCTTTCAGGGAAAGAACTTGGTTGAGCAACAGATGAAACGTTGATTAATATTAGCGCGAATAAAACAGTAAATCGCATACAACTAGATTTAAGTTAAAGTAAGATCAATTTACGTAATCAATGTAATAATCGCAATGCATTAAAAACCGCCTGATGCGTAACAGTAGCATGAGTTTCATTCGGCAGGTAATCGAATACAATTTTATGTGTTGAATTTTTTGCAGCTTTTAATTTCTCTACTAAGAGATTGGCATCCACTTCCATCACATGCGGTTCTTTGATGGGAGCCAGTCCTTCTTTCCCTACTCCGATATAGATCTTTAATTGATTGGCTTTTGAAAAAGCTTCTATCGACTCATTCAACAAAGAACCATCATTCCACCAAATGCTGGGACTCACAATGATGTATTCATTAAAAAGAGTGGGTCGTTTTAGCAATACTTCTGTCGCAAAGAGTCCGGCCAATGATTGCCCAACGATTGTTTTGTAGCTATTGGTCTTATAGTGAGACCCTACAAAAGGGATCACTTCTTTCTCGATATAGTTCATGAAGGCCTCGGAGCCACCGAGGGGTTCAAAGCGTTTGTAGGCTTCTTTATTTGAAACGGGAAAAGTCATATCGCGGCGACGGGCGGTATTCACAATCCCCACAACAATTGATTTCGGCACCAAATTGATCCATTCAAAACTATTGAACTGATAGATGCCTGCGATGTGCAGGAAATCTTCATCGAGTCCGCCGTCTAAAACGTATACAACCGGATAAGTAACGGTATCCTTTGGGTTGTATCCAACGGGTACATAGACGTTGATGGAGCGAGGTTCTTTGAGGAAAGAGGAGTTGAAAGTTTCAGTAGAACCGATGGTGAGGGGTTTGGATTGAGAAGACTGTGCTCTTGTAGCTATAGAGACAAGAAAAAGAAAACTAAAAAAAATGAGTCTAGTATTCATAAGAAATAGCATTAGTAATAATGAAGTTGTTTTTTAAGTTCGGAAATTGCAAGCTCACTAAACCTATACCCACCCCAAAATCCCTTTATGATCTTCTTCTCGGTTATCATTTGATTCCACCAGTTGAGAATGGCTTCGAAAAATTCAGGGCCGGTCCAATCTTCAATGGCAGCGGCTCTTAAAAGGGAGATGAGTTCTTCGGAAGATTTTACTTTGTGAGAATCGAAAACAACCTGTGCACAAAAATCAAATAAAACAAATGAACCACCCTCTACTATCACTTTTCCATCATTCGCTACTATCGAGGATGCAATGATCTTCTTAAACAATACTCCCGCAAATTCAAATTGAGCCGCCGATAACAAGTTCTTCCAAGGAACAGCATAGCTCAATGTTTCCAATTTTGCCAATGCCTCGTCAATTACTTTATCGCCTTCTTCAAATGCTTCATCCGGCTCCAATGCAGCGAGAAAACTTGCAAAGTCATTTGCAATTACGGTTACTTTATAATCGATTTCTTGATCTACAAAAACAACTTTAGGTTCGCCTTGCTTTCCGCATTCTCTGTAATCCAACATTACAATGTGATGGCCCGCCGTTGGCGTGTCGCAGATATACAAACCAATTTCCGGATAGCCCCACTCCTCTACCATGAACGCAGTACCTGTTTGTCCAATTACTGAGTTCGATTGCTCGGGATCAATACCTAAGATACCTACGATGCTCACTCGATTGTGCGACCAAGAATTGGGCTCCTTTGTTCGAATATTACATTTAAACGGAGCACCTCCATTTTGAGATTGCAATAAATTGATATACGATGCCGGTAGTTTGTATCCCGTTTCAGATTCAACCTGATCTACCATGGCTTGCGTAAGGGGTGCCCCTACATAATAATCAACTGCAAATGAATAATTATTCCAAAAATTTGTAAACTCCATACCTTGAATTGGCTTGATTTTCAGCCGCTTTCAACAAACATACAGGAAGCTGTTGAAAACTCCTGCGCCATTCATCGAACAATTCGTATAGTTTTGTACCGAATTTGGTTTCCGGATCTCATGTCCGGAATTAAAAGGGAAGTCCGGTGTAAATCCGGCGCTATCCCCGTAGCTGTAAAACCGCTGTACTTCGTACACACTTTTAAACACTGCATCCACTGTTCTGAATAGAATGGGAAGGACGTTTAAAAGGCGGCAAGCCAGAAGACCTGCCAAACTCAGTTAACAATTTTCATTGCTTTCGGGTGAAAGGCAGGAAGTGTAATGGCTCCGTCTCGCATTATATTTCTATCTTTTTATTTCTCGGAAGCAGTCACTCAAAACATCTTTTTCTACATGAAAAAAAATGCGTTTTTAGTGGCTGCGCTCTTGTATTGCAGTCACCTCTCGGCACAAGACAGTAGCCGAACCAAAAGCCTCGATGAAGTAGTAGTTACCGCCGCTCGCATCGAACAAAAACAATCGCAAACCGGAAAAGTGATCTCCGTTATCGATCGCGCTACTTTGGAACGCAATGCCGACAAAACCGTTGGCGAAATTCTCAATCAACAAACAGGTATCTTCATCGTTGGAGCCAACAATGCCATGGGAACCAATCAGGATCTCTATTTCAGAGGCTCTTCTACCGGGAATGTTTTATTCCTTATCGATGGTGTACCTGTAGGTGATGCTTCTCTCATAAACAATAGTTTCGACATCAACTCCTTGAATGCCTATCAAATTGAACGCATAGAAATTCTTAAAGGAGCCCAATCCACTTTATGGGGAAGCGATGCCGTTGCCGGAGTGATCAATATCATTACTAAAAAAGCAGGAGGCAAAAAATTGGGAGGTAACGCCGGACTCCAATACGGCTCCTACAATACCTTCCGTGCTAATGTCGGTGTTCAAGGCGCTGCCAATAAATTCTTGTACAGTGCACAATACAGCTTCACCAATAGCAAAGGCTTTTCCTCTGCTTACGACAGCACAGGCACTAAGAACTTTGATAAAGATGGATTCGATCAACACAACCTCATCGCCTCCGTTGGCTATCAAATCAATCCCAACTGGAGCATCAAGTATACCAGCAACTACAGTAAATACAAAGCTGGACTAGACGCAGGGGCCTTCAAAGACGACAAAGATTACAATCTAACTGCTACCAACTGGTTGAATACCCTTTCCTCTCAATACACCGGTAAAAAAGGTTCTTTGCAATTTCAACAAAGCTTCAACTATACTTCGCGCTTTATGCTCGATGATAGTGCAAACATTGGCGGCTTTGCGAAATGGGCAGAACAATCGTACAAGAGCCATAGCAGCATCACCGACTTGTTTGGTTCACTGAAATTGGCTCCAAGTCTTACCTTGGTTTCCGGTGTCCAATACCTCGCCCAAAATACCGACCAATACTACAAAAGCATCAGTAGCTTCGGTCCGTATAACAGTGTGCCTCTAGGAAAAGATTCTACGAAAATGAGCAATACCGCAGTGTATGCTTCAGCAATCTGGAACACCAAAACAGGTTTCAACTTAGAAGCCGGGCTCCGTTTTAACAATCATTCTATCTATGGAAACAATACCACTTTTAGCATCAACCCTTCTTTCAAATTAACCGATGAAGTAACGGCTTTGGTGAACATCAGCTCCGGATTCAAAACCCCTTCGCTCTACCAACTTTACAGCGAATACGGCAATAAAAATTTGAAGCCGGAAACCAGTAACAACTATGAATTTGGTTTTCAATACAGAGAAGCCAATAGAAAAGCAAGTTTCCGAATGATCGGTTTCGTTAGAGACATTAAGAACTTGATCATTTTCTATACAGATCCAAATACCTATGCTAGCTATTATATCAATCGCGACAAACAGCACGATTATGGAGTAGAAGTAGAAAGCACCATCAGTTTTGGAAAGAAAGGATTTTGGACCACCAATATCACCTATGTAGATGGTGAAGGTGTAAGCGAAGGAACCAAAACAAAGAATCTCTACCGTCGTCCTAATTTAAGTTTGAATTCGCAAGTTACAGTGATGCCAATAAAGAACCTAACTACCATGGCTAGTGTTCGTTTTGTAGGCACTCGCTTAAAAGGTCCATACGATCTAGGACCCAATACCATGCCCGCTTACTACACAGTAGACCTATACGCATCCTATAAAATCTTCAAATACGGACAGCTATTTGTAGACCTGAAGAACCTTACCAATCAAACCTATTTTGATGTGGTAGGATATAATACCCGTGCCCGTAATTTCATGACCGGTATTCAAGTAAATTTCTAATATAAAACGTTCGTGTATGTCGATTCAAAAAATAAACCCAAAACTCGTAGTGCTAGTCATAATTATGTTGGCCGTAGCTGCAATTAGAATTCCGAATTCAGCTCAAATGACTCCGATCAGCAATTTCACCCCTATTGGAGCTATGGGATTGTTTGGTGGCGCTTATTTCAGTAAATCGTGGAAAGCTATGCTTTTTCCTTTGCTTACGCTGCTAATCAGTGATCTGTTGATTCAGTATTTTGTGTTTCATGGCAAATACGGAATTCTGTATGGCGGATGGTATTATATCTACGCGGGATTTTTACTCATCAGCTTTATTGGCAAATGGATGATCACTAAAGTAACAATAACCCGCGTTCTCTCAGCAGCAATTGTTGCCAGCCTTACGCATTGGGCCATCGCAGATTTTAGTGTATGGTTAGGCGGTGGTATCGACTTACGTACCATGCAACCATTATCGAGAGATTGGGCCGGTTTGCTTCAAACCTATGTGCAAGGATTTCCCTTTATGAAGAACTTCTTGATGGGCACATTGGCCTGTAGCGGTATTATGTTCGGCATCTTCGAATGGTACAGCAAACGTGAAACAAAGCAAGCAAACGCATTAGCACAATAAATTCTAAGAAAGAGCACAGTGATCAACTGTGCTTCTTTTTTGAAAGGGATCGATTTCCGAAAAGTTGTTTACTTATGGACGAAAAGCCACACCGCAGTGGAATAAAAACCAAGGAGGCACAGAGGTTTGAGTTTTTCGCTGCGTTTTCGCTGCGATCGCTGCGCTGGTTCCTGAGCTTGTCGAAGGACGCTGCGGTAAAAAAAGGATCAGGATTAAAAGATTAAAGGATAGGTGAAGATGAGGGCTTCGCGACTTCTCAGCGGTCTTGGCGCACTCTGCAGTGAACAACATTTTATAATCTACTAGTGAAATCTATAGTAAACATGACCATAGCTTCAACCAACCTTCAAAAAGAAAAAATCGCATTAGCTTGGAGTGGAGGGAAGGACAGCTCCTATGCCTTGTATCAATTGCAACAAAGCGAACAATACGAAGTTGCCTATTTATTAAGCACTATCAATGGCAATTTCAAACGCTTGTCGATGCACGGCGTAAAAGAAGAATTGATTGAAGCACAGGCTGCTGCCATTGGACTTCCATTGATAAAAGTGTATGTATACGAAGCCGACAATCAATCCTATGAAAAAGCTATGAACGAAGCACTCTTGTTGCTGAAAGCAAGAGGAATTAACACCATCGCCTTTGGAGATATTTTTTTGGAAGACCTTCGCAGTTATAGGGAAGAAAAAATGGCAAGCATTGGCATGAGTTGTCTTTTCCCTTTGTGGAAAAAAGATACGCATCAATTGGTGCAAGATTTTCTAAGTTCAGGATTCGAAACAATGATCTGTTGTATCAACGACGGGTATTTGAATGAATCGTGGGTTGGAAGAACAATCGATCACCAATTCATAGAAGACCTTCCCGAAAACGTAGATCCCTGTGGCGAAAATGGCGAATTTCATAGCTTCTGTTTTAAAGGCCCGATTTTTAGTCAGCTAATCCCTATTGAATCAAAAGAGAAAACCTATAAGGCATTGGAACTTCGCGCCAATGATCACCCTACTCCTATTCCCGATATAGGTACCAAGGGGTTTTGGTTTATCGAAATTGAAAAAAAGAAATGAGCATGTCAACATTATTGAATCGCGTTCAAAGAAAAATAGACAACAAAGCCAAACCGCCGGGTTCTCTTGGAATGCTGGAATCCATCGCACATAAAGTAGCGATGGTACAAGGTACTGAGCATCCGGTAATTCAGAATCCTACGATTGTAGTGTTTGCAGGAGATCATGGCATTGCCACCAAAGGATTGGTCAATCCCTATCCACAGTCAATCACGGCTCTTATGGTGCGCAATTTTAGTCAAGGAGGTGCCGCTATCAACAGTTTCTGCAAAAGCAATCAAATCACTTTGGTTGTGGTAGATGCCGGTGTAAATGCAGATCTAAGCAACTTAAAATCTTCTTCTCTCTTTATCGATGCTAAAATTGGCTTCGGTACAGCTTGTTATCTAGAGGCCCCGGCTATGAGCCTATTGGAAGTAAATCAAGCCATCAAAACAGGTCAGCAAATAACCGCATCCATCATTAAGAGCGGATGCAATTTGATAGGTTTTGGAGAAATGGGGATTTCAAATAGCTCGAGTGCTGCATTGATCATGAACGCCGTTACCGAAATACCATTAGACGAATGTATTGGTAAAGGAACAGGGAGCAGCGAGGAACAGTTGGCTATTAAGAAAACTATTTTAACACAAGTAGCTGCAATGCATCGAGAGGCATTGCAGTCTAAAGACGCATATCAAATACTGTCGGCAGTGGGTGGTTTTGAAATAGCCATGATGACAGGCGCCTATCTCGAAGCTTACGATCGAAAAGCCACCATTGTTGTTGATGGGTTCATCAGCACCGCAGCCTTATTATTGGCACATGCTATCAATCCGGCTATTCTTGAATCCTGTATATTCGCCCATTGCAGCGGAGAAAAAGGGCATGGAAAGATGTTGAATTATTTAGATCAACAAGCTTTACTGAACTTGGGAATGCGTTTGGGTGAAGGAACCGGGGCCGCTCTTGCTATGCCGTTGATTAAGTCTGCAGTAATCATGTTAAATGAAATGGCGAGCTTAGAAGATGTGATGGCTTTGGGAGCATAAACCAATAGTTTGGCTCTATAAAATCAATACCATGCTTAAAAGAGAGTTGCAAATTTTCTTCACTGCTTTGATGTTTTACACCCGAATACCGGTGCCGAAAAACATCGATCACAACCCCGAGCTACTTAACAAGGCCACCGGCTATTTTCCTTTTGTAGGCTGGATTGTAGGGGGAATTGCAGTCCTCAGTTTCTATATTGCAAATAATTTGTTCAATCACAGCATTGCAGTCGCCATTAGTTTCATCGCTTCTATTTTAACAACAGGCGCTTTCCATGAAGACGGTTTTGCAGATATGTGTGATGGTTTTGGTGGAGGTTGGACCAAAGAGAAGATACTGGACATCATGAAAGACAGTAGAATGGGGGCTTATGGCACTATTGGACTGATCTGTTTGTTTCTCTTAAAATTTTCTGTTCTCAATTCGGTTAATTATCCTTCGATACTGATCCTAATTTTCACCGGTCATGTGTTCTCAAGGCTATGCCCCATTATTATGGTCAGTACTTCGCAATATGTTCGAGAAAATGAAGTTGCAAAGGCAAAACCCTTAGCAAAGAGTATTACGAAGAGTGAGATTTGGAAAGCAGTGATTTTTGGGGTGCTACCTTTGGCTTTGTTTAATCGTCCTGCTTTACTGCTATCTGTACTCCTACCAATTTTATCAACCTTGTATTTGCGTCGATACTTTATTAAATGGATCGGTGGATACACCGGCGATTGCCTAGGCGCCATTCAACAAGTGGCAGAGCTTTGCTTTTACCTCAATGCCTTTATGCTATGGAAATTTATTTAGTACGACATACAGAACCTGCAATAGAAAAAGGAATTTGCTATGGGCAAGCCGATATCGATATTAAACCGGAAGAATTTCGAATGAGCGTATCCGGTATCATTGATCAATTACCGGATGATATTGACATTATTTACAGTAGCCCCTTAAAACGTTGTCGCCACTTAGCCGATCATATCCAAAGTTTGCAATACCCGTTGTTGCAAGTGCGACTTGAGCAACGACTGAAAGAATTGCATTTTGGAGATTGGGAATTGATAGCCTGGAATGAGATCAATCAAGCCGACTTACAACCTTGGATGGAAGATTTTGTGAACAAGCGAACTCCGAATGGGGAAAGCAATATGGACCTGCATGTAAGGGCTTTGTCGTTTCTGGATGATTTGCCTGAGTCAGCCAATAAAATTGCGGTATTCACACATGCCGGTGTCATTCGTTCGATACTGACGGCAGTGAATGGTACTGCATTGGCGGAGGCTTTTAGTTTGTATTCGGTTGGTTATGGGGAAGTGATTGTAGTTCGTTATGAAGAATGATTTTTGATATCGATGTATTATCATTGCTTCGTGTTTAAGTTTCGAAGTTCACCGCAAAGCGTGCGGAGATGTCGCGAAGGGTTTTTGAAACCACAGATAACCTTTAGATCAAGTTTTGAGTTTTTGAGTTTTTAAGTTTTTAAGTTTTGTGCAGCTGCGCTGCTTGGAATTCGCAAAGGTTAGAGAAGAGAGAAAAGGTACACAAAGAGAGGCTGTAGCAACCTTCCTTTCTTGACCACAAATCCCGCAGATTATAACAGATTGCCACAGATTAAAACCCGATTTCCAATCAACCTGACTGCCGGCTGTTTCATTATTAATTATTAATTATTAATTGTTAATTATTAATTACTCCCGGCTGTTTCATTCTTAATCCGCTTCCGCACAAAACCATAAAACGGCTTTTCAATAAAAAGATACAATACGATCGAAAGCAGCCAGAGTACTACAAAGTTTCGATCAGGAAGCAAGAACCATGATCTGATCTTTAGGTTGACATAGCTGATATGAACCAGATAAAATACAAACGAAGCATTTCCCAATAGAATCATCGGTTTACTTGAAAGAAAACGAGAAAACCACGAATCGGTTGTAATCAAACTGTAGAACAGTAAGGCCGCAGTTGAACTAAAGCCAATACTCAACATCAATTTACCTGGCCAATGTGCTGTGCCATGATCATACACATTGGATTGAAACAACCCAATAAAATAGAGCCAAGCAAACAAAGCAAGAAAAAGTAGAATAGAACTGTTTTTCAACTTCAATGGCTTTGGAGTTTCAACGCTTCTCAAATAAGCAGCCAATAGAATCCCGATAGAGAACTCAGCTATATATCCGGCTAAGGTTCCATTGGCTAGAAAATCGAGCGGCCATAGAAAATGATCTTTTCGTAAGCTGGTATGATCCAATGAATACCCTATTCCTGCCATGGTTAGCACAATCAATACAATTCCAAGAACAAAAAGCCAACGGCTCTTTTGCAACCATAGCACCATAAATGGAGCCATTATATAAAAACACATTTCAACAGTCAACGACCAGGCCTGTCCTAATCCATACAAATTATACTGACTCGAAAGTCCGTGCACCAAACTAAACGTAAGCCAAGTGGCTTCTCCCTTTCCAAAGCCAGGATCACAATAGTAGGCAATCAAGATCAAAACATAAATGAGGTAAATTCGAGCAACGCGTTGAAGTAAATAGCGAGAGTAGTCTTTGAGAGATGCTGCCGGTTTCGATTGATAGGTATAAGCAATTAAAAAACCGCTCAATACAAAAAATAAGCTTACCCCAGTATTCATTTCGTTGATCAAACGCAACAGTTCCGGATGCAACTGATCGCGCCAATACTTTCGATTGTGATACAAGAAAACCATGCAGGCTGCTATGGCTCTGATTCCCGTAAGTGCATCAAATTTCTTCAAGTGAGTGAGTCTGGTATTTAGTGCTTCAAAACTAAAACTTATACTCCAGACTACCCATCGAAGACTTTCTGTATCCTATCTATAGTTTCACAATTTTATATGAACCTATAGACAGTCCATCAGTATTAATAATTTGAACAAAATACATACCTTTCGTTAAAGACGAGCAATTGATCTGAGTGCTGCCTTCTTGCAATCTTCCAGACTTAATCGTTTGTCCGGTTTGATTGAGAATTTTATAAGATCGAATATCCGAATAGCCTTCAGTATTTACTTGCAAAAGATCATGAACAGGGTTGGGTCCAACAGTAATAGACTTCACCAATGGCAAATACACTTTTTGTATTTCAGAATAAACTGCATTACCCGAAACCAGCACTTCTTTCACGCGGTAGAAATCGTATCCCGATTTGAATCCAACATGTTTATAAGTATAGTATCCTTCTGCTTTTGATGTGCTGTATATTTTATTCCAGTTGATCCCATCATTACTGTATTCAAGTTCATAGCGGCTTATCAAGCTTTCGTCACCCACATTCCATTGCACATTGATGGCATCGGAACTTGCTTGTAGTTTCAATTGAATATAGTTTCCGCTTAATACACCCAGTGGTAAAGCGCAGGAAGTGAGATCATCGCCGTAGCCGTTTGGAAGGGTACCTATAGTTGTTAACGGGGTAGAGGGCGTTACCATTCGATACAATTGGTTATTACCGGCCACGCCCGGTGCTACTGTATAGGAACCGGTTGAAAGAAACAAATCTCCAACAGAGTTAAAGGCAATTCCTGTAAAACTTACACCGCCCGGTGTTGCTCTTGATGACAGAATTGTATCAACAGTAACACTGGCAACAGCAGTAGTAGGCAAAGGAGCTTTAATTCTGTAGAGTGCATAGTTTGCGGAGTTCGAAACCAGCATCCACAAATTTCCGCTTCCATCAAATGCCATATCCCCCGAGTTGAGATTTTTGATCTCGGCAACAGTATTGCCGGATGCGTCCTTAAAGGATTGCGTTAATAAAGTCCACGTGTTCCCACCAATACTATAGTAATAAAAAGCCGGATTGGTAGTAGGATATCCTTGCGCAGTGGTGGCTCCCGGATAAATAGTATAGTATCCCAAGCCATTATTACTTACCGCTCCGGACCGTATTTTTTGACCGGTAGGAATAGCAGGCGAGCTAGGTATTGCTAAACTTACTTTTGTTCCTGATATCGGGTTGTAGGAAATAAACTCGGTTGTACCAGACCCGGTTTGATTGAAGAAATAAAACTTCCCGTCCAAGGTACTATAGCCCAAGCCATTAGCATTGGCAGAAGACGACGCCGGAGAACCTATAGTAGCTGTGCCTGCGTTGTTTTTATTGATCGCTATAATTTGTCCGGATCCACTACCCGAAATGGAATTCAAACTATACAGGGTATCTGTATTGTTCGTACAAATTTGAGCTTGCGCTTTCTGGACCGCCACTAGAGCAATCACATAAACGACTTTTTTAATAATCGACTTCATAGGGTTGTTGATTAGAAGTGTAACGATTCCTTTCTTCACTTCATCATCTTGAAATAATTACGGTCTTACGATCTATAGTTGAATGATTCTTTCTTACGGTTAAAAAATAAGCACCTTTTGCCAAACGCGATACATCCCACAATTCCGACTTCACTCCTTCTGCTCCGGAAACCCATTCTTGCTTCACTGCTAGTCCAAGTGCATTTACCAATACAATTTGATAGGTTCCTTCTGTTTCGGGCGACCAAACAAACTGCAATTGACCATTTTGTGTTGGATTCGGATACACGGCCAAAGCTCCGGAACCACTTGTAGTTGCGCGTACACTAATGGTTTTACTATAAACCTCTTTTTCTACCAACCCAACCGTTCTAATTCGATAATAAACGGTACCCTTAAGCGGATTCGGATCTGCAAATTGGTAGATCGATCCTTTATTAGATGGAAGGCTTCCAATGGTTTCAAACTTAATAGCATTGTTTGAACGTTGTATTTCGTAGTATTCTACTTGCGAATCATCGCCATTTTCCCAGGACAGTTTTACAGACCCTGACTTTTGTTGCGCAGTAAAACTTACAAAATGGATGGGCAAGGATGAACTCAATGGAAACTCCATAACAGAAGCCGCCATTAAAATAGCAGCATATCCATGTGGATGCGTTGTACCCGGTGTAGAAACTCCTTGTAATGAAGCTTGCACATAATTGGCATCTGAACTTTGTACACTCATGGCAGGAGCAAAATCATTGATACGCGGATAAGTATCCGAATAAACATCGATCACTCCGTTAGAGGTGTTCTTCATATAATTCCATGCCTTTGTAGCTACTGTATTGTAGGAATTGCTGATCCAGCCACTATCGGATGCCACTTTCAACATGTACACAAACATGGCTGATCCGGTGGTTTCCAAATAGTTGCCAGACAAACTACTTCCCTTATCAACAACTTGGTACCACATTCCGGTTGTTGCATCTTGATAGGTTTGAATGCCTTGTGCCAGGTTCGAAATAGCAGTAATTAATTGTGCTCTCTTTGAGTGACCACTAGGAACATACTTCATAATATCTACCAAAGCCATGCAAAACCATCCCATGCCTCTAGACCAAACGCTCGGTGAATTTCCGGTAGTGGCGTTCGCCCAAGTTTCTGTTTTGGTAGAATTCCACGCATGCTTGATCAGTTTTGTAGTTGGATCGTAGAGCTGATTGTAGATATAAAGTGTTTGATTAACGGCGGTATCAATAGCGGCGGCATCACTAAACAGAGAGCCGTACTTGGCAAGAAAAGGATGCAACATATAAATACCATCGATCAAAATAATATTATTGTAAGAACCATTGTTCTTATGCCAGAAAATACCTCCGGTAGCGGTTTTGGGATAAGTTGCAGAAGCGCCCACATACATATTGCGAAGTGTTTGCGCTGCTGTTCTATATTTTGTAGCACCGGTCTTCTCATACAAAAACAATAATGAAATACCCGGATGTGTTCTGTCTAAACTATTGACGGTAGCACTGATCACACCCGATGAATTCACATAGGCATCTACGTATGTTTGAATGTAGTTGAGATACTTGGTAGAATCGGTGACTTGATTGTACACTTTCTCCATACCATGTGTGATAATGGTATTGGAATACTCCCATCCTTTGCTGGTTAAATTATTGATGTTTGGCTGATAACGAGCAACCATGGCATTGGAAAATTTCACAGACCAGGTACTATTCGGCGAAGTTTGTCCGAAAACGAAGGAGGAAACAATAAGAAATAAGCAGGTAAATACTTGTTTCATAGGTAAGGGATCAGTTTAAAAAGTACCGTTCGTTCTTGAGACCGAAAAGTACTCCGTTGGTTTAATAATTGCAATTACAAGAAACAGGAATTTACCCTTAGTAAGTATATAAAGGTCCAAATAAGACAATAACAGGTTAAGATTGTATCAATAAGGTCTTTATATATCCCTTGTAAACCGCGGCATTTTTAAATTTTTTAATAAAGTTGTCCCTACATTTTCAATGCTCAACCATTAAATCCAATAATTTGAAAACAATTTCTTAATAAATTGATCATCTAGCGGTTATCACTAATTGGTAGTTTGCATTAAAAATGAACGCCAACCCAAACTACTTACAACCTAATTTGCCTCACAACCTACAAAAGTTTCAAATTCCAATAGTTGTAGCTACTGAGGAAAGCGTAAAAGGCTATGGTCAACTTATTTCAGAAGCAAATGCTTGTAAAATTGAGATTACTCGATGGCCGGCACAAGGCTGGCGCCCGGTGGACACAGATTCGGGGGATGAAGGTGGCACCAAAGAAGGTATTTTCAGTAGTGAATGGAAAGGCGATTTATTGTATGGAAAAAATGAAGCAGTAGGCGGACATTACATACTTGGCTATGCGAAGTTACCGGAAGCATGCAAAGAAGATCATTCTGAAACACCCCAATCCATTTTACTTTGGCATGCGAACTACCACCCCGATGGAGGACAATTGTTTTTTCCACTTCAAGATCAACCCTATTTAGTACCGGTAGCATTACCCGGCGACGATATTCAACCGGAAAACTTCATCTGTTTTCTAGTACCGGCCAATAAAGGACTTTACATTCATGCCAATATCTGGCACGAAGGCGTTTTTGCAATCAAAGGCAAACAGCGCTTTCTCGACAAGCAAGGAGCTGTGCATGCACGTGTATCGGTAGATTTCGCGAGAGAGTTTGGTTGTTTGTTGGAGATTGATTTAAGCAAGCTCCCAGAGCTTATTCTTGGGTAGTCTACTTTAAGCACCAAATTACCGACAGCAAATTTCGAAATTGGTTAAAAAAATATACACATTGAGCTTAATATTGGAGAACATGCATGATTTGATCGGTTAGATTTGGGTAAACCGATTCAAAAAACTTGCTATGAGTGAAGCTTCTAACAGAAGACAGTTTTTAAAGTTGACCGCGCTGGCAGGCACCGGACTCAGTCTATCAAATACGTTGTCTGCAATGTATTACCCTCCATTAGATCCACAGCCCATTCAAAATACAAATGCATTCACAACTGCCGGTTTTGTACCGAATAGAGCAGCGAGCTGGTGGTGTGCATTGGAGGATATTCAATGGCCACAAAAACAGGTAATCGATAAAATAAAAAGAAGAGCAGAAGCATTTGCAAAAGCAGGAATTGATACTGCAATCAATTTTGGATTTCATAACCGATTCGATTTTTCCAACTATTTCTCTCAATTGCATGGGTATTATTCAACAGTAATAGAAGAACTACACAAAAATGGAGTTCGGTTTATGGATCACTATTCGTGTAATCATGTTTCAAGACCACGTTCTGAAGCCGATTTCAAATTCATCCATAAATATGAGCGTTTGGCTGTATTGCTATTCCCCGATCAAAAAGCGGCAAAATTCGCACAATACGAAGGGGTGTATTTTCAAGAAATTTGTGAAGTTGATCTAAGAGACGGCAGCAGAGGTTATGCAAGTCAATACCAATACGAAGCTTTCTGTCATAACAATCCCAAGTTTCTTGAGATGCACGCAAAATATTTGCGAAGACTCTTTTCGGATGTTCCATTCGATGGAGTGGAAGTAGACGATATGTGCTCGTATCCGGGAAACACTACTTGTGGTTGTCAGTACTGTAGAGAGCGATTTAAAAGGGATTATGGACACGAAATCCCTTCATTTGGGGACAAAGCCTTCTTTGGTGATATGACTAATAAGACCAATCTCGAATGGGGCAACTACGCCAATCCCGCCTACCGCGATTGGCTGAGAATGAAATCCGATTCAGTCCGCGATCACATTAAAATGATCAAAGAAATTTTGGGAGAAAAGCCGTTGATGACTTGTTGCTCGAACACAGGCCCAATCGTCTTAAATGCTGTAGCATTAGATCTAGAAAAAATGGCGCCCTATTTAGATATTTTCATGTTGGAAAATGTAGGAACCAATATTCTTAATGCCGATTGGGTGCAAATGGATGCGGAAGCTATGCATCAAAAGGACATTGCGGAAAAAAGGAACAATGCACCTGCCATCGCCTTGAGTTATGCACTGTTTGAAAAAGGTGCGTATATGGGTTGGGCTTTAGGAAGATTTTGGGGAGTTTCGAATTGGAGCAGTACCCTGAATGGACGTTTGGAGGAAGATCCTAAAAATGCCTTAGAAGCAGAAGATGCGATCAGTGCTTCTAACAATTGGGAAAAAAAGCACAGCGATTGGTACTTTAGAGAAGGATCTGATTTAGTTGAAATTAGAGTCGTAAACAATTATTACTGCAGAGAAAATGGTTGGCGAGATGAAAAAGGGAATGAGCATTGGGACCGTTCCAAAAACTGGAGCATACAACTTGTTAGAAACAATGTTGGCTATCGCTTTGTAAGATCCGAAGAATTGGCTGATGCCAATCAACTGCAGCAATCTGATACTCCCATGGTATTGGACGGAGTGGGATGTGTTTCCGATCAACAATTCATTGCACTAAAATCCTATTTAAGTAAAGGTGGAAAAGCTTGGATGGCATTGCCTTTTGGAACACATGATGAAAAAGGATTCGTTAGAAAATCTCCCCTGTCAAAAGAATTGATCGGAGCAAAATACAAAAACCTTCGCATCATTGACTCGTCAATAAATGGTGAGCCTTTGAAAAAAATGATTCAAGCCGGCATCTTTCACCCGGTTATAAAACAGGTGTCAGGTGATCCAAGATGGTCAGTAAAACTGCGTTTCTTCAATAAAAAACCGGTTCTGCATTTCATGAATACTTCGCTGGAAGCTGTTGCAGACAATGTAAAAGATTTGTCGGACATACCGCTTATGAAAGACCTGAAAAGTCCAATAACTAATAATCAGCTTCAATACGAAATCAATACGAGTCGCTTTTCTATACCGGAAATGACCGCGATGAGCCCTGAGCTAAAAGCAGAGAAAAGAACTGTGCGTGTAGCCCAATATGCTGCGAACAAAACAACCTTAAATGTAGATTTAACTGGAGTGGAAATCTATGCAGTTGTGCAACCCAAGTAGTTTTCTCATATATATTCTATACGTAAAAGGAGGGATTCTTCCCTCTTTTTTTTTATACTCCTGTAAAAGCAGTAAAACCTCCATCTACCGCAACTACGGTCCCAGTTACGAATTTTGAGGCATCACTCAATAACCAGATCAGCGCACCAACCAATTCTGTTGGATTCCCTAATCTATTAAAAGGAGTATTGGCAATGATCTTATTGGCTCGTTCGGTATAACTTCCATCTGTATTGGTTAGAAGAGTTTTATTTTGTTCAGTCAAAAAGAAACCCGGCATGATGGCATTCATTCGTATAGCATCTCCATATCGAGCCGCAAGTTCAGTTGCAAACCAACGGGTATAACAATCAATCGCTGCCTTCGACAAACTATACCCCAATACCCGTGTTAAGGCTTGATGTGCAGATACCGAAGAGATATTTACTATACTTCCTCCTCCCGAATTTTTGATGGACTCTCCAAATATTTGAGTAGGCAATAATGTCCCAAACAAATTCAACTGCATTACTTGTTGCAAGGCTTCCATGTTTAATTGAAAAACATCTTGCTGTGGTTGAACAACTGCTGCGGGTTGATTCCCACCGGCAGCGTTCACGAGTCCGTCGATACGGCCATAATTATCTATCACAAAATCTCTTGCGTCTTTCAGTTGCTCTTCTTTTAGAACATCAGCAACAAGTGTAAAAGCTTCTCCCCCACGGGATTTAACTTCAGCAACCCGTTGCTCCGCCACTTCCTTGTTCCTACCCAAAACACCAACGATGCCACCGGCCTCAGCAATGGATTTCACAAACTCTTTTCCCAAAATTCCGGTAGCTCCGGTCACTACAATAAGTTTTCCCTTAAGTGAAAACAATTCAGACATGTTCAATCAATTTAATTAGCTTATTTGGAGTAGATCAATCTCCCTTCAACGAAGGTAGCTTTTATCGAAATTGTGTCATCGAAAAGTACAATATCGGCATCTTTTCCTTCCTTTAAACTGCCTTTGGAGTGCAAAACATTCATTACACGAGCAGGGTTCTCTGTTATCATCTTTACAACAGACACAAGATCAAGACTTGTTTTAGATAGCATGGTTCGCACCAATCGATCTGCAGTAGCTACACTTCCTGCAAATGCTGAACGATCTGGCAGTTTGGCAACACCGTCTTCTATTAATACATGCATCCCATTTTTAATACTACCAAGAATAGATTCGGTAGTATTCAATCCTGCAGCTCGCATGGCATCGGTAATCAAAATTATTCTCGATGGATCTTTGAATTTAACAACCATTCTGAGTAATGGCTCCGGCAAATGAACACCATCGGCAATGATTTCTACATCCATTTCATCAATCATATATCCGGCTTCAATTACACCTGCATAACGAAATGCATTTCTTCTTGTAACACCCGACATGGCTGAATAAAAATGTGTAGCAAGCGAATACCCATTCTTAAATGCTTCAACTGCTTCTTCATATATGGCATCAGTATGCGCCATAGAGGGTAAAACACCTTTTGACACTAAAAACCGGCCAAATTCTAAAGCGCCTTCCAATTCAGGTGCTGCACTCCAACGTTTAATAAAGGGCCCCAACGCTAGTATTTCTTTGTACTCGATCGGATTCGGATCACGTATGAATTGGGGATCTTGTGCTCCGCGCTGACTCATCGCAAAATAGGGGCCTTCCAAGTGCAATCCGATAAAAGAAGCTCCTTTCTTGTTCATTTTTGATGCATTCCGATAAGCGTTGAGCGTGTCCAATAACTCTTCTTTAGACCCTGACAATGTGGTAGGAAGCATCGCAGTTGTTCCAAACTGAGCGTGCAATTCTGCAATGGCTAAAAATGCCTCTTCGGTTCCATCCATAAAATCGAATCCTGCGCCACCGTGAACATGAATATCGATAAACCCAGGACTTACGTACAATCCACTTGCATCAATTGTTTGCGCATCCAAAACAGGTTCTGCAATTGAGTTTACCGCGCTGATTTTACCATTGTCGACAATTACTTGACCTCCAGGAATCAATCCGTGCTCAGAAATTACGGTACCATTGATGATGTTGATTTTCGACATGACTAAGGATTCAATTTGAGTGCCCATTTCAGCGCTTCAGTGGTAGTAAAATACTTAGCCAACAGCGCTTGCTTTTCCCACTTAGGAACAGAATTCTTGTTCAAATAATCTATATACTTCAATACAACTTTCGAAAAAGTGGTTTCATGATCTAATTGCAAAGATGATGGAATTAAAATGCGCCATCCTTTGTCTGTTTTTTCCAATCCTATTCCCGGATACTTGCTTGCCAATTTTTCTATCACGAGTTCCAAGTTCTTTCTATAGCTTTCGCTTATCGTTATTGGTTCAATGAATAACTCGGGTTGGAAGTTTTGTTCGGCTCCTTGTCGAATCACTAAATTTGCTTTGGTTCCTCTAATGATCGAGTAGTGAGTATCCCCGGCTCCTGTAGGTGCCTCATAATTCCAGATAGCAGCGAGTTTCACCACTACTCCTTTAATTTTATAGATCATTTCACCATTCGAATAAACATTCAATGCCCCTGCTTTAATATCTTTTTGCAAATAATCAGGAAAGGAATTTTCTCCTGTTACTTTGGTGAATTGTTCCTTTGAGATTACGGTAGGCCATCTTTTTGCATTAAGTATTTGAATATCTTTTTTGTATTCCAGGGGCTGATTGTAGAAGCATTGCCATTGAACCAAATCAACTAAATGTGTACTTACATCAACGATCCCTTCTCCTTGCTGTTCCACATCAAAATACCATTCCGGACGCTGGAGTGGTTTCCCTGAAACAGTTTTGAAAAAGTGATGAACACTTTCCATTTCAACCGCCGGTTGATCAATACTCCCTTTCAGAAGGGTGCCAAACAACTCCGGAAATTGCATTAATTCCTTTTGCAAAGCATTACTGGCCTGGTAGCGTTCCGTCATAATATCCAGTAACAGAACTGATTTTTGCTCGGCTTGAACAAAGGTCTTTTTTAACAATTCAAAACCGGCTGAATTTATGGCCATCGGTTTGTCGGAAAACACATTAATCCTCGCCTCAACCGCCTTTGAAATATATGTGGTTTTAAGCTTATTGTTTCCCGCGAGCACAACTACATTTCCTTTTCGCTCATTCAACATTCGCTCAAAATAATCGCTTCCGGTGTATACGATTTCATTCCAGTTTGTTGGTCGATTGTCACGTTTATTGTATCCTTCAATTAGGGAAAGATGATTCTTCAAGGCCTGGCTATTGGCTGGCGCATAAACATAAACGGTAGAGTCTACCCCTGGGTACGCCGACTTTTGAATCAATGCCGCATGAAAATGTGCTGGATCCAGCGTAATCAATTTCACAATTCTTGTTTTACCTTGGGACATTGCATTCGTACAAAATGAAATGACCCCAATTAGTAAGCAAAAGCTCCATTTAAAAGTTCCGAACCAGTTTTTCACCTAAAATCAATTTTAAACTGTTTTAATAAAAGTTGTTTTAGCTGCAGAGGCCTCGTCTAAAAACAAAATTACCTTGGCGTGCTCCCTCAATACAGTTGAAGGAAATCTAGTATCAATATTTTCGTACATCGTATTGTAAACAGCTTGCGCTTTCCGCTCTCCCGGTACAACACAACTAATATATGCAGCCGCCATTAAAGCCGGAATTGTGAGTGTGATCGCTTTTTCGGGTACCGTATCTAAACTAGGAAAACAACCATCATTAACTTGTTGCTGGCGGCATTCATTGTCTAATGTAACAATCTTCACCCTAACAGGGTCCTTAAAATTCGCTACGGGAGGATCATTAAAGGCCAAATGTCCATTCTCTCCAATGCCCATGCATACGATGTCTGTTGGAAAAGCTTCCAACAACTGCGAATATCGTTCACATTCTGATTGCGGATCACTGCATGCGCCATTAATATAAAAAACATTTCTAAAGGGCAGCTGAGAAAAAAGCTCCTTCTTCAAAAAAAATCCAAAACTTTGAACCGCACCCGCAGGCAATCCAATGTATTCATCCATGTGAAATGCATTCACTCGTTCCCAGTCAACAACTTCTTTCCTCAAAGCCTCTAGCATTTCCAATTGCGAAGGAGCGGCTGCAAAAACGATGTTCACCACTTCTTGTTGTTGCAGTAAGTTTCTAATACGTTCTGCAACCATGGATGCAGCAGCATAACCCATTTTTTTACGAGTTCCATATATTTTAACTTTCATCATACCCGCTAACGTTGTTCCAATCATTTCAAATTATTTATTGACTAATTCTAGTGGAAGGGAGCGATGCTTCCAAGTTCGAATCTTATGTCCTTTGAATGCATAAAAAAGCAAATACAAGTAACAAGGTAGGAGAACCCAATAAGCTAATCGGTGACTCGACTGATCTGCGAAGTAACCATAAACCAAAGGCAACATGGCATTACCACAAAGCCC
Organism: Endoryza foliicola; assembly: GCF_050589245.1. Classification (NCBI taxonomy): domain Bacteria; kingdom Pseudomonadati; phylum Bacteroidota; class Chitinophagia; order Chitinophagales; family Chitinophagaceae; genus Endoryza; species Endoryza foliicola. The sequence continues at coordinate 275,714 of NZ_JBOBEW010000004.1, read as the reverse complement.
CATAACTAATAAGGAGGCCCCTACCTTTGTAAATCGCCCTAATCCGTTCAAGGCCAATGGCCAGATGCCTGCCCAAATCAATGAATTGGCCAAGCCTAATAGCACCAAAAAAATCAAACTAATATCACTGGTATGACCCAACCAAGTAACTGTACCTTCTGCCAATACAATTAGAACACTTAATACTGTTCCCAAACTTGTACATATTTTCAAGGCACTCGTTTGAGAAAAAAATCTCGGAATACAAATGATACCTGTGATATATCCTACTATGGTAGTAGTTAAAATATAAGAAGGAAAAACTTTAGCTTCAGTTAATTGAATATTCATGGAGGCCGCATATCCGATCACCGTATCCACCGCAACTACCTGAGTTCCAACATGCAAAAAAATTGCAATAGCACCCAAAATCAAATGCGGAAATTCCACAATACTCTTTTTATCAGCATTCACAGCAGCCTCGGTTTCATCTTCTTTCTCCGTATCTATTTCAGGCAATGGCGAAAACCGAACCATCAAGCCCAATATTACCAACACGGTTCCTACCAAGGCATACGGAACCATCACTCTTCGAATTAAGCCGTCTAAAACAATCTCACGTTCTTCCGCTCCCATTTGTGGGATTCTGGCGAATAAACTTGCATCATCAGAACGCAGGATGACTGCTGCAAATAGTAATGGTGCAATAATTCCTGCGCCTTTATTGCATATCCCAACAATACTGATTCGTTGCGCAGCACGTTCCTTCGCGCCTAACACTGTTACATAAGGATTGGCAGCAGTTTGCAAAATGGTTAATCCGGTTCCTATTAAAAAAAGCCCCGCTAAAAAAACTGAATATTGTCTGTCTATTGCCGCAACAATAAAAGTAAACGCGCCTGCTGCCATAAAGAAAAAGCCGAGCATCATGCCTTTTTTAAATCCGTATTTTCTTAATACAAAAGAAGCGGGTATTGCAAGTACTAGATAAGAAATGTAAAAAGCGAAGGCAACAAAATAGGATTCAAGATTATTGAGTTCACAAGCAATTTTAAAATAAGGAATGAGAATTGCATTTACCCATGTTACGAAACCAAAAACGAAAAATAAGACCCCAATGAGGATCATCGAAACAATCGTATCTTTTTTACTTAAGGCACTCGCCTGCAACATATGGTAAGTTTGTTATTTTCTAGCAGCTGAAAACGCTTCTTTCACTACTAAATATTTCTCAGGAAATTTAACCGGATCTTGATGACAGTAAATCAATACACCATCCGCTGATCTTCTACCCCGATCAATCACTTCTTTTACATAAGCGGGTGTTGACTCTCCTATCCCGCTATGCCCGGTTGCATATACATCTAAGAATATTAGGAAGCCCGGACGAAATAGTTGGCGCATTTCAGTAATTTCTTTCTCAACAAAAGACGCATTATCTAAATTATACGCCACCGATTCATTTCGATAGGGAAACAAGATTCCATCCAAATATTTACCATAATCATTCGCAAACTGAGCCGTTACCTGATCATAATAGGCGCAAGGTATAAAAGCGAAATTTGGATTGATAGCTTTCGTTTTAGCAATAACATTCTCCATATAGGATGGTGTAAAAAAGCTCAAATTGTGAACAAAGTCGTCGATACTCCAAGCCACAAAATTGGAGTATTGCTTACTAAGCTGAGCCAATGTTGTTCCCCATTTTTCAAAATCTAGTTTAAAGGGTTCAGAAAAATCCTTTTGAAATGGGGGTGCCTCCGAAGGCGGAATAAGCGTAATCCATACTTTAATATTCGCTGTTTTTGCAAGAGGCAGGAATTTTTTGAAAGCGTTCAAATCGGAACCGGAGCCCCAACTCAACCAATGATAGGTGTTTGCTTTGATGTCTTTCAATTGTTGAATCAAGGTTACATAGTCTACTGCACCTGTTTTTGTTTTTGGCGGAAAAGCATAGGTAGCAAGGGTCCCTTTTAAACCCTGCTCTATATTAGCCTCAGACTTCGTAGTAACCTGGGAAGCTACTACACCCACATTCTTCATCGCTATGCTTACTGCTTTTACGATGCGGTCTTCAACATCATCGGCGAAAGGCCCAGGCATACCATAATATATCATACTCTCCCCTCCTTCGTATCCACCTTCTTTTAACACACGCTTAGAAGGTATATAGCAAGTAACTTCACTGCAGTATCCTGCCACATATAGATTTTCTTTGGGAAACATTTTCTTAAATAAAAGGGAATAATCCACAACCACTTCATCTGCAAGTCCAATAATAGTTAAGTCTGTATTGAATCGAACCACTTGAATAGAGTACTGCAATCTGTCGACTGACCATCCCTTATTATATGCTTCTAACATCAACTTAGCACGACGTTGTAGAAAAGGATTGCTTCCTTTGATATCTTTCTGGTACGAAGCCAAATCAAAATTTTGAAAGGCGAGATACACGGGATTAAAATCAGTCCTTATGGGAGCTTCTACTTTCTTTAATGTTGTTGTCAGCACTTTTTGGACTGCTGTTGCTAGTGTAGTACCATGCTGATTCACATATTCCACTTTCCCGCGTGGCGATGGATTTTGATCCCCCCCGCAACCCATCAAAAAAAGAGCAGTAGTACCGGGGTTGTCTTTTTCTAGTTTTGCCTGTGCAAAGCCTGCATAATCACCGTTTATCCGAAAATTATCGTCTACCAATGTTGTATTGTGGCATGCATACCCAAAAAGTACAGCTTTCATCAATCCTTTTCGATCCATCACCTTTAAAACCGGAACATCATGATCTACCGGGCCGTTTGGGTTGAATTCTTTTCTTCTATTAATAGCAAAATCAGCTGAACCATGTCCACTAAACAACTGCACTTCACTTAGATCTTTCATGGCTGCATCAATTACCGACACTATTTTCTGAGTCAGCTCTTGATCATACGATGCAATTTTGGCTTGGTCTTCCAACCCAAAATCATAAATAGCATCAACACAAGGCCAAACAATGGGTGCCGAATGCGTATGCGAAGAATTAAGCAATAACTGTGAACGTCGAATTCCATATTTTTTCTGGGCCGCTGAGAATACGTCCTGAACAATTTCTTTCGACAATCCGAGAATATCAACTGTTACAATAATGATTCTTGCATCGTTACTTTCTTCAATCACCAGCGCTTTCGCCCAAATGGGCTGTAAAACGCCCGTTGCCGGTGATGTACGACTGGCATAGCCATTGATCCATGCCGGCACTTGCGGAGTAATGTCCACTTTTGCAACGCCTGCCTTCAATCCGGCATTTGCTACTGCCGATTGTAGCAAGAGTGCAAAAAATAAAACACAAAATAGTCTACGAAACTGAGTCATTTCAGTCGATTTATTTTTTTAAAGGAGAAGCGATGCTGACCAAATCGGTACGAGTATGTCCATTTTCAGTTATTCTTGCCAAAGTATAAATTGTACCATCTTTCCCTACCGCTATGGAGTTAACATAAAGGGGACGATCTCCATTGGAATAAAAAATAGCTCCATTGTCTACGTAATGATGGGTCATCACATTGTAGGTTACCAAATGTAAATCTTCCAGCCCTTTCGCTTCACCCATGGCGGTTTTGTCTTTTCCTTTTACACGCTTACCATTCACAATTACCGGCCCACCGGTTAGGTAGTGCAGTGTTTTATTATCGGGTCCGAAAATAAAGCCCAGATATCCGTAGCTGAACTGGTCGAACATTCCCGTTTCTTTGGAAGGCTGAGAAGTGATTCGATCTAGTACGGTGATGCGTTCATCTTTGGGATCAAACTTGAACAAATAACCGGAGTTTCCGTGTACTCCGAAAAAGGCTTTTGCTACAGGGCTCCAAACAATCTGGCGCCAATTGTAACCCATATGCCCCGGTGACGATGGATCGTATAGGCCAAAGTAATCTTTCTTCATGTCTTCATCTATTCTTACTAAACGTGATGCTCCCGGAGTGTACTTTAAGATCGCACCCTCCGAATTCGTCATGTAAGCATTACCGGTAGTAGGATCAATGGCAATTGCTCTACAGAGCGTTCTGAATGCAGCGCCTCTCCCATCTTCCCCTTCACCTGAAACAGGCTCAATTTCACGAACTATTTTGCTCTTTACGTCGCAAGTAATAAAATAACCTGTAGGCCACGTAATAGCATACATCATACCCCTAGCGGTATCCATACTCATGGTAAGAATTCCTTCTTTCCTCGGAGCCAAGCCTAAATCTTCGAATTTTGCAGTTTTTAGATCGTACGAAAGAAAATGACCTCCGGGATATTCTTTGTATCCTGCAGGAGGGATACCCATTTTCTCCATCCCGTCTACCATACTGTAATATCCTACGTGTGTACCGAAATACAATTTACCTTTCGACTCTACAAACTTAACATGGCTCTTGCCCTGCGAAATGGTTTTAAGCCCTTTTTCACCACAAGCCTCCGTTAAATCTCCTACTAGCTTCACTTTTCCGGTCTTCGGATTAAAGCTGTACATAATACCCCCTGTATCGATCGACTGAGAGCTCAGTACATAGTAAACATTCCCATCACTGGCAACTGAAATGGCATTGTAAGTATCGTGTGCGATAGAGAATCCGGAATTATACGTTTTTGCAGGCAATTTACCTTGCGCCATACTACCTACACTTAGAACCAGACCAAGAGCCATTAATACGATCGTCTTTTTCATCTATTCAGAAATTTCTATTTAATTGATTTTTTAATTGCCTCAGCGTTGGCATGAACTTTCTCCAAAGCGTTGTAGATATCATTCATATCTTCTTTCTCTGTTAACAAAGTGGAATGGAATATCCATAATGCTTCTTCGTTGCATAGCTTATCATTAACAGGACATTCGTTTCGCTTGTTATACACATTTATATCCAGTTCTTTAGCTGTATACATTTTACGATAGTTCTTCGACTGGAAAGCATTCGCCAGATAAGGCATTTTGTTAAGTGGGGCATAGCCTTCCATTACCGGAATTCCTTCAGCTTTCATAGCTTTCACAAAATCGGGGCGCGACAACCCTTTAAACTCGTTTTTATTATATCGAAACGCAAACAAGTGAAAAGCGGCTTTAGTAACATTCTCGTACAGTCGATAGGGTGTAATTCCGGGTATACTCATAATTTTAGAGCGGAGATAAGTGGCATTTTCATGACGCTTATCCGTTTGAGCTTGCAAGCGCTTTAATTGAACTAACCCAATAGCCGCTTGGTACTCCGTCCAGCGAAGTTTGTTTCCTGGGATCAGCGTACCTGCGCTTACATTTCCCACCATGGCTCCATAAGGATTTCCATAGTTGTGGTAAGAATAACAACGATCCATCAAAGCGTCATTATTACTTGTAATGGCTCCGCCCTCACCAATGGCTAAATTTTTGGAATTTTGAAAACTAAAGCACCCTGCATCTCCAAAACTTCCAACCCTTTGATGATTGATTTCTGCCAAATGCGCTTGACAAGCGTCTTCTATCACCAATAATTGATGCTTCTTGGCAATTTTCATGATACTTGCCATATCTGCAGGCATTCCTAAAATATGCACCGGAACGATGGCTTTTGTTTTAGAAGTGATTTTCGCCTCAATCTTTTTCGGATCAATCTGAAAAGTTTCGGGATCCACATCTACAAAAATGGGGATTGCACCGGTGGCTAATACAGCTGCCGCTGTCGCAATAAAAGTGTAAACAGGAATAATCACCTCATCACCGGCACCAATATTTGACTGCATTAAAGAAACAATAAGCGCATTGGTACCATTTACTACACTTAAACTTCTTTTAGTACCAATTTCCTTCGCCCATTTCTCTTCAAACTCCTTCACTAAAGCAGCTCTCGACCAAACTCCGCTGCGAAGATTGTCGACAACTAATTTCTCATCGGTTTCAACATTCCATATGGGCCATTCAGGCCAAGGCTTACTTCGAATTGGTGCACCTCCCAAGATTGCCGGTTTAAAAGCATCATCACTCCCAATATTCATCGAAAAGGTATTAGAGGGACTCAATAATATTCCGGCGGTAGTAAGCCCGGTCAGTTTGATAAAATGTCTTCTTGCATTGAAAGCTTGTTCCTGATCCATAGTCGTTGTTTTCGGATGAGAGATATATTCTTACCAATTTCTTTTGATCGTTTTTTTTGCTTTGTCTAACACGGTACGCGGCGAAACAGCTATTCCTCCCTTTCTTCTACTTTCATGGGCGGCCTCCATGAACGCGTAAATCTCAATCGTTTCCTCCGCTGTTACAGGAGCAATACCGGTTTGGAAAAACTGAATTATTTTTTTAAGCAAAGCTTCATATCCTGAATAAGGACCAATTTTTTGTATACCCTTTTCGCCAAATGCAATTGCACCATATTCGTTGGCTCCGTTTCTTGTTCCTCTAAAGGAACCGATTCTTCCATCGTTCCAAACACCAACCACTAAATCGGTATTTTCGGTATAGGTTCTGGAAACAGAAGCGCATCCTTTGCCTAAAAGGGAAAACATCATTTCAATACCATGAATGCCATACCAAAAAAAATCGGGATGACTGGGCTCAAGAGTGCTTGGGCTAAAAGTGTCTGCTCCTAATACTTTACCCACACGTTCGCCGGAAGCTGTTTCCTGAACAAATTCATTGTAGCGCAATGAGGACGAAGAAAAAACAGGTACTTTATAATGCTGGGCCGCCTCGTAAACAGACAGTACATCGGATAGAGAAGCCGCCACCGGCTTATCGATGAACACTTTTTTACCCGATTTGAATACTTTCAATGCCTGTTCCAAATGGGGTTTCCCATCATTTGTTTCAAGCATTACTACATCCACTTTAGAAAGGAGCTCGTCTATGGAACCCACTATTTCTACTCCGTATTTTTTTACTTCTTCAATATAGGATGGAATGCGTTCGTAACTACTTTTGATGGTTTTACTTCCTTGCGGGAAAGCTGCTACAATTCTGTAACCGCCATATGCTGGGTCGGGTTGAGCAGCATTTAACTCTTCCACAAATGCTGTGCTGTGAGAAGTATCCAATCCAATGATACCCACTCGGCCTCCGGCGGGAATTCCCTCCAACATATGCTGGGCAGCAGGCTTCTTCTCTACCATTCCATTTGCATGTTGCAAAATGCCCAATGCCGAAGTACCTGCTACAGCAGTTTTGAAAAAACCTCTTCTATTATAAAAGCTACTCATGCCATTTATTTTTTTGATTACACAAGCACCCCTGTAGTGCCTCCTTTTGAAAGTGAGATATCAACCGGAGAATTGCTTTTCCAATGTCCCCTGGTAAAATCGGGGACTTTAATAGAGGTAGATTGATTGGCAACCGACCAAACAGACAATGGTGAAATTGAAGACCAAAGTGCAGCATCGTATACATCTTGATCAAGCGGCAATCCATTTCGCAAACAATCTATGGTTCTCCAATCCATAAAGAAATCCATTCCGCCATGCCCTCCTACTTGTTTCGCTACCTCACCTATTTTCTTCACAATTGCAGGCTTGTATTTTTCTTCCAATTCTTTGACTTCGTTTTCGGTCATCCATTCATGTGACGTTGCATAACGACCAGGCTCGGGATACTTCAATGCCACAGCCTTTGTACCACTTACCAATTGAATACGCGTGTAAGGACGTGGCGAAGAAACATCAAATTGAACCATTAAGGTCTTTCCCTTTTTGGTTTTAATTGTACTGGTATTCATGTTTCCATTGTAGGATTTCCCTTCAAATGGCTTATAAAACGAGTCCTTTGAAGCCAAGCTCTTTGCCATTGGACCTAACACAAAATCATTGGAGGATACAGAAACCAGAAAATCCATGGCATCGCCTCTATTGATATTCATCACTTGGCATAAAGGGCCGAGTCCGTGCGTTGGATACAAATTGCCTTTTCGTTGAAAGGCTTCTTTCAGCTCCCACATTTGATAAAAATGCTCTTTTGAGAACATGTATTCTGTTAGATTGTGTATATAAGAGCCCTCGCAATGAATGATATCACCAAAAAAACCTTGACGTGCCATGTTCAAAGTGGTCATTTCAAAAAAATCATAACAACAGTTCTCCACCATCATGCAGTGCTTTTGCGTACGCTCTGAAGTGAGCACTAAACTCCACAACTCCTCCAGCGATTTACCCGCAGGTACTTCTACACATACGTGTTTATTGTGTTCCATTGAAAAAACGGCGATAGGCGTATGCAGGGCCCATGGTGTTAATATATAGATCAAGTCTAGATCTTTACGTTCGCATAATTTCTTCCAGGCTTCCGGATCTGTATGGTACAGATCGGGTTTGTGACCCAATGGAGTAACCAGGTCTTTGGCTAGTTTTAATCGTTCTGGACGAAGGTCACAGAGTGCTTTAATTTCGACCCCTTCAATTTTACTCATTCTCGCTACGGCATCAAATCCTCGGTTGCCCACGCCTACAACACCTAACCGTACTTTTTCCAATTTTGGAGCTGCGTAGCCACTCATGTTAAAAATTGGAGCAGGATTTCTTTGCGCTTGTTCTTTTATTTGATCCAATGCATCCTCATCGCTGGCAAATGCAGCGAACATTCCGGCAGTTAATCCCATTCCAGTGAGTCCGGATTTTTTTAAAAACGATCTTCTTGAATTACTCATACATCTTTTATTAAGCGGTCACTCGAACTAATATTTAAACGGTTTTCCACCAACCATCACTTCTTGTGTACGTTCATCGAAAGTTGCTTTTTGGCCTGTATGCACTGAAGCATTCACCATTATATTAGCGATAGAATGATAATAGCCAACTTCTACCGGTGCATTGGTTTGCCTTCTACTTCTAATACATTCCATCCAATTTCTTACATGCGCAGAAGTATATTCGTCGCCACCTGCCATTGCACTCACTTCTATTTTTGCAGAGCTGTCTACTAAATCTTCCTCAGGTAGTAAGAAAGGCTTCATATCCATTTCTTTTGCAAAAGCGGCTGTAAGGCCACCTCTCGGCGATATTTTATTGGTGTTTAAATTCAATTCCCCCCCTTGAGAATAGTAAATTTCTGTGGTAATTTCATCTCCATTTCCCATACGTGAAGAGAACACTACTTGAAATCCACCTTTACCATCAGAAGGTCCGTAATCGAATACTGCGGTTGTAGTATCCCAATTTGTTCTTCCATCATTCCAATTATAAATTCCCCCATTTGCGATAACAGATCTTGGATGATTGAATCCACTGTACCAATGTACCGTATCAATTTGATGACTCATCCATTGACCGGGCTGACCGGAAGAATAGGGCCAGAACAATCGATACTCTAAATATTTACGTGGGTCGAAATTTACATAAGGACGATTGAGCAAGAAACGTTTCCAGTCTAAATCTTCCTGCTTACACTTGGCAACTAAAGCAGGTCGTCGCCATCTGCCCGGCTGATTAACATTCCAATTCAATTCCACCATATTGATGGCGCCAAATTTTCCCGATTTTATGTATCGTTCTGCAGCAATATAATTTTTACCGCTTCTTCGCTGCGAACCAATTTGAATTACTCGATCCGATGCTTTTACTGTTTTCAGTGCCAGCCGTGCGTCTTCCATGGTTTCTGCAAATGGTTTTTCACAATACACATCGCAGCCCGCATGAACGGCTTCAACTGTATGAAGAGCATGCTGAAAATCGGGGGTACTAATAAATACAGCATCTACCAATTTAGTAGAATACAACTCATCGTTATTTCGATAGCCTGTAATAGGTGTATTAAATTTTGACTTCAAGAACGCTACCCCTTCCTCGCGCCGCAACTTCCAAAGGTCCGATACTCCTACTATCTCAAAATTTAAGTCTTTACAATGCTGCATGAAGCTCGGTAAATGAGCATACCTAAACCGGTCTGAATAGCCTACTACGCCAACTCGAACGCGATCATTCGCTCCAAGGATGCGACGATAGCTTGAGGCGTTAAGCGACCATGCACCAGCCCAAGTTGCGGCGGCTGTCATTGCTGTATTTCTTACAAATTTTCTTCTTGAAGTAGTCATATCATTGTGTTCAATCGTTAAGTACGCTTTCAATTTCAGCTTTATTCACTACTTACCATGCCCGTTTATCAAATTCACCACAGGAATGTTTGAAGGAAATGATTGCTTCTTCAAATCCGTAGTGTACAATTGAATGTTCTTGAACCAAACCCTCAAACCGGCTTCTTCTTTTTTATGTACAGCGTGAACTTGCAAGCCAATAAAGCCTTGACGATCCAAACTATCAATTACAATTGCAACCGGTACATTATTCACCCATGTTTTGGTCTCATTACCTATGCACTCAATTTTAATATGATTGTAAACTCCCACTTTGAATGCTTTTTTGGCGGCAGGATTCCGTTCCAAAGAATAAAGCCACTCCCTTCTATCTTCATCGTAAATGCCCCCTGTCCACGAACGCCCCGAAGGGTCGATCTCACATTGCCTCCCGTATACTTTATTCACATGAGCCACACCGCCGAAATGGCTGCGTGTTTGAATTCCTGAATTGCTCAAATTGCTTTCTATCTTAACCTCCAATTCTAAAATAAAATCTGCATATTCCTTTTCCGTTACAAGAAATGAATTGGCCGTGTCAACAACAGATGTGCCCACAATTGCTCCATCTTCCACTTTAAACTGAGCGCTGCCTACTATTTGCTTCCAGCCTTTCAAGGTCTTACCATCAAATAGTGCTTTTGGTTTGTTGCTGGCTGTATTCCACGATAGCATCACAGCACTCAAAAAAATCAATGACACTATTCCGGAGGTAAGAAACAGTTTTTTCATATAGCCGTACGTTATCTGGTTGGTATTGGTCAAATCTACCAACCAATAAAATGCAGTTTTTTCATAAATCCGCTGAATTTGTGTACTTTTTTAACATAATAGAAAAAGCCTTAAACCATAAAGGTTAAAAAAGGAAAGAAGCGCTACCTATTCAATCAGATCGCTCGCAACAAAGTTGATACCTGTTCTACTTCCATTATCATTAAAGTTTCTCGCATGAAATTCAATGATGGCAACAGTTTCCTGGCGTTAGTAGCTGTTTCATTCACTCAGTACTTTACTTATGAAAAAGAGGTTTTCTAACTTGTGTTCAAATCATAGAAACAAATGCATTCTACTGAACAAACCATAAGCTAGAGCAAGTATAAAAAGAATATAAAAGTGGAGAATTTAGTCACATTTCGTTTATCAATATCACAATAGATTTGTGTATTGACTTCAATTCAAGTAAATTATTGCTGCACCACCCATTCAACCACCAATTCAATAAAATGAAACGAGCAAAGTTTGCCATTTTACTACTGCTTTTTTTACCTCAAATGAACACCTGGGCCCAGTCTTCCGACAGCCTCCAATGGTGGAATCCGGCTAGAACTCCTGCTTATACACCCGAGGGGCAGGCCTGGCCTAATGAAAGTAAAAACTTCTATGCTCGATTGCCGGAGCGCATGCAATCGATTACTAATTCGGATGTATACTTTTTAGGGCAACAAAATGCCGGAATCATTCTAAATTTCAGCACCAATGCTCCTTCAATTAAAATACAGTACACCGTAAAAGATCAATTACAATTTCCTCATATGCCTGCGATGGGTGTGAGCGGAATAGATCTATATGAAATTGCCTTAAACGGAGCATGGACAAGGGTTGTAGCGAAATACAGCTTTGCTGATACGATTCAATTTAATTTTACCAATCTAAATGAAGGCAAGGCAATAAAAAAGTACAAGCTTTATTTGCCACTTTACAATAGCATCCAATGGTTGCAAATTGGAATTCCTAAGTCATATTCGTTGTTACCACATATGAATACAGCAAGCAATCCAATTGTTGTATTTGGTACATCCATTGCACAAGGAGCCTGTGCCAGCAGAGCAGGCATGGCATGGACTGCCATACTCGGCAGAAAATTGGGCAAAGAAATCATTAATCTTGGCTTTTCAGGAAATGGCAAACTTGAACCGGAGATCATTGAATTGATGGCGGAAAAAGACGCTGCGCTCTACATTTTAGACTGCATGCCAAATTTAGCGGCAGTCAAAAACGAAGAACTTAAAGCTAAAATCTTCAAAGCAGTAAAGCTTCTGAAGCTCAAGAAACCCCATACTCCGATTCTTTTGGTAGATCATTTAGGATTTGGAGACGAAACTTCAAATGCCGCAAACCATATCACTCAAAAACGGATCAATTCAGTATTGCATCAAACGTTTAAAATGCTACAACAACAAGGAATTACCCACCTCTATTTACTCACAAAAAAAGGCCTCAATTTAACCGAAGATTCCATTGTTGATCAAATTCATCCAAATGATTTGGGTATGATGCATTATGCAATAGCGTATCAAAAAATCATAACCGCCATACTTCATAAAAAATAGCCGTTTGTACTTTATCTACGAAAAGATCGATTTGAAGATATGCTGCCTCCATTGTTCATTATAGAAGTCAACACTGTATTTACTCCAATATTCCAACATATTTAAAATGGAATAAAGGTGAAGATTGCCTATCTTATGGAGAAAGAATACTCAATGTTCGTTCAAACATTCTTATTTAAAAACAAGAACAATCGTTCGCCTTAAAATTCATAAAAGCTTAACGGGAGCGGGTTCTATGATGAAGCGACTTTTGAATAAATTATCTAATCATCGATATTTCTCCCGCTATTCACTACAGTAAAATCGGCGAAAAAATCACATGTTAAAAAAGTATACACTTTCAGAGGATTATTACACTATTCCATTTAGGTCATTCAATATTTTTATCTAGTGAAAATATCATAGACACTGTTCGATGGTATTTTTGAAGCTAGTATTAAAACAACTATAAATCGATGAATCTTCTTTTCCCAATAAACGGTGATATACTGCATGTACTCGATGGTACCATCACAAATGAAGGGCTGCAAGTGTTTGCAAAAATAGCGGCAGACCCAAGCGACCAAATCACTGTAAACGGACAATCAGCGGATCAGAAAGATGGCATCTTCACGGCGCCGTTGTTGCTTACCAACTATCATAATACGGTAACAGTAAAAAACCATAGAACCGGTGAAGAAGCAACTGTCAATGTATATTGGTCGAAAAAATTTGCAGGCGGCTATCGATTATCCATCGATGATAATATACGCTTCTTACAAGACATCGCACAAAATGCCAATGTTTACAATTCCATTTTTGAAAACCCTTTCTTAAACGGGCTTTTAAACATTCACAAACGATATGGAACTAAAGTGCATTTGAACTTGTTCTACCAATCGGTAGATGCAGCCTTCACTTTATCAGCATTTCCGGATATGTTCAAAGAGGAATGGCAACGTAATTCCAATTGGTTGCGCTTGAGCTTCCATGCTTACAAAGAATTTCCTGATGCCCCTTACAAGAACGCTTCTTTCCAAACCGTAAAAGATGATTGTGATCTCGTAATGGGTGAAATCAAACGTTTTGCCGGCCACCAACTAATGGGACCGGTAACTACGGTGCATTGGGGAGAGGTTACCATCGAAGGTTCGAGAGCACTTCGCGCAGCTGGATATAAAGGACAATTGGGCTATTTCAATGTAGACGATGACCTACCTCCGGTTTCATATTACCTCGATGTTGAAAAACGTCGACACATGAAGAAACGCTTCATCTGGAAAGATGAAGCCGAAGACATCATTTTCATTCGCAGCAGTATTGTATTAGACCGTAAAGAGAATCATGAAATTGTCCCCTTTCTCGATGCATACCGGGAAGCAGGAACACCGCCACCTTATGCCGATTTCCTGATCCATGAACAATATTTCTATCCTGATTATGCAGCTTATCAACCCGACTATTTCGAAAGAATTGAAACAGCGGTTAAATGGGCTACAGATCATCATTACAAACCGGCATTTTTAGATGAAAGTATTTTCAGCTAAGCAGTCTTATGTAGTGACCTAAAAGAATCAAAACTATGCTGTTTAACGGCAACACTTATAAAGCACTGAATGAAGCGCGCAACAAAGTTGTGGTAATTCCTATTGGTGCCACCGAACAACATGGCCCTCATCTTGCAACAGGTACAGACACCATCATTGTAACGCATATCGCAAAGGCAGTTGAAAAAGTCTTATCTGAACATATAGTTCTTGCTCCTTCACTCCCCTATGGCTCTAGTGATCATCACCTTTCTTTTGGAGGAACAATAAGTATTACTGCAGACCTATACACGCAGGTCTTGGTAAACCTTGTAAGTTCTTTAGTTGATTCAGGGTTTACAAGAATCGTTCTTTTGAACGGTCATGGTGGAAATATTACACCGGCGAAACAAGCATTGGCATTGTTAAGCAAGAAATACGATACCAGTCATCGTCCAAACATTGCGTTGGTTACCTATTGGGAACTGGGTGGGAAGGCTTTTGCAGGAGAGGCACCGATGGAAAGCCCTGCGTTGAGCCACGCATGCGAATACGAAACCAGCATGATGTTATTTGTGCAACCCGGTTCCGTTTTCATGAATGAAGTACAAAGAGCAGATAGACCTGAACAAAACGGATACATCCCTTGGGAGGACGATATATCTTATAAAGGAGTTACCCTATTCAAGCAAACTGCTTTCATTTCAAGCAATGGCAGCAGTGGAGAACCTCAGCTAGGAACAGCCGAAAAAGGGCAGTTTTTAATAGACAAAGCAATTGAAGCCACTATTGCATTTTTATCCTCCTTTAAAAACTGGCCGTTCAACGAACCACTAAGCAAATAACATGAAAAAAGAAATCAAACATCCCGATAAAAGATCACATACAGGCTCGTACTCAGCCGGGGTATTAGCCGGAAACATGCTATTCATAAGTGGGCAGGGGCCTATTGACCTCGCAACCGGAACTGTTATCACCGGAACCATAGAAGAAGAAACCTTGCTTACGCTTTCGCATGTAAAAAAAATAGTGGAGGCTGCCGGAGGCACAATCGACGATATTGTAAAATGCACTGTTCACCTTGAAGACATCAATTTATTCGACCGTTACGACAAAGCTTACGCATCTTTCTTTAACGGAATACTTCCAGCTAGAACCACCGTTCAATCGGTGTTAGCCGATGGAATAAAAGTAGAAATTGATGCGATTGCTGTTTTGAAAAAATAAGAACTATCAGAACAAATGAGTACTAAACAAAAAATAGGAACAGTTGGACTTGGATTAATGGGATGCAGTATTGCCACTTGTATATTAGCTGCCGGTCACCCAGTTACCGCCCTCACCAACCATATAGAGAAAGCCGCAGAAGCTAAAAAGCGTATCGAGGAATTTTTAGAGCAGTTGCTAGAAGAGGGAATTCTAAAAGAATCTGTAGTAACTGTATTGAGTAGATTAACCATTACTGATAAAGTAGCAGATCTAAAAGATCATGGAATCGTTATTGAGTCAATCATAGAAAACATCACAGAAAAGAAGAAAGTATACCAAGATCTGGAAACTGTATTAAGCCCCGATGCCATTATTGGAAGTAATACATCAGCCATTCCGGTAAGCTTTTTACAAGATGGATTGAAACATCCCGAAAGAATGTTTGGCATTCATTGGGCTGAACCTGCGCACATTACCCGTTTCATGGAAGTTATTTGTGGAGAGCGTTCAAATCTGATGTTGGCCGAAAAAATAGTAGCACTTGCTGAAACATGGGGCAAAGAACCTTCGCTTCTGAGAAAAGATATCAGAGGATTTATCACCAATAGAATCATGTACGCAATGCTTAGAGAAGCCTTCTACCTGGTTGAAAACGGCTATGCTACAATGGCCGATGTAGATCGATCCTTGCGCAACGACTTGGGCTATTGGATCACTTTCGCAGGACCTTTCCGCTTCATGGACCTAACAGGCATTCCGGCTTATATGGCTGTAATGAAAGACTTAAATCCGGAACTCTGCAATAGCTCTGATATCCCAAAAACGATGAGCAATTTAGTAGAAAGCGGTGCAAAAGGCGTGGCCAATGCAAAAGGTTTCTACCCTTATTCTGAAGAATCCGCTCAAAAATGGGAAGAGCTCTTTGTACAATTCAGTTTCGATATCCGAAAGTTGGCAGAAAAATACCCTCAAAACATTGGAGACCTATGAGTACTCACATCAAACATATTGAAGCCATTGAAGTAGTGGTTCCTGCTCGTCCGGGAAGTTTGAACTCAAGTGATGTGCATGACAAAGACAGTGCATTCGCCAAGAAATTCTTAACCGGTGAAAGTTGGACGGAATTTGCAAATCAACCTAAATGGATTATTAGAATCACGCTAGAAAACGGTGTTCAGGGAATTGGGGAAACTTATCGCTCTGCCAGTGCTGAAACAATTAAAGAAGCCATTCAAACATTATCGGGAAAAGACATTTTAAAACTCAACTGGAGAAGATTACCAATTGATGACCAACGCATTTACGAATCCTTTGAAACCGCAATCCTTGATATCGTTGGAAAATTATTGAATGTTCCTATTCACCAATTATTGGGTGGGGCCTATCGAGATCGTGTAGACTGCAATGGCTGGACGGGAAGAAGAAACCCCGAAGACGCGGCCCAAAAGGCTTACGAAGCTATGTTAAAGGGCCATAAGATTTTCAAATTCAAATGCTCTGACGAAGACCCGGTTCGACTATGGACCAAAGCCATTCGAGAAAAATGTGGTACCGGCATTCGCATCATACTCGACCCCAACCAACGTTGGACCGATGTTGAAACTACTCTCAGGTTAATGGAAGGTGTTGACCCCGAAGTAATGTACGGATTGGAAGATCCAATTCTACACGAAGACCTTCGGGGATTTAAAACCTTGAAAGCAACTCTTAACGTACCCTTGTTTCGCCATATTTCACTACCATATACGCAAGATATTCGAGACATCATTGCCTTTGTAAAAGAAGATGCGGTAGACGGGTACAATTTTAATGGATCGGCCTTCAATTCGGTACTACTGGCAGAGATTGCTTATTTGGAAGGAAAATCTTGTTGGAGAGGATCAGAAGTAGATTTAGGAATTTCAGAAGCCATGGGCGTTCATATTGCCGCCGCAAGCATCAATTGTACAATTCCATCAGATTTATTTGGAGAACTGGTACGTGTAAACGATTTAATAGTTAAACCGCTCGAATTTATTAACGATGCTATCATGGTTCCTCAACTACCCGGCTTGGGTGTAACACTTGATACGCAGGCATTGGAACAATTTAAAACCGGAACCATCATCACCAGCTAAATGCCATTATGAATAAAAGAATACTAGCCTGGATAATGTTGTTTAGTTGCAATCTCATGTGGGCATTGCAATTCACAAGCATCAAATTAACGCAAGCTCAAGTAGGCCCATACATGACTGTTTGGGGGCCTATGTTGTTATCACTGTTTTTGTTGGCTCCTTTTGTTGTTAAAGACTTTAAACAAAACAATCGTACTCTTAAAGATATCTTAGCCTTTCTCCCATTAGCAGCTTTAGGTGCCTTCCCTTCACAAGTATTGATGACCATCGGTACTCGAATGTCCTTAGCTAGTAATGCAGCGATCTTGGTATTGATCTTACCCGTTTTAACGGCTGTATTGGCTTTCATACTCTTGAAAGAAAAAATGACTAAAATTCGTTGGATCTGCTTTGGCATCTCAATCATAGGAGTAGTGCTCTGTTCAACTAATGACATCAAACAAATGAACTTAGGTTCAGAGTTTGCACTGGGAAATTTAATCATCATTCTTGCCCTAATTGGGAACGCCTATTATAATGTAGGTTGCAAGAAAATTGCAGTTAAGTTTACCGGAATGGAAATGGTGTTCTATACTTATTTGTTTGTAGTGATACTGCTAACACCTTTTGTAGCGTATTATGAAAACGATACGCTTAAAAATATTGGATCCTTCACCACAGAAACCTGGATTGGAATGGGCTCACTCACCCTTTTCCAGAATTTCTTGTCGATGGTACTTTTCTTTATTGCACTGAAAAACTTAGAAGCTACCGAAGTTGCCCTATCTAATTACCTCATAACGTTTTTTGGATTGCCTATTGCCGCTATCTGGCTACATGAAAAACTAGGCTCGCAAGCTATCATTGGAGGTATATTGGTTCTAGCAAGCATGCTTTTATTAACCATTGTAGAAAATAAAAAGAAACCAGCATAGCATTTGAATAAAATAAAATAAGAAATATGAATTTACAAGACGAGTTGTTAACAGGAGTGATTCCCATTATCCCCACTCCTTTCACTGAAAATGAAGAAATAGATGAAGAAGCTTTAAGACGATTGGTTGATTTTGCCTGCACTTGCGGTATTCAAGCTGCCTGCCTTCCCGCCTATGCAAGTGAATTCTATAAACTTACCGATGAAGAGAAATTGCAAGTTGTTAAAATAGCGGTAGACCAAGCAAAAGGAAGAATTAAAATTGTTGCCCAATCGAACCATCCCTCGTTAAAATCAGCGATCCGATTAGCACAGGCCAATGTTCGAAATGGCGCCGACATCATTTCTCTTGCTGTTCCCAGAATATTCAGCTTACCCGAAGAATCTATAATGGAATATCTATCGGGGTTCTTCTCCTCCATTCCTGAAACGCCTGTTTTGATTCAAGACTTTAATCCCGGCGGCGCTTCGCTAAGCCCTTCATTAATAAAGAAGCTAATGGACAAACATCCCAACTTCAAATACTTGAAACTGGAAGAGCCATTGTGTGCGCCTAAATTTGAAGAAATCATCAAACTCACAGGTGGCAAAATAGGCCTATTTGAAGGATGGGGTGGTTTGTATATGTTGGAACTTACACCACTCGGAATTGCAGGTGTAATGCCGGGTTTGGGAGTTGCAGATATTTTGCAACGGGTGTTTGAATTAAGAAAAAACAATGAACACGATAAGGCATTCACTTTATTTGAAAGAGTAATGCCACAGATATTTTTCTCCTTGCAAAATATGGAACTGTTCCACTATGCCGAAAAAGAATTATTAATGGCCCGAGGCATCCTCAAAAACAGTGTTGCACGTAAAGCAAGTTATAATCCCGACCCATCTTCTAAAAGCTACATCGCTGAACTGAACAAACGAGTGGTGGCGCTTGCCAAGGAATTATAATCTTTTTGACTTTAAGAAATATAACAAATATGTCTGTTACTTTCAACAACCAAACCGCTATCGTAACCGGAGCTGCTTCCGGTATCGGCAAAGCAATCGCTTTTAAATTGCTGGAAAAAGGCGTTAAATTATATGCCTTCGATTTAGATGGCGACAACTTAACAGGGCTTTTTGGATCAATATCAAATGCAACCGCTATTCGAGTAGATGTGACCGATCAAGAAGCAGTGAACAAAGCAGTTGCTAACATCCTTCAAGCTGAAGGGAGTATCGAAATATTGGTAAACTGTGTAGGCATAACCGGTATTACAAATATTAAAAGTCATGAAGTTGACTATAGCAACCTAAAAACAGTATTTGATGTAAACTTCATGAGTTGCTTCTTTACATCGAAAGCAGTATTACCATCAATGGTCGATAAAAAATATGGTCGAGTACTTCATCTTGCATCCATTGCTGGTAAAGAAGGCAATGCAGGTATGTTGGCTTATTCTACTTCTAAAGCTGCGGTAATTTGCATGGCAAAAGTACAGGGGTCAGAATACGCAGAAACCGGCATTACGGTAAATGCCATGGCCCCTGCCGTTATTCGCACTCCTTTGGTAGATAAAATGCCCGATGCTCAAGTAAAATACATGACCGATAAAATTCCAATGAAACGATGCGGTTCTTTAGATGAAGCAGCCAATCTCGCCACCTACATCGTTTCTCCGGAAAACAGTTTTACTACAGGCTTCACATTCGACTTGTCGGGAGGAAGAGCCACTTATTAATTAACTTTCATTCATGAAGATTTTATATTTCAGAGAAAATGGAGCCTTGAAGCTTGGTATTGCCACAGATAAAGGAGTGCTTGATATTGACTTGTACCGCACAGCAAATGGTTTTAAACCATTTGCTACAAATCCGATAACAGTTCATCACTTGGAGGCCTTGAACTATGCGCTGCAAAATGCACCAATACAATTCTACAAAACTGAACTTTCTCTAGCCATTGGTCCCTGCACCCCGAACCCGCAAAAAATTATTTGCATCGGACTCAATTATAGAAAGCATGCAATTGAAAGCGGCATGGCCATTCCAACCATTCCTGTTGTATTCACCAAATATAATAATACCTTGGTCGATTATGGCAAGGATGTAGAGCTTGGCAAAGTTGGCGTGCAATTCGACTATGAGGTAGAACTCGGAGTTGTGATCGGGAAAAAGGCGAAAAATGTTTCAAAAGAAGAAGCGCTGTCATATGTATTAGGGTATTGCGTGTCAAATGACCTGTCATGTCGTGACCTGCAGTTCAGAACCAGTCAATGGCTGATGGGCAAATCTTTGGATCACTTTCTACCCTTGGGAAAATATGTAGTTACATCAGATGAAGTTGGGGATCCCCAACAACTGGCTTTACAGTCGAAAGTGAACGGTGAGCTGCGTCAAAATTCTAATACTGCGGACATGATTTTTAATGTGGCCGAAATCATTGAAGATCTGTCTAAGCATTTTACATTAGAACCCGGTGACTTGATACTCACCGGAACACCCGAAGGAGTTGCTATGGGAATTACAGGACAACCCTGGTTAAAACCAAACGATGTAGTAGAAGTATCCATCGAAAATATTGGGTCTACTGTTAACACCATGATCTAATCCTTTTCCTTTAATAAGAAAGCGGCCAAATTGAAGTGCCGCTTTTTTATACTACTTTATCTTTCCCAAACTTCAATCTCCTCTACGTTTCTGTTGTCTACCCCTTCCATTCCTATACTTCACCAAAGAACCGAGCTTTGTACTCTTTCGGAGTAATAGAAGTGTACTTTTTAAAATGGCGATAAAAATTTGATTGGTTTTCAAATCCGGTTAGATAACTGATTTCAGAAACACTGTGCCGATCTTCGATCAACATTTGACATGCGTGACTGATCCGAATCTCTGTAACAAAATTGGAAAATGTTTTACGAGTATGGTGTTTAAAATAACGCGAGAAAGAGCCTACGCTCATGTTCAATTTTGAAGCAATCTCCTCTATGTAAATTTCATTCCTAAAATTCTTCATAATAAATTGAAATACTACATCTATTCTCGCCGCATCTTTGTTATTATTCACGGTAAACTCTTGCGATAAAATATTGGTTAAATTTTTACTTGTAGACATTGTGATCAAAATATCCAACAATTTCATCAATCTTTTTACCGGCTCATCGTACTGCATTTCTTCTAATTTATCGCCTACATAATCTGCAGTACTTCCTTGAATCACCAATCCCAAATTGGAGCGATTCAACAAACGCTTTACTAACTTAAACTCAGGTAAATCAAAGAAATTCTTTCCTAAAAACTCCTCTGTAAAATGTATAAAGATCGACTTTGCAACCAACTGAGGATCTTTATGGTACTCTTCGTTGTTTCTATATAAGTGTGGAATATTGGGGCCAATAAGCACAAGATCATTGGGTTGAAATAAACTTACTTGATCTCCAACAAACCGAGTTCCCTCAGATCTTTTTATTAAAGTCAGCTCGTATTCTTTATGAAAATGCCAAGGTTTGTCAAAATAATTACATTCCCATCTTTTATAAACGAAGGAAGAGTCAGGTTCTGCTACCAACTTATGTAACTGCGGCTTCATATCAATCTAAGTAGTTGTAGTTTTGAATCTTATCTAATTTACGCATTCATTGGGTTTCACTGAAATGAAACTTCTTAAAACTGTTAAAAATCGGGATTAAACAATTGCGCAAACGGTTTCGTACTTACTTCATCTGCTGCATGTTTAATTCTATGATCGATCATTTTCAATAATAACTTTTGCCAAAGCCCCATTTCCACGTCAAACCGACCCATCATAGTATTCAAGCGATAGTTCATGTTTTCAGAAAGCCAAGCATTCTTATAGTCTTCTTTTAAGGTTCCCAATTCATCCATCATGTCTTGCACAAGTCCATGACAGATGTACCCCAAATCATAGAATACAAAACTATTGCGCTTGGTCTCTAACATTGCCTTGTCCCATCTAGTACACATTACATGGGCCCATAAAAAACGGCTGGCTTCATAATGAAGTAGATTTGCCGTTACACGCATACTTTCAAGGTAAGATTGCTGCCAACCATTACTCTTTTTTATTGCACCAATCAATAAATCACTGGCCTCCTCGGTTTTTGAACGAACCAACCGAAAAACAGCTTCCTTCTCTTTTGTAATACTAAGGTAGTATTCATTGAATGGATTCGACCAACTCTCAATAATGGTTCCGCCGGGCATATTGCCGGTATTTTTTCCTAAACAGGTATACAACAGATCAACAGATTCTGCCATCAAAGCATTGGCTTTTACCAACGCCTCTCCGGCGTTGGGCACCAATACCTTCCCAAAACAAGATTCAAACTGATTCCTATTGGCCTCTTTTCCGCTCCACGCAGTAGCACAACCATAAGCCATAAAGCTCCAAGATGGCCGGACGAATGGCTCTACTGCATCCGTCCACACCGAAGTAATGAAGCCTTTTGTTTTATTCTTCATACCTTCTTGAATACACAAATCAATATTATCATATGTGTACGCTGCAGCCGGATAAATATGCCCCCATCCGGAAACAGCCGGTTGAATGATGAATTTCTTTCCTGCTTTCAAAATGGGATCTAAATAATGGTGCAAGGCAGCTGTATCGGGAGAATACTCCCAAATAACAGGAATTACATCTTCCGGGAATTTATTCATGAGCTCAGGGTAATAACTGGTCATATCGGTCCATGCCATTACAGTTTTTCCATAACTCTTAAACTCATCAGTTATAACGCGCAAATGCTGCAACCAAAGTTCTTCTGAATGAATAGAGGAATCAGATTCAATTCGCAATCTGTTTGTCTCCCATGTTTCGTCAAATCCAATATGAACGAATGCACTCGGAAACAACTCAACATATTGCTTGATCCAGTTTTTTAAAATTCTCCCTACTTCCGGGTTCCTAGGATCTAGTTCGTGACCAAAATTGCCGATAGCCAATTTTGAATACCGCTCCTTTTTTAATAAATCATGCAAATGACCATAAAAAGCTACGAATGGCACAACGTCCATATGGCGCAGCTTCCCATATTCGATAATCTCCTTCATTTGAGCCTGACTATATCCCTGCTTATAGTTTAGATCGTCAAACCCATTCATTTCAATACTTACCTCATTGTAGAAATAATATTGGTTGGTTTTCCACCTCGATAAAAAATCTATTTGTTTTTTTATTTCATCAACGGTTGGCAAACCACCGTGTGCCATATCCATCATTACCCCTCGATAAGGCAATACAGGCTGATCTTGAATTGAAACAAAGGGCAAAAAAGCCTCCTGCCCCCACGCCTCCACCAATTGTGAAATGGTTTGTGCTGCATAAAACAAACCGGTACTCGTAGTTGCGGTAATCGAAATTCCCTTTTCCGTGATCTCAAGAGAATATCCCTCCCGATCCCCTTTTACATTTTCGTTCGGAGTGGGAAGCAAACCACCACCTGCTTTCACAAGTATTGAAAGCGTTGACTGTGTTGGATTCAGAGCCTTCTTCAAGGGTAAGCCAGATGCAGTGACCAAGTTCGTTTTTAGGGCTTCTACTGCAAATCTCTCTTCGGCACTCCATTTGGGATTAGTGTAAATAGTTATATTTTTCAAAAACAGCTTCCCTTCTCTATAGCTCAGCTTTTGAGGTGTAGGAAATATCAGAGAATGCCCTTGAGCCATCACACCTGAAGCACACAATAAAAACAGCGTTACTAAAATCAAATACTTCATAACTGAAACAACTGAATTGAATAATGGAAGCTAATAGATTAGTGCTAGAAACTGATTGCCGTTCTTCCAAATCTCTTTCTTTTTTTGCAATCTGATCAAAAAAAATGAGCGGACTGTACTCATTGAAGAAACATCCGCTCACAACACTTAAAAAATACAAGTTACATATGTATACTATCCCAGACCATAGCCTGCAAAAAATCGACGCTTGTTTTGATTTTTAACCAACCATTGTTTTTATTGTCACGTCTTTTTATTTGCCCTTTAAGTCCGTAATTAGCCATTATAAGAAAGAAAACGAAGTATCCATTCAAAGCAAGGCTATTTCGGTCATTGGAATAGTGCTCTTAATTTTTATCCCACCACAATGGTGTTAATACATTATCAGGTCCACCCAACAAACTAACTGCTTTTTGAACAGCTGCAGTATTGGTTTGTGCCTCAGTGGTAAGGAAAGGCATTCTTCTGATAAATTTATCGGGAGTGATATCTGTATTATCGCTATGAATAATGTGATACAACTCAGGAAAACCGGATCTGCGAACTTCAGCCCAACCTTCCATACCATCAGGGAATAAGGCCAGCCACTTTTGTTGTGCAACTTGTTTTCGGTTCATATTAGCATCCGCGCTCCACTTAATTGGATAATTGTTTACTGCAGGAGAATTGAAGTAGTCGTTTGGAGCAACCGGAGTAGCAGTGCTAGCAACATAATTACTGATTGCAGTACCATCTGTTATTCCCCATTGGGCCATCGATACTCGAATTCCTTGCTCATAAAATGCCTGCGCAGTTCCGCCCATATTCCACCCATTCAACGCTCCTTCTGCTTTTAAGAAATAGGCTTCTGCCGGATGCATTAAATCAAACGGAACATCGTAATTGGTTTTCCAATCACTGATATTTTGATCCCAATAAGTCCAACGAGTACCCAAATTCGAATTGAACAAACGGGAATTCGCATCGATGATTTTTTCAGAAGTATACAAGCCATTTCTTACCCCTGCATATTCACCTGTGGCTACTGCCGGTTGAAAGTAGATAGCCAACCGTGGGTCATTATAGCCTTTTAAAATTGACTCCATTGCAGCACTCATGCGAATATCGTCCCAACCTGCAGTTACAGCTAGCCCATTGAACTCATTGTAAAACACTTTGTTCTTAGGCATATAAGCATCATCTCCATTGGTATCCATGGTTCCTGCGGCAACAGCGGCTTCTGCTTCTGATTTTGCCAATGTAGGATTCACCTTAGAAATTCTCAATGCTAAACGCAAACGGAGTGTGTTGGCAAACTTGATCCACGCTGAAACCGGATCACTTTTTTTACCATACACCAAATCATAGGTTCCAAATGGTTTCTCACCTGTATGCGATTTCAGTACTGTTACAGCACTGCTCAAACGTTTGAAGAAATCATAGTAAACCGAATCTTGAGGTGTATAAGCAATTGACGTTTTACCAGAAGCTGCTTCAAAATAGGGGATTGGTCCGAAGTAGTCAGTTACCCTATGAAACATCCATACCCACCATACATTTGCCAATGCGTTTTCCGCAGAATTCACATCAGTATTCGCCATAATTGTTTTCAACTGCGGTGCTGCAGAAATGTAAACCGGATTCCAACAAGCTGGCATCCAAGGTTGAACTACCACATACCTGTCGGTAGGAAAAGAATGTGCTGCTTGTGAAAAGAATTGTGAATACACTGACGCAATTGTCCCTTCTCCAATTTCAAAGTTGTCTGGACTAAGAGTTGGAGCTTGCAATGCATAAGAAAACATATAAGGAAATTCATTGCTTCCAACACTACTCAAAGAATTGGAATCAGTATTTACCTTGTCGAAGTTCTTTGTACAGCCCACTAGTAAAGAGGAGGCCAATATCACCGCAATGCCGGTATTCAATAGATTCATTTTTATACTTTTTATACGAAGCATATGCTAGTTGTTTTAGAATGATAATTTAAGATTCAAGCCAAGACTTCTCGAAGAAGGAAGATTGTAGTATTCAATCCCCTGGTAGTTACTGTTACCAAAACTAACCTCAGGATCGAAGTCCATCTTCCTTTTACCAATACCAGGGATATCAAGAATCGAGCTTCCACGATAAATAAAGAACAAGTTTCTTCCTACCAAACTCAATCGCGCTGACTTAATAAAAGCGGGGAGGCTTTTAAATTCATAGCCCAACGATAATTCACGCAAACGAACATTGGTAGCGTCATATGTGAAAAACTCACCCCAACTATAATCGCCTTGCGCTACAGTTTGCCAGAATTTCTCTGCATTAATAGCAGTAGTGCTTTTACTTCCGTCTGCCTTTACAGCAGGCAATGTCCATGAACTGGCATCTCTATATTGATCGGTAACTTTCGAAGTACCCGCATAAGCAAACTGTGCTGCCGTTCCTGAAGTAATAACACCACCAAACTTGCCATCAATTAAAAGACCTAAAGTCCAATTGCCATATTTAAAAGTATTTGTAAACCCGATGCTCACTTTAGGATTGTAGTTCCCTAATTTAGAAACAGTGTCTTCTCGTACAGGAACACCATTATCATTCACAACATAAGAACCGTTCAGGCGCTTCCATTTATATCCATACAAATCACCAAATTCCCCGCCTTCTCTAATTACAGGTGTAGCGGTGCGAACATTCGAAGTAGACCCCAAATAGATATAACGAATTGAAGGATCAAGTGTAATCACTTTACTTTGGTTATACGCATAGTTGAGCCCTAAATCCCAAGTAAACTTATTTGTAGAAATAGCTTTGTAGTTTAACATCACTTCTACACCCGTGTTTTGAATGTTACCGGCATTGATGTATGCGCTCGAAAATCCGGAAGACGCAGGTGTCGCTACTTTCAACAATTGATTCTTAGAGTTCGATTTATAAAAAGTAAGGTCAATACCCAACTTGTTAAACAATCTCCACTCAGTACCAATCTCGAATGATGTTGTCAATTCCGGTTTCAAATCTGAAATTGATTTGATAGAGCTGCTAGTGATGTAGCCTCCATAGTTCCCGGTTACATAATTATACGTTTGATTGATCAAATACGGATCCGCATCGTTACCTACTTGGGCATAGGAAGCTCTCACTTTAGCCATGTCAACAAAACTTGGCATCTTCATCATATCACTCAAGATCGAAGTAATACCAACTGATGGATAAAAGAAAGAATAAGGAGAAGGCAATGTACTCGACCAATCATTTCTAGCCGTTACATCTAAGTACAAATAGTCTTTGAAATTCAATTGAGCAGTTCCATATACTGACTGCAACTCTCTGTTTGCATTCGAAGTATTGGATGTTAATGCAGATGCAAAACGAAGATCGTACTTATTGTTAATGTTCAACCCGTCGGCAATACTCTTTCTAACCCTGAATTTGCGAACCAAGTCGGATGCACCAATGTTATACGTAATTTTCAGATCCTTAGTAATATCGTTGTTACCACTTAACAAGAAATCCATATTACGTTCTGCAACAAAGTCATTCTCTTCAGAGAAGTAACCACCGGCCTTTCTCGCATAGTTGGGGGTATTGTTTGCGTACGACTGAGTAATAAAGTCGTTATAACTATCATTACTAAATCGAGCTTGTGCCGTCAACCAATTGGTTAATTTGTATTTAACAGTTACCAATCCTGTTACGCGACTACGTTCTTCATTGTGATGACCATTGTAAACAGTCCAATAAGGATTGGTGTACACCGGATCTGAACTAGTCCAATAGTATGGTTTTTCAACAGCCCCAATAACTGTCTTATAATTTTGATACTCGCTCAAATTAACACTGCGTGGGATACGGTAAAGGTTGGCCGCTACCAAACCATCTCCACCCACACCGGGTTTGTTATAAATATTCTGTAATACATAGGTCACTTTCGCATCAGCGCTCAAACGATCGCTGATATTGAAATTCATTCTCGCGTTGAAAGTATGGCGCGACAAACTATTGGCAGGTACTAGTCCATTAATGAAACTATTTGCATAAGAAAAATAAGACTGTACCTTTTCATTTCCTGCAGTTACACCCACTGAGTTATTTGTACTCATACCTGTCTTAAAGAAGTCCTTTACGTTGTTTGGATAGGCTTGCAACGAAACTGAATTACCATGGTAATCTGTAACCTGCTGCCCGGCAATCTTTGCGCCATAGCTCGTGCTCGTTAAAGTAGAATAAACTCCACCGGCACCTTGACTATAAGTGTTCTGCAATTCCTGTAGCGACATTGGAGTTTCCATCGTAATACCGGAATTCACATTAACCGACATTTTGCCCGCCTTGCCTTTTTTAGTAGTAATTATGATTACACCGTTGTTTGCACGACTACCATACAAAGCAGCACCTGCTGCACCTTTCAACACGTTGATACTTTCAATATCGTCGGGGTTGATACTCGACAAACCATCAGTACCGCTTTGTCCGCCAAATCCACTGCCCGCGTCATCACGAACTTGACCTGCAGGCGTAGAGTTATCAATAGCAACACCATCTACCACTACTAACGCATTGTTGTTTCCTTGAATTGATCTGTTACCTCTTAAAACAATGCGGGTAGCTCCACCGGGGCCATTCGCACTAGAAGTAATGTTCAATCCCGCCACTTTGCCGCTTAAGGTATTGGCGAAGTTTGCATCACGAACTTCATTGATTTGATCACCTGCTATTCTTTGGGTAGAATAAGAAAGGGATTTAGCTGTCCGCTGGATACCCAAGGCCGTAACAACCACCTCTCCTAACTCTTTGCTCTGACGAACCAATGAAATCGTAAGGTTTGCATTAGTGCCGTCCAATTTCCATTCTATGGTTTCATAACCAACTGATGTAATAACGAGCGTTGAAGTGCTTGAAGTTACACTGATTGAAAAACTTCCGTCTTCGCCGGAGGTTACTCCTTTCTTCTCACCTTTTACTACAACAGAAACACGGGCAATTCCTTGTCCTGTTGTTTTGTCAATAACTTTACCTGAAATGGTCTTGCCACTTTGGGCCATCAAAGTTTGAACTGGGAATAAAAGTGTTGTGCTCAATAATAAGAGCAATCCCAAACTCAATTTTCTGGTGAAAAGAAAACAGGAAAAGAGTAGATTTCTGTTCAGTTTCGTAACCGGAAATCTGACCTGCTTGTTCTGAGCCATAAGCATTAGTATTTGATTGTTTAAACGGTTAACAGAGATTCACTCCGCTGTTAAATGGGTTGTGTTGCTTTCAATTTAGAAGCACGGATTATGTCTGACAAAAACAACAAGAGCACTTACTGATTCAAATTTATCAATGTCATTTTCTATAAAAATTCAATAATCAAATGACTTTGTATACTTTTTTAACATTTGTATTTTTTGCGAAAAAAAATGCAAATCGCATGTTGAACAATCGATCAAAGGAGTTCGCCAATTTTAAAACATAACGCTGAAATCCAATACCAACAATAATTTCAAAAGAATTTGATAGGATGTTCAATGTTCATTGAACTGCATTCAGAAGGAGTAGTGTTGTATTTTTGGCCTTGGTTCTTGTACTTTTTTGTCTAATTTCTCCCATTTTATGATCAAAAAATCAAATATTGATAATTGAGATGTATGTAGTTTTTTCATTCACTATTGAAATCATTTCATCTTGGCAATGTGCTGCATATTCCAAACCAAAATAAAGCAGCATATCAGCGGTACCTACCGCTCACCACAATAAATCTTTTCTCGTTTACTCAAAAAAAAGTCTCGCAATGCGAGACCAACTTATAACTTACCAATTAAAAACCTACAACTCACTATATCGCTTCATCCACCAAAAACAAAATCGATTCGTAATTCTGTTGAACCGCTTCCGACATTGCGATTTCGCAAGTTTTAGTTGAGGAATAATAACCATCATACTTGCGCTGCTTCACTTCCATTGATTCAGCCATGGTAGCAGCTTCCGTTAATTCGGGGATCAAAAAGCCTCGGTCTCCCGCCATACCACAACAACCGGCAGTCAGCGGAACTGTTACCTGTGTTGCATAATGTTGGGCGATATTCAAAAACATTCCATCCGTTTTCATCTTTTTCAAACTACAAACCGGGTGCAGTACTACTGAGCGATTCAAAGGTTTCGGACCTGTAATAGGCAATACACTGTTGTTTAAAAATTCAACGCTGTCTAAAATTGTCAGCTTATCAAACTTTTCTTGGTCTTCCGCATTCAATACAGAACGCAAGTGCTTTAAGGTATAGGTACAGGAGCTCACGTCCATTACAATTGGCAAAACACCCTCTTTGCTCACCTCCCATAATTGTGAAACGGTTTTATTAGCTGTATATTGATAAGCAGCACCAAATCCTTTAGAGGAAAAGATCTGACCACAGCAAGAACCGTGAATGTTCTCGGGTATCACTACGTCAATTCCCACTTTTTTACAGATACTCAAGAAAGTCTCCATTAAGTTTTTATCCTTACCCGAATACTTTCCCATCACCCTAGAAATGCAGGCGGGGAAATAAACAATACTGCCTCTTCGCTCTAAATGTTTTACAACTGTTCCTGTTCTCAACTTCGAAGGAGGAGCTTGCAATTGCTCCGACCATAAAGGCATTGCTGGAACCATCTTCTTCATCCCCTTGGTCAAACTCACCATGGCTTTTTTTCCAAAAACGGCATTGACACCGGATCCCAATTTCAAACCTATTCTTACAACTGATTCAACCTTTCCAAAATGCTTGGCCACT
Organism: Endoryza foliicola; assembly: GCF_050589245.1. NCBI lineage: Bacteria > Pseudomonadati > Bacteroidota > Chitinophagia > Chitinophagales > Chitinophagaceae > Endoryza > Endoryza foliicola. Next base: position 245,181 of record NZ_JBOBEW010000004.1, on the reverse strand, counting down.
CGAAGCGCCCATTTATTGGCCGCAGCCGAATGATTCTCTCTGCGAAGGCGCTTTACCAAATCGCCCGTATTGATATCTACCGGACAAGCCGTGGCGCACATTCCATCTACCGCACAAGTATCCGTTCCATCGTATTGATATTGCTGGAGCAAAGTCTCGTACTCTCTTGTTTTACCTTCTTGGCGCAAATTTTCCAACACACGTCTGATCACAATTCTTCGTCTAGGTGTAGCTGTTAAATCTCTACTCGGACAAACATGTTCACAAAACCCGCACTCAATGCATCGATCTACTTCTTCCTCTACAACGGGAAGTTTTTTTAAATGCTGTATATGTGCATCTTTACTTTCATTTATGATTACGCCGGGGTTCAATAAGTTACGGGGGTCGATCACTTGTTTCAATCGCTTCATGATCTCGTAAGCTTCTTCACCCCATTCAGTTTCAACGAATGGTGCCATGTTTCTACCGGTACCATGTTCGGCTTTCAAAGTACCATTGTGTTTGTTTACTACCAGTGATACAACATCTTGAATAAATCGATCGTATCGGTCAATTTCCTCCGGTGTATTGAAACTTTGGGTTACCACAAAATGGATGTTTCCATCTTTGGCATGTCCGAAAATAATAGCATTATGGTATTCGTATGTTTTGAATAAGTGGTGCAGATCGTGAATGGCAGCGCCTAAGCTTTCAACAGGAAAAGCCACATCTTCCAATACTACGGTGGTTCCTTTCGCCCGAACTGCACCTACTGCGGGAAACATTCCCTTACGAATTTTCCAATAGAATTGTTGAATTGCAGTATCTGTTGTGAATTCAGGAGTTTGCACTAATTGAAATGCCGAGGCTACTTGCAGGCAGTTCGATACGCGCTCTTCCAAAACTTGATTTGAGGACTCTTGAAATTCTACTAATAAAGCCGCAGCAGTATCGGGAAGTGTTTTTATGATGGGAGGAATTCCTTCCATTGCTTCTACTGAGCGAAGTGAAGCTCGGTCCATCAATTCAACCGTCATGGCTCCGGCATCTTTCAAAGGCAGAATTGCTTTACATGCTTCGTAGATATCGGGGAAGTAAAACAATGCAGTAGCTTTATGGGGATAGTCGGGAACCGTTTGCATCACTGCTTCAGCAATGAAAGCAAGGGTACCTTCCGCTCCTATCAACAAGTGCGCAAGAATATCGAGTGGATGTTCAAAATCAACAAAAGCATTCAATGAATACCCAACGGTGGTTTTGGTTTGGTATTTCTTTCTGATTTTATCGAAGAGGGCGGTGTTTGAATGAATCTGCGCTTTAATATCAAGCAGTGTTTGCGCGATCTCGGAACAATCTTGTTCAAAACGTGTGTAATCGTCCTTTAGTTCCGTTGAGAAACGTTTACCATCGGGTAAAACAAAGCGAATGTATTGTGTGGTATGATACGAATTCTGAGCAACACCACAGCACATTCCGCTGGCATTGTTGGAGAGAATGCCACCCATCATAGCAGCATTGATACTCGCCGGATCGGGACCGATTTTTCGTTGATACTTTTTAAGATAGGCATTTACCATTGCGCCGGTGATACCTGGTTGCACACGAACCAATTGAGATTGGTTTTCAATGGTACATTTTTTCCAATACTGACTTAAGTCAACCAAAATACCATCCGTAATACACTGCCCTGAAAGCGAAGTTCCTCCTGCACGAAACACGATGGGAATATTTTTCTCAGAAGAGAACTGAAACAACTGTATGATTTCTTCTTCGGAAACCGGCAGCACCACTGCCTTTGGAAGCAAGTAATAAAATCCGGCATCCGCCGCAAACGACACCAAATCAATATATCGATCTCGAATTCTTTCTTTTGGAATGATCGTATTCAACGCTGCTATCATATCAAAAAAATCGATCATGGAAGCACACGACTTCATGCATCTTAATGCATTAAAATTAATTTTTTTCTTCTAGGATGAATAAGAATTCTCTTGATTATGCTTGATTGTGTTGACTAAATTTCAGTGCACCAACAAAATCTGTTTGAATACAAAAGTCAGTATACAATCGCCACCAAAGTGCTCCTCTACAAATCCCCTCTCTCCAAACCTTTCCTGTGGACCTGAAGGTCAATACTTCTATATGTAGAAATTGAATAAGGCGATCAATTCCCGATAAGTTTATTCCACCCCACTATGGTAATCCTATTCCTAATCAACCTCCTCCTTCTAATCCTAGCCAATAAATCGACGGCGGACCTAAAATTCAATCATTCCTCATTTTTAAGGATAGTTGCTAGTATTCCAATTTTCTTATTCCAACCCACACAGGTAATCCTATCCCTAATCAACCTCTTCCTTCTAATCCTAGCCAATAAATCGACGGCGGACCTAAAATTCAATCATTCCCTATATTAACGGAGAGTGGCTAATATTCCAATTAACTCATTTCAATCCACAAACGTAATCCTATCCCTAATCAAGTTCCTCTCCTTCTAATCCTAGACAATTAATCGACGGCGGACCTAAAATTCAATCATACCCTATTTTAAAGTAGAGTGACTTCTGTTCAAATAAATCCATTCCAGCCCACAATGGTAATCCTATCCCTAATCAACCTCTTCCTTCTAATCCTAGCCCTAATCAACCTCCTCCTTCTAATCCTAGCCAATAAGAAAGCGCCTCTTCTTTCGAAGAGGCGCTCTGTACGTTGTCGGGAAGACAGGATTCGAACCTGCGACCCCCTGGTCCCAAACCAGATGCGCTACCGGCCTGCGCTACTTCCCGTACCTAATCAAAAACTGGCGGTGAGGGAGGGATTCGAACCCTCGGTACGGCTTTAAGGCCGTACGACGGTTTAGCAAACCGTTGATTTCAGCCACTCATCCACCTCACCGTCTGAGTGTTTTTGCTGAAATGGTTGATAATCAACCAAGCCCCGTTTAAGGGACGGCAAAAATAAGCCATCTCTTACAAATCGCCAATCCTTTTTTGAACTATTCTTAAAAAAAATCCCGATCCACTTTTGTGATCGGGATTCCTCTATTTCTTTAGGCCTTACATAGCGGCCAATTGAACTTTTTGTTGCAATTCCATCACACTCTCTCTAAACGTACTGTCGGTATCCATCAAATCTTTTACCGTTTGACAAGAGTGAATTACCGTAGTATGGTCTCTTCCGCCAAAGTGTTCGCCAATAGTTTTCAAGGAATTCTTTGTGAACGCTTTTGCCAAATACATTGTAATCTGACGCGCCTGTACAATCTCTCTCTTCCTGGTCTTCTGCAATAACTTGTCGTACGGTACATCAAAGTACTCGCACACCATCTTTTGAATCGTTTCGATGGTGATCTCTTTACTACTGGTTTTTACAAAATTTCTAAGCACGCGTTTTGCCAAATCAAGGTCTATTTCTCTCTTATTAAGCGAAGATTGTGCCAACAATGAGATCAATGCGCCTTCCAATTCGCGTACATTCGAACTGATATTATAAGCCAGGTATTTTACTACTTCCTTAGGCATGTCCAAGCCGTCGTTTTTCATCTTACGCTCCAAAATCTCAATTCTGGTTTCGTAATCGGGCAATTGCAAGTCAGCACTTAAACCCCAACGGAAACGACTGAGCAAACGCTCCTGAACACCTTCTAAATCTTTTGGACTTTTATCAGAAGTCAAAATCAATTGCTTACCACTCTGATGCAAGTGGTTGAAGATAGCGAACAATGCATCTTGCGACTTTTCAGCTCTGTTGAAGAACTGTACATCGTCAATGATCAACACATCTACCAACTGGTAAAAATGAATAAAATCATTGATAGCATTGTTTCTACTATGATCTTGGAATTGATTGATGAATTTCTCAGAACTCACATACAATACCACTTTATTCGGGTGCAAACGCTTGGTTTCATTCCCAATGGCCTGCGCCAAGTGGGTTTTGCCCAAACCAACACCACCATATATCACGAGTGGATTGAATGAACTGGCACCCGGCTTCTCTGCTACCGTTTTTCCGGCTCTGCGAGCCACGCGGTTACAATCTCCCTCAATAAAATGATCGAAAGTGTAGATCGGATTCAACTGAGAATCGATCTGCATCTTTTTCAAGCCCGGAATCACAAACGGATTCTTAACCGGATTATTTATTATTAAAGGAAAGTCCATTTCGTTATTTGCAAAAGTTTTGTACCCATATGCAGGTACGTCCATCGTTAAAGGCTTGTTCTGATGATTTCCACTGTCTACCATGATCCGATATTCCAAACGCGCCTCTTTACCCAATACTCTCCGCAAAGTCTTTGCCAATAAATTTACATAATGCTCTTCCAAGTACTCATAAAAGAACTGACTGGGTACCTGAATTACTAAAACATTACTTTTTAATTCAACCGGCTTAATTGGTTCGAACCATGTCTTGAAATGCTGCCATTCCACAATGTCTTTAATAACATCCAAACAATTACTCCAAACTTTTTCTAGTGTCTTAGCCATTATTCTATAAGCAGTTTAAAATGCTCTTTATTAAGGTTGTGTATTTACGGATTTTCCAAAGGATTTTCTACTGCTTGAAACATTGCAAAAAAATGTTGCAGGGGGGCGAATATCAAAATTTTTATTCGAAAAAAAAATTTTTTATTCACCTTATTTTGACTGTTTGTGAAAAACATTTTTTTGAAAAAATCAATCGCTTTGTTTCATTCAGTCTTTCGACCTTTTTTTGAACAAATTCGATTTCTTGTTCCACGAAAAATAAAATTTTTCCACGACAGAAACCGCCACCACTCTGCATTTAACCAGGTTTGCTACTAAAGAAAGGAAGCCTTGAATAGGGGTAAAGATTGAATCCGAAAAAAATCTTCATCAAAAAAAATATTCAACTATTGTATTTCGGAATTTTTCCTTATACAACTCAATCCATTATTCGAACCATCCACATTTTCGGATTGATATACCATCGCGCTCAAGGTAACAAACAAATCGATTCAAGAACCTTTTTTGAAATATTTTTTTCTCCTAGTTTTTGAAGTTTTCAACTAACGAAAATTAGGTTTTGGAAGTCTTATTTTGTTAACCCCTAACTACCACTTTTTTACGTGTTTCTACTCCCCATTTACCCCAGTTTCATCCATTTAAAATATTTTTGCTACTTTAACGGTCAAGAATTTTCTTTGTACTGCAAAACTACTATTATGAGAAAACTATTGTTTGCCGTGGCACTGCTATTGGCCGCTAACTTCGCCCATGCTCAAAAACCCTTGGGTTTTAAGTTAGGTGTCAATTTGTCCCAAACGCCCTCCTCAAATGTCAAAACAAGTGACTATTCTTTAGTGAAAGCCGGATTTCAAGCAGGCTTAACATATCAATTACCTATTTCAGCTTCCTTTGGATTTCAAACAGAGCTGGTATACAATTACCAATCCTCTCGCGAAAACTATTACGGCTCCGATTTACGTCTTACCTACCTTCAGGTTCCGGTTTTGGCGCAATTCACCCCAAAGAATGCCAAAGTGAAGTTTTATGCAGGCCCTCAAGTGGGTTTCCTTCAAAAAGGTGTTTATAAAAAAGATGGCCAAAAAGCCATCTCCCGAAATGGCGATTTCAACCAAACCGATTTCGGTGCTGCTTGGGGCGTAGCTACCCTGCCTTCTAAATCAGGTTTCAGTGTAGATTTTCGCATGTACAATGGTCTTACCAATGTATTCAAAGCTACTTACGACAATGGAACCAGAAGCAGAAACAATGTTTTCAGCATCTCTCTAGGCTATCGTTTCTAATACTTAAGAATATTTTCAAAAAAGCCCTTTAGCAATGCTGAGGGGCTTTTTTGTTTATAACAGCTGTCAACTTTCTGTTCTTGCATTTTCATTTCCTTCACTGCAGCGGCGCAGCGCCCTTCGAATCAACCTTCGGTTGGCTCAGGACAGGCTCGCAGCGTTTTCGCAGCGCCGAAAGTTTCTCTGTATTTCCTCCATCTTCCCTCCTCCCTTCTGTATTCCGGCTGTTCCATTATTAATTATTAATTGATTTATTATTAAATAATTCCCCCTGTTCCTCTTCTTGTTCTTTCTTTTTATTATTGTTCACCGCAAAGCCCGCGAAGAACGCAAAGACTTCGCAAAGCCAGTTACTCTTCTGTATTTCCTCGCTCCTCGTTTCCTCTTATCCTCGCTCCAGTACTCTCCTGTCTAATTATTAATTCTTAATTCTTACTTATTAATTATCCCCCCTCCTATCTTTGCACTGAATTTTCAGGCAAACTCCCTGACATCATGCAAAAACAACTCAGCCTTAAACTGAAGCCGCAAGAAGCCGCTTCTTCCTCAGCCATCATTAAGCTGGCCGCCGCAGAAATGGGCGTTCCCGCCAGTCAGATAACCGGATTTCAGAAAATACGACAATCGCTCGACGCGAGAAGCAAACAAATCTGGTTCCTGCTCACAGTAAATGTATTCGTGAACGAACCTTTCCATGAACGTCCGCTTCAAAGCTTGGAGTTCCCTAAACTAAGCCCGCAGGCAAAAAGAGTGATTGTAGTTGGTGCAGGGCCCGCAGGGCTATTTGCGGCATTAAAGCTTTTAGAAAAAGGAATCAAACCAATTGTAATTGAACGGGGGAAAGAAGTAAGAGCACGCCGCCGCGATCTCGCCCTACTCAATAAAGAAGGAATCGTAAACCCCGATAGCAATTATTGCTTTGGAGAAGGGGGCGCAGGTACCTATAGCGATGGGAAACTCTATACCAGAAGCAGCAAAAGAGGAGACATCAGCCGAATCCTATCGATTTTAGTTCAATACGGCGCCGACCCTAGAATTTTATACGAAGCACATCCGCATATTGGGACCAACAAACTCCCACACATCATTACCGCCATTCGTGAAGCCATTATTCAACACGGTGGCGAAGTTCATTTTAACACCAAACTCACGGAATTCCATCTTTCCAATTCATTGATCACCGGCATCGAAACCAATAACGGCACTATTGATGGAGAGGCTGTGATTCTCGCTACCGGACACTCAGCACGAGATGTATTCGAGTTGTTAGCAAAACAAAACATTGCAATAGAAGCAAAGCCCTTCGCACTCGGTGTGCGCATCGAGCATCCACAAGAACTGATTGATCAGGTACAATACCATTGCTTATCAAGAGGAGAATACCTTCCTCCTGCATCGTATAGTTTAGTAGAACAAGTAAACGGTAGAGGGGTATTCAGTTTTTGTATGTGCCCGGGTGGAATTATTGCTGCGGCAGCCACTGCCCCCAATGAAATTGTAGTAAATGGATGGTCGCCCTCTAAGCGCAACAATCCTTTCGCGAATTCCGGAATAGTAGCCGCAGTGAACGCACCCGATTACGAACACTTGGTAAAGAAATTCGGTCCACTTGCAGCCCTTCAATTTCAAAAAGAAGTAGAGCAAAAAGCATTTCAATATGGCGGAGGAAATTTAGTTGCACCTGCACTCCGCATGGTCGACTTCAGTGAAAATAAACTTTCTACTACCCTTCCGGAATGTTCTTATCACCCGGGGGTTAAATCAGCTCCTTTAAAAGAAGTATTGCCCCCTTTTGTAGCCCAAGCATTAGGAGAAGGTTTCAAGGCATTTGGAAGAAAAATGCGTGGCTATTATACCAATGAGGCAATTGTGGTAGCCACCGAATCGCGCACCTCCTCACCTGTTCGCATCCCAAGAGATCCTAACAGCTTGCAACACCCGCAAATACCCAATCTCTTCCCGTGCGGCGAAGGCGCCGGATATGCAGGAGGAATTGTAAGTGCAGCGATGGATGGGGAGCGAGTAGCGGAAGCAATAATCAATTAATAATTAATAATTAATAATTAATAATGAAACAGCCGGGGGTAATTAATAATTAATAAGTAATAATTAATAATTAAGAATTAATAATTAAACAGCCGGAATACAGGAAGGAGGAGGGAAGATAGAGGATAGAGGAAGGAGGCTGGTTTTGCGAAGCAAAAACAGTCCCGAAGGCGATAGCCGTTGCGGGAAACGAAGAAATACAGAATAACTTCCAACGCTGCGTTACCGCTGCGAGCTTGTCCTGAGCGAACCGAAGGTTCAGTCGAAGGACGCTGCGGTGAAAATAAAGAAAATCACTTTGCGACTCCTTTGCGGGCTTCGCGATCTTTGCGGTGAACACCCCAATTCTTAATTACCCCCTTCTTTCGCCATCAACCACCCATTCTTCAACAACTCATTTTTCCGAAAGGCTCTTTCTTGGTCTTCCAATTGCTGAGCCTGTTCAATGGTAAGAGGAGTGTGTAATAAACCGTTTAAGTCGGGGCGACCGCCGTTCACCCAGGCAGTGAACCAAAAATCGGCGATTAAGTCGGCAGACTTTATCAATTGATCATTAATGGTAGTGCCCAAGCGCTGAGCATAGGCTTTTGCAAATTCAGAGGTATAGTATTTTACTTCTTTTCCATTTCTGATTTGAATGCGAAACTTTGTTTCCTCTGTGAATTCTTTTGTTGCCTCCAATTCCTGCTGGAATACATCGGTCAACAATACAAAGGCACTTCTGCAAGCCGTCCAAATTTCGCGCTCCGGATGTTTTAAATAACGTGCACTGTGTCGTGAACTTAAATTGTAGTTCGCTAATTCAATTTCAGGCACCACAGTTTCCCACAGGGCATGCAAACCTTTTTGATTGGTGAGTTGTCCATCGTAATTGATAGATGTATGCAAAGGCACATGCGCATCACCAATATAATGCGCCAAGTCGGCGGCATAAAACAAGATGCTGTCTTTCATTTGCATGCGAAACGCATGGATCAATTGACGATAGGTGTGCATCACTTGATAGGGCACATATCCATATTTCAATAATGTATCCAATTGATACTGGCGAATTGCATCCGGCCAATGCATCGGCATTTTCCAAGCAGCGCTATCGCCATAGGCTTCAAAATCGATGAAATGCTTGGTTGCTTCCGTTGGATCATCGTTTCTACGTTGGTCGGGCCGTACCGACTGCTTCACGATATAATCCATATTCTTAAAGAAGAAGGGCTGCATACGGTTGGGTAATTCATACACCGCCAACTGATTCACGGTTCTGTGCACTAAAAATCCCCAGGAGGAGAATCCGATCAAACAAGCAAGGGCCAAGGCTCTAAATAGATACGTGCGCATAGCAAAATATTGAGGTGCGAAAATGCAGATTTTTTACAGGCTTGCATAATTTATAACTGCCGTTCAACGAATTTATTACAGCTACTGTAACAATTTAGGCCGCTCGGCTACCAATATAGTGGCTTTATTAGTAATAAGTCCCTGCTTGCCTAGGCAGTTTCACGTACCTTAGGCTTAGAATCGGTTTATCCAACTTTATTCAACCTGTGTCGCTCCAAACGATGCACCAAAACCTGAATTCATGAACGTACTGGAAATCAAAAACCTGAAGAAGTACTATGCCAGTCAGAAAGCGGTAGACGATATCAGCTTTGAATTGGCGGAAGGAAGCATCTTCGGATTGCTGGGACCCAACGGTGCCGGTAAAACCACCTTGATCCGAATGATCACCGGAATTTTCTACCCCGATGAAGGACAAATTCTCTTCAACGGAAAAAAATTTGACCCCCTTAATGATGTAGGACTCATTGGCTACATGCCCGAAGAAAGAGGTCTCTACAAAAAAATGAAAATTGGCGAACAAGCGGTTTACCTCGCACAATTAAAAGGACTCACCTACAGTCAGGCAGTGGCTGGTGTAAAAGAATGGTTCATCAAATTCAACATGGAATCGTGGTGGAATAAGAAAATGGAAGACCTTTCTAAAGGGATGGGACAAAAGCTTCAATTCGTAACCACTGTATTACACAAACCAAAATTGATCATTCTCGATGAACCATTCAGCGGTCTAGATCCGGTGAACTCAAATCTCATCAAAGATGAAATTTATAATCTAGCAAAAGGCGGAGCAAGTATCATTTTTAGTACGCACCGTATGGAGCAGGTAGAAGAAATATGCGACCATATTGTTCTAGTGAACAAGGGTAAAAAAATTCTTGACGGAACTGTTTCAGGAGTGAAGCAACAATTCAAAGAGAATTTATTCAGCATCGGTTTCGAATCGGAATTGAATAACCTGCAAAAAGAAGCGTCCAGCTTTGTGAAAATTGCAGAAGAAAAACAGCGATTGATTTTAAAAGTAAATGAAGGTTTCAAAACAAATGATGTTTTAAAGCACTTTATTAACCAAGATGCTCCTGTTAATCAATTTCAAGAGATCTTACCTAGTTTGAATGATATCTTCATCAAACTGGTACACGGAACTCCGGTATCTCGTCAATTCGAAAAAACTAACGCTTAAACTTCTTCGCTATGAACAAAGTATGGCTCATCATAAAAAGAGAATACATCACACGTGTTCGCAATAAAACATTTCTATTGTCAACCTTCCTATTACCGGTGGTAATGGTGGTGTTCATTGCAGGCTCCGTTTATTTTACCGTTAAGGGACGTCAGGAATTGAAATTGGCAGTAGTGAACGATCCCGGTTTTTATCAACAAAACATCAAAACCGATAGCTCTAAATCTGTACGATTGAGTTTTGAAAAAGGGGTTGATAGTTTAAACTATGAGAAAAAAGGATTCGATGGAGTGCTTTATATTCCGGCTGATTCTTCAACAAACTTCATTGTACATTCCAAAAAACAACTTGGTTTAGAAGCCAATGGCTATTTGGAAAGAAAGCTCAACAAGGCTGTTGAAGCCCATCTACTATTGGAAAAAGGAATTCAGAAATCAGTTTTGGATTCCATCTCAAAAGTATCCGAAAAAGCAGTCAAACTCACCAATATTGTAAACGAAGAAAACGGCAAATCCAAAACAGCCAATGCAGGAAAAGCCTATGCTATTGGATTTGGAAGTGGTATCCTCATTTATATCACCATGTTCATTTTTGGTGCCATGGTAATGAGAGGAGTAATGGAAGAAAAAACCAACCGTATTGCTGAAGTGATTATCTCCAGTGTGAAACCATTTCAATTAATGATTGGTAAGATCATTGGTATAGCAGGCGTTGGACTTACACAATTCATTCTTTGGATTATCCTTATCATCGGTATTGGGCTAGCTGCTGCAAACTTCTTAACCCCCGATACGATGCAAGACGTACAAAACGTAAGTGCTCAAAATCCGGGAATGGCACAGAATGCAGCGCTGGCGCAACAGTCGGGTGCATTGGATGCTATTTTAGGAGATACGAACTGGCCATTGATCATCGGTTGTTTTCTGTTCTATTTCTTGGGTGGTTACTTGTTCTATTCAGCCTTGTTTGCTGCAGTAGGAAGTGTGATCAATGAAGATCCTCAAGAAGCGCAGAGCTTGATGTTGCCTATTACAATGCCGATCATCTTCTCATTCATTATTTTAAGTTCAGGTCTGCAAGACACGAACAGTCCTATGATGTTCTGGGCAAGTATGATTCCATTCTCTTCCCCCATTATTATGATGGGACGACTTCCATCAGGAGTGCCTTGGTATGAACTGGCGAGCTCCATGTTGTTGTTGGTGCTGGGTTTCATGTTCACTACCTGGTTAGCCGGAAAAATTTACCGTACCGGTATCTTGATGTATGGAAAGAAAGCAAGTTGGAAAGAAATGTTGAAATGGGCTTTTAAGAAGGGATAATCAATCCTAGATATAAAAAGGGCGAACCTGAGTGATTATTCGGTTCGCCCTTTTTTATTTTCTGATTTTCAACTGTTCACCGCAAAAGACCGCGAAGAATGCCAAGAATTCGCAAAGTGATTTTCTTTATTTTCACCGCAGCGACGCAGCGGCCGCAGCGATAACGCAGCGCTGGCTGTCACACTGTATTTTCTCGCTTCCCGCAACGGCTTCGCCTGCGGGACTGCTTTTGCTGCACAAAACCAGCCTCCTTTCTCTCATCCTCGTTCCTGTTCTCACGCTGTTTAATTATTACTTCTTAATTATTAATTTCCTTCCGGCACAAAAAAAAGGAGCGTTACCGCTCCTTTTTTCTTGTTTCATTCTATTTTAGAAATCAAGCATTCTCAACAATGGATGAAAAAATCCATCGTCTTCATACTCGTCTATTTCTAGGGTGATTTTTAGTGTAGCGCCTTCTTTCACGGCTACATTTTCCTTTTTATAGGTACGGTATCCTTTTTTCTCCAATACAATGGTTACTTCTCCTGAAGCCAGTTGATAGGCTTTGAAGTTTCCGGTTGCATCGGTAACGAGTTCCTTCTTATCTAGACCTTTGCCTGTGATGGAAACGGTTACACCTGATATAGGTTTCTTCGATTCAGAATCATTGACAACGCCTGCGATAGTAGGTTCTCCTTTCTTGTCGTCACCGCCAGTGCCATTACCCCCGGTTGCATGTGCAGCCGAGAACGCTCCAGCGAAGAAAACGAAGAGCAGCATTTTTTTTGGCAATCTCATAATAATAAGTTTTTTAAGATCACTGAAAAGCTACGGTTGGTTGGAACCATTTAATGACAACTAAGTATAACAAAATGTTGCATTAAGTATGGAAAGGTACAACACAAAATTCTCTGCTCATCAATTTTAACATATATAATTTTTTACGATTCACCGAGGTCGATCTCAGTATTATCGCCAATGTTTAAACTGCGAGTTTCACCCTTCACTTCTGTATCACTACCAATCAAAGAGTGGGTTAGTACAATGTCGTGCAAATCGGCATAAGAGCCTATAATTGAATCTTTTACAATTGAATAGCTAATAGAAGTTTGTTCACCAACTGTTACATTCGGACCAATGATCGAATTCTTGATTTCACAGCCCGGCGCAATGCTCACGGGTTGAACAATAATGGTGTTCTCAAAATGGTGATCGATGGCCATGGTACCGCCAAACTTTTTTAACAAAGTGGCATTGGATTCCAATAAAGTGTCCTTTTTACCGCAATCGAACCAGTTTTGAACTTTAAAGCTCTGGAATCGAACCCCTTTTTCAATCATGCACTCCAAGGCATCGGTAATGCTGAATTCTCCGAGGGTCTTCACCTGATTCTTAATATTCGCTTCAATACACTGAAACAGCGTTTCTGCTTCACGTACTTTGTAAATGCCTACCAAAGCCATATTGCTCTTCGGAATCTGAGGTTTTTCCACTACTCGGGTTATTAAACCATCGTCGGCTATTTCGGCGACCCCAAAACTACGAGGATCGTCTACTTTTTTAACTGCCAATGCCGATTGAGGCACAGCCAACATAGCTTTTACATCATACTCACAAATGGTGTCACCCAAAACAATGAAGATTTCGTCGTTGTTTACAATTTCACGGGTGAGCTGAATGGCGTGTCCAATGCCATGACGTTCAGTCTGTTGTACAAAATGAGAGGTTAAATGCGGGTATTTTTGACGCACATAATCTTGGATTTTTTCTCCTAGATACCCGATGATGAAAATGTATTCGGTAATGCCGGCTTCTTCCAATTGGTCGATTATGATGCTCAAAACCGTTTTTCCTGCCAAAGGAATCAAAGCCTTAGGTTGTGTATAAGTGTGGGGGCGTAATTTCGTACCTGCGCCTGCTACGGGAATGATAGCCTTCATGAATGCTGTTTTTACCTTAAATCTCAAATCTTACCGGAGTTAATCACTCCGTGCTGCATCAAAAACGCGAGTGAAAATAGTGAATTTATGGTTACTAAATACCTGCTTCAAAAAAAGGTGTTTTCATGAATGGACTTTAATTTTGCGCCCGAATGGCCTTTGTGGCAAAAAACTCAATCAAATGCAAAAAGACAGTCAGATTTTCGATCTCATTGAACAAGAATTAACCCGTCAACGCAATGGTATTGAACTCATTGCTTCTGAAAACTTTACTTCCTATCAAGTGATGCAAGCTATGGGAACCGTTGCAACCAATAAATATGCAGAAGGATATCCCGGTAAACGCTATTATGGTGGATGTGAAATTGTGGATCAAATTGAAACCCTGGCCATCGAACGTTTGAAAAAAGTTTTCAATGCTACTTGGGCTAATGTGCAACCCCACAGTGGAGCGCAAGCCAATACAGCTGTATTTCTCGCTTGTTTGAAACCCGGCGATGCCATCTTAGGATTGGATCTTAGCATGGGCGGTCACTTAACACACGGTAGCCCTGCCAACTTCAGTGGTAAAACGTATCGCGCTCTTTTCTATGGTGTTCACCAAGATACCGGATTGGTTAACTACGAGCAACTCGAGGAAGTAGCTAGAAAAGAAAAACCAAAAATGATCATCTGCGGAGCTTCTGCTTATAGCCGCGATTGGGATTACAAACGCATCCGTGCCGTTGCCGATGAAATTGGCGCCTTGGTATTGGCTGATATCGCACACCCGGCCGGTTTAATTGCCGCTGGTTTGTTAAGCGATCCGTTCGATCATTGCCACATCGTAACTTCTACTACCCATAAAACATTACGCGGTCCTCGTGGTGGTGTGATCATGTTGCGCCACGATTTCGAAAATCCTTGGGGATTGAAAGACCCTAAAGGAAACATTCGTACCATGAGTCAATTGCTCGACTTAGCGGTATTCCCCGGTATGCAAGGTGGGCCATTGGAGCATGTGATTGCTGCAAAAGCAGTGGCTTTCGGAGAGATCTTATCCGACGACTTCAAAGCCTACGGAAAGCAAATCATTGCCAATGCGCAAGCCATGGCAGCCGCCTTCGTAAAACGTGGTTACAATTTGATTAGTGGAGGTACCGACAACCATTTGATGTTGATCGATCTTCGCAATAAAAATATTACCGGTAAAAAAGCACAGGAAACACTCGACAAAGCGCACATCACTTTGAATAAAAATGCGGTGCCTTTCGATGATAAATCGCCATTCGTTACTTCAGGTATTCGTGTGGGAGTTCCTGCCATCACTACTCGTGGCATGAAAGAAGCGCACATGGAAACTGTTGTTGAGTTCATTGATACGGTATTGATGAATATCGACGATGAAGCCAAAGTAGCTGCTGTAAAAGAGCAGGTTCACAGCTTTATGCAACAGTTCCCACTTTATCCAGAATTAGGTTAATTTCACAATATGATTCAACGCATTCAAACCATTTGGTTACTAATAGCAGGCGTACTGTCGGTTGTTACTTTAAAACTGGCTTTCTTTGGTGGCAACATCACTGATGCTACTGGAGTTAAAGTTTGGTCAGAATTGAACGGTACCAGCAATTTTTTGATGTTATTGCTTACAGTAGGTGTAACGGTACTTTCGGCCATTACTCTTTTTCTATTTAAGAATAGGAAACTGCAGTTAAGACTTACGGCAGCCGCCATCATTGTTTCACTTTTGTTGATCACTCTTTATTTCGTTGAATCTCAGAAATATACCGAAGGGAAATACGCCCTAACTTCGATCTTTACTTTTGCCATGCCGGTATTTCTGGTGCTGGCGGCAAGAGCCATCTATAAAGACGAACAACTCGTGAAAAGTGCCGATCGCTTTCGTTAGTTTAAGTTTTCTTTTAGTTTACATCAACTATGTTTGCGCCATGAAATTCATGGCGCATTTTTTTTACAGAAATCTTCAAACCATTTCAAAAAAGCAGGCCTTTGTTGGAGGGGTATTTATTTTGGTGCTTTTACTGAATGGAATTAGTACAAGTGCACAATCGCTAAGCGCCGATAACTTCTTTGGTACTCGAACCAAAAACAGCGCTTTAATAGATACCCTGATGAAAAAATCAGGATTTACGTTGTTGCAAAAAGAAATGGATACCGCAGCTTCATCCGTTTCGAAGTATTATACCAGTGTTGAAAAAATAGAAGATGATAAAACATGGGTTCGTTCCTTTTCTTATACAGAAATAAAAACAGAACACATAGATTCGAGACTCACAATTTATCGAACCTACAATAAAGAAGAATACCAGAAATTCTTAGTCTGGCTTTTCGAACACCAATTCACCACTGTTAAAAACGAAGACATCAAAGGAGGCAAATATGCCGTATATAAGAACAGCGATTTCGAAGTCCGCGTATCAGCATACAACAAGAAAACGGATGGAGGAAGACTTGTGAAGATGTATGAGTTTGAATTCTAGAGCGTTTTGAGTTTAAAGTTATAAGTTTTAAGATGGCATTGAAAAACTTACTACTTAAAACTCAAAACTGAATACTTATAAAAACTTCCCTGTTTGACTGCCTTTCACCAATTTTAATCCTGCCGGTTCACCACTATATACCAGTGTACCGCCACCGTCACCGGCTTCGGGACCCAAATCGATCACCCAATCTGCCGAACGAATCACATCCGTATTGTGTTCAATTACGAGAATGGAATGTCCTTGATCGATCAAGGCATTAAAAGATTCCAATAATTTATTGATATCGTGAAAATGCAAACCTGTTGTTGGCTCGTCGAAAATAAATAGTATATGCCCTTGAGCTTTTCCTTTTCCAAGAAAAGAAGCCAATTTCACCCGTTGCGCTTCACCACCCGATAGAGTATCCGAAGATTGTCCAAGTTTGATATAACCAAGTCCAACCTTTTGAAGCGGACTGATTTTGTTTACAATATCTTTCTCATCCTTAAAGAATTCGATTGCCTGGTCTACACTCATTTCCAAAATATCAGCAATGTTTTTCTCGCGGTAATGCACTTCCAATACTTCTTCTTTAAAACGTTTGCCGCCGCAGCTTTCACAAGTTAAATGCACATCCGCAAGAAACTGCATTTCTACTACTTGTTCGCCTTCACCCTTACAGGTATCGCAGCGCCCACTATCAACATTGAAAGAGAAATGCTTGGGTTGAAATCCGCGTAATTTGCTTAGTGGTTGACTGGCATACAAATCACGGATTTCATCGTAGGCTTTGATATAAGTAATCGGATTGCTTCTTGAACTTTTTCCGATGGGGTTTTGATCCACCATTTCAATTTGTGTAATGAATTCCACATCACCGGTAACAGCTTTGTGCAATCCCACTTTATCTCCTGCCAATCCTTTGATCTTTTGCAAAGCGGGATACAATATCTGTTTTACCAAGGTGGTTTTACCACTGCCACTCACTCCGCTTACTGCCGTTAATATTTGTAATGGAAATTCCACAGAAATATTCTTCAGATTGTTCTGCATGGCTCCTTCCACTTTTACAGACCTGCGCCACTTGCGTACTTTCTTTGGAGGAAGAATACCCAGTTCTCCCTTTAAGTATTTTCCGGTTAAGCTTTCTTTGTTCTTAATAATGGAATCATAATTTCCCTGGGCTATCACTTCACCACCTAAATGAGAAGCCAAAGGTCCCATGTCAATAATATAGTCGGCTTCCCGCATCATCATCTCATCGTGCTCTACTACTACAACGGTATTACCTAGATCGCGCAATTCTTTCAATACTTTGATCAAGCGTTCTGTATCGCGCGCGTGCAGTCCGATCGAAGGTTCATCCAATATATATAAGGAGTTAGTCAGATTGCTTCCTAAAGAGCGGGTTAATTGTATGCGCTGGCTTTCTCCGCCACTTAAAGTATTGGCCAATCTGCTTAAGGTTAAATACCCCAGCCCCACATCGAGCAATGTTTTAAGGCGGTGATGAATTTCCAACAATACTCTCTTTCCTACTTCTTTCTCATAGGTAGAAAGCTTCAACTCATCGAACCATTTTTTCAAATCTTTTACCGGCATTTCACAAAGCTCTCCAATATGAGCTCCTCCAATTTTCACATACAGTGCTTCTTTTCGAAGCCGGTAGCCATTACAATCAGGACAGGTGGTGCGTCCACGGTAGCGTGAGAGCAACACTCTGTATTGTACCTTATATAGATTCGATTCTACTTCTTTGAAAAAATCATTGATCCCAAGCATATCGGCCCCACCTTCCCACAAGGTTTTGTATTGTGCTTTGGTGAGTTCCATGATGGGTTTGTGAACCGGGAAATCTGATTTGCGCGCGCCTTTAATGAATTGGTCTCTCCACCAACCCAGCTTTTCACCTTTCCATGGAGCAACAGCTCCGTCGTAAATACTGAGTCGTCGATCAGGAATTACCAAATCGGTATCAATACCCAATACCTGACTAAAGCCTTCACAGGTTGGACAAGCGCCAAATGGGTTATTAAATGAGAAGAGATTGGGAACGGGTTCTTCGAAAACGATTCCATCCAATTCAAATTTATTGGAGAAGTGAAGGTGTTTGTCACCATCGATTTCCAATTCCATGGCCCCCTCACCTTCATAGAAAGCGGTGGTAACAGAATCGGCGATGCGGTGAAGATCTTCCTCCTCAAATTCTTTTGTTACGATACGATCAATTAAAATATAGCAGGCTTTTGTGGGCTTCCAAGAGGCGTCTTCCAATAAATCTTCGATGCGAAGTGGAGCACCGTTCTCGTATAATCGAGTAAAGCCCTTTTGCATTAGAATATTCAGCTCTTCTGCAGGCTTTCGGTTCTTATGTTGTTTGAAAGGAACAATGATCATTACTTTGGAACCCTTCTTCAATCCTTCGATAGCCGTTACTACGTCTTTTACATCGTCTTTCTTCACTTCCCTACCCGAAACAGGAGAGATGGTTTTTCCAACGCGAGCAAAGAAGAGTCGGAGATAGTCGTAGATCTCGGTCATACTACCTACTGTAGAGCGGGGGGTTCTTGTAATTACTTTTTGCTCAATAGCGATCGCAGGGCAGAGCCCTTTGATGAAATCCACATCGGGCTTCACCATTCTTGCCATGAATTGCCTCGCATAGGCACTCAAGCTTTCGGCGTAGCGACGCTGGCCTTCTGCAAAGAGGGTATCAATGGTCAAGGAACTTTTACCCGAACCGGAAACACCGGTTACTACCACTAACTTATTGCGCGGGATACCCACGGAAACGTTCTTTAGATTGTGAACGCGGGCTCCTTGAATAAAAATTTCGTCAGCAGCTGACAAATGTGATTTATTTGTGGATTTTGTGCTAGATTTACTCTCCGTCCTCATAAATAGACCGGAAAATTACGAAGGTCCCTCCAAGAAAAAACTAAAATTTTTGTCATCTTATTCACATCGGAGGAAAAATATTTTAAAAATTATCATAAAGTTTGGTTTTTTCACAAAAGTGTATATCTTTAGCACATAATTCACATTTGAATAACAAACTAAACTGTTTCGCCTATTGAATTGAGCACTTCTACTCCGAAAAGCCGTTTTAAATAAAATCCATAACATAACAAATATCCTATCACCTTCAAAAACCCGTAGAAGTTTTATGAATTCCCTACGTAAAAAAACCGACCATGAACTAATCCAAGATTTCCAAGAGGGAAATCTCAATGCGCTCGAAGTCCTCGTTATCCGTCACAAGGACAAAATGTACACCTCCATCTTATTCCTGGTAAAAGACAAGTATTTAGCTGAAGACATCTTCCAGGACGTTCTCATTAAAATTATTGATACCATCCGCGGTGGACGTTACACCGAAGAAGGTAAGTTTTTGCCTTGGGCAATGCGTATTGCGCACAACTTGTGTGTAGACCATTTCCGCAAAGTAAAACGCACTCCCGCCATTAAAACCAGCGATGATCGCGACATCTTCGAAGTGTTGAACTTCACAGAAGAAGGTGCTGACGCCAAAATGATGAAGCGTCAAAGCCACGACCGCGTTCGTCAAATGCTGGATTTGTTGCCCGACGATCAACGCGAAGTGATCATCTTACGTCACTATGCCGATTTAAGCTTTAAAGAAATTGCAGCTTTAACAAATTGCAGTATCAATACGGCTTTAGGTCGCATGCGTTACGGGTTAATTAACCTCCGCAAAATGATGTTGCAAAAGAAAATCGCTCTCTAATTGGTTTAAGTAAGTTTTAACGGATGTGATATGGTTCCAAAACTAGCTGTCCGTAAATTTACAATACTGCTTGAGTGATAATATTGTCATGCTGGTTCTCCCTCATACGAAAGAATTGCTCTGAAGGCTGACCCAGTATGACGCCTAACTAATCGGCTCACATGGTACGAACATGTGAGCCGATTTTTTTTGGGAAGAGTGGTGAGTTCTGTGATTTAGGTGTTAGGCTTTAGGCCTTAGGTGTTAGGCTTTAAGTAATGCATTCACCGCCAAGAGCGCAGAGACCGCAAAGCATTCGCAAAGTCTTTGTCCTCCTCTCCTCGCTCCTCGTCTCCTCTCATCCTCGCTCCTGCACTCTGCTGTTTCATTATTAATTATTAATTCTTAATTATTAATTACTTCAGCCCCTGCTCCAACCAAGCCTTATACTCCTTCACATTTGGCGTATATCCTACAGGTTTGGTGATTAGGTTTTCGTCGGCAGTGATTACTGCATACAAAGGTTGAGAAGCGTTTTTGAAGTTTTCCGATTGGAAAGTGCTGTAGAGATCGCCTACTGTTTTGATCGGTACTTTGGCACCTTCTGTATTGGTATAAAGAAATTGATCTTCGTCCTTTAACACTCTTCGATCATCAACATACAAACTCAACAAAATGTATTTCTTTTCGATGATCTCTTTTACTTCCGGATCGGTCCACACATTTTCCTCCATCTTTCTACAGTTCACACAAGCCCAACCGGTAAAGTCGATCAGGATGCGCTTGTTCTCTTTTTTTGCCAATGCCAATGCCGCTTCGTAATCATTCACCACTTGAGGTTCTACGCGCCCTTCGGTAGTCCCTTTCTTTCCATACCAACTATAACTCAACGGCGGAGGAAATCCGCTGATCAGCGATAAGTTGGCATACTTGGTATTGGTTAAACCGGGCACCATGTATAGAGCAAATATCAAAAAGATCGTTGCAAGTATTTTTCTTCCCAAACTCAATTTAGGCGGTGGTGGATCGTAGCTAAATTTCAACACACCAAACAAATACAAAGAAGTAGCCAATGCAATGGCAATCCAAATGGCAAAGAAGGTTTCACGCTTCAAAATTCCCCAATGCTCTACTAAATCGGCATTGCTAATGAACTTGATCATTAAGGCTAGTTCAATAAAGGCAAATACAATTTTCACCGTATTCATCCAACTTCCGGAGCGGGGTAATGAATTCAAGAAACGAGGGAACAAGGCAAACAAACCGAATGGCAGCCCGAGCGCGATTCCAAATCCGGCCAACGCAACGGTTAATTGAATGGCGCCGCCATTATCGGTCAAAGCCCCTACCAGTAAGGTTCCCAAGATAGGACCGGTACAAGAGAACGACACGATGGCTAGCGTCATTGCCATAAAAAAGATACCGCCAATGCTTCCCATATCGCCTTTTGAATCTACCTTATTTGCAATACTGCTGGGCAAGCCAATTTCATAGAGTCCAAAAAAGGAAAGTGCAAACACCAAAAAGATGGCTGCAAAGAATAAGTTCAACCAAGCATTGGTTGCAATATTATTAAGTATAGCAGCATTCCCTGCTTCCAAGAAATAAAAAGGAACACTGATAATCACGTAGATCAGGAAGATGAAAAACCCATAGAGAAAAGCATTGCGAATTCCCTTCTTGGGATCCGTTGCCTTTTTCGTAAAGAAACTAACGGTCATGGGTATCATTGGAAAAGTACAAGGCATTACGAGTGCTAAAAGTCCTCCGGCAATACCAAGTAAAAAAATAGACCATAAGCTTTTCTTTCCTTCTGCACCGGTTCCTCCAACATCATAAGTGGGATGATCAACATCAATCGCATTTCGTTTAATTCGCGCTGCTCCGCTAGTTGATCCGGCTAATTCAGCCGATACCAGTGTGGCCGCACCGGATGCATCAATTTTGATTTTAAAGGGAACATCGATGGGATTGGTAAAATTATCGGCTTTAAAGGCCATGTATTTCAAGGCGCCTTTGATCAAACTATTAGGGGCCGCATCAAAAGATAGTAATACGGTGCCATTCGATTTGAAATATTGAACATCGGCTTCCAAAAGTGAGTTCTTTTCTTTCACCGTGTTGCCTTCCGATTTCAATTGAAGATTCGAAACCGTTACGCCCGAATCAAACGCTACTCTTGTATTGGGAAAATCATCGCTCATTTCAGGAGCAAAAACACCCCAACCGTTGTCTATAGATGCAGTGGCGGCAATAGTGTAATGTCCCTGTTCCCATTTTACAATTTTAAAGTTCCATTTTGCGGGATTCACCAATGAATCTTGCGCTTGAATATTTCCAAACAAAAGAGTCAAACAACCTATCAACAAGAGCTGTACGCTGCGTTTCATATCGTCTATTCGCTTATTAAAAAAACGGGCTTCTGAAACAGAAACCCGATATATCACGTAAATGTAGTTAATTATCCTCCGATTTGAACGGTGAAGGGGATTTCAGAAGGTACCAAACACTCTCGCTCGCCACAAACCAAAAACAATACTTTCCCTGCAAGGGCTGTCTTTACATTCGCCTTTACCTTCACCACTTTTACGAACTCTACCTTTTTTTCGTAGTAGTTCACCATGCCACCAAACATCTCTTCGTTCTTTTTAATCAGGTTACCTACTTCTTTAATTTCACCATCGGCATTTACCAATGGGTTCTTTGTAAACGTAAATTTTGTTGGAAGCGGCCCCTCTACTCCTGCATTTTGAGCATACATATGCCATTCAGGATTAATGGTAGCCGTCATGTGAATTTCGTAAGTTTTATCAGCTATTTTTTTGGCGGTGAAACTCCAGTTCACCTGTTTGCTCGATTGTGCAAATGAGGTGCTGATACTTACCACTAATACGGCCAGAAGAGTGTAAAATGCTTTCATGTAACAAACTTTGATCTTAGATATAAACGGTAAAGTTCGCTTTTAGAATGCTAATGGTTTGCAAAAAATATTATACGAGAGAGGCCAATTTAGCTTGAGCGATGCCATTCATTACTAAAGCCTTGAAAATCAATCTACCATCAGTATTTCCGAGGGTATCTGAACAGGCTCTTTCCGGGTGCGGCATCATTCCAAACACATTTCTGCCTTCGTTACAGATACCTGCGATGTTTTTGGTAGCGCCATTAGGGTTGGCGGCAGGAGTAATATTGCCCTGTGCATCGCAGTAGCGGTAGATGATTTGGTTGTTTTTTTCCAAAGAAGCCAGGGTATCGGCATCAGCGTGGTAACGACCTTCGCCGTGCGCAATGGGGATACTGAGCGCCTTATCGGAACCTACTCCCTTGATATATACGTTCTTACAAATGAATTGTTGGTTGGCATTTCTCAATAATACGCCGGGTAAAAGCTGCGATTCGCATAAAATTTGGAACCCATTACACACCCCCAGTACTTTACCTCCTGCATTGGCGAATTCAATTACACTCTGCATCATAGGGCTGAAACGCGCAATGGCGCCGCAACGCAAGTAATCGCCATAGCTAAATCCACCGGGTAAGACAATACAATCTTCGGTAGTAAACGTACTGAGATCCTTGTCTTTATGCCATAACATTGTTACGTTTTGCTTCAAATCATTTTGAAGGGCATCTTGCATGTCTCTGTCGCAATTAGAACCGGGGAATACTACCACTCCGAATTTCATATTCTGGGGATTTTTATTGATGCCGCAAAGGTACTTGAAAAGATGGGATTTTAAAAAGGCGTGCAAAACTTAGGTCATATAGTTGATATATATCGCAAAAGCGAAAATATTCCACTGTAAAACCATGGGGAAAGTCTTGTTATTGGGATAGAAATAGGCAGAAGCATGGAAGGCTGAAAGTGGAACAGCAAAGAGCAACCAACTTACGTAGTTTTCTTTCCCATTGGTCAATAACATAAGCGCTGCTACCATCAAATAGAGCAACAACAAGCTCCAGTTTTTCCGAACCTGAATCAACATCTTGTTCAAGTTATTTTGAACATAGAACCCGCCAATAACAAACCCCAACATCAATAGCAAAATACTGAGTGTTATCGTTACTGAATTGGGTAACACAGGCAAGGTAAAGTGAATAATGGGGAGTATTTTGGTCCAAGCAAACTGGTTGTTCAGAAATAAGATGATTCCTAAAAAATAGTAAGGAGTGGTAACACCCAAGAGCCCCAACAACCACTCACGAATGGCAAAGGGCCGCATGATGAAAAGTGCTAACCAAATCAATAGTATAAAGAGAATCGCAGGTTTGTAGAGCAAAGTGGTGACCCCCATTACAAAACCAATATTAAAAATGGCCGTTACCGCTTTGTTCGAATTGTACAATTCAATCATCCGATAGAACAAAGCAATGAGCATCGTATTTACAAGCAAGGGCGCTGAAAACAAACTCCACTCTTTCATCAAGGAGGTAATCAAGATATACGACATGGCCGGCAGATAATTTGGGCGGGCCAACATCTTATTATTGTTGCAAATACGATTGAAAATACTGGCTTGTACAAATAAGAGGAGAAAACTCAGAAAAGAATACACCAAATTAGGCAAGTGCAGACCTCGCAAGAATTGAATCAAAATAGTAAATAGAAAGTTGTCTTCCTCCTGAACCAACGGCCCTACCGGGTGCATGAATATCGGGAATTTCAGTGCCAGTGCGTACACCAACAGCAGCAAGGTATTGGAAGAGTTTTTTTGACGAAAAATGCCTGTCACGACAACTATTTAAAATTCGATTTTGGCAAACGTAAGATTGTTTCGGTAAAAACAAGGCAAAATCATCACTTTAGAACTCACTTGTTTTCCATACCGTGGTAAAAAATCCATATCGCGGTCCAAATTCTTCAAGGTAGGAAAGCGGGTGATTTTACCATCGGGAGCAACACTTTGATTGTTCAATAACATGGTTCTTCTCTCATACATATTAAATACTACTTGTATTTCACTTCCGGTAATCATCAAGAAATGAGATAACAAAGCATCTGACTCATCATCGTATTGAGCCTTGGGAATGGCATTGTTCCATTCTAAGGTTCCTGCTGCGTCTATTGAGAAGATCATGATGTTTTCAGAATGAAAACGGGTATTCTGATTGTTCCCGCGGCCATAATTCCAACGATCCCAATAAAAACTATTGTATGGACTAGAATAGGGAGAATAGTAATAATAATTCAGTGGCGTCATCCATGGATTGTTGTAGAAATTGCGATAACCGAAGCGATCAAATGTAGTTCCTCTAGACGTTGTGTAGGACGATTCTGCAAAAAGTAATACCCCACCGTCTTTTCGAACAATGATATTGTTGATGAAGAAATCATCGAACGCTGTTTTGATATTCGACTCAGGGCCTTTGGCCAATTTGCGCATTTCTTCGTTGAACACATATTCTTGTTCGCGCATCATGGCTCTTGTATTCTTATCCCATATGGCGGTATACAATCCATCGATATTCCCTCTTTTTTGCTTGTAATACAAAGCAGAGAAAATATAGCGTTTATTGGTATTATCTACTTTCAACTTGATATCATCCAAAATAACGTCTTTGGTTTTCAAGCCGGCTACGGTGAACTGTGAATCAGATGCAGCTTTTGTAACAATGCGCAAATCGGTGATCAATTCCGATCCGTTCTTCTTTATGTATTTTCCAAACACCATATCCCCTTCGTTATCGAGCATAAAGTCGGTAAAGAAATCGTTGGTTTCCTCCATCGGCATATCGAGACGGTGCTTGTACTTGAGTTCTAATTGACTGTTGTAGAGTAAGGTGGTGAATTTGAAATTGCGAGAATCCTTGCTGTTTATTTTGAAAACCATGATCTGCTTCTTATCGTCGCTAAAAATGGTAGTATAGATCTTATTGTTGGCCGACCAACCAATTTTCGTAGTATCCAGTTCTACAGGCTCTGTAATGCGTTTCCCTTTACCATCAATTTTTACCGCCATACAATAAACGATATTGCGTTTTTGGATCTGATAGATCATCCAGGCGAAATCACTGTAGGCAACAAAGTCAACATTGATCCATCGATCGTCCATATCGGTTTGTTTAACCCTATCAACGAATTTCATATCAGCATCATAAACACTGATATCGTTCATATTTCGGTTATTCTTAAAAACGAGGAAATTCCCCCCAACTTTGCCGATGATTTCGAAATTAGTGCGCTTGGTATCCTCGTGCTCGGGTTCAGTATAAGAGATTTTCTGTGCTTGAACTGTTACGCTAATCAAGCCTAATACCAGCAAGCAAATGCCTTTAATTGTTGTATGGATTTTCATCTTCATCTTCTTTATAGCAGCATCTTATATGCCAAATTACGGATTGTGGTTGCCTCGCCCAAACTTTATCCTCAAATTTAAGAAATTGGTTCTCAGGGTTGGGGATGCGGGGTTTCGGGTATTTACACAGTTAAATACAATAAAAATGGATGCTATTTAGTTTTTTTACCTATACCTTTGTTGTGTCATTTTAACACTATGACAACAACTGTAGCCGGTTGGCCGGCATCAGAACTTCAAGTTTTCTTACCGTGGGCAAACATAATATCAACAAAGTTAGCGCTGCTACCTTACTGATCGCATTAGGAATTATCTATGGAGACATTGGAACTTCTCCACTCTACGTTTTCAACGCAGTTATCAATGGCCGTGAAATAAGAGAAGACCTCATTTTGGGGAGCTTGTCTTGTATTATTTGGACCTTGACCCTGCAAACCACTGTTAAATACGTAATACTGACCCTCCGGGCCGATAACCGTGGGGAAGGTGGGATCTTCTCCCTCTATGCCTTGGTTCGCCGCCAGAAAAAATGGTTGGTGATTCCTGCCATGCTGGGCGGAGCCGCCCTCCTGGCCGATGGTATGATCACGCCTCCCATCTCCGTAGCTTCGGCTATTGAAGGTTTGAAGCAGGTGCCTGCTTTCCACGACATTACGCAAACCACCATCGTATACATCGTAGTAGCCATTATCGCGCTGCTGTTCTTCCTTCAGCAATTTGGAACAGCATCCATTGGGAAATTGTTCGGACCAATGATGTTTATTTGGTTCGTCATGCTGGCTGCCATTGGTATCAGTCATATTTCTGACGACCTCGATATTCTAAAAGCTTTCTCTCCTCACTACGCCATACAATTGCTCACCACGTATCCAAAAGGGTTCTGGATCTTAGGTGCCGTGTTCCTTTGTACCACCGGGGCTGAAGCCTTGTACAGCGATTTGGGCCACTGTGGAAGAGACAATATTCGCATCTCTTGGATCTTTGTAAAATCAACCTTGATACTGAACTATCTTGGGCAGGGTGCTTGGTTGCTCACGCAAAAAGGGAAGGTATTTGCGAATGAAGACCTTTTGAAAAAACCGGAGTTTTTAGCGCAATTCCCCAATGCTTTAGAACTGAAATCAACATTTTATAGCATCATGCCTCAGGGCTGGTTTCTTTATGTGGGTGTGGCCATTGCTACTATGGCGGCCATTATTGCCAGTCAGGCCTTGATCAGCGGATCATTTACATTGGTAAGTGAAGCGATGCGATTGAACCTTTGGCCAAAAATGAAGATCAACTTCCCTTCAGAGGAAAGAGGTCAATTGTTTATTCCAGGAATCAACGTTTTGTTGTTTTTAGGATGTACAGGTATCACCTTGTACTTCCAATCGTCCTCCAACATGGAAGCAGCTTACGGCTTGGCCATTACCATGTGTATGATTGCTACTACTATTCTTTTCGCTAATTTTCTCATTACCAAGCGAGCCGCTTCATTTTTAATTTATCTATTCTTAGTAGTGTATTTGGCAATTGAATTTTCATTCCTTTTTGCCAACCTCGATAAATTCCCTCACGGTGGTTATGTAACCCTAATTGTAGGTGGTGGACTTTTCGCGGTCATGTATATTTGGTTCCGCAGTAGAAAAATCAAAAATCGGTACGTTGAATTTGTGCGCTTGGAACACTACATCCCACAAATTCAGGAATTGAGCAACGACCGTACGGTTCCTAAATATGCAACACACTTGGTGTACCTTACAAGTGCCAACAATCCTAAAGAGATTGAACACAAGATCATTTATTCCATTCTTAATAAAAAACCGAAACGTGCGGATATCTATTGGTTTGTGCACGTTGATACCTTAGACGACCCCTATACTTGCGAATACTCCGTAGATCATATCATTCCGAATGACATCATTCGAGTTGAATTCCGCTTAGGATTCAGAATGGAACCTAAGATTAACCTGATGTTCCGTAAAGTGGTGGCCGATTTGGTGGCGAATAAAGAAGTGAACATCACTAGCAGGTACGAAAGTTTAGAACGTAACAATGTGGTTGGCGATTTCCAATTTATTGTGATGGAGAAGTACCTGAGCCAAGACAATGAGCTCCCTTATTTCGAACGTATCATTATGCGCATGTACTTCTGGTTAAAAGAATTGAGTCTTTCAGAAGAAAGAGGATTTGGATTGGATACTGCGAATGTAACTATTGAAAAATTCCCTTTGATTGTGTCACCAGTTCCCGACTTGAAGTTGAAACGAGTTTACAACGAAGAGGAAGTTTAATTTGATCAGTTTTCATGAATTATATTGAACCAAATGAGTTGAAATCCTGGATCGACAACGACCAGGATTTTCAATTAATAGATGTAAGAGAAGATTACGAAAGAGCCCAATTTAATATTGGAGGGCTTTGGATTCCTTTGCCGGAGATCATGGAACATTTGGATCAAATTGATGCTTCGAAGCCGGTGGTATTTTATTGTAAAATGGGCATCAGAAGTGGTATTGCATTACAACGTTTAGAGCCTCGTTTTCCTTCCACTACTTTTTACAATCTCAAAGGAGGCATGGAAGCTTGGAAGAAGATTTTCAAGCTTGGTTAGTTTTCTTATCTTAGGATAGGAATGATTGCCTACCTACCATATTTACTGCTCGGAATTGTACTGCTCTCGGTACTGGCCTATTTCATTCAAGAACGTTTCATCTTCAAGCCTGAAAAATTACACCAAGAATTCATTTTCAAATACGATGTGCCTTTCAGTGAACTCTTTTTTGATGTTGAACCCGGTGTTCGCATCAATGGTTTACATTTCCACAGAAACAATCCAAAAGGATTGGTGCTCTATTTTCATGGAAACACCAGAAGCATCAAGGGATGGGCAAAATATGCAGCGGATTTTTACCGCTACGACTATGATGTAGTGCTCATCGATTATAGAGGCTTTGGAAAAAGCACGGGAAAGCGTTCAGAGAAAAGTATGTTATCAGATGTACAATTTGTATACGATTCACTACGAAAACAGTATCCGGAAGATCATTTGATAGTATATGGGAGAAGCATGGGAAGCGGCTTTGCCACCAAACTTGCATCAGACAATAACCCACGCTATCTAATTTTGGATGCTCCCTATTATAGTTTCAAAAAAGTAGCACAGCGATTTCTACCTTTCTTACCTGTTCGTTGGGTATTAAGGTATCATTTAAGAACGGATGCTTGGATCAAAAATGTGAAATGCCATACTTATATCATTCACGGAACCAAAGATCGATTGATCCCCATTTCACATAGTGAAAAACTTAGAAGCATTAACCCACATTATATTACATTGATTAGAATTGTGGGAGGTGGTCATAATAATTTACCTTCGTTCAACGAATACCATAGTTTTATTCGCGACATCCTTAAGGAATGATTATGTGGAAGAAAATTGCCTTTCGTTGGATCAAAGTACTTGTATTGGTGTATTCCATCATTGGAATTGTTTTTTATTATGTACAAGACAAGATCTTTTTTCACCCAACAGTTTTAAGCCAAGACTATCAATACAATTACCAGGGAAAACTAAAGGAGATTTTCATTCCCGTAAACGATCAGTCTACTCTTCATTTCGTTCAATTCAAAACACCAGATACCGCCAAAGGTGTAGTGTTGTACTTTCACGGTAATAGAGATAATATTTCTCACTATTTGAATGCTGTTCCTCCCTTGGTAGCTCAAGGATATGAGGTTTGGATGTTAGAGTATCCGGGGTTTGGGAAAGCTACCGGAAACTTCACAGAACAGAACTTATATGAATGGGCTTTGCAGCTTTACAAATACGCTCGACCTCATTTCCAACCCAATCAAATAGTAATTTATGGAAGAAGTCTAGGAACAGGCATTGCGGCGCAATTGGCATCCATTAGAGATTGTAGGAAATTGATCTTAGAAGCCCCTTACTATGATTTTAGAAATGTGGCGCGCCCTTATCTGTTTTTATATCCGTTAAACAGAATGATTTCTTTCGGTTTTCCTACTTATCAATATTTGCAAAAAGTAACGGCTCCTGTTACACTCATTCATGGAACCGATGACGGAGTGATCTCTTATCGAAACAGTGCAGCGCTATCAAAACTTTTCAAACCGGGCGACACATTAATAACCGTAAAAGGTGGTAGCCATAACGACTTGTTGAATTTTCCGGAAGCTAGAGTAACCATTAAATAATAATGGTTCGGCTCAATTAAGACTCAAAAAGTTTCGTTCCCTGTTCTGTTACATGCAAACTGTAGTTGGCACCATGCTTTACAGCGTAGTTGGCAGTTTCGTGACTTATAGGAAAATCGTAGCAAACCGGATACTTATATTCTTCAACTAAATCGGCAATGGTTTCGAAAGCCGATTTACCGAAGGAGCGCTCGGTATCTTTCATTCCGCTAAATCCTCCAATGATTAAACCGGCCAGTTTATCTAATTTTCCGGCGCGTTTTAACTGAAGCATCATGCGGTCAACATGATAAATTTGTTCGTCTAAATCTTCTAAGAATAAGATTCGCCCCTTTGTTTTGATTTCAGAAGAAGTACTCAATAGATGCACCAGCAAACTCAGATTCCCACCAACCAAGGGCCCTTCACCAAATCCGTTTCTATTCAATGAATGAGCATTTACTTCAATGAGCGGCGTTTTTCCACTCAATAGTTTTCTCAAAGATTGTACATAAGGAGTATCTACTCCACCATTATTAAACGCTGCTCCCATAGGACCATGAATGCTAGCAACATCGTAGTTCGAATAGAGATGACTGTGAAAAACCGTGATGTCACTGAATCCGATGATCCATTTTGGCTGCTTTTTGAATTGTTTCCAATTCAATTGATCAATGATTCGAGAACTACCGTAACCACCACGCCCACAAAGAATGGCTTTTATTTCAGAATCGTCTAGCATTGCTTGAAAATCGGCGGCTCTTTCTGCGTCGGTTCCGGAGAAATAATTGGTGGAGCTACTGCCCACGGTGGCACCCAACTTCACTTGATAGCCCCATTGCTCTAGGCTGTTAATGCAGGTTTGCAGTTTCTCAGTGGACATATAGCCTGCCGGGCAAGTAATGCCTACTAGGTCACCTTTTTTCAAATATGGAGGAATAGTTATCATGATAATGGATTCATCTTATAGTTCACGCAAGGTAGTGCCATCAGCTGTTACTTCCAACTGATAGGAGATTCCTAGCTTTAAGGGGCGGTTGTCTTTTTGATGCCCGATCGGAAAATCGAAACTTACCGGATAACCGTAGTCTTTTACTTTTTCAAGTACAATTTGTTCTAAACTCTTTCCAAATTCTTCTCCCGGATCATCGGGTTTTATTTTAAACCCTCCTATAACCAATCCGTTCAAGTTTTCGAGCTTTCCACTTCTTTTTAAGTTCCAAAACATTCGATCGATGCTGTATAAATATTCACCGGTATCTTCAACTACTAAAATTTTTCCTTTTGTATTGAGATCGGAATGAGAACCGGCCATCGACTCAATGCATTTCAAATTACCACCAACTAAAACTCCTTTTGCAATACCCATTTGATTGCTTTGGTTGGCCAATGCAGTAGTAAGGATGGGCTCCCCCATCAAACAATCTTTAATGAGTGTAATAGACGATTTCTGGACTTCATCGGCTTGCTCCCAATCATCAGGAAAGCTATTGCACATTTTAGAGTGGATAGAGGCAAGGTTAATTTGTCGATTCAAATGACTGTGCAAAAATGTTATGTCACTAAATCCGATGATCCACTTTGGATGCTTCTTGAATTTTTCGAAGTTCAATCGATCCATCATTCTCACTACGCCGTATCCTCCTCTAGCACACATGATGGCGCCGATAGATTCATCGTCTAAAAAGCGTTGAAAATCGGCAGCACGTTCAATATCGGAACCACCAAGGGTGCCTTCTCTTTTTCCAATGGTATCTCCTATTACAATTTCAAATCCCCACCCTTGCATCATCTTAACTGCAGGTTGAATTTGTTCCAATGTAATGTAACCCGCGGGTGATGTAATGGCAATTTTTCCTCCTGTTTTTAGATATGGAGGGCGTTGCGGATGTTTTACTTCTGGTTCATTGCCTGTTGGCATCATGGAACCTACACCCAAAAGAGAAAGAGATTGTATGAATTCGGAGCGCTGCAAGCGAATGAATTTACTTTAGTCAAATATACGGTATTGATCAAGAACGAGGAAGCGAGGAAAGAGGAAAGGAGGAATTAGTTGATGGGCGAATGTAATAATTTGTGCAACGGAAATGGTACGCGTTGCTTATCAACAGCTACCGCAAAAAGTAGTAACTTGCATGAATAAACAAAAACTGTATGTCAACCAAAATTACCATTAACCCTAACGGTTCTATTAAAGTAGAAGGCGATTTTCAGATTTTCGATAAAGAGGGAAATCAATACGATTTAGGTGGAAGAGAGATCATTTCTCTGTGCCGCTGTGGTCATTCTAAAAACAAACCATTTTGCGATGGTTCGCATAAGGGGCAATTTGAAGATGAAGCGAAGGCGTTTGCGTTGCCGCCAAAAAAAACTGTTTAATTAACAATTAAGAATTAATAATTAATAATTTGGCATCAACGCGTTCATTGTTAATTATTAACTCTTAATTCTTTACTCCCTTTCCTTGTAGAATTGACTATAGCTACAAGAATTTTTATTATTTCTTCGGTTTGTAATTTCAGGTTTGAATCTTTTGGAAGCTGTTCTGATTGTTCGCATAAGCTAAGCCAATAAAGCGTTTCATTGGCCTCTTTCAATGCAATTTTTAGTTTATGAATGAAATCCAACTTACTCTCTGCAAATTGTGACTCATGCACCAAAGCGCCAATTGCAGTTCCGGACCGTATTAGTTGATTAGCAATTACAAATTGGTGTTTGCAACTAAATTTTTCACCAAACGCTATTACATCTAATGCAAATAGCAGTGATCTCTTTTTGATAATATTTTCTCTACCTAACATAAGCCCGCAAATTATTGCGAAAACTAATTCTTCTATTTACAATACAATCAGAACTTAAACAATGCATTGTACAACCTATACTTGCGGAATCGTATAATTATTAATTGTTAATTATTAATTATTAATTAAAAAAGGAGCTCGCGAAACCACGAACTCCTTTTCCTTATAATTCAATCTCTTGCTTAGTGCTTCGAGAATTCTGATCTAATCACATTCAAGGCGCCACCTGCTTTGAACCACTCAATTTGTTGAGCGTTGTAGCTGTGGTTAGCAACAATCGAATCTGAACTTCCATCGGCATGGTTCAATACCACGGTCAATGGAGTACCCGGAGTAAAGCTGGTTAAGCCTACTACATCGATCACATCATTTTCTTGAATTTTATCGTAGTCTTCTTTGTTAGCAAAGGTCAACGCCAACATACCTTGTTTTTTCAAGTTGGTTTCGTGGATACGAGCGAAGCTTTTCACCAATACCACGCGAACGCCTAAGTGACGAGGCTCCATAGCGGCGTGTTCTCTTGAAGAACCTTCACCATAGTTTTCATCACCCACTACAATTGAACCGATGCCTGCAGCTTTGTACGCCCGTTGCGTTGCAGGAACAGGACCGTATTCTCCGGTAAGGTGGTTTTTAACGTTGTCGGTTTTTTCGTTGTAGAAGTTCACTGCACCAATCAACATGTTGTTAGAGATGTTGTCGAGGTGACCTCTAAACTTCAACCAGGGACCCGCCATTGAGATGTGGTCGGTAGTACATTTACCTTTTGCCTTGATCAACAAACGCAATCCTTTCAGATCAGTTCCTTCCCAAGCTGCAAATGGATATAATAATTGTAAGCGCTTGCTGTCTGATTTTACATCAATGATCACTTTGCTACCGTCTTCAGCAGGAGCTTGATATCCTGCATCTTCAACAGCAAATCCTTTAACAGGTAATTCATCGCCTGAAGGTGGATCCAATTTCACGGCCTCGCCTTTTTCATTGATCAAGGTATCTGTGATTGGATTGAAGGTAAGGTCTCCGGCAATGGCCAAAGCGGTTACCAACTCAGGTGATGCCACAAACGCTAATGTATTGGGGTTGCCATCGGCGCGTTTCGCGAAGTTTCTGTTGAAACTGTGAACGATGGTGTTTCTTTCTTGTTTGTCGGCGCCCATACGATCCCACATACCGATACAGGGTCCGCAAGCATTGGCGAATACCGTAGCACCGATCTTCGAGAAAGTATCGAGGTAGCCATCACGCTCAATAGTGTAACGAACAAGCTCACTACCGGGAGTAATGGTGAATTCTGCTTTTGTTTTGAGGTTCTTCTCTGCCACTTGTTTTGCCAAGCTTACAGCGCGACTGATATCTTCATAAGAAGAGTTGGTACAGCTACCGATCAAACCCACTTCTACTTTTGTAGGCCAGCCGTTTTTAGCAGCTTCTTCTTTCATCTTAGATATAGGAGTTGCTAAATCCGGAGTGAATGGACCGTTTAAGTGTGGTTCCAATTCACTTAGGTTGATTTCGATTACGCGATCGAAATATTTCTCAGGATTCGCATACACTTCAGGGTCGCCTGTTAAGTAGTCTTTTACCGCGTCGGCAGCAGCAGCTACTTCGGCTCTTCCGGTTGATTTGAGGTAGCGAGCCATGCTGTCGTCGTAACCGAAAGTAGAGGTAGTAGCTCCAATTTCAGCACCCATGTTACAGATGGTTCCTTTACCGGTGCAGCTCATGCTGGTTGCACCTTCACCGAAATATTCAACAATAGCGTTGGTACCACCTTTTACAGTTAAGATACCGGCTACTTTCAAGATAACATCTTTGGGAGCAGTCCAACCGTTCAATTTACCGGTCAGTTTCACACCAATTAATTTAGGCATCAGCAATTCCCAGCTAAGGCCGGCCATAACGTCGCAGGCATCGGCACCACCCACACCAATGGCAATCATACCCAAACCACCGGCATTCACCGTATGGCTATCGGTACCAATCATCATTCCACCTGGGAACGCGTAATTTTCTAGAACCACTTGGTGGATGATACCGGCTCCTGGCTTCCAGAAACCGATTCCGTATTTATTTGAGATTGAAGACAAGAAATTATAAACCTCTTCATTTTCAGAAACCGCCTTTACGAGGTCGGTTTTCCCTTCGTTTTTCGCTACAATCAGGTGATCGCAGTGAACAGTAGAGGGAACAGCCACTCTTTTACGACCGGTGGTATCGAATTGCAAAAGCGCCATTTGAGCGGTTGCGTCTTGCATTGCAACGCGATCGGGCGCGAAGTCAACATACGCTTTTCCTCTTTCATAATCTTTCAGTTCTACGCCGTTCCAAAGGTGGGCGTATAAAATTTTCTCCGCCAATGTGAGGGGGCGTCCCAGTGCCTTGCGAGCGGCATCCACCTTTGCAGGCATCTCCGCGTAGGTCTTTTTAATGAGGTCGAGATCGAATACCATGAAGAATGAATTGAAAAAAGTTGAAAATCTGGTTTAATACAGGACTTGGGTCTAGAACTACAGGAATCTCCTTAGTTCGTTGATTTTGAGGCCCAAAGCCGCTATCTAACGCAATTTGTACGTACAAATTGCTGTCGCGAATTTACTCCAAAATCATTAAACATTCTACAGGAATCATTGTTTGGAAGGAGTATTTTTTCCTAATTTAGAGTTATGAACCGATTCCGATATTTTATTGAATGGCATGTATTTGGCGTTTGTACCGCAATTGGCGAGCGCCTTGGTATCGCTACCAGTAGAATTAGAACCTGGTTTGTGTACATTTCTTTCCTTACAATGGGGTCGCCTCTTATTCTTTATTTTATTTTGGCTTTTTGGATGAACATCAAGCGCTACATCCTATCCTTTCGCCGGAATCCCATTAAGTATCAATAGTATTTTTGCTCCCGAAGTTTACCATTGAATGGTAGCCAACCCTGTTAAATTATTCTCAGCATCGTGATAAAGCGTAAGCAGGCTTCTTTTAGAAGTATACGCTATATTTTTCTTGAAAAACAGAAAGGGCATTCCACCGGGAACCACAGTATTCTTCTCCGAAGTTTGGTCAACACTTACTGAACTTGACTGCAAATAAGGAATGTTCTTTCCATTGATCTCATAATTCAACACTTTAAAGCTCTTCTCCGAATCGGGCAACAACAACACATTGGTAAAAGGAGAGCCCGGAACATATAAGTTTCGAACCCACTTTTTCAATTCCACTTTAGTTTTAGTATCGGTATAAATCAACACAGTTTTATAGTCGAGCATTTTATTAAACAGCAAAACATTCCCTGCATCTCGAGGGCTTACATCCCCCATCGCAAAACTAGGCACAGAAACCATCTTGGGTTGAAAGTTGTCGCCGGCTGCTTGCAAGCTTGGGCTTTGCGTATTGTTGTTCAGCATGGCTGCTTGTCGGGCACGATCTGCCGCATTCTGCGTTGCAATAGAACTTGCTGTTGGATTGTAGGCTCCTACTCTTTCTCCCGCTCCTCTGGTAGTGGAAATGACCGGAGTAACAGGCTGTTGTTGCGAAGTGCCTGTTCTGGCTAACGAGTTTCGTTGAGAAGGATTGGTAAGCCCATTATTAATGGTTCCTCGGTACATACTGAAATTGTTGTACAAATCGCCCACAAACATGATCGACCCTTTTTCTAACACTTTAAAATAGCGAAGTTGAAGGGTATTGGTTACTTCTGTAAATGGGATGCTGTAAACCCCCGATTTCAAAACCTTCTTGTACTTTTTATCAATATCGTGTGTAATAATCGTGTCCCATACTTTTTTACCGGGTGTCCAAAATCCGGCCAAAACCCCTTCCACGTTCTTGGTATAAAAATCTTGATAGACACTGCCAATAGCAAGTTGTTTCGAACCGGCATTCCAATCGAACAACAATTCAATGGGCTTGTATTGCTTAATATAAAGTTCTGCAAACTTTGGTCCTTCGCTGGTTCCGTTCACATAGTAGAGCTTCACCTTGGTGCCAAGTTTGTAATTTGAAGCGATATCATGAACCGCTACGAAAAGTTCCCCACCCGGTGCCAAATAGGGTGCAGATACCGTTTCCAGTTCAGCTTCTAACGGCATATAATTGCTGTAGCGCTTCTCCTCTTTACCAACTTCATTCAAAACAATTCCTTCAAACAATACTTGCTGCGTAGAGAATCCGCTTACGATTCTGTAGGCAAGAAACTTATTCCGATCTTCTGTTGTAACCAATTTGTACAGTGCAGAAGAGCCATAGGATGCGAGCGGTGTAGCATCCAGTTCTCGAGTTGCTCCAACTTGCGATCCGGTTGAATCAAGCACGGTGCTGGTCAATACCAGTTTTCGATCAACAATGCTTTGTACTATGAATAAAAGCTCATTGTTTTCTGCAAAAAGGTTTACTGCTTGCAATGTGCTTGCATTGATAAAGGGGAGCGGAATTGCCTTTTCAAACAATCCATCATTATTGAATTTGATAACCTGTGGATCAGCGTTAAGTGCGGCATAGTAGAGATAATAGCTCGAACCCAATTGTCCAATAATTTGAACATTGTCGCTGGAACGAATCGGGAAAGGAAATTTAGGGAGGTATTTTACATGTTGAGCTGAACTTTGAAGCACACTCAACTGTAAAATAAAAAGACAGAAAAAGGCCAGTGGTAAACTGCGCTTCA
Organism: Endoryza foliicola; assembly: GCF_050589245.1. NCBI lineage: Bacteria > Pseudomonadati > Bacteroidota > Chitinophagia > Chitinophagales > Chitinophagaceae > Endoryza > Endoryza foliicola. The sequence continues at coordinate 207,493 of NZ_JBOBEW010000004.1, read as the reverse complement.
TAAACAATTTCAGGAATGGTTGACTTATATAAATTTACGTAATATTAATATGGAACGTTGCTAATAATAATACAAAATGGAAACAATTATCATAGCCGGAGGTTCGGGATTGGTGGGAAAAGATTTAGCGAGTCATTTTGCTTCAAAGGGGCATAAAGTGATCATTTTAAGTAGGGAGAAGCGAATACCAACTAATGGCATAGCCTATGCCGTTTGGGACACTCGCACACAAACAGTGGATGCAAAGGCACTTGAGCAGGCAACCGTTGTGATAAACTTAGCGGGTGCAGGTGTGGCTGATAAGCGCTGGTCGCAAGAACGAAAGCAAGAAATCTTGGAAAGCCGCGTGCAAAGTGGTCATACCCTGACGAAAGCCCTTACTTCCCTACCAAATAAAGTTCACACTTTTATTCAGGCTTCTGCTATCGGATGGTACGGAGCCGATCCGGTTGTTCCAAACCCTCATCCCTTCTCGGAGGAGGCCCCGGCCGATACAGAGTTTTTAGGCGCCACCTGTAAAGCTTGGGAGGAAAGTATTGCAGTACTCAAATCTACTTCTATACGAACCATCACTTACCGCATAGGGATCGTGTTAAGTAAGAATGGTGGGGCTTTCAAAGAGTTCTACAATCCGGTTCGCTTCAGAATTGTACCTACGCTTGGCAATGGTAAGCAAGTTGTAAGTTGGATACATGTGAAAGACTTGGTGGGAATGATTGATTATGCCATTGCTAGTCCAACTGTTCAGGGCGTTTACAACGCAACGGCGCCCGCACCGGTAAACAATCACACCTTGATGTCGGTGCTTGGTCAAATTGCCTGCGGCAGTTTATACATACCGGTACCTGTTCCTTCCTTTGTATTGAAAATAATGCTGGGTGAAATGAGCATAGAGGTTCTGAAAAGTGCAACGGTTTCCGATAAGAAAATACTTTCTGCCGGATATCGATTTCAATTTCCGACTATTGATGTGGCGATTAAGGAATTGTTGAATAAGAACGAGCCGGGCAATTAATAATTAATAATTAATAAGTAATAATTAATAATGAAACAGCCGCGATGCAGAAGGGAGGATGGAGGAAACGAGAAAGGAGGAAATACAAAGAGACTGCCAACGCTGCGATAACGCTGCGATCGCTGCGCCGCCGCGGTGGAAAGAAAATACTAATTAATAATTAGGAATTAATAATGAAACAGCCGGCAGTCAGGTTGATTGAATATCGGCGGCTAATTTGTGGGAATCTGTAATAATCTGGGCTATCTGTGGTAAAATTTGGACCGTGGAAAGAAGAAGGAGGAAATACAGAGAAGGAAGAGGGGGGAAGAACAGGGGGAAGACAGGAACGAGGAAAAGAGGAGACGAGGAGAGAGGAAATTTTAGTCCCGCAGGCGAAGCCGTTGCGGGAAGAGAGGAAGTAACAATTGGATAATTTGAGGGTTTGAGAATGTGATATTGGAATACAGGGGGTTGAGACAACGCTGCGCTGTCGCTGCGAGGTTCCTGAGCGACCAGTTGAGCGAAGCGAAACTGGGAGTCGAAGGACCGCTGCGCCGCCGCGGTGAAAAAGAAAACAAGCATAAAAGCTAATAAGAAAAAACTCCTCCGTGCCGCTGTGACTCCGTGGTTCTGTATTCCCCCGCGAAGCGGCCTCTGCGCTCTTAAGTAAAAGACTCTCCGAAACTCTTGCTGCCAAATACTTAACTAACTACAGCCTCTCCAACCTCCAACCACAATAACTTTGCGTTCCGGCTGTTCCCCGCAAAATGAACAACAATGCAATCAAGTTCACTTACTCACTACAGACATACTCCAGAGCCCTCAATTATTAATTATTAATTGCTAATTATTAATTCTTCAAGTCCACTTTTTTGAAATACCTCATAATCAACACTGCCATCAGCACAAAATAGATAGCTGCGCAAATCAGCAAACTACTGTCTTCCACATTTCTTTGTGCCATCATTCTCGGAATAAAAGGATTGGGCACCAGAGAATCAGTAGATTCTAAGGGAAGAAAATATCCAACTTTTGAGTTGTTCTTGATCAAAGAAACCCAAAGCAAATTATCAATGATGAATACGAAAGCAAAGTAAATGATAATAGCTAGGCCGGTTCGTTTAATTAGAAAAGCAATGACCAATGCCACCATCAAGTATTGAAGTGCCATTAAGAAGAAAAAGCCTATGTATTTCATTCCTTCAAAAAGATGGCTCGTGTCTTTTGAAAAGATCAATCCAACTACAAGCGCCGAAAGAATCACAACAAGGGTAGCTGCAATTGCCAATACCAATCCCACCAGCATTTTAGAAAGCATGAACTCCTCTCTCGACAGCCCATCGATAATATTTTGACGATGAGTTCTATACTGCACTTCATTGGTTACAAGAAGTATCAGTAACATCCCAACGAGGATAAAAAACAATCCACCGAACCACGACGCGCTGTGCCAAATTTTTGGGAAGAAGGAAGGATTATCGAGCAAGGAAGAGATCATTTTCCCTTGCGCATTGTTATCGACCGATTCGTTGTATTTGTCAATGAAAAAATAAAAAGTCAATGGAAACAAAAGAACGAACCCCCCAAACAAAATCCAGAAAGTTCGATAGGATCTAACTTTTAACCATTCTATTTTTAATAAATGCATGATTACTTGTTTTGGGTGAGTTCAAAGAATTTAGTTTCGAGGCTTTTCTTTCTTAGCCGCAAATGCTGCAATACAATACCTTTTGAAAAACAGAATTGATTCAAGCTCTCCATTGATACCATTCCTGTAGTAAAGTAAAGTTCCAAGAATTGAGATTGAGGCACCATTCTTACAAGCTCGGGATAGTCTTTCAAAAGTTCTGCCAGCGCGTCCAAATTTGTAGAGGCAACTTCTACAATATCTTCATTCACTAAAATTTCATCTACATTACCCGATGCCAATAGTTTGCCTCTTTGTAATATAGCTACATGCGTACAAACCTTTTCAACTTCATCAAGCAAATGGCTGGCCATAATAATGGTTTTGCCTTGCTTATACAATTGAATGATCAAATTGCGGATTTCAGCAATCCCCACAGGATCGAGCCCGTTGGTAGGTTCATCAAATACCAACACGGTTGGGTCGCCCAACAAACAGGACGCAATGGCCAATCGTTGTTTCATTCCTAAAGAATAGGTGCTGAACTTGGAATCCTTTCTTTCGGTGAGTGCTACCAATTCCAATACTCGGTCAATATCCGATTCGGGAACGCCTTTGATCGCCGCTGCAATTTTGAGGTTATCGACTGCACTGAGATACGCATAGAAATTAGGCGTTTCTAAGAGTGTACCAATTTTTTTGCGGAGAGCCGCACTGGCCGGTTCGTTAAAAAAAGAGAAATCACCTCCACTAGGCTGGAGTACATTCATGATAATACCCAGCAAAGTCGTTTTTCCGCTTCCGTTAGGACCTAAAATCCCAAATACGCAACCTTCCGGCACTTCAAAGCTTACATCTTGCAAGGCTTGAATGCGGCCATACTTTTTAGATAGATGTTGTAATGTTAAAACAGACATGCATGCATTCTTTCCATCAAGATAAGAAAATTATGCATGCATGAATAAATATGTGGCGAATGCAGTGTTTTAATTACGAACGGGACGTCCACTCTTAAGAACGCTTTGTAAACGCTCCAGGGTTTTACGTTCTCCCGTTAAACTCAGAAATGCTTCGCGCTCGAGATCGAGTAAATATTGTTCTGAAACCAAGGTAGGTTCACTCAAATCGCCACCGCACATCACATAGGCGAGTTTTTTCGCCACCAATGCATCGTGATCAGTAGCATATCCACCCGTATTCATAGCATGGATACCCGATAAAAGTGCACCCAATGCAGAGCGACCGAGCACTTTAATATCTTTTCGCTGTGCAGGCATGGTATACCCTGCTTCAAAAAGCTCTATTACGGAACGTTTCGCTGCAGCTACCCTTCTGCTTTGATTCATGATGATTTCATCTTGCCCTTTTCTTAGTATTCCTAAACCGTATGCTTCTTGAGCAGAAGTAGCAACTTTGGCTGTTGCAATGGTGAGGAACCTGTTTTTAAGGGTGATGGTTTCCGGTTCGTCTTCATGCATTTCATCGGCAGCTCTCAACACAAATTCCTTGGTACCACCGCCACCGGGAATCAAGCCCACCCCCAATTCAACCAAGCCAATATAGGTTTCTGCGGCAGCGCAAACTTTATCACTGTGCAAGCTCAACTCACATGCACCTCCTAAAGTAAGTGCATGGGGTGCTACTACCACCGGAACCGAAGAATAACGGGCACGCATCATCGTGTTTTGGAACAAGCGGATGGCCATGTCTAACTCATCGTATTCTTGCTCTATGGCCAGCATGAAAATCATGCCTACGTTGGCTCCGGCACTAAAATTCAAGGTATCATTGGCAATTACCAAGCCTTTGTATTTCGATTCAGCTAAAGCAATGGATTGTTGAATTCCTTCCAACACTTCTCCCCCAATGCTTCCCATTTTAGTTGACCATTCTAAGCCTAAAACATCGTCGCCTAGGTGGTATGTTCTGCAGGCACTGTTCTTCCATACCGTTTGATGCTCGAAATGCTTCATTACAATGAAAGCATCGCCACCTGGAAGGGCTTTGTAGCTTTTGCTAGCAACATCATAACAATAACGCTTGCCTTGTTCTACTTTATAGAAAGAAGTGATGCCGCTAGCCAACATTTCATCGATCCATGCAGGCACAGCATACCCCGCTTTTTTCATTTTATCTGTAGTTCCGGGAACACCCAAAACATCCCAGCTTTCAAACGCACCAATCTCCCATCCAAAACCGGCCATCATGGCGTCATCTACTCTAAACAGCTCATCGGCAATCTCCGGAATGCGGTGAGAGATATAAGAGAATAAGCCATAATGAAAATGACGGTAGAAATCACCGGCTTTGTCCATTCCGGTACACAAGGCTTTTAAGCGTTGCTTCAAATCGTCAATAGGCTTAGCCGCTTCCACCGTAGCGAATTTCGGTTTCTTTCTTGCTTCGTATTCCAAGGTTTTCAGATTCAACACCTGAATTTCCTTTTCACCACCGGCACCTTTTATTTTCTTGAAAAAACCTTGACCGGTTTTATCTCCCAGCCAATTGTTTTCTACTACTTTTTGTAACCAAGAAGGTATTTCGAACAAGGCTCTTTGTTCATCATTGGGACAATTCTCCGCAACACCTTTCGCTACTTTCACCAAGGTGTCAATACCTACAACATCTGCCGTACGGAAGGTGGCAGACTTTGGACGGCCAATGATGGGCCCTGTTAATGCATCAATTTCGTCGATGGTCAACCCCATTTTTTCTACCAACCCGAAAATGGCCATCATACCAAACACGCCAATTCTGTTGGCAATGAAAGCAGGCGTGTCTTTACACAATACGGTTGTTTTACCAAGGGTAAGGTCGCCATAGTGCATGAGGAAATCAACGATCTCAGGGTCGGTCTGGGGCGTGGGTATGATTTCCAGCAACCGCAAATAACGAGGAGGGTTGAAGAAGTGGGTACCACAAAAATGCTTTTTGAAGTCGTCGGAACGTCCTTCCAACATCATGTGTATAGGAATACCCGAAGTGTTGGAACTGATGAGTGTACCCGGCTTACGGTACTTTTCAACTTCGGTAAAAATAAGTTGTTTGATATCCAATCGCTCTACTACTACCTCAATGATCCAATTGCAATTTGCGATCTCTTTCATATTATCAGTGAAATTACCGGTGCTGATTCTTTTGGCTACATCTTTAGTGTAAACCGGCGATGGATTTGATTTGATGGCAGATTGTAAAGCGTCGTTTACAAGTTTGTTGCGAGCGGCGGCATTGGTTGACTCTGTGGCTTCTTTGGGAACCATGTCTAACAGCAATACTTGAACTCCTACTCCGGCAAAATGGCAAGCGATTCTTGACCCCATTACTCCGGAACCTAAAACGGCTACTTTTTTGATGCTACGTTTCATGAACGAAGATTTTAAAATATGACAGCAAAATTAGTTAGTTATGCAACTAATTCTAAATCGAAGATAACTATAAAATTGAGAGCATAAAATAAAAGATGGAAAAAAAGGACTGCAGATTTTGCATTTTTTGGGGGGCCGGAACAAAAGTTTTGAAAATATTTTATTGCCTCACGAAAAATATTTTTTTGATTACTACTGAAATACACTTAGTAAAATATATAGATAATTGGATGAATTAGAAAAAAGCTTTCTGTATTTTTATCTAGTTATTGTTCAGTAAATTAGGTTTACTTTCAATGGATGGAAGTACGATCTGAAAATACTACAATAGCGCGATAAAAGCATCGTTTTCAGTGTATCAGATTCGTATCTGCATTACTAAATTGATCGGCATCCATGGAGAATTCCATAAGTTTACCTCGTTGGCAACAAATGCTAAAACAAGCAATAAGTTGGGTCAGAATTGTTGAACGCAAAGACGGGCAACGATTTATTGACCGTTACAAATTGGCACAATTGATCTTGCTTGGCATTTTTACGCTTTCCTGCATCTTCAATTACTTATCAGATATTCGCTACAGCCTAGCCATCACCATATCGGGAGCAGTGTACAGCATCTTCTTGTTAGTACTTCACAACAAAGGATACAACAAGATCACGATCATCCTTCTTCCACTTTTTCTGAATGTAACTGCCTTTCTGCTTTGTTTTGTTGAGGGAATGGGATCCGGGGCCTACTTTTTCTATTTCTTGATTGTAGTAATAGCCAATTTCATCAGTGAAAAGGAGAACTATGCAGAGATTCGCACGATTTACGCCTTCACGTTTATCATGCTTATCATCACCTTCATCGTTTGTCCTAAAGGAAGCACGCTTCAAAATATTGATCAGGAAAATGAGCAAATAAACCTATTGATCAACGCAGTTGTGTCGTTTGTAATTGGCGGTGTTCTCTCTTATCATATGATGAAAGACAATTTCATCAAAGAAAAAAGCCTTGTTAGCAAGCAACGCTACCTTGATTCCGTTTACAATACCTCTCTCGATGCAGTTTTCATCATGGATTTAAAAAGCGGTTTCATTACTGACTGTAACAACCAAAGTGTAAAACTATTCCAAGCAGGACGCAAAGAGGAGATCGTAGGAACTACTATCAGTAATCTGTTCATTGGTTTGTCGCCCGAGCAATCTGCCTCTTTCAATGCAGCACTACACGACGACACCGACGAACCTTGGCAAGGCGAATTGAACTGTGTTACTAAAGAAGGGAAATCCTTTGCAGGCTATGTAAGCATTGTTCCTATCACTATTGAAGGAAAAGATTTTAAGAAGATCAATGTATTGGACTTTAGCGATATCAAAGAGGCTCGGGCTGCATTAGAAACCGCCAAAGAAAAAGCAGAACAAGCGGTATTTGCCAGAACGCGCTTTGTGTCGAATATGAGCCATGAATTGCGCACTCCATTAAATGGAATCATCGGTACCGCTAATTTATTGCGTCAAGAAAAATACCTGCCTGAGCAAAAGCAATACTTTGAAGTTTTGAAGTACTCTTCAGAACACATGTTAAATTTGATCAATGAGATTTTAGATTTCAGCAAAATTGAAGCGGGTAAAATGGATTTGGAACGTACCCCATTCGATTTATGGAAAAACATTACCACTATTCAACAACTCTTCGAAAAACAATTCGAAGAAAAGAACATTGAGTTAAAAATTAATGTAGACCCCAGATTACAAAATAAAAATTTCATTGGTGACCCAACTCGCTTGAATCAAGTATTGAACAACTTGGTTTCAAATTCTTTGAAATTCACGGAGCAAGGGTCGGTTGAAATGAAGGTTTCACAAATCACTCAAAATAGCCACGCTTGCACCATTCGCTTTGAAGTGAGGGATACCGGCATTGGCATTCCTCCTGAAAAACAGCAAACAATTTTCGACTCTTTCACACAAGTTGAATCTGCCACAACACGAAAATTTGGTGGTACAGGTCTGGGCTTAACAATCAGTTCCAAAATTGTTGAGCTGTATGGCGGAAAGCTGCAAGTAGACAGTGTAGCCAATCATGGTTCTTGCTTTTACTTTACGATTCAACTCGATTTAGACCACAAACCAGCCTCCTATGTAAATGAAGAAGTGGTTCGTGAATTGAAACCATTGAAAGGCTTGCGCATTTTGATAGCTGAAGACAATCCAATCAACATGTTGATCGCAAAAGCAGTGCTTGATAAATGGGATGTTGTGTTAACTGAAACTGTGAATGGTAAAGAAGCTTGGGAGATGTTTCAAAACAATACCTACGATGCTTTGCTGGTTGACTTGGAAATGCCGGAAATGGACGGACATGAACTACTGGCGCATATCAGAAATGTAGACACCAAAATACCGGTGATTGCATTTACAGCAGCTTTATATGAAAACATGCAAGCCCACTTGATCAATTCAGGTTTTAACGACTATGTTCAAAAACCTTTCCGACCAGAAGACTTGCATGCGAAATTAGCTCTATATACCGGCCGCGCTTAGCTTACACCAGCACCCGCATTGATCATTGATTCGGGACTTACAAAATGAAGTTTTCCTTCACTATCAGAAGCCATTAAGATCATTCCATTGCTTTCAATACCGCGCATTTTTCTTGGCTCCAAATTAGCCACCACTACCACTTGCTTGCCCACAATTGCTTCCGGCTGAAAATGCAATGCAATGCCGCTTACAATGGTTCTAATTTCAGAACCCATATCAACACTTAATTTCAACAACTTATCGGCCTTCGGAACCTTTTCAGCGGCCTTAATTGTTCCAACACGTAAATCTATTTTGGCAAAATCATCAAAAACGATGGAAGGCTTCGCCGCTTGCTCTTCTTTCTTCGCTTCAACTGTTGGAGCAGAAGCTGCTGTTGCCTTTGCTAAACTGTCTTTCAACTTTTGAATTTGAGCCGCAATTTCCTCGTCTTCGATTTTTCTGAACAACAATTGAGGTTCTCTTAAACTGTAGCCCACGCTCAATAGTTTCAGCTTGCCACCATTTTCCCAATCCAAAATCTTATCTACCACTTTCATCATGTGCAACATGGTTTTTGCGGTATTGGGTAAGAACGGATTAATAAAAATGGCCAAGTTGGCACTTAATTGCAAACACAAATGCATGCAATTATCGATCAGCTTTTGAGCGGCAGGATCCTCATTAAGGCGCTTGGCCACAATCCACGGCTCTTTTTCTTGCATGTAACGATTACCGGCTCTTGCCAAATCTATTACTTGATACAAGGCTTCTCGAAACTTGTACTGCTCTAGTAATTGTTCAATGGTTGTTTTGGTTTTGGCAATGGTTTCTATGATAGCCTTGTCTTTTTCATCCATCACATCGGCATGCAATGCAGGCACTTTCCCTCCGCAAAGTTTGTGCATCAATACCCAAGTTCTATTCACATAGTTACCAAAAATGGAAACCAATTCACTGTTAACAGCATCCTGAAATCCTTTCCAAGTAAACTCACTGTCTTTTGATTCCGGAGCAATTTGTGTTAAATAGTAGCGAAGCATGTCTACACATTGTCCGCCCCCATTTTCTTTCTTCACAAAATCGTTGATAAAGTCTCGCATATCCAATTTCCAACCACGACTGGTGCTCATTTTATCCCCTTCCAGATTCAAGAACTCATTTGCTGGAACATTCGTAGGAAGAATATTGCCATGCAATTTCAACATGATGGGGAAGATAATACAGTGGAATACGATATTGTCTTTTCCGATGAAATGCACTAGCTGTGTGTCATTATCGTACCAATACGGTTTCCAATCTTTATCGTTATCAATGGCCCATTGTTTGGTGGCACTCACATAGCCAATAGGCGCATCGAACCACACATACAATACTTTACCGGTTGCATCGGGCAAGGGCACTTGAATACCCCAGTCTAGATCGCGGGTTACAGCCCTGCTTTGTAAACCTCCTTCGATCCAGCTTTTGCATTGGCCAACCACACTGGCTCTCCAATCGTCTTTATGTTCTTCTAAAATCCAATTGCGTAAAAACTCTTCGTGTTTTCCTAAAGGAAGGTACCAATGACTGGTTTTCTTTTTTACAGGCGCTTGCCCACTTAAAGTACTCACAGGATTGATCAATTCATCGGGACTCAAGGTTCTCCCACAATTCTCACACTGATCACCGAATGCTCTGTCGCTGCCACAATTTGGGCAGGTTCCTTTAATATAGCGATCTGCCAAAAAGCTATTGGCAGCTTCATCAAAATATTGTTCTGATTCTTTTACCTCTAGTTCACCACGATCGTGTAGATAGGTGAAGAATTCGCGGGCTGTTTCATGATGAATAGGCTCACTGGTACGGTGGTAGATATCGAAGCTCATCGACAAGTCTTCAAAATCTTGCTTCATTGCTTCGTGATATTTATCGATGATTGCGCGAGGGGTTGTTCCCTCTTTGGTAGCTTGAATAGGAATGGCAGTTCCATGTTCATCGCTTCCACATACAAACACAACATCTCTTTTCTGTGATCTTAGGTAGCGAACGTAAATATCAGCTGGGATATAGGCTCCGGCCAAATGCCCCACGTGCTTCAAACCATTTGCATATGGTAATGCAGACGTAACTAAATATCTTTTCGGTTGACTCATAACTCTTTTCGTATTAAGGAATGCAGGCTTTTGCCGATTCAATAGAACCGCAAATTTACCTAAATAGGAAGGAATGCCCAAATCAGCACAAGAACGGGGTAAAATGCCTATTTTTAAAGAAAAACAATGGGAAGAGGGAGATTAGAAGCCTTTAGTGATGGCGTTCTTGCCATTATCATCACTATCATGGTTTTGGAGCTAAAAGTTCCACACGATGCAAGTATAGAAGCACTGTTGCCGTTGGCTCCGGTTTTTTTGAGTTATGTACTCAGTTTTTTATACGTGGGTATTTATTGGAACAATCACCATCACTTATTACATACAGTAACCAAGGTAAATGGCCCGGTTTTATGGGCGAATATGGGCTTGCTGTTTTGGCTGTCGTTACTCCCCTTTGCAACTGCTTGGATGGGAGAAAATCATTTCGGCTAATGGCCCATGGTATTGTACGGAATTGTATTATTTATGGCGGCTTTGTTTTATTTCTTGCTCACGAAGGCCTTGGTACGGATCCACGGAAATGAATCGGTGGTGGTAAAAGCCGTTGGAAATGATTTCAAAGAAAAAATATCCTTGTTTATTTACTCTGCCGCCCTCGTTTCAAGTTTCTTTATTCCCTATCTTGGATTTGCCCTGTATTTTGTGGTAGCCATCATTTGGCTGATACCCGATAGAAGAGTAGAACGAACCATCAATGAATAGTGGAATCGATTCAAAATAGCATTATTTTTACGATACGTTAAGCGCTCGAAAAGTGAAAGTAGAAAGAACCGAAATAACACCCCGGCTGAACAGCTATGTGTCTGTGATTGAAAGAGAAGAGTCCTTCTTTCAATCACCCTTCCATTATCATCCTGAACTAGAATTGGTGTACGTATTGGAAAGTCATGGCAAAAGAATCATTGGAAACACCGTAGAACCCTTTGATTCCGGCGATATGATTTTTATTGGTTCTAATACACCGCATGTATGGTTGAATGATGAAATATATTACAGCGGCCTCGATAAACTTAAAGCCAAAGCGATCGTAGTATACTTTAATAGAGATATTTTCAGCGATACCTTTTATGCGTTGAAAGAAGTAAAAAAGATAAAGGATTTATTTGCCGGAGCAGTAAGAGGGATTAAAGTAACCGGAAAAACACATGGTTTATTGGATAAGAAGCTAAGAGAGTTGGCAAAAAAGAAAGACTTCGAAATCATCATTGGTTTATTGGAAGTATTGTCAATTTTAGCAGATAGTAAAGACTTGGAGTATATCAACAAAGAATCCTATACCCCCGCCAATACACAGTTGCACAATGATCGGATAACGGAAGTATTGAACTATGTGAAGCAGCACTTTAAGCGTGATATATCGCTTCAAGAAGTATCGGATCTCGCGCATTTAACACCTCAAAGTTTTTGTAGAATATTTAAGAAGCGAATGCAAAAACATTTCATTGAGTACTTAAACGAAGTACGTATTGCGCATGCCTGTAAATTGTTGTTAGAAACAGACCTGAGCATTTCAGAAATTGCTTTTGAGTCGGGTTACAAAACGGTTTCCAACTTTAATAAGATATTCAAGAAAATGACCGATGCCTCGCCGCTGACGTATCGGAAGAAAATCAGTTGAGAAGTTAAGAATTAAGAAGTAATAATTAATAATTGGGCATTAAAAAGCGAGGCCGGGAAAGAGAAATATTATCGCTACAATTAACCACCGAAGTTTACTTGAGCTAAGCAAAACAATGAAAAGTGCCAGTATTCTTAATTATTAAATGTTAACTATTAATTACTTTCCAACATGACAGCTCCTTCACTACCCAAACGATCGCTTGCTCTCGATGCCATGAGAGGGTGGATCATGGTGTTATTGGCATTAGAGGCTACCGGCTTGTATGAACACTTAGCAACAGCCGGCTCAGGCACATTCATGGCCGCACCATTAGAACAGCTTTTCCATCATCCCTGGAATGGTCTGCGTTTTTGGGATCTGATACAACCGGCATTTATGTTCATGTCGGGAACTGCACTCGCCTATTCTCTACATACACAAAAACAAAAAGGAATGAGTTGGGGCGATTCCTTTAAAAAAGTATTGAAACGAAGTGGTTGGTTGTTTTTCTGGGGTGTATTGGATTATGCTGTTCGGAAAACAGGCCTGAGTTTTGAATTGTGGGATGTTCTAACACAGCTATCGTTTACCACGCTAGTAGCATTTTTGATCTTCGAGTTTTCAATTGTAAATCAGATACTAGTATCAATCGGATTATTATTATTAACCGAAGCATTGTACCGATTTACCAATATTCCCGGCTTTGATCAGCCGTTTACAGATCAGCACAATTTCGGGAACTATATGGATTGGATTTTGATGCGAAAAATAAATCAAGGAGGCTGGGTGGCTATTAATTGCATTCCTACTGCCGTTCATACCATTGCCGGGGCTGTATGTGGTAAACTTCTACTTCAAGATGAAAGCAAAGCTCTCAAACAATTTGCTATAGCGGGCATTGTTTGTTTAATAGTAGGCTTTAGCTTAGATTGGGCACACATCACTCCCATCATCAAACGAATTGCGACCAGCTCTTTTACAGTAGCTTCTTTGGGATGGTGTTTATTAATCATGGTTTTCTTTTATTGGTGGATCGATATTAAAGGGCACAATAAATACCTTTTATTTGTTCAGGTAGTGGGCATGAATTCGTTGTTCATTTATCTATTCTTTGAAATTGTAGGTCATCGTTGGTTTACCGGTTATGTAAGTTTTATTGGCACTGAACTACTCTCTTACATTCACATACCTCAATTGCTGGCAGCTATTTTGGCATCGCTATTGGTATTTGCGTTGGAATGGGGTATGCTGTATTTTTTGTATCAGAAAAGAATATTTTTTAGAGTATAAGATTTAAAAGACCCCGAAAGTAACTACCGGCATTTTCGATCTTGGAAACCAAAGCATTTTTTTACCTTTGGGTATGATCAGTTACAACTCTAAGGAATGGTGGTATTTTATCTTTAAACTGCATAGAGGTGATACCATTAAAACGCTTTTTATATTCATGCTTATTTTGGCCGGCTTTACGGCTTTGGTAGCCTGGTTAGAATTGTATCATTGGAAACTTCCTAAAGATCACCCCCTTCGTAGTTTAAGTCTGCTACACACAAGTCTTAGCTTTGTATTGAGTTTGTTGCTTGTGTTTAGAACCAATACTGCTTATGATCGCTGGTGGGAAGGAAGAAAATTATGGGGCGGCTTAGTTAATAGCAGCCGAAACATGGCCATTAAAATAAATGCTTTGATACCTAGCTCGCACAAAGAGCACCGCGATTTTTTCAGAAAAGCCATCCCCCTCTATGCAAAAATTCTAAAATCGCATTTGGCCCTCGAAACAACTCGATTGGAATTAGACAGTGAAGCCCATCCGGAGCTCGGAAACCTTGATTACAGCAAACACTTGCCAAATCAAGTAGCCATGCTTATCGCAAAACGATTGTTTCGTGTACAGCAAGAGGGCATTATTACTTCCGAGCAGCTTTTGATGTTGAACAATGAACTCAATAATTTTACCGATACATGCGGGGCCTGCGAACGAATCAAGAACACTCCCATTCCGCTTTCGTATAGTGTATTCATCAAGAAGTTCATCTTTATCTACAGCGTAACGCTTCCATTTGGATATGTATTCAATTTAGAATTTTGGGCCATCCCGGTGGTATTGTTCATTTTCTTTGTGTTAGCAAGTCTGGAACTCATAGCAGAAGAAATTGAGGATCCTTTCGGTGGCGACGAAAACGATTTGCCACTTGAAAAGATCGTGGGAACCATTACCCGCAATATTGAAGAGTGTTTGGCATGATTTTTCCGCCATTACCGAGTTTAACGCCTACTTTACACAGGTAAGGCAGCAAACCAGTACCTTTGCGGGTCTTATATCATGATGAAACGCATATCCATATTCTTATTAATAGTCCTTAGTTTCTATATCAGCCGTGCCCAGGTTTGTACAAATTTGGGACAGAATCCAAGTACCGCTTTTCCGGTTTGTGGGGTCGACACCTTCACACAAAGCACTGTTCCATATTGCGGTGGTAAAACCATTCCAAGCCCATGTACCAATGCTACGCTTAGTGATCAAAACCCTTTTTGGTACAAGTTTACTTGCTATCAAGCAGGCACTTTAGGTTTTGAAATCATTCCAAATGATTTAGCCGACGACTACGATTGGCAAATTTTTGATATCACCGGACTAGACCCTAATTCCGTTTTTACCAACGGTACTCTATTTGTAGCCTGCAACTGGTCGGGCCGTCCGGGCATTACAGGAGCTTCTGCTCAAGGAACAACATTGGTCAATTGCGCGGGAGATGCTTATCCTACCTTCAGTTCAATGCCTACCTTGAAAAAGGACCATGAATACTTGTTACTCGTAAGTCACTTTACAACTTTTTCTCCATCACAAAACGGATACAAACTCGCTTTCAAAGGTGGTACGGCCTCTATTACTGATCCAAAACTACCGGCTTTGCAATCAGTTCTATCGGGTTGCGGTGGTTTAACAATCGGGGTCAAGCTCAATAAAAAAATGAAATGCAGCAGCTTGGCAGCTAATGGATCCGACTTCCAACTTAGCCCTGCAAATGGAACTATTGTGAGTGCAAAAGCAGCATCTTGCAATACCGGATTTGATATGGACTCTGTGGTACTCACCATCAGTGGTCCTTTAACCCCCGGTAATTACAGCATCACAATGAAAAATGGGTCTGATGGAAATACGCTCTTAGACAATTGCGATCGTCCCATTAATGTAGGCGAGAAAATCGACTTCGTGGTTTTTCCGGTGGCCCCTACTCCAATAGACAGTATTAAACCTATTGGTTGCGCACCCAAAGTACTTACCCTTGTGATGAAACAACCCATCCTTTGTAGTTCAATTGCTGCAAATGGTTCAGATTTTGTATTGACCGGTCCTGAAACAATTCCTGTTGTAAGCGCTACAGGTAATTGCAGTGGCACCAATACCGCTTCAACAACCATTCAAATTACACTCGGCAAAGCTATTGAAGTAGGTGGTACCTATACTCTCACGCTTCAAACCGGATCCGATGGCAATACCATACTCAACGATTGTGCGCAGCAAACACCCGCCGGTTCAGCAATTGCCTTTCTCGCAAAAGATACTGTAAATGCTGATTTTAACTATGTAACTGCCTTGGGATGTATTACCGACACCATTCACCTTTCGCATCCCGGTGGCAACGGAATTACCAGTTGGACCTGGTTCTCCAACAACACCTTAAGTTCCACTTTACAAAACCCTTCTTTATACTATACAGAATTCGGAAATAAAAGCATTCAGTTGATTGTATCGAATGGAGTGTGTGTTGACACCGTGATAAAAGTGATTAATCTCGACAATGGTATCAACGCCGCTTTCAAATATCCGGAAGTAGTTTGCCCAAGAGACGAAGCGGTGTTCGTTGATCAAAGCACCGGAAAGATCACCACGTGGAATTGGGATTTTGGCAACGGCAATACCAGCATTCTTCAAAACCCACCGGCACAAACCTATACTGCACCTACGGCTACCAAAGAGATTTTTTATAAAGCAAGACTCATCATTGGCAATAGTTTGAATTGCTTCGATACCAGCATCGTAAGCATCAAAGCCGTTAATACCTGTATCATCGCAGTGCCCAATGCATTCACGCCCAACAACGATTCGAAGAACGATTTTCTTTACCCATTGAATGCTTACAAGGCAGACAATCTGGTGTTCAAAATCTTCAATAGATATGGTCAGTTGATTTACGAAACCAAAGACTGGACGAAAAAATGGGACGGCACACTCAAAGGCAATGCTCAACCCACGGGAACATATGTTTGGACATTACAATATGTAGACCGAGACACCGGAGCACCCGTTTTCAAGAAAGGAACCACCGTTTTAATTCGCTAGTGGTTTTACCGCTTGCGCAGAATGCGTTATATTTAGCCAAACTAACGCATCATGAAAAAATCGGTTCTTGTAGTATTACTTTTATGTATTGCTTTCGGTTCAAGAGCACAGCAAACCAGCGAAATTCATCACTTGATGGTGAATTTTCAAGCAGATTACGGAAGCCTCACTCGCTTCTATGCCATTAATCTCTCTCCCGAAAGAACCAATCGCTTAAGAACCTTTTATCAATCCTACCTTTCTCAACTAGACGCCATCAATTTTGATAAGCTAAGTAAGGAAGGACAAGTAGACTATATTCTTTTCAAAAGAGATTTGAAATTTTCATTGCAAGAATTGGAATCATCTGCAAAAGAATACGAGTCTCTCAATACATTGTTTCCTTTTGCATCAGAAATCTATTCCTTAGAGCAAACTCGCCGCAGAGGTACTACTATTAATGGCGAACAAGAAGCACGTAAGCTAATTGCTTTACAAGGCAAACTTGTAACGGCAATTCAACAAGCCAAACAAAACAAAGCACTTCCCGAAGCACAAGCGAAACGAGCTACTGAAGCATTGATGGGCATGCAAGATGCATTGAAATCTTACTACCAATTTTACTTCGGATACGATCCCATGTTTACGTGGTGGGCTGATAAACCCTATCAAAAAACAGACTCCTTACTGAAAGCCTATACCAATTTGGTAAAAAACAATATTGCCGTCAGCACTCAAAAAGACGATGGCAGCGGCATCATCGGCAATCCAATTGGAGCTGCTGCCCTACAAGAACAGTTGAGTTATGAAATGATTCCATATACTGCTGAAGAGTTAGTATCCATTGCGAATAAAGAATTTGCTTGGTGTGATGCAGAAATGTTGAAAGCCAGCAAAGAATTGGGCTTCGGCGATAATTGGAAAGCAGCACTTGAAAAAGTAAAAAACTCCTACGTACCTCCCGGCGAACAACCCGCAGCTATTTTAGATCTGATGAATCAAAGTTTGGCTTTCTTGAAAAAGTACGACCTCATCACCATTCCTCCCATTGCAGAAGAAACATGGCGAATGGGAATGATGAGTCCACAACGCCAACTCACAAGTCCCTTCTTTTTAGGAGGAGAACAAATTCTGATCTCCTACCCTACCAATACCATGCAACATGAAGACAAGTTGATGAGTATGCGTGGAAACAATCCACATTTCTCTAGAGCAACCGTGCATCATGAATTAATTGCAGGTCATCACTTGCAACAATACATGAACAATCGATTCAGGGTATACCGTCAATTCGATACACCGTTCTGGACAGAAGGATGGGCTTTGTATTGGGAAATGATTTTATGGAACATGAACTTCCCTAGAAATGCAGAAGACAGAGTAGGTATGTTATTCTGGAGAATGCACCGCTGTGCCCGTATCATTTTCTCGTTGAATTATCATTTAGGAAAATGGACACCGCAACAATGCATTGACTTCTTGGTTGACCGTGTTGGGCATGAGAGAGCCAATGCAGAAGGCGAAGTACGTCGCTCCTTTACAGGAGGCTATGGTCCCTTATATCAGATTGCCTATATGATTGGAGCATTGCAATTTTTTGAATTGAAAAGAGAATTGGTTGATACGAAGAAAATGACCTACAAACAATTCCACGATGCGGTGATGAAAGAAAACGCCATGCCGGTTGAAATGGTGAGAGCGCTTTTGAAAAATCAGCCTTTGTCGAAAGACTTTGAAACCAATTGGAAATTCTACCGATTTTAAAACGAAAGCCACTTGAATACAAGTGGCTTTTTAAATTTTACGAGATAAGATGAAGATTACACTGGCGCAAACGCAAAGCAAAAAAGGAAACATTGACACGAATATTGAACATCACATTCATTGTATTGAATACGCTGAAGGAAGCGATCTTATCATTTTCCCTGAGTTATCGATAACGAACTACGAACCTGAATTAGCGAAAGAGTTGGCGTTTGAAATAGACGACCCACGTCTAACGATTTTTCAAAACCTTGCCATAAAACAGCATCAAATCATTGGAATAAGTCTGCCGATAAAAACAAAGTCGAAACCGCGTATCGGGCTTTTATTTTTTCACCCAACAAAGCCCAAGCAATTGTATGAGAAACAGTATTTACATGCCGATGAAGTTCCATTCTTTGACCCCGGAACACAACAAGTATATTTGAACGAGGCACTCAATATTGCGCCGGCTATTTGTTATGAAGTATCAGTAGAAGCTCATGCTAAAGCAGCATTTCAACATCCGACAGATATTTATTTTGCATCTGTAGCAAAAACCCAAACAGGAGTGCAGAACGCGCATGCTCAACTGCGTGAGATTTCTGAACAACATTCTTGTGTGGCAATGATGGTAAATGCGGTGGGGCCTGCGGATAATTTTATCAATGCCGGTCAGTCGGGAATTTGGAATAACGGCTCAAAAATTATTGACGCCAATCAATATTTTGAACAGTTAATCACATTCGATACGATAAGCTTAAACACAACAGTCATGAATATACCCAGTTAACGGTACCCAGAAAAAATTCTCGAGTGCTATTTTTGGAGAAATTAAAATAAAATGTATACTCGAAGTTTAGTCTTAACCCTAATAGTAGCGGCTTTGTTTCTGTTAAGTTGTTCAAAAAAATCTGACAGTGGTTCAGGAGGCCCAAATTCTAATGATATAAGCCTCGTAATTTCGGGAAAAGGAGTTCGCAAAATAGCAGAGGTATTTAATTGGAATCAGGAAGACAAATGTTTTCAAAGTACCGCTTCCATTGGATGGGACGGAAGAAATAGAGTTGAATGGATCCACAATTTCACGTCATTAACTACCAGCGTAGGTCTTCCTTCTTACAAAGGATATAGGAGAGCATTTCATTTTACTACAGGAGACAGTTTATCAGCACCTACTACACCACCGAATTTCTCAGCAAAATTAGCAGGGGAGCCCGGTGAGTATTACAATTACCCACAAGGAAGCACCACTCTTTGGTATTACAACCCAAACTTAACCTATGAAGGTAGCAGCAAGCAATATGTTAACAGCTATGGAAGAAACGGGATCTATGCAAACGGGGATTACATAACCACGAACTACTCAGGAACCTACAAAAGTCAGAATGGAGGATTTATAAAAAATTTAAATACCTATTACAGCGTAAATGGAGTAGAAAAAGGAATCACATACTTTATTAGTTCCGGCATTGAAAAGGATTTGAGCAGATGCCAAGGTGCTGGATTGGATGCTTCCGGAAGACCTTTACTTTTCATTCTCACCGGGGATTCTTTGAAAGTTGTGAATGCAGAAACGAAACTCCAAATTGCAGCAACAGCAACGAATGCCATGAGTGCTCCCTATACCTCACCCAATGCACCAAAAGGTAATTTATACGTTCACCGCAGCAAGGATCTAACAAAGTTGGTTATTACGCTAGTAGAAGCGTTACCCGCAAGCTTTAGCAATACTGAATACTACGCGGCAAGCTATGTTTTCAATGTGAATACCAATACTATTTCAGCAGTTGTGCCAAGGACTTTATTGGACGACTATAGCAAGAGCTTAAATTTTAACGTTATCAAAGCCAATGACAATGGTGAATTGTTCTATGTAACTGCCAATGATGCCATCGGCAAAGTTGATGCTAGTGGAAAAGGGATCTTCAAAACTGGATTTGTTGGCAGCAAAGATATTCATGTAACATACTTCGACATTATCCAAAACAAATTATTTGTAGTTGTAGGAATCAGTGTTGACCAATATTATATAGGACAAGTCAAAAAAGCTCGATCCGCTCTCTGCGTAATTGAATAAACCAAAATAGTAGTATTTTCGAATATGGCGACTCCTTATTCAGGCAAATACATCAATGCTTCAGGACAACAATTCCAAGCTGAATTGTTTGTGAGTTCAGTAACACTTACCATTCGTATTGTAAACGAAGGAATGCAGTCGGATATCAATTGGATTGGTGCTGAAATTGCATCAATAGAACCTTATGGCTCCGGAATAAAATTGACGCATCAAAATTTACAGGGTCAACTCATTATTACAGAACCTTTAACCATTGCTGAAATAAGAAGAGCTTTTAAACATGAGAAATTCATCAATCCAACAACGCACAAAGTTTGGGGCTCAGGAATGGCGAAGTTGGTTTGGATTGGCGTGATTGTAATAGGATTTATTGTTGCTACTTATTTTCTGTTATTACCTTGGTTAGGCGATAGAATGGCCAGAAACTTTCCCAAGGATCAAGAAATTGAATTAGGGAAGGCGATGGGAAAATCGTCGATAAGTGGTCAAGCTATTGATCAAGACGCCACTAAATGGATCAATCGATTCTATCAATCATTGGCTTTCGACAGTACCTATCCTGTGTCAATAACAGTGGTTCGCTCTCCTATTCTCAATGCGTATGCAGTTCCCGGTGGCCCTATTGTAGTGTACGATGCGTTGTTGAAAAAGATAAAAACACCGGAAGAATTAGCTGCTTTGTTGGGACACGAGTCTTCGCATATTTCGGAACGTCATACTTTAAGAAACCTGTTTCGATCCTTGAGTCAAAAGGCCTTTTGGTTGATACTTTTCGGATCAGATGGAGGCATGATCGCTTTTATGGCCGAACAGGGACAGGCGCTGAAAGGGCTGTCTTATTCGCGTTCATTGGAAACGGAAGCCGATAATAAGGGAATGGAAAAAATGGCGGCATCCGGAATAGATTTACATGGAATGGCGGATCTCATGAAAATCCTCAACAGTGAAACGAAGGGAGAAGAGCCTCCTGCGTTTCTGAGCACTCACCCCATTTTCAAAGACCGAATCGAAAATATCAATTCACAAATCAGTAAGATACCATTGAAAGATGTAAAAGGTAACTGGAAGCAAGTTTGGAATGAACGCCCGGGAACCGGAGCTAATAATTCCTGGTAAGTCTTCTTTTACTTTACCGCAAAGTAAAGGGGCTCGGCACTTTATACATCTTTTATTCAACGCGATAAATCGCGTTGCTACACGCTCCTTAAATAAAACACTGCCGCGACAAATCGACGGTGGTGCTTAGATAGAAGCATCCCGTTTATAAATTGACCGCCTTATCTTCTGTGTTTCATTCCCAAATTCACCAATTTTCAAATTAGCCAATTAGCTCTCGCATTCCCCCTGTTCTTCTCCCTGTTCTTTCTCTGTATTCCCTCTATCCCCGTATCCTCTTATCCTCGTCTCTTCTCTCTACTGATGTGCGACCCCTACAGGGTCGTGTTGCTTTGTTACGAAATTAATGGATCAATTAGAGTGCGATGCATTATCGGGCATTTGTATTTCCTCGCATCCTCGTTTCCTCGTTTCCTCTCATCCTCGTTTCCTCTCTCTACTGCTGTGCGCCCCCTACAGGGTCGTGTTGCTTTGTTACGAAATTAATGGATCAACTAGAGTGCGATGCATTATCGGGCAGTTGTACTTCCTCGCATCCTCGTTTCCTCGTCTCCTCTCATCCTCGTCTCCTCTCCTCCTCGTCTCCTCTCATCCTCGTTTCCTCTTATCCTCGTTTCCTCTCTCTACTGATGTGCGACCCCTACAGGGTCGTGTTGCTTTGTTACGAAATTAATGGATCAATTAAAGTGCGATGCATTATCGGGCATTTGTATTTCCTCGCATCCTCGTTTCCTCGTCTCCTCTCATCCTCGTTTCCTCGCTCCTCTTTCCCCCTATTTTTCTATCTTTGCTCCATCTCCCAGCCATGAAACACACTACTCACAACCTTATAGCCTTATTAGCAGCAGCATTGCTTTTGTATTCTTGTGGTTCATCAAAAAAGCTAGTAACAGATGAGCCTGCAGCGCATTATTTGCCAAGTTTACCACAATCGGAAATCAATATACCGGTAAAAATTTACATGAAACCACTGCTAACAATGATGGATAGTGGTACGGCGAAGCAATTCACCAACGACAAATGGCCCGATTATACACAAAGTGGGTGCGATTTTAGGTATAAATACCGCTTCATTCGATCACCCTTTAGCTTCAGTTGCGTAAACAATAAAGTATCCATTTCATTTAGAGGACAGTATCAAATTGCCGGAAGTAAATCGGTATGTGCATTCGACAAGCAGGTTTCTCCTTGGGTAGGAGGAAGTTGTGGATTTGGCAATGAGCCGCTTCGACGAGTGGATGTAAGTATCGGCTCTTTTCTGGAACTCTTACCCAATCACAGCTTCAAAACCACCACTCGACTTGAGCAAAACAAAGCGCTTGATAAATGCGAAGTCACTATTCTACAAACTGATATTACCGAACAAATTCTCGATAGCATAGAAGCATCGATCAACACCTATGCAGTAGCATTTGACAATTTCGTAAAAGCCATCAACAACCATGCAATGCTTAAGCAATGGCGTTCCGAAGGAGCACGAGTATTCCCTTTTAGTAAATATGGCTATATCAATATCAACCCAACTCAATTCAGAATGGGTAGAATGAATATTTACAAAGACACATTGATTTTTTCGGTAGGTTATACGGGTAGTCCTAAATTCGCTTCCGACAGCAGCAGTCTGATCAATAAAAAAGCTTTATCTCCCTTGCAAACAACTGCTGTATCCAATGGAATCAGCACCTATTTGGATGCCGTGTACCAATACAGTTTCTTAAACAAATTGCTCAACGACAGTCTTCAAAACAAGCCCTTTGATGTGGAAGGACGCACATTTGTAATTAAAGATGTTACCATTGGTGGTACCAATGCAGGGAAATTATCAATAGACATAAGTTTCACCGGAAACCGAAAAGGCATATTGCATTTAAGCGGTACACCACAGCTAGATACAGTTTCACAAGTGTTAACCATGCCCGATATTGATTTCTCCATCGATACAAAGGATATCCTTGTGAATATGGGTAAGGGATTGTTTCGTAAGAAAATTCTAAAAACCCTCAAAGATCAAACCGTTTTCGACATTGCAGCACTTTTAGAAAGGAATAAAACGGTTATTCAAGCCCGTCTAAATCAGCAAGTTAACGCTTGGATGCAAACCACAGGTACTATTGGAAGCATCAAATTAGTAGGCCTGCTGCCCCAGAGAGAATACATTCAGGTCCAGGCATTTATCAACGGAACCCTGCAAGTAATAGCCAAACCGCCAGCCAATTTGGTAAAAGCCTTCTAATGAATAGTTTGCAGGCTTTGGCAACCAATGTTAGCGTATTCACGTAATTATTTTAACATTTGCGAAGGCTAAACCAAACCATTCCCTTTGCTCACTGATAACGAGAAAATAAGTAACCTGCTCCATGGATGCCGGCAGAACGACCGTTCTTGCCAGAAGGAATTGTATTACCTTCTCCGTGGCTTTGCAATCAAGGTTTGTTATCGGTATGCATCGCATATGGAAGAAGCAGAAGAAATGATGAATGAAGGGTTTATTAAACTCTATAAAAACATTCAATTATTTGATGAAGGTCGGCAAGCAGATCTTCTGCTTTCTCTAAAAGGTTGGTTCAAGCGGATCTTGGTGAATACCTGTATCGATCATTACAGAAAAAGACACACTTCCGTAACCGGACACAGTCTTCCGGTAGAATCAGATCAAATCAAAGACAGTAGCGAAAATGGAATTGATATACTTTCTTACAAAGAAATTATAGAAGCCATTAGAGAATTATCTCCGTCTTATAGAACGGTGTTTAATTTATTTGTGATAGAAGGGCTGAGTCATGAAGAAATATCGAAGCGGATAGGCATCAGTGTAGGAGCGTCAAAATCCAACTTATCAAAAGCCAGAGAAAACCTACGAAAACTATTATCAAACAAATCGAATTTTAACAGCTATGTTTCCCCTTTCTGACAACGATATGGACCAATTCAGCCGGGAAGCTGCTGAGCAGTTTCAGCCTGAGCCTACGGCAGCAGGTTGGGATGCTTTGGAGAAATCTTTGGACAAGGAAATGCCTACAGACCAAGAGCGCAAGCGTAGACGTCTGTTGTGGATCCTCCTTCCCTTTCTATTAATCGGAAGCTTGAGCGGTTGGTGGTATTGGAGTGCTACTCAGCCCAATAACGATACTACCGCAATTAATTCCAAGCCGATTGAATCAACTACTCCAAGTACAGATCAAACTCGTACAGCCAAAACGGCTTCCGGTGAACAACCAACAATTGTTTCCGAAGATCCATCCGATGCGTTAAAAACAATAGAGCCCGAAAGCACATCATCGAAATCATCTTCCAATAAACCAAGTTCAAGTACTGAGGATCAAAAACAAGCTGCTGAGAATTCCGCTACTAAAGGCCAAACAACTGAAGCAATAGTGGAGACTGGTAAATCGAAAAGGATTCGCCTTCAAACTCAATCGCAGAAAAATATAAATAACAACAATTTTATTCCTTCTAATTTTGAAGTTGTAAAATCAGTACCCATTTCTTCTATTAGAAATAGAAAAAACAATCAACTAGTTACGCCCACTAATAAAGGAAATCTTGCACACTCGGAATCAACAAATCTCGAAGCTTCGGAAGCTAATTACAAAGCCTCATTGATTGGTATGCCCCTTGCGTTAATTGAAAGGCCTTTCCGAATTTCACCTAGAGCCATTACTCCGATGTTTGAGAATCAGTCGGCGAAAACTCCGATCAAAATTCCTTCGAAATCGAACTTCAAACCCGGCTTTAGCATCTCCTTGGTTGGAGGATTTGATTACAGCGCCATTCATGGTACAAAATCAACCAATGCCGGTTTTAATAGTGGACTCTTGTTTCAATATGATTTGAATAAACGCTGGTCAATTGTAAGTGGCGGGATCTTTACCAAGAAATTCTATGAAGCACTGCCGCAGAATTTCAATCCACCAAAACACTACTGGACTACTTATGTAACCCTGCATTATGTAGAAGGATTCTGCGAAATGATAGACATCCCTCTTAACATTCGCTACAATGCTTTTGCCAAAAACAATACGCGTTTGTATGCCAGCGCAGGAGTGTCTTCTTATATCATGACACACCAGAACTACGATTACTATTATACTCGAGCCGGCCAATACACACAGAAAAATTGGGATACCAAGTCTCAATCCAATTACTGGTTTGGGGTAGCCAATATCTCTGCGGGTGTAGAACAAAAAATTGGCAATAAATTCTCCGTAGAATTGGAACCCTTTATAAAAGTTCCGATACAAGGTGTTGGCTTCGGTCAAATGGATATCACTACCTACGGAGCTATGTTTCATTTAAAATACCAACCACGCTTTAAATAACCTCCCTTTTTCTTAACACTTAAAACCAACTGTTCATGAAGCGCACTTTATTTCGCATATCCATCATTGTTGTTATAGGTGGATTGCTTGTTTTCTCTGCCTGCAGCAAAGGAGGAGGCGACGGCACTACAGGAAGCTCTTGTACCGGCGTAACCATTGGTGTAGATGCTACTATTACCGATTCAGATGCCGGGAGTGCTACCGGAAGCATTAAAGTAACCGCAGCAGGTGGGTCAGGCACTTTCACCTACAGCATCAATGGCGGAACTTTTCAAACCAGCAGCACTTTTGCTTCACTCGCAAAAGGAACTTACACGGTGGTTGCTAAAGACGCTAAAGGATGCACCGG
The DNA here is from genome assembly GCF_050589245.1 of Endoryza foliicola. Lineage (NCBI taxonomy): Bacteria > Pseudomonadati > Bacteroidota > Chitinophagia > Chitinophagales > Chitinophagaceae > Endoryza > Endoryza foliicola. Next base: position 181,330 of record NZ_JBOBEW010000004.1, on the reverse strand, counting down.
AAGCGGAAGCTTCACCGTAGGGGAAAAGAATAATTGCACGGGCGTGAACATTGTTGTAACAGCTACAGGAACAAGCTCTGATCCCTGTACTGCTTCAGGAACCATTGCCGTAACAGCCAGTGGTAGCACAGGCCTTACCTATAAACTCGATGCCGGCGCTTTTCAAGCGGGAGCTAATTTTTCATCGGTAGCGGTGGGAAGTCATACAATTACTGTAAAAGACGCTGCAGGTTGCACCAATAGCACAACAATAACAATTGGAACGCTTTCAGCCGGTGCTTTGTTTACCGCAGCCAAAGCTGTTATTCAAACCAATTGTGCGGTATCAGGATGTCATAGCGGCGGAACTCCAACAGGTGGATTGAATTTTACCAACGACTGTACCATTGTACTTAATAAAGACCGTATCAAAGCTAGAGCCATTGATGCCAATCCATCGATCATGCCTCCAAGCGGCAGTTTACCTCAAGTAGATAAGGATAAAATTGTGGCGTGGATTACGGCGGGAGGACGATACACGGATTAATTAATAATTAATAATGAAGAATTAATAATGAAACAGCCGGCAAGATCAAGAAAGAGCAGGGTGATGAACAGGGGGCGCTGCGAAACCGCTGCGGGCTTGTCCTGAGCGGGCCGAAGGCACAGTCGAAGGACGCTGCGCCGCCGCGGTTTAAAATGAACAATCAGACTGATTGAACAACAGCTATTAATCAGCTTAAATCCGTATTGATTTGTGTATCATTGGTGAGAATTAACAATGAATAAGTAATTATTAATAATTGGGACAGCCTGTAATGGCAAGAGCCTTGGCCGCAGGCCAAAGGGAATTAATACTGAAATGGCTCTTCTTATTTATTGAATTTTCAAATACACGCTTGGTTGATAGACTGAAGGACCACCGTCGATTTATCGTGGTGGTCTTCTTTTTGGAAAATAACTGTAGCAACGCGATTTATCGCTTTGATTAAGATTCACACCTTCATTGTTTGGTCAATTCATCAATCAACTGCCTTCTTTGTGAAACCAAACTGGTTCTTTTTCATCGGGGTCGCCATTGTAATTAATGAACAACTGCTCACCTGCTTTCACCTCTTTCACCACTGTTACTTTTATTGTTTCATCATCGTAATCCATTTCATACAAACAATTGGCTTCGTAAGAGTGATTATAGATAGGAACATACCCCAAGGCCATACAACACTGGCCAGAAGGAGGATTCCAAATAAAGATATAGTCGTGAAGTAAGGTCTTGTCAAGATGCTCCCTATCTGCAGCACTCATCACAATAACCGGTGCAATTTCAATAATGGTTCCAAGGGCAAGGTCTTCATCAGTAAACACCCCCCTCCCCATATTTTCAGTAGGTCCAATATATAAGCAGGGCAACACCATAAGAAGTCGGTTTTGAGCGTTTATAAGAAATGTAATTAAGCACATTATCGTGAAAATCACTCAATTATTTATGTAATTTGCAGTATGAGTTTGGATTTTGAACAAGTGGATATCAAGCAAACCTTCCTCGAAATGATTCGAGCAGAAGATGTATTGAATATTCGTGAGTTCTTAAACGACCAGAACATTAGTGATGTAGCCGAACTCATCAACGACTTCCCGGAATACGAATCACAAATTGTGGGCAATATGAGCGTTCACCGCGCTGCCAAAGTATTCAAAATTCTGGACCTACCTACACAAAAAACCATCATTCAGGAGCTTCCTCCATTCAAAACAGCAGAATTACTGAATGAACTGCCGGCGGATGACCGTACTTCATTCTTGGAAGAATTGCCCAGCGAGGTAGTTAAGGAACTCATCAAACTACTGGACCCGGAAGAACGCAAAATCACGCTATCGCTATTGGGGTACCCCGACGGCAGTGTGGGTAGATTGATGACGCCGGATTATATCGCGATTTCTATCGATTGGACCGTGGCTGAGGTATTAGAACACATTCGAACCGTTGGGAAAAACAGTGAAACCATTGATGTTGTGTACGTGGTTAACGACAAAGGTCAGTTCATTGATGATATCCGAATTCGAGAAATCATCTTGGCCAGCCCGGAAAAACTGGTAATCGACATTATCGACCACCGTTTTATCACCCTGCATGTTAACGACGACCAGGAAGTTGCCAACCAAACCTTCAAAATGAACAACAGGGTGGCCCTGCCTGTAATCGACGATAAAAATATCCTGCTTGGAATTGTAACCATCGACGACGTTTTGTGGGTTGCCAATGAAGAGTTCAGTGAAGACATGCAAAAAATTGGGGGTACCGAAGCCCTCGATGAACCCTATTTGGAAATGCCCTTACTGAAGCTTTTCAAAAAAAGGGTGGTTTGGCTCATTGTCCTCTTTTTAGGAGAAATGCTTACTGCAACCGCCATGGGTTATTTTGAAGATGAAATAGCAAAAGCGGTTGTATTGGCCTTGTTTGTGCCGTTAATCATTTCGAGTGGGGGGAACAGCGGATCCCAAGCCTCTACGCTTATCATTCAAGCCATGGCTGTGGGTGAAATTTCAGTAGCCGATTGGTGGAGAGTATTGAGAAGAGAAATTATTCAGGGATTGTTGTTAGGAACCGTACTAGGAGCTATTGGATTCATAAGAATCATGGTATGGTCCAATATTTTTCCTCATGTATACGGACCTCATTATCTGATGGTTGGAATAACCGTTGCCCTTTCTCTCTTGGGTGTGGTATTGTGGGGAACCCTCAGTGGTTCGATGCTCCCCATGCTTTTAAAAAGACTTGGCGCCGATCCGGCGGTAAGTTCCGCTCCTTTTGTGGCTACCATGGTTGACGTAACCGGATTAATTATCTATTTTTCCCTCGCTTTCCTGTTCTTGCAGCAAATACTCCAGTAATAGCGGTAAACAGGTAAATTAATAAGAATCAGCGCATAAGATTCTAATTTTATACTATTACTTTATAAAAAACGTTATAAACCTCTGAATTCTTTACCTAAACCTTAAAATTTATGTGTGGCATTGTTGGCTATACGGGCCCACGCGAAGCGTACCCGTTAATTATTAAAGGTCTGAAACGACTGGAGTACCGTGGCTATGATAGCACCGGAGTGGCACTCTTGAACGGCGGACTGAAAGTTCACAAAAAGAAAGGCAAAGTTGCTGACCTTGAAGAATCTTTGGTTGGCGTAAACGTTCATGCCCATACCGGCATCGGACATACCCGTTGGGCAACCCACGGTGAACCTAGCGATCGCAATGCGCACCCCCATGCCTCTGCCAGTGGAAAATTAGCGATGATCCATAACGGTATCATCGAAAACTATACCCAATTAAAAGGGGAATTGATTAAAAAAGGATACACTTTCAAAAGTGATACCGACACAGAAGTATTGCTGAATTTCATCGAAGAAATCAAAAGCAATAACAACTGTAATTTGGAAGAAGCCGTACGTATTGCACTTAAACGTGTAGTAGGTGCTTATGTAATTCTTTTATTGGATCAAGACGATCCTGATACCATCATCGCAGCTCGTAAAGGAAGTCCCTTGGTGATCGGCATTGGTAAAGGAGAACATTTTCTCGGATCCGATGCGAGCCCTATGTTGGAATATACCAAAGAAGTGGTGTATGTAAACGACTATGAGCTGGCTATCGTTCGCCCCGATGAATTGATCCTCAAAAATCTCGGTAATGAAAAGTTGACTCCTTATGTTCAAAAGCTTGACCTCGAATTGGCGGCTATCGAAAAAGGCGGTTACGAACATTTCATGCTCAAGGAAATTTTCGAACAACCCCAAACGGTGTACGATTGTTTGAGAGGTCGTTTAGATGCTGCCAGCAACACAGTGATCATGTCGGGTGTTCAAAAACACATTGATGCATTAAAAAATGCACCACGCGTAATTATTGTGGCCTGTGGTACCAGTTGGCATGCAGGCTTGTTAGCAGAATATGTAATTGAAGAACTATGTAGAATTCCGGTTGAAGTTGAATATGCTTCTGAGTTTCGATATAGAAACCCGGTCATCAATAAAGGCGATGTGATCATTGCTATTTCACAAAGTGGTGAAACAGCAGATACTTTAGTGGCCATTGAACGCGCTAAAGAACAAGGAGCCATCATCTTTGGTGTTGTAAACGTGGTAGGTTCATCCATTGCTCGTATTTCAACAACAGGTTCGTATACCCATGCCGGACCGGAAATTGGCGTAGCAAGTACCAAAGCATTTACTGCACAGTTAGCTGTGTTGTACATGATTGCTTTAAAAATTGGAGTTGAAAAAGGAACGCTTGATCAATCCCTTTTCAACAAGCTCTTCAATGAATTGAATGCAATACCTGATAAAATTGCTGAGGCATTGAAACAAAGCGAGCATATCAAAAAAGTAGCCGAAAAATATAAAGACGCCAAAGATTTCTTGTATCTAGGTCGCGGCTATAATTTCCCCATTGCTCTAGAAGGTGCATTGAAATTAAAAGAGATCTCTTACATACATGCAGAAGGATATCCTGCCGCAGAAATGAAGCATGGCCCTATTGCACTTGTAGACGATCAGCTTCCTGTGGTGTTTGTTGCTACAAAAGATTCTTACCACGAAAAAATTGTAAGTAACATTCAGGAAATCAAAGCACGCAAAGGAAAAGTAATTGCCGTGATTACCGAAGGCGACGAACTCATCAAAAGCATGGCCGATGATGTGATCGAAGTACCGGAAGCACATGAAATTGTGGCCCCAATGCTGAGCACCATCCCCATGCAGCTACTAGCCTACTATATAGGCGTAGTGAAAGGGTTGGATGTAGACAAACCCAGAAACCTCGCGAAAAGCGTTACGGTAGAATAAATAAAAGCACTGTGATAGTAACAACTATCACAGTGTTGTTTTATGCACTTGCTCAATCTAACTGACCAATGAACCATATTAAGAAAAGTCCGGTACAAACACTCGGCTATAATTTTATTGGCGATACTCACATTCCTAAAGGGAAAGACGAGTATTATTTGAGAAATCAACAAAACAATAGCGGCATTCAATACCGTCGCTTAACTGCTTACGAAATTGAAGCATTGGTTCGTAACAGGAATACTTCCGATGATTGGAATAAAATTCTAGTAAACGATGCCTTCAACCCCGAACTCGTACAAAACTGTAAGTTCTTCGGACTTGTTCGCATTGGAAAATTAGAACCCTATTATTTGGAATTTCACAACCTCCGTCGCCCGGTAGGTTTGTACAATAGCACCATCATAAGTTGCGACTTTGGCAACAATGTGGTAGTTGATAACGTAAACTACATCTCACACTACATCGTTGGCAGTGATGTTATCTTAGTAAACGTCAATGAAATTGCCACAACTGAATATGCGAAGTTTGGCAATGGAATTTTAAAAGAGGATGAACCGGAAAGCAAGCGTGTTTGGATGGAGATCTGTAATGAAAATGCTGGTCGCAGTATCATTCCTTTTGATGGAATGTTACCCGGAGATGCCTACTTATGGACACGCTTCCGCGATAACAATGCGCTACAAGAAAAATTCGTACAATTTACCGATCGACATTTTAGTAATAAAAGGGGCTTCTATGGCAGTATTGGCGATAGAACCGTAGTGAAAAATTGCCGAATTCTAAAAGATGTAAATATTGGCTCCGATGCTTACTTAAAAGGAGCGAACAAAATAAAAAATGTTACCATCAATTCTACTCCCGATGCCGTTACCCAAATTGGAGAAGGTTGTGAATTGGTGAATGGCATTATTGAACATGGCTGTAGAATATTTTATGGAGTAAAGGCGGTGCGTTTTGTATTAGCCTCACATTCTCAATTAAAGTACGGAGCTCGTTTGATCAACTCCTACTTAGGAAACAATTCCACTATCTCTTGTTGTGAAGTGTTGAATTCTTTGATCTTTCCGGCTCACGAACAACACCATAACAACTCGTTTTTGTGTGCGGCCTTGGTTTCCGGACAAAGCAATATGGCTGCCGGAGCAACCATCGGTTCGAATCACAACAGTCGTAGCCCAGACGGCGAAATCATTGCCGGTCGCGGATTCTGGCCGGGCCTCTGTGTAAGCTTGAAACACAATTCGAAATTCGCATGCTATACCATTCTTGCAAAAGGCGATTATCCTGCCGAGCTTAACATCACCATCCCATTTAGCTTGGTGAGCAATGATGTTAGCAAGGATCAATTGATTGTGATGCCCGGATACTGGTTCATGTACAACATGTATGCCTTGGCACGCAATTCATGGAAATATACAGATCGCGACAAACGCATTGTACGCACTCAAAACATCGAATATCATTTCCTTGCTCCCGACACGATCAATGAAATGAAAGACAGCCTTACCTCTTTTGAACTATTTACCGGTAGAGCTTTGCACAAACAAAGTGGCAAAAAATCAAAAATAAGTGATGCTGCTGCTATTGAATTGGGCAAACAAGCGCTCCTGAGCAAAGATCCTCAAGTAGAACAAGTAGAGATTCTGGCTGATGGATTCGAAAATACCAACCGTAATGTAAAACTGGTTAAAGTAACTCAAGCTTATCATTTATTCTTACAATTGATTCGCTTTCATGCCACCAGTACTTGCATAGAGTTTATTAAGCGTCATAAGATCAAATCGTGGCAAGACTTAAAAGCCGCCATTCCTACTACTTTAAAAGTAAATGAATGGGATAATATCGGTGGTCAACTCGTTCCAAAAGAAGCCGTTCAGCAGCTAACCACTAGCATCGTTAATGGCAGAGTAAAGAATTGGAACATGGTCCACGAATTTTATCAAAAGCAAGCAACTCTATACGAAGATCAAAAATGGCTTCATGCATTAGCAATCTTGAAAGAGGTAACAGGCTTGCATTTAAAGAAAGCCGACTACAATCAATTCTGTGAATTGCTCAGTGAATCTGTTGAAGTGAAAACCTGGATGGCAGAAGGTATCTATGAATCGCGCGCCAAAGACTATCAAAACGAGTTCCGTAAAATGGTTTATGGCAGCACAGAAGAAATGAATATTGTAGTAGGAGATTTAAAGAAGAACAGTTTTATCAATCAAGAAAAAGCGGCACTCGAATCCTACAAAAAACAAATTCAACTACTAATAAAAAAGCTAAAATAGCAGAAGCCCCTCTAGAAAGAGGGGCTTGTTTTTTGATATGACAAGACCTATTCAGAAACTATTATTATCAAATGCGAAGCTTTCGCATAATTTCACACCATCACATCGACTAATTAACCACCCCCTTCACCACCTTTCTTTCACCATTTGCTGTCACTACTGAAACGGTATACCAACCGGAAGTAAGCGCATAAATAGGTAATTCAAATACGTTCGCTCCTTTTCTTATATCTACTCTTTGCGTGTGAATAGTTGTACCTACACTTGAATAAATTATTAATTGAGCTTTTTGAGTTAAGGAAGAATAACAATACAATTTCGGAGCAGAACGACCCGCCTGTATCAATTTTAATTCCCAATCAAGGGTTCGATACCAACTCGGAAAGCGATGAATAGAAGAGTAAAGTGCCACTCCCGACTTCTTCACTTTCACTCTAAAACCTATAGATTCTTCAAAATTTTTAATACTAGACTCGTATGTGTACTTGTTAGGAACTATCGATATTTCTTCATTAAAATGAGCCTGTCCATCCACATCAATCCATTCCACTTCAAATGATTGAATGGCTTCCGTGCTTGAAACGGTAAACCCAATCAAGGTGTTTTCTGTCAATGGCTTTGAATACAATCGGAGAAATTGAATGGGCAATGGATTTTCTTGTTTAATGGCACTGGCCAATGTAAGATGCAGTGGTGTACTTGAAACAAAAGGGAGGGTATCACTCCAAACCGATCCGCTGGCGCCAGCTGAACCGGTGGTGCCTTCGTTTCCTCCATTGAACCACATCCATCCCGGTGTATAGGCAACCTGAAGCGCGTTCAAATTTGTGACCCCTCCGCTGTTTACTGAGTTAAAGGAAAGTTCTGTTTGTAAGTACCCGCTACCGTTGGCAGTAAGTGTCCAATATTCCACTCCACTTACTCTTTTCAAACTACTGTCAATGGACGCAGTAACCGATGAAGCGGCAATTTTCCTATACACTAACTGTACATCTCCCGCAATTCCTTTCACCCGAATCCATCGTTGGTATTTGTCTTTACCGATAGGAAACAAATAAGTCTGATTCCCTTTCATTGCCTTTCTTACTACAACCCCATCTATATAGGCGGCATTAACACTTGTGTCGGCAAGTACAGTAGCATTGCTATCTAAAATAAAGGGCGCATCGGCAGCACTGTATACAACGCCCTTGAGCAACCGAATACCATAGTTCACCGTCAACGGTTGTTTCAATGAGATGCCGATGGCATTGTTAGATTGAAGTGAAATTTGATCTTTTATTTGTCCTTTAAACTGATAGTCTTGCAAGCTCGTTCCATTCCATTCAATTACTGGAGTGCCGGCTCCCGACTCTACAACTTGACCCGTTCCAGTCCAGCTTTTATAGAGTTTCAAAAAAATGGCATTGGCACCGGGGCCCATATTCAAAGTACCGTTGAGTATGAAATCTCCGAAAACATGCACCGTACTGGTGGCATTGTAACTAAGCGTTGTATTGGAATCGATTTCCAACCCTCCTTTCAATTGAACCGGATTCACCCCGGTTGCCACATACGTTCGTGCAGCAGCGGCAGCTTTCGACTGCAATACCAATTTCCCTAAAACCCGATTGCTTAAACTGAGTGTATAAGAAGCCGTTCCCGGTACATCAAAACAAAGAATTCCGTTGACGCAGGAATCGGACTTGGAGAAGCTATTTAAGAAGGCGGCATGAGGAGAAGTGGACCGGTGTACATAACGAGCTCCACTGTAAACATACACCGAATCGCCGGTTTGAATGGCGGAAGCCCCGTTTGCAGCCGATCGGTTCGTTAATTGTGAATTGGCCAGCAATTGAATGGAGCCCGCTAGTTGAAGAGCTGGTGCGAGGCTGCTGGTTGAGGGTAATTCCAGCTCAATAGAACCGTTGGGACCGGAATCAATGGTCAAGGCTTTAATTGCTACTAAAGCTGTCGGCAATACCACCTTATACGCTCCTTGGACGAACGAATGATCCAATACAACCGAGTCTGTTGCCGATGGCAGCGTTTGCCCCTCCCAATTGAGTGTATTCAACCATTGGCTATCGTTGGCGGCCCCGGTCCATTTTTTTATCTGAGCTTGGGCGGAACTTTGGAGGACCGCCAATGCCAAACAAAGGAGAAGATGATTTTTCATGGTGCTTCTTTGAACGCAAAGCTAGGTCCATGAAAACCCGAAAACAATAGTATGAATCAGATAAAGTTGTGTTTTACAACTAGTTGTAATTAAGATCCGGTTACAAATACCGGCAAAAAAAATCCCGACCACCTGTGGTCGGGAACTTCTTGCAAGAAGGTAAAAAGTTTAAATTACTTCTTAGCAGCAGTGTCAACAGCTTTAGCAGCAGTATCTACAGCCTTAGCAGCAGTATCTACTGGTTTTGCAGTTGTGTCTACAGCAGCAGGAGCAGCAGTATCTTTTTTCTCTTCAGCAGCAGCGCCACTGTCGTTACAAGCTACGAAGCCTGCAACAGCTAAAACGAAGAATAATTTTTTCATTTGAACTTACTTTTGGTAATTTTTAATGAGCGCAAAACTATTAAGAATTTTATAATAACCAAATAGTTTCTTAAAATTTGGCTTACAAATTCTCATATTTTTGGTTTTCTAATATCAAAATTTGATTTAAATCAAATTACTTCTTTCTAAAGAAGAGGCGAACCGGCACTCCGGTGAAGTTAAACTTCGCTCTTAATTGATTTTCAAGGTAGTTTTTGTACGGTTGCTTCACATCGTCCGGGAAATTGCAGAAAAAGGCAAAAGACGGAACATGGGTTGGCAACTGGGTAACATACTTGATCTTGATTGGATGACCTCTTACCACCGGAGGATGATAGCTCTCAATAGCCTTCAACATGATGTCATTGAGTTCTGAAGTACCAACCTTACGCTGCTTATTGTCATATACTTCCAAACAGGTTTCTACGGCTTTATGGATACGCGTTTTCTCAGTAGCCGATACGAACAGAATTGGAACATCCGTGAACGGTGCAATGCGGTTTTTCAATTCTTTCTCGTAGTCACGAGCGGTATTGGTAGACTTGGTCATCAAATCCCATTTGTTTACCAAAATCACGATACCCTTTCCCTTCTTCACCGCCAAACTGAAAATGTTCAAATCCTGAGCAGTAATTCCTTTTTCGGCATCCAATACCATTAAACAAACATCTGCTTCGTCCATGGCTTTGATAGCACGAATTACTGAGTAGAACTCTAGGTCTTCGTGCACTTTTGTCTTGCGACGAATACCCGCTGTATCAATAAGAATGAATTCTTTGTTGAATAAGTTATAGTGAGTGTGAATGGTATCGCGGGTTGTTCCGGCGATATCACTTACAATGGTGCGCTCCTGCCCTACCAAGGCATTCAAAAGAGATGATTTACCTACATTGGGTTGACCAATGATGGCGAATTTGGGAAGTTTTTGTTCTTCCACTGTTGCTGCAGATTGATCTTCTGTGATCAAATCAGTTACTGCATCCAATACCTCACCGGTGCCGCTTCCACTCATGGCTGAAAGAAAGAAGATACGATCGATTCCCAAGCTGTAAAACTCCGTAGCTTCAAGCAAACGATCGTGGTTGTCTACCTTATTTACAGTCAAGAAAACCGGCTTATTGGATCTTCTCAATACATCGGCCATAGCCTCGTCGAGGTCGGTAATGCCGGTTGCGGCATCTACCATGAAGATCAGCGCATTGGCTTCTTCAACGGCGATCAATACTTGTTTCTTTATTTCTCTTTCAAAAATATCTTCACTTAGAGGAACGAAACCACCTGTATCAATTACGTTAAAGGTTTTACCGGCCCATTCAGCAACACCGTATTGACGGTCGCGGGTTACCCCACTTACGTCGTCCACAATTGCTTTCCGTTGTTCCAATAAACGGTTGAAAAACGTACTCTTACCCACGTTCGGTCTACCTACTATAGCCACTGTAAAACTCATAATCCTTGATGCTTTGTTGTTCTGACATGAAAAATGCAGCGGCAAAAGTACGCTTTTCCAAGCGGATTAGGGCTTTTAACTGAAAAGAAAGCACACAAGAAAGGCTTTCCCGGTTTGGAGAAAGCCTTTTAACTCGTTTAGTATCAGTTAGTTTACTTCGAAGTTTCGTTTACATGTTGCAGGAATTGCAAGAGGTCTTCCTCTTTTTTCAAATTGAGGTTGTTTTGTTTGATCCAGGCATCGTAACCGGTAGTGTTTCCAATAAGTTCGTACACATTGTCTTTGTTAAGTTTTTTCAAGCGATGAATCTGACCTTTTACATTGAAATAGTACAAAGACTGATCGGAGAAATAATAGCGTTTCATGGTTCCGAAAAGAGAATCGGCCGTTACGAAATTCATTTTGATATGCTTGAGCAATTGAAAATTGCCTTCGTTCATCACCTGCACAAAGGAAGAATTTTCAGCTTGAGGGTTGTTTTCGATAATGGTAGATACATTGTTTTCAAAAATGGCCAGTACTTCTTTATAGTTCTCGTCTTTATAAAAAATAACTTTCCGCACTTTGCCCGCGGCTGCCACTCGTTCCTCTCCTCTAGGGGTTAGAAAATATACTTCGTTGGTATACAAATTCAGTTTTACAGGGGCTTTTCCCAGTATTTGGTTGCCACGATCGATGATCATTGCGTTGATGTATTCGGTTTTCCAGAAAGGAGATCCGCTGATTTTATCGTAGGGAATGCGTTTGTTGCCCATGGAGCTGCTGCCATACATTACCAATACTCCATCTCTTGAAGTGCCCACCGGCTGCGATTCCAAGGTTACTTGCGAAAATGCAGCACTTGTAATGCTTAGTAGGCTAAGGAATAAGATTGAATGTTTCATAATAGAAGTTTAGGAGGATGAAACAATGTAGTGTTGAATGGTAGGAAGATACGATTTTGTTTGATTTCGAATCGTTAAAACACAAGCGCAAAGTTTATAGAAGGATGGGAAGTAGCTCACAGCGTAGTTTTTTACCACTGATAGCATTTAGGTAAAGCTTTGAGTTCTGGGTGTTAAGTGTTAGGCTTTAGGTGTTAGGCCTTAGGCTTTAGGCGTTAGGCTTTTTGACCACTTCTTTTTTACCGCAGCGGTCCTTCGACTGAACCTTCGGTTCGCTCAGGAACCACGCAGAGACCGCAGCGGTAACGCAGCGCTCCCTCCTACTCATCTTCCTGTTCCTTCTCTGTATTTCCTCTTATCCTCGTTCCTCGTTTCCTCGTCTCCTGTATCCCCCTGTTCCTCTTCCTGTTCTTTCTCTTTATTCCTCCCTCCTCGTTTCCTGCCCTAATACCCATACTCCCTCAACATCAAATCATTATCCCTCCACTTGGGTTTTACTTTTACGAAAAGTTCGAGGAATACTTTTTGACCGAGGAATTGTTCGATGTCTTTGCGGGCTTCGGTACCGAGTTGGCGGATCATTTTTCCGCCTTCGCCCAGTAAGATGCCTTTTTGCGTATCGCGTTGAACAACGATATCGGCTACAATTTTTATGAGGGTGGTCTTCTCTTTGAACTCATTTACCATTACAGCGGTGTGGTAAGGAATTTCATCTTTGTAAAGATGATAGATCTTTTCACGAATCATTTCACCTACAAAGAATTTGGTAGGCAGATCGGTTAAATCATCGGTATCATAGAAGGGGTCACCTTCGGGTAAATATTTGAGAATGGCGTCGAGTAATTCTTTCAAACCATTTTTCTTAAGTGCAGCAATGGAAAGCACTTGTTTTGCATAGGGTTGTTGGGTGAAGAATTCGACCATGGCTTGAGCTTCGGCGGGCTTAAGAATGTCGAGTTTATTGATCACTACTATGCAGGGAACTTTTAACCGGAGGGCGACAAAAATTTGGTGTTGTTCTTCGATGGGTGCTTTGCCGTCTACCAAGAGGAGTCCAACATCGGCATCTTCGAGGGCGCCTTTTACGGCCATCATCATTTTTTCATGGAGTTTGTATTTGGGTTCAATGATGCCGGGGGTATCGGAAAGTATGATCTGATAACCGGGTTCATTGATGATGCCTTTGATACGGTGTCGAGTTGTTTGAACCTTGTCGGAAATGATGGCCAATTTTTCTCCCAGCAAAGCATTCATGAGAGTGCTTTTGCCGGCATTGGGTTTTCCGAAAATATTTACATAACCTGCCTGAAACATGCGCTGCCTTTAATTGGGGCAAATTTACTGGTAAATAAATGGACAAATGAGGAATAAATTCAAATGATATTTGGAGGAGAAATGAAATTGCGCTAATTTTGCACTCCACATCGCGAAGTAGAGCAGCGGTAGCTCGTCGGGCTCATAACCCGAAGGTCGGGAGTTCGATCCTCCCCTTCGCAACAAAAGAAAGCCCCGCATTGCGGGGTTTTTTGTTTTTAATCGCGGAGAAGCAGAGGAGGGAAAGTCGCAGAGGGAACAGCCGGCGACGGAAAAAATCATTGATCTCTTCCCAAACTATTTTCAACCATTTTAATAGATTTTGTGCGACCCCTTCAGGGTCGAATACAATGCATCATCTTCTTGTGCTACTGATATGCGACCCCTCCAGGTTCGACTGCACACAACAGGTTTTTTGTTTTAATAAAGAATGAAGGCGATCAATAACCAATTGATATCTTATTACGAGGATATGATATCTATTTCGCAGGAATTTGTTCGGTGCTGGGAGCGAGCGTAAGCTCGCGGATTTTACAACAAGCGTAAGCTTGATAAATAATCTAATTCAGCAGTTGGCGCAAGCGTAAGCTTGTGCCTAAAATACAAGAAGCCTATCACATAAGCGAAGCGATGCGGGATTAGCTTGTGCCCAATATTCAACATCCCTTTCATTTTGATCTTTATCATATGCGACCCCTCCGAGGTCGATTGCACACAACAGGTTTTTGTTTTAATAAAGAATGAAGGCGATCAATAACCAATTGATATCTTATTACGAGGATATGATATCTATTTCGCAGGAATTTGTTCGGTACTGGGAGCGAGCGTAAGCTCGCGAATTTTACACCAAGCGTAAGCTTGACAATTAATCTAGTACAGCAGTTGGCGCAAGCGTAAGCTTGTGCCCAAAATACAAGCAGCCTATCACATAAGCGAAGCAATGCGGGCTTAGCTTGTGCCCAATATAAAAGCAGTCTAACCCGTGAGCAAAGCGATTCTGGCTTAGCTTGTGCCCCTTATACAAGCAGCCTACCACATAAGCGAAGCGATTCGCAATTAGCTTGTGCCCAATATTCAACATCCCTTTCATTTTGATCTTTATCACATGCGACCCCTCCAGGGTCGGACCCCGTTTCACAATCCTTTTCTACCAATATACGACTCCTCTGGGGTCGATTGCGCTAAACAAACTCTTGGAGTAACATAGAATAATCGATTTGAAGCTCCTGAATAAGCCTTCTAGAATGAAGGTGATCAATAACCAATTGATGTCTTATTACGAGGATATGATATCTATTTCGCAGGAATTTGTTCGGTGCTGGGAGTCCCGAGAGCCAGCGATTCGGGATAAGCTCGCGGATTTTACAACAAGCGTAAGCTTGATAAATAATCTAGTACAGCAGTTGGCGCAAGCAGCCTGTCCCGTAAGCGAAGCGATTCGCAATTAGCTTGTACCCAATATTCAACATCCCTTTCACTTTGATCTTTACCACGTGCGACCCCTTCAGGGTCGAACCCCAATCCACGATCTTTTTCTACTAATATTCGACCCCTACAGGGTCGGGCATTAAATCACGATTCCTTGCAGCTATTGACGGTCGATTCCTAAAAGGTCGATCGCATTGCATTATTTTCCCTTTCTACCAATTTAGCAACCCCTTCAGGGTCGGACATCAAATAAAAAACATTGAAAAAATACGCCAAGCCTTCAATCGTATATACCGGCCTCTTATAATTCAGAGAACGCAGCACGCTTTCATCAAAGAACCAAGGCCCAAGGCCTAAAGCCTAAGGCCTAAAGCCCAAGGCCTAAAAACCTAACACCCAACGCCCAATAAAAAAAGCGTTCCCTTTCCAAGGAACGCCTTTCATGGCTATCTGTATTCTTTAATTATTACAAAAGAAATCAAGTGATCTCAAATTCCCCAATTGACTAATTCACTCATCAACTACGCTCTTCTTACACTACTCGCACCACTGGCCTTAATATCTCTGATCTTCGCATTGCCTTTGTAACGAATATCGCTGGCGCCGCTGGCATGAGCATCGATGATTTCATTTACAGTGATCTTGATATCACTGGCACCACTCGCTTGTACATCACATTCATCAGCAGTTAAATCGAACCCTTTGAAATCGCTGGCACCACTGGCTTCAACTTTCAACTTGTTTACTTTTCCATTGATTTCAATATCAGATGCCCCACTAATGTTGGCATCAACTGTAGTAAAATCAACTGATCCTTTGAAATCACTAGCGCCCGACAATTCCAAGTTCAACTTTTCGCCTTTTAATACACCACTTACATACACATCACTCGCACCACTCGATACTAATTTATCGATGCTTTTTACAGAAACATAAGCTCTAAACTTCTTCTTACCATTTTGTTTCCACCACTGATGTTCGGCATCAATGTAAATTTTCAATACACCGTCTACCACATCTGTTTTAATTCTATTTCTGCTTTCAACATCTGTTGCACTCACAGCAACGGCTTCTTCATTGGCTTGCGACAAATAAAGATCAACAGAATTTGAAACGCGAATGGCGTGAAAACTTCCGGAAACTTTTCTTGTTTCAATATTAGGATCGTTGATCACTTTTTGAGCAGATGCTACTGCAACTGTGAACATGCCTACGAGGGCGAATACTACTGATTTCATGTGTTGAACATTTAAGTTGTTAGTACCTTATTAGCTTTTGCGTGTTACAGCGCCACCGCTGCTTGTTTTAATATCTCTGATCAAACCCTCGCCTTTGATGTGAATATACCCACCACTGCTGGCGCTGGCCGACAATTCTTTACTTACATAGGTTTGAACACCTGCACCACTCGATACTTTAAAATCACCGTTCACTGCCTTCAAATCATATCCTCTAAAGATAGCACCACTGCTGCTTTCTACTTTAATTTCTCCACTCACCGTACCTGTTAGTGTAGCAGTAGCACCGCTGTTCATATCAACTGAAATAGACTCGGCTTTTATCTTACCATTCACCGTTGCACCACTGGTAATTTCCATTTCTAAACTGCCGGCATTTACTTCTTCTGTAAACTCCACATTTGCACCTGAACTTACTTTCAACAAATCCAATTTAGAAACCGAAACATAGGCTCTCAAATGTTTGTTGCCGAACTGCTTCCAAATTTTCCAATCATCTCCATTGTCGAAATAAATTCTCAAAATACCATTCTCTACCACTGTGCGAATTTGATCACGGAATTTGATCTCATCTGCACTCACTGCTACAGAACTTTCGCTACCCTGACTCAAATATACTTTAATTCCTTGCTGTACTTTGATTCCATGAAAAGAAGCTACTTCTCTTTTCTCTACATTCTCATCGTTGATTTTTTGTGCGCTCACACTTGATACTGATACGATCATTAAAAGACCTAGAAAAAGACGTTTCATATGTATGTTTTTATGTTTTATAGACTTCCCGATTCAAACAATGTTGCATTGATGCATGTTATTGACCGGTGAACAACAGAGGTAGGACGAACCAGCGGCTCAAATGTTACAGGCCCTTGAAATAATTTTTTGTCCCTATCTTTGCGTCGCAAGTTTCGAACCAATAATGGATTCGAACTCAAGTTCCCGGGGTGCTAAGTTTTTGATTTTGAAGCGCTTCATCAAAAACCTGGCTGAGATAAGACCCGTTGAACCTGAACAGGGTAATGCCTGCGCAGGGAAGGTTGCCACTACTCGCGAGCTCATTAGGAGTAGTACGTCTTCACTATCGCAGCATTCCACAAATCAATTTTTTTTAACGTCTAAATCACGAATCATGAAAAAATTGTTTTTGGGGGTATGCTTCATCGCAACTGCACTGAGTGCAGTTTCCCAAACAATTAGCGGGCAAGTCACAGACGCCCAAACCAACCAGCCTATCAGCGGCGCCACCGTATTTTTAAACAAGTCGGAAGGTTTAGCCACTACAGAATCAGGTAGTTTTTCATTCGGAAAACTCAAATCAGGGACCTATCAAGTTCAAGTAACAGCCATTGGCTACAAGAAATGGGACAGCGTTGTTGCCCCAGGGGCCCGTTTTACCGTACAATTACAGCCTTGGAAACTTTTCATGCAACCGGTGGAAGTAAAAGCCCTGCGCGCAGCAGACAAAGCTCCTTTCACTAAAACCAATATTTCAAAAGCTACTATTGAAGCTCAAAATCTTGGTCAAGACCTCCCTTTTCTTTTGAATCAAACCCCATCGGTAGTCATTAACTCCGATGCCGGCAATGGCATAGGATATACCGGCATTCGTATTCGCGGAAGCGACGCTACTCGTATCAATATGACCATCAATGGCATTCCTTACAACGATGCAGAATCGCAGGGTCTTTTCTTTGTAAACCTTCCCGATTTAGCATCCTCTGTTTCATCCATTCAAATTCAACGGGGCGTTGGAACTTCTAGTAATGGTGCCGGCGCATTTGGAGCATCCATGAACTTCTCCACTAACGAAGTAAATACCAATGCTTATGCAGAATTTAATAACAGCGTTGGATCCTTTAACACATGGAAGCATACAGTGAAAGCCGGAACCGGATTGATTGGCGGCCATTTTACGGTTGACATGCGCATGTCGAAAATTCAAAGTGATGGCTACATCAACAGAGCGAGTACCAATTTAGGTTCACTCTATTTTTCAACTGCGTATCTAACTGAGAAATCATCGCTTCGTTTCAATATTATTACCGGCAAAGAGAAAACCTACCAAGCTTGGTACGGTGTTACGGATGCCGATTTGGCTACGAATAGAAGAGTGAATTATGCCGGCACTGAAAAACCGGGTGATCCTTATAAAAATGAAACAGATAATTATCAGCAAGATCATTATCAATTGTTCTTCAATCATGAGTTCAACAAGCAATGGCAATTCAATACCGCATTGTTTTTAACAAAAGGAAAGGGATACTACGAGCAATACAAAGCCGATGTAAAATACAGCAGATACGGACTACCCAACTATATTGTGGGCACCGATACTGTGAAAACAACCGACCTCATTCGTCAACTCTGGTTAGATAATAATTTCTACGGTCAAGTATTTTCTTTACAAAGAAAAGGTGCTATTACTGCTACTACAATTGGTGGTGGATGGAGTCAATACGATGGTCATCATTTTGGCGAGATCATTTGGGCCAAGGCAGGCATCGACCCAAATACCCGTTGGTACGACCACAAAGCAAAAAAGACCGACGTAAACATTTACATTAAAGAACAAATCAAGCTTAACAAGTTTTGGCAATTGGTAGCCGATGTTCAGTATCGATCTATTGGATACACCATCGATGGATTCAGAGACAATCCAACCGTTAACATCAACCAACGCTACAATTTCTTCAATCCTAAATTGGGGATCACGTATTCAAAAGGAAAGCTCCAATGGTTCAGCTCTGTAGCCGTTGCTCAGAAAGAACCTAACAGAGATGATTTTGAAGCAGGCGCTACACAGGTTCCAAAACCTGAAAAACTTATCGACTTTGAAATGGGATTGGAAAAACGCAGTTTAAATTACCATTGGTCGGCAACTGCTTTCTACATGGATTATAAAGACCACTTGGTGCTCACGGGTAAAATCAATGATGTAGGTGCGTACACACGCACCAATATTGATAAAAGTTTCCGTGCAGGCATCGAATTGGAAGGTGCCTACAAAATTCAAAATTGGTTAACCGCTCAAGGTAATTTTACTTGGAGTGCGAACAAGATCAAGAACTTTGTAGAATACTACGACAATTATGATGACCCTAATGGCAATCAAAAAGTAATTCCACATGGCACTACCGATATTGCTTTATCGCCTTCCATTGTAGCAGGTTCAACCATTACAGCAACGCCTTTCAAAAACGCGAGCATTGCTTTTGTAAGCAAATATGTGAGTCGTCAATACCTCGACAATACATCTGATAAGCAGAGAAGCCTCGCCGGCTATGGTGTTCACGACCTTCGTCTTCAATACCTTATTACAGGATCTACAATTAAAGAAACGCGTTTAATTTTTCAATTGAACAATGTACTTAACAAGATGTATGAACCAAATGGTTACACGTATAGCTATCAATACGGAGGAACCGTTACTACTGCCAATTATTACTTTCCAATGGCGGGAAGAAATGTGATGGTGGCGGTGAATTTTAAGTTGTAGGTGTTATGCGTTAGGCGTTAGGCCTTGGGCGTTAGGCATTAGGCTTTGGGCTTTAGGTTGTAATACTCAAAAGAAAAGTTGTATACTTTTAATTATAAGCCTCGGCTTTTTTAATTTTATATTTTTTGAAAAGCCTGTTGTAACTTATTACGACAGGCTTTTTTATTAGAACGAATAGATTCATAAGTAAGAAAACAGCATTCTATCACAGTGACCAACTAAAGTCTAACAACCTAAAGCCTACTACCTAATAAAAAAAGGCCCCTCACGGAGCCCACTAAAAACTAAATAACTTAATAACTCAACAACTTATCTTCCGTAAGTTGCTTCCCAACCCATCATTCCACCAACCAAATTTTTTACATTGCTAAAGCCCATGGTTTCGAGGATAAGACAAGCTTGGCCACTGCGGTTGCCGCTTCTGCAATACACAATTACTTCTTGATCTTTCAGTTCATCAATATCATCGGTTTGCATGGTTTGAATTTTTCCGAGAGGAACCAATACTCCACCAATATTAAAATCAGCATTTTCGAAAGGTTCTCTTACATCTACGAGATTCAATGCTTCACCCGCATCCAAACGGGCTTTTACATCAGCAGCAGAAATAGTTTGCATTATTGAAAGGGTTTTAATTTTTATTTGTTGTGTCTGGAATTACCGGAGGGGCAATCACCGGACGATCTATGCTTAAAAACAAATCGACGCTTTGGCCTTGACGCATTTTATTGATGCGATTGTCCATCGTAAAACGTTCCGGATTCTGTTTGATCACATACGCACTAGCGGAGTCCGATACCCCATCCGCCACTACAGTTCCCAATACGAGTCCATTCGATTCCAATACAAATTTAGCTTCTGTATAGGTCAATCCCACCAACTCAGGAACTGAAAACTGATCTGCTCCGGCACCGCTGCCCAATATCAAATCAATCTTTGTTCCCATGCTAATTTTAGTACCGGGCTTGATTCGGGCACCGCCCATTTGTTGTTCCAATACCGAATTTTTTGCATAGTCGGAACGATACAACGTATCTCCCATTCTCAATCCATATTGCTTCAGCATCAACTGAGCATTTCGAAAGCTGAGGCCTTCCAATAAAGGCATTTCGATTGTTGGAGGAACAGAACGGTTGATCGTTAAATAAACAGTGCGGTTTACTTTTACTACTTCATCGGCTGCAGGAAACTGACGTAGAACTGCCATTGCAACAGCTGTATCGTTGTAAATTGAGTCTTGAATTTCTACGTCAAATCCTGCTGTTTCCAAAATACGTTTTGCCTCGGCAAAAGTTCTCCCTTCTACACCCGGAATGGTCATGGTTTTACCATGACGGGTTACCAAGTTCAAAGAAAACATAAACAATATTAACACAACAGCCAATCCGCCAAAAGCGAAGAGTATGTTGACCCAAAGTGGCTTTGATGTAATGGATTTAAACACGCTGTCTTTTTTTCGATGATTCGTATTGGTTATTTTCTTGTCAATGCTTCTTCAATGAGTGAGGAATAAAAATCCTTCAAATTCCATCCCATAATTTGAACCTGTTGTGGCACAATGCTGGCAGCACTTTGGCCGGGCACCGTATTGATTTCAAGAATGTACGGTTGCTTCGCTTCTTCATTGTAAATAAAATCGATGCGCACCACTCCTCGGCAATTGAATACTTCATAAACTTTTCTAGCCGTACTGCGAATTTGCTCTTGCATTTCCGAAGTAATTTTCGCAGGGGTAATTTCTTCACTCGCCCCCTGATATTTAGCTTCGTAATCGAAGAAATCTTTTTTGGTAATGATCTCGGTGATGGGAAGAACTATAATGTCTTCTGTTGTTTTGAAGACTCCCACCGTAAACTCGCGACCTGAAATAAATTCCTCCACCAATACTTGGGTATCTTCTTTAAACGCTTTGTCTAATGCCGCAGGAAGTTCAGCAGCTTCGTTCACTTTGCTCATGCCAATACTGGAGCCTCCGTTATTGGGTTTCACGAACACCGGTAATTTTAGCTGAGCCAAGATGGCTTCAGCACTCACCGGACTGTGTGTGAAGAGGTGCAATGATTTGGCTGTTTTAATGCCACCGAAAGAGGCAACGGCAACAGTATATCGTTTGTTAAAGGTAAGCGCAGAAGTTGCTGCATCACAAGAAGTATAGGGTAACCCTACTAAATCGAAATAGCCTTGTAATTTCCCATCTTCACCGGGTGTTCCGTGGATGCCAATCAATACCGCATCGAATTTGATTTTTTTTCCTTCAATTTCAAGGGAGAAATCGTGCTTGTTCACTTCTATTTTAGATCCATTGTGAACGCAATTCCAACTTGTGGGAGTGATGTCAATTTTATAGAAATCGAACTTTGAAGTGTCGATGTTTTTCTCAATAGTGATGGCGCTTTTATAGGAAATTTCTGCTTCCGTAGAATAGCCACCGGTTACAAATGCAATTACGGGTTTCATGGATCTGATCCTAGTTTAATTTTGGCAAATAAACGAAAAGGAATCCGTTTTGGAAGGGCCTTTTCGCCCAAATGTGCCTAGTATTGGCAAAAATCGAGCTAAAAACGAAATCAGGTGAAGAAAATGCATTCCCCACCTGATTTTAATGAATTTTTATCAGAAATAGCTTAGATGTGCAGTTTTGCTTTCTTCGCCATCAAATCGTCTACCGTTTCTTGGTACATTTCATCGGGAACGCAACAGTCAACCGGACAAACAGCGGCGCACTGAGGTTCTTCATGGAAACCTTGACACTCGGTACATTTATTCGGAACGATGAAATAGGTATCAACGCTGATAGGAGCATTTTTTGTGTCTGCATCGATCACAGAACCATCTAAAAGGGTAAAACTACCTTTTACCGTTGTACCGTCGGCAATTGCCCATTCTACACCGCCCTCATAAATTGCATTATTGGGACATTCAGGTTCACAAGCTCCGCAGTTGATACATTCTTCAGTAATCTTAATAGCCATAAGGAAAGAAATTTAATTGAGTGGAATACAATTATTTTTGCACTACAAATTTAGGTGGAATGAATGTACAACAACGAATTGAATTATTAGAAAAACTGAGAAATTATATTTTGTCGAATGAGGCGCAATGGGAGGAGGTGAAACTTCGTGCATCTCAGCAGAATGGATGGTTCATTCCTGAATTCATAGAACTGGCCATCAATAATATTGCAGTCGGTTATCTTTCGCCCGAAGCCTTACAAAAAGTAGTGGTAGCCTATCAGCTAAATGAACCTGTTGCGGCAGTAAAGAAAGTGGGCATCATTATGGCCGGTAATATACCCTTGGTAGGTTTTCACGACCTGCTTTGCTGTTTTTTAGCAGGTCACCAGGCCATGGTGAAACTATCATCGAAAGATGAAGTATTAATGCGTCACATTATCCAAAAATTAGGCGAATGGGCGCCCGAAACAGGATCATTGATCCAGATCGGCGAACTGCTGAAAGGCTGCGATGCCTATATTGCTACTGGTAGCAACAATACCGCTCGCTATTTTGAACAATACTTTGGAAAATATCCGCATATTATCCGTAAAAACCGGACTTCAGCGGCCCTCTTAGATGGCACTGAAACCGCTGAACAACTGGCGAGCCTTGCCGATGATGTATTTCAGTACTTTGGATTGGGTTGCAGAAATGTGACCAAGCTTTATGTGCCAAAAGACTACGATTTCATCCCGCTTTTAGAAGCATTCAAAAAATATGCTTCATTAGCCGACCATCACAAGTTCAAAAACAATTACGATTACCAATTGGCCATCTTGATCATCAATAAGAAGTTTTATATGACCAATGGAAATGTGCTGTTGTACGAAGATGCGTCGCTCTTCTCCCCTATCAGCCAGCTCAATTATGAGTTTTATGAATCGAAAGAAGCGGTGATTCAGTCTTTGCAGAACAGAGAAGACCTTCAGGTACTAGTAGGAACTCCGGAATTCCCCTTAGGATCGGCTCAGTGCCCCGGCATCACCGATTTTGCCGATGGAGTGGATACCCTGAAATTTTTGCGGTCGATCTGAACAAATTGACAGTAACCAAAAGCCCAAAATAGGGGCTGAAGTATTCAAAACGAGCACAAAAGGACCGGTGTTGGAATCTTAATAAACCAACCCTAATAAATCCGCAAATGGCAGCAAATGCAGGCCAATTGCGGATTTTTTCGTATCTTCCCTATCACGATCTACGAAGACTTTAGTAAATTTATTGTTAAATGGAAAATCGTTGGGAACAAATGATCGAAAGCCTTCGTTAATTTGTTTTGGAAAGGCACAGAATTTGTGCCCCCGTAAGAACCGAATTAAGAATCATTCAAAGAAAAACAGAAGATGCATATGAAACAGGTTTTAAGTGTAATCTTAATCAGCGCGGCTACCTCCATCGCAAGTGTATGGGGTTATAACCGCTTCGTGAACGACGGAACCTATCAGTATCCATCCAGTGGCAGCACAGAGCAAGGAAAAGTTCCTGCAAACTATGCCGGATTCACCGGTGCAATTGGACCTGAAGGAGCCATCGACTTTACAAAAGCTGCAGATGCGGCTGTACCGGCTACCGTTCACATCAAAACCAAAGTAACAAGAACGCAAACCAATAATTTACCACGCAAATCACCGTTCGGAGACATGTTCCCCGATTTTGATATGGAAGATTTGTTTGGTGATCGTTCTCGCTCCATGCCTCAAAGTGCTTCAGGTTCCGGTGCTATCATCAGCGATGATGGTTACATCGTTACTAATAACCACGTGGTAGATGGTGCCGATGAAATCAGCGTTACCTTGAACAACAAGAAAACCTTCACTGCTAAAGTGGTAGGTACTGATCCTGCAACAGACCTTGCAGTGATCAAAATAGAAGCAAAGAACTTACCCTTCCTCATCTATGGTAACTCAGATGATGTGAAAGTAGGTCAGTGGGTATTGGCTGTTGGTTATCCCTTAACATTGGAAACCACTGTAACTGCAGGTATCATCAGTGCGAAAGGAAGAACCCTTGATATCAACAGACGTCAAAGTGCTACTCCCGTAGAATCTTTCTTACAAACCGATGCGGCTGTAAACCCCGGTAATAGTGGTGGCCCCTTGATCACTACTGATGGTAAACTAATTGGTATCAACTCTGCCATCGCTTCTCCAACAGGCGCATTTGCAGGATATTCATTTACCATTCCTGTGAACATCGTGAAGAAAGTAATTGCCGACTTAATGAAATTTGGTACCGTTCAAAGAGCTTACCTCGGTATTCAATACCCTCGTGAAAATTTGAGCGAAGAATTGAAAAAAGAAAATGGCATCAAAGAAGGAGAAGGAGTGTATGTAATGGAAGTAACCAAAGATGGTGCGGCTGAATCGGCCGGTATCAAGAAAGGTGATATCATTACAAAAGTTAACGGTAAAGAAGTAACCAGCGGTGCTGAAATGGTGGGACAAATTGCAACTTACCGTCCCGGTGATAAAATTCAAGTGAGCTACA
This sequence comes from Endoryza foliicola, assembly GCF_050589245.1. NCBI lineage: Bacteria > Pseudomonadati > Bacteroidota > Chitinophagia > Chitinophagales > Chitinophagaceae > Endoryza > Endoryza foliicola. The sequence goes on along the minus strand of NZ_JBOBEW010000004.1, from coordinate 156,421 downwards.
AGCGCGATGGAAAAGAATATACCATTCCTATTACCTTGCGCAACTCTACCGGAACAACCGAAGTAGTAAAGAATTCTACCATCGATAAATTGGGTGCAGAATTTCAAACCATCACCAAAGACTTCGCGAAAGAACTCGGTGTTGCGGGTGGTGTTGAAATCAGAGCCATTGGATCAAATGGACTTCTGAGCCGTGTGCGTGTGCAAGAAGGATATGTAATTACGAAAGTGAACGGCAAAGAAGTAAAATCACTCGATGAATTCAAAAAATCACTCGAAGGTCAAACCGGAACAGTGAAGTTAGAGGGTGTATATCCCGGTTATGAGGGAGTGTATCCGTTAGTGATTAATCTGGGGGGTAATTAATAATTAACAATTAATAATTAATAATTAGAGGCGCGCTTGCGCCTCTTTTTTTATTAGGCGTTAGGCCTTAGGTTGTTAGGCTTTGGGCCTTAGGTTATTAGGCCTTAGGTTATTGGGCTTTAGGTTTTAGGTTTTTTGATTACTGAAAAGTCTTTTAACTGCAGCGTCTTCCGGCGGAACCTGCTGTTCGCTCGCGACAGGCTAAGGATAAGCTGAGAAACCTTGCAAAGTATTCGTGGAGTTTCTTTTTCTTAATTGTGTCAGCACAGCAGCAACTTAGCGTCATGCGTTGCGTACCTTTGCGTTCTTCTTTTCTTTGCGGTAGAGTAAACTGATCGAAATTTTTAGTGTGTCCTTCACCGCGGCAGCGCAGCGTCCGTCAATAAGGTCTTCGACTCAACCTTCGGTTGGCCGGCCCTTCGACAAGCTCAGGAACCTCGCAAAGTTTTTTTATATGAAAGTGAATATTCGCGCTTTAAAATGAATGGACTAAAGCCCAAAGCCTAAGGCCTAAAGCCTAACAACCTAACACCTAAAGCCCAACAACCTACTTCACCAATATCAAACTCTCATACGCTCTCAACTCAAAACTCTGAAAAGGAATTACATCCACTTTTTCGTGTGTGAAAACATTCGCATATACCCCACTCACGTATCCTTCCTTCAATTGCACAAAACTATGATTGGGAGAAAGATTGATCAATGCCAATACTTCTCTTCCTTCAAAGCGTCGTACAAAAGCCATCACATATTCATCGGCGTTGGTAGGAATCCATTGCACTTCATTTCCGAAAGCGAGCGCAGGATGATCGCGGTGAAGCTGAAACAAGGTTTTGTAGAATTCATGTAAGGCAGGTTGACCGCCCCATTCAATTCTATCCTTATCAAAAAACTTGAGTCGCTTGTGATTGGGTTGCTCTTGCCCGCTATAGATCAAAGGAATGCCATTCCAAAGGGTGCTGATAACCGCCAAGGGCTTTGCAAAGGGACCGTATTTCTCATACTCGGTTCCGTTCCAACTGTTTTCATCGTGGTTACTTGTGAAAAACAATTGAGTGGTATTGGAGGGAAAACTTACTTGATAATTATGCAATACATTACGGAGTTGACTAACCGAAAGCTGACCCTTTCCTAGTTTTTCAGTTTCGTGCATCCAAGTCCAAGCATAACAAGCATCGAATACTTCGAGGTAGTGAATGTCTTCTGTTTCAGCCAACCAGAACAAGTCTTTTACATCAGAAAGCTCCATACGTGCTCTTCTCCAAAAATCGAGTGGTACTAAATGGGCCATATCGCAACGAAATCCATCAATATCGCATTCTAATACCCAAAAACGCATGGCATCGATCATAGCTTTGCGCATGAGGCCGTCGTAGTAGTTCAGATCAATTACATCGTTCCATCCATTGCTATCATACATCGCACCTTCCGCATTTTTCTTATAAAAGCCGGGATTGGTTTGGGTCCAAATATGATCTTGTCCGGTATGGTTGGCCACCCAATCGATGATCACTTTCATACCTAGGGAATGGGCATAAGCCACGAGCTCCCTAAAATCATCAATGGTACCAAATTCGGGGTTGATGGCAGTATAATCGGAACAGGCATAGTAGCTGCCCAAGGATCCTAATCGACCTTGAACGCTGATGGGCGTTATAGGCATAAACCATAGGGTGCCAACGCCCATGTCTTTTAGCCGCGGTAAATGCTTGGAAAATGCTTCGAAAGTCCCCTCCACAGTGTACTGACGCACGTTCACCTCATAAATTGTGGTGGATTTTGACCAAGGGACCGGGTTGAATGATTTCAGTGTCATATCGTCAAAGATAAGACTTGAAGGCCAAGGCTAAAAGGCCCTGCCACCGGAATAAATCATTAGCTGGCCACAACTTTGTACCTTTGCGCTTGTTATAGTGTTAAAGAAAGCCACCCGAAGCACATGAAATCATTTAACGTTCCGGTTCATTATAGAAGTCCTCTGATAGCCTCCATCAAAAAATCGAGAAAAGAGGCAGATAAAATGAAGAAAGACTTCAGTCCTACCCTTTTAGACCTTGGACCCCTACAAATTTATTTGGCGCGCCATTTTGGCTTTTGCTATGGAGTGGAGAATGCTATAGAAATAGCTTTTCAAACCATTGAAGAGAATCCCGGCAAACGTATTTTCCTGTTGAGCGAAATGATACACAATCCGCAAGTAAATGCCGATTTGCAAGCCATGGGTGTTCAGTTCTTACAAGACACGTTAGGAAAGCAATTGATCCCTTTTGAAAGTTTGACATCTGATGACGTAGTGATCATTCCTGCTTTCGGTACTACTTTGGAAATGGAAGCTTATTTGAACAGTTTGGGAATCACTACATCAAAATACAATACTACTTGTCCTTTTGTAGAAAAAGTTTGGAACAGAAGCGAACAGATCGCGAACAAAGGATACAGCATCATCATTCATGGTAAACCCAAGCACGAAGAAACGCGCGCAACGTTTTCGCATGCACGTGCCAATGCACCGGCTGTAGTATTGAATGACATGAACGACGCCATCATACTAGCCGATTACATCACCGGCAAAAAACCTTCAGAAGATTTCTATGAAGAATTCAAAGGAAGATACTCGGAAGGATTTGATGCAAGCAAAGACTTACAAAAAATTGGTGTAGTGAATCAAACTACACAGCTCGCTAGCGATACCCAAGCCATTGCCGATTATTTGAAACAACAGATGATTGCTCATTATGGATTAACCGCTGAAACCATTGCTACTCGCTTTGCAGACACGAGAGATACTTTGTGTTATGCAACTATGGACAATCAAACTGCTGTAACCGCTATGTTAGATACCCCTGCCGATTTAGCCATTGTAGTGGGTGGTTACAATTCTTCGAATACAACCCATTTGGTGGAATTGTGTGAAGAGAAATTGCCGACCTATTTCATTAGCGGACCCGAAAAAATTGGAGACGATTTTTCAATTGAGCATTTCAATTTTCATAATAAAACTTCAAGTATTACTCCAAATTTTCTTCCGGAGAACAAGCCTACAAGAATTTTAATTACCTCCGGCGCTTCTTGTCCGGATGCGATTGTAGAGCAGGTGATTTATAAGGTGGCGAGTAAGTGGGGAGGATTAAATATTGAGTTTTAAGTTTTTGAGTTTTAAGTTATTAAGTTTGGGGCCTTTGGCGTTGGGCTTTAGGCCGTTTGTTGTGAAGAACACGACTTCGCTTCTAAACAGAGTGCTCACGCTGCGTTATCGCTGCGAAGGTTCCTGAGCGGGCCGAAGGCACAGTCGAAGGATGCTTCGCCGCTGCGGTGAGAAAAAAATAACTCTTTGCGAATACTTTGCGGTCTTGGCGGCCTCTGCGGTGATAAAAAGCCTAAGGCCTAAAACCCAGCAACGCAACTTCAAAAAAAAGGGAGCCGCTTAACGGCCCCCAACTAAAAAACTAAATAACTTATCTACTCAACAACTTCACGCTATTACTGCATTTTAAAGCTCTCCAGGAATTTCGTATTGAAATCGCCGCTGATGAACTTCTCATTCTTCATGAGTTGTTGATGGAATGGAATGGTTGTTTTCACTCCTTCAATAACGTATTCACTCAATGCACGGCTCATGGTATCAATTGCTTCCTTACGTGTACGAGCAACCGCAATAATTTTTGCGATCATTGAATCGTAGTAAGGAGGAATAGTATAGCCTGCATATACGTGAGAGTCGATACGAATACCGTGACCACCGGGTTGGTGCAACACCGTAATTCTGCCCGGAGAAGGTCTGAAGTCGTTGTAAGGATCTTCAGCATTGATACGACATTCGATGGCGTGTATCGCTGGTTCGTAATCGGCTCCACTGATAGGATCGCCGGCTGCAATTTTGATTTGTTCTTTGATCAAATCGAAATTGGTTACTTCTTCGGTTACGCAATGTTCTACTTGGATACGAGTGTTCATTTCCATGAAGTAGAAATTGCGGTGTTTATCAACGAGGAATTCGATGGTACCTACGCTTTCATATCCGATAGCGCTGGCAGCTTTGCGAGCAGCTTCACCCATGCGGTGGCGCAATTCGGGAGTCATGAAAGGTGAGGGAGATTCTTCTACTAATTTTTGGTGACGACGTTGAATAGAGCAATCGCGCTCACTCAAGTGACACACTTTACCGTAGCGGTCGCCGGCCACTTGAATTTCGATGTGGCGAGGTTCTTCTACGAATTTTTCGAGGTATACACCGTCGTTTTTGAAAGCGGCACCAGCTTCAGCGCGAGCGGTATTGTAGGCGCGTTCCATTTCGTCTTCGCTCCATACCACACGCATACCTTTACCACCACCGCCGGCAGTTGCTTTTAAGATAACAGGATAGCCTACGTCTTTTGCCAAGCTTTTCGCTTGTTCGAGGCTTTCCAACAAACCTTCTCCACCGGGAACCACAGGAACGCCGGCTTTGATCATGGTATCTTTAGCGGTGATTTTATCACCCATCAAACGAATTTGATCGGGAGTAGGTCCAATGAATTTGATTCCATGGTCGCCACAGATTTCAGCGAACTTGGCATTTTCTGCCAAGAAACCGTAGCCGGGGTGAATACCATCGGCATTGGTGATTTCGGCAGCGGCCATAATATGAGGGATATTCAAATAACTATCAGAGCTAGCGGGCTTACCAATACAAACGGCTTCATCAGCGAATTTCACGTGAAGACTGTCTTTATCGGCAGTTGAATATACGGCAACCGTTTTGATGCCCATTTCTCTACAAGTGCGGATCACACGAAGGGCGATTTCGCCACGATTAGCGATCAATATTTTCTTGAACATGGAGTTTAATTAAAGTTGAAAATGGGGGTACAATGAACAAATCCCTTTCTATTATGAAAAGGGATTCATTCAAGTAGCTATTTTCTTAGGCAGGTTCTACCAGGAATAACGGTTGATCGTACTCAACTGGAGAAGCGTCCTCAACCAAAATTTTCACGATTTTTCCTTTGACTTCACTTTCAATTTCATTGAAAAGTTTCATCGCTTCGATGATACAAACTACAGAGCCTGCATTGATCTCAGAACCGGGTTCAACGAACACGGGTTTACCTGGAGATGGGCTGCGGTAGAAGGTACCAATCATGGGACTTTTAATGGTAACTAAGTTATCGGTGCTCGCTTCAGCAGCTTTTGGCTTATCGGCTGCAGGTGCAGCGGCGGCAGCGGGTGCAGCTGCAGGAGCAGCGGCAGCATAAGAAGCAGCGGCAGGCATCGCCATCGTAGGAGCAGCAATCACTTGTTGTACGGGCTCCTCTTTTTGTTTGATGGTCAATTTGAAACCTTTCTCCTCAATCGATACTTCACCGATGTTGGATTTGTTGATCATTTTAATCAACTCCTGAATTTGTTTGAAATCCATCAGAATGGGTTTTTAAGTGATCGGTTCTGTTAAAATTGGCGGCTAAGATAAGGCAAAATCGCCATTTGGACACAAAATGCCCTTATCAAAAAAAGTGTTACTAAAAGTAACACTTTTAACGACTTAGGTATAATAAATTATGCTAATTATTCTTTTACGCGTTCTACGTATTCACCTGACTTGGTGTTTACACGGATCAACTCCCCTTCATTTACGAACAAAGGCACGTTAATAGTGGCTCCTGTTTCGAGGGTAGCTGGCTTTAAAGTACGGGTAGCGGTATCACCTTTAATACCGGGTTCGCTATAAGTTACTTTCAAAACAATTTTGTCGGGAAGTTCCACGCTCATCGGAGTTTCGGTTTCAGTGTTTACCAGAACACTTACTTCCTGACCGTCTTTTAAGAACTGAGGCGCGTCAACCATAGATTCTTGAACAGCAATTTGTTCGAAGGTTTCGCTGTCCATGAAATTGTAGCCGGTATCGTCTTTATAGAGGTATTGATAGTTTTTGCGTTCAACGCGAACGGGATAGATGGTATCGCCACTGTTCCAGGTTTTTTCGATACTGCGTGAGTTGTCTACACCTTTCAATTTCGCCCATACTTTCGCAGCAGCGCGGGCAGTTTTGTTCTCCCCGAACTCTACAATTGAATACAAGCTACCGTCTAATTTGATGATCATACCACGGCTGATATCTGATGTACTTGCCATTGTATTGTTTGTTTTATTGTAAAATGAATCGTTTCCGCTTTTTGCGGAGGGCAAAACTAGGGAAAAATTCGGGATTTCAGAGGGGCGAGGAAGTTTTCACCGCGGCGGCGCAGCGTTTTCGCAGCGCTAGCATTCCCTATATTTCCTCCCTTCCGCTTCCTCGTTCTCGTTTCCCCCTGTTCTTCCCCCTCTTCTTTCTCTTTATTTCCTCCATCTTGCTTCTTCCCTCCTGTATTCCGGCTGTTCCATTATTAATTATTAATTCTTAATTATTAATTACTTCCTTTCCCCACCAAATCGCCCTTTTCATCATCATTTTATATACATTCCAATTTCCGGGGCTATCTTTTGCTTAATTTCTACGTATCTATTTAAACAAATGATACTGAAATCAGGTTCTAGTATAGATCCGGCCACACTTTAAATTTCCTGCGAATGCGATCAAAATGTACTTTTTTAGCTTTTCTAGTAATAATTGGATGCTCTCTTCATTCTTTCGCCCAAAAAACCAAGAACAACTCGGCTGCGAAATGCGGCACCATGGACCGACTGCAAAGCCACTTCCAACGCAATAGCAATCTTCAAAAACAGTTTGAACAACAACGCGACCTCTTCAATACAAAGCTTCGCAACGGAGCCATACAATTGAAAACAGATCAAGTGTATTCCATACCGGTGGTGTTTCACATCGTACTCACCAATCCGAATGCAGTTACGGCCGCGCAAATTCAAGCGCAGCTCGATACCTTGAATAAAGACTATAGTGGCACCAACGGCGATACAAGCCGCATACCGAGTTATTTCAAATCGCTCTTAGGCAAATCGTCTATACAATTCTGTTTGGCTCAGCAAGATCCAAATGGTGACCCAACCACCGGTATTAATCGCGTTACTACCTCTCAATCTTCTTTTAATTATACCGATGATGGCGTGAAATACAGTGTAGCAGGCGGTGTTGACAGTTGGGACCCCGATCGCTATTTAAACATTTGGATCTGTACCTTGGCGGGTGGTGTACTAGGATATGCAACGTTCCCGAACGATGGCGACCCCTTGGCACAAGGTGTAGTGGTTGACTACAATTCATTACCCGGAGGATCATATGCACAATACAACGGAGGAAAGACCTTGACCCATGAATTGGGGCATTATTTCAATCTCTACCATATTTGGGGGGATGATAACGGTGCATGCACCGGAACCGACTATGTTGATGATACTCCGAATCAAACAGACGCCACTTCAGGATGTGGCACAGGTATAAAGCTCGATGCATGTACTGCCACGGGAAACGGTATCATGTATCAGAACTATATGGACTATAGCTACGACCAATGTTTGGTAATGTTTACTACACAGCAAGTAACAAGAATGGAAGCCGCTTTGCTCACCTATCGTTCGTCTTTACTTAGCTCGAATGCTTGTAGCGCACCCGTTTTTTATCCAAACAATGCAGCTTTGATTTCAATTAACAATCCGGATATCCGCGTTTGTGCTTCTACCATCACACCTACTATAACGGTGAAGAACAAAGGAAGCAATGTATTGACCAGTTTGGTGGTAACCACTACTTTAGACAATGGTACCAGTGCCAATTATACTTGGACCGGTTCTGCAGCCAACAGTGCCACTGTAAACATCAGTTTACCGGCAAAAAACGTTGCTACCGGCTCTCATATCATTGCGATCACAATCAGCAATCCCAATGGAGCTGCGGATGGAGATGCCAGTAATGATAGCGCAAGCAAAACATTTTTGTACGATAGTCCCGTTGCTTCAATTACCGAAGGATTTGAAACCACCACCTTCCCACCAAGTGGATGGGATATTGTGAACAACGATTCAAAAGGCACTTGGAACCGTTCGTTGAATGCTTCGAAAACCGGATCTGCATCGGCAATGATTGACAATTACAACAACAATAATGTAGGTACTAAAGATGATTTGCGTTTACCAAGGGTAGACTTAACGGGTGTTGACTCTGCCTATTTAACTTTTCAAGTTGCTGCGGCAGTGTATTCGTCCGTTAATGGTACCAACACGGTTTGGGATACTTTGGAAGTGCTGGTAAGTACTGACTGTGGTGCTACCTATACTTCTCTCTACAAAAAATGGGGTAGCAGTTTGATCACCCGCACAGGTACTACCACCAATGCCTTTTTACCGGCACCTACAGAATGGAGAAAAGACTCGGTGAATTTGATCAATTACATTTCATCGGGACCTATTTTAATTGCTTTTAGAAATACGAATGGATACGAGAACAATATCTATTTAGACGATATCAATTTGTACACCATTACCATCAATCCGAATTTGAAGGCGAAGGGATTCATGGTAACGCCGAGTCCAACTTCAGGCAATATGCTCGTGCAATTTTTCCCGAATCCAAGCAACTTGATAGCCATTCAAGTGTTCAGTGCATCGGGACAAAAAATCATCGACAAAGCGGCCATTGGAGGCAATAACTATTATCAATTCAATATCAGTGGCGCTGCTGCAGGAATTTATTATGTGAGAGCGGTGTTTGGGGATAAGGTGCTGGTGAGGAAGATTGTGAAGCAGTAGGTAGGTTTTAGGCTTTAGGTGTTAGGCCTTAGGCTTTAGGCATTAGGTGTTAGGCTTTAGGTGTTAGGCTTTAGGATTATTGAATATCGGGTTCTAATCTGTGAGAATCTGTAATAATTTGTGCTATCCGTGGTAAATAGTTCACCGCGGAGGGCGCAGAGAGCGCTAGGACGACGCAAAGCTTAATTAAAGAATCTCTGCGACAGCTCTTCGCTCTTTGCGTTCGTTGCGGTGAACTAACTTAAATCCTTATTTTTGCCGCAAACAGCACCTCCATGAAATTTTTCTTGATTCGATATACCAAGATCGTATTCATTTACCTCCGTCTCCATGTGATCTTCCGCTTTTTTCATGGATTGCTTGATAACTTGCTGCACTTAAGTTTACTTTCAAAATGGATTGCAACCAATAAATCGAAGGCCCCAAATGATTTCCCTTCCAAATGGGATTATCAAAAGCGCTATCCCTTATATGAAGCTTTGCTAGAAAAAGAAAACCTGCTCACCACTCCTATCTCTTATTTAGAATTTGGAGTGGCCAGTGGACAAAGCTTTAAATGGTATTTATCGAAGAACAGTCATCCCGATAGCCGCTTCTATGGTTTTGATACCTTCACCGGTTTACCTGAAGATTTCGGTGCTTATAAGAAGGGAACCTTCAATGCCAACAATCAAACTCCTGAGATCAATGATAGCAGAGGAAGTTTCTATGCCGGATTGTTTCAACAAACCTTGCCCGGATTTCTAAAGACCTTTCAAAACGATAAACGTAAGATTGTGATGTTGGATGCTGATTTGTATTCGGCGACGCTTTTCACATTGGCTTCTCTGGCGCCTTTCTTTGAAGTGGGTGATTTGATTTTCTTTGATGAGTTTTCGGTGCCAACGCAAGAGTTCAAAGCTTTGCATGAATTTCAAATTGCGTTTCCGCATATTCAGTTGGAGTTTGTTGGGGCTTCGAATAATTTTTATTTCACGGCGTTTCGAGTGGGGAAAGTAGGGTTTTAGATTTGGGGAGGCTCACCTCAGAGGGCGCTAAGACCGCAAAGAAGTCGCAGAGATTTTCGTTGCGAACCTTTGCGATCTTTGTTTCTTTGCGGTAGAGGAAAAAGACTGAAAATTTTGAAGACTGAAATCGCTGAAAGAGTTAGTTTTCTTTGACCACGGATATCACCGATTTGAAAAGATTAACACAGATTAGCCCTCGGTATTCAATCAACCTGACTGCCGGCTGTTCAATTATTAATTGTTACTTATTAATTATTAATTGGCTTTCCCGGCTGTTTCATTATTAATTATTAATTCTTAACTATTAATTATCATGCCTTTCTCAGTTGCCGTCTCAACCTTTCGCACACCCGTAAAAAAGAATTACTGGTTAATAGCATTTATTGTATTATTCTTTGCTTTATGGATCAGTACATTGGTGGGAACCTCTGACCTCAACAATTGGTTTTTGGAGAATACCCTCACCTTTATTTTTCTGATCTTCTTGTTTGTTACCTATAAGAAATATCAATTCAGCGATTTAAGTTATCTGCTCATTTTTGTTTACATCTGCTTGCATGTATACGGGGCGAAGTACACCTATGCCGAGAATCCGCTCGGGTATTATTTGCAAGACCTCTTTCATACCAAGCGCAATCATTACGATCGTATTGTGCATTTCAGCTTTGGATTCCTTTTGGCATATCCGATGCGCGAATTGTTCTTGCGTTGGTTGGGCTATCCGGTAAGAGTGTCGTGGTTATTGCCCATAGAGATCACGCTATCTGTAAGTGCATTCTATGAATTGATCGAATGGGCGGTTGCAGATCTGTTCTTCCCTGCCCAAGGCGATGCCTACTTAGGTACTCAAGGTGATATTTGGGATGCGCAGAAAGACATCTTCCTCGCGTTCTCAGGTGCTATTATTGCCACAACTATTGTGAGTGTTATTAAGAAGTGGATCTGGAGCGGAGAAGAGAAAAAGTAATTGAGTTGTTGAGTTGTTTAGTTTTTAAGTTGTGACTCAACAAACATTTTTATCACTAAAAAACCAAATAACTTCCCTTTAATTGAATTTTGAGTTCTATGGCACCCAACTAAAAAACTAAACAACTCAAAAACTTAAAAACTTCCCTTATTCTCCTTTCATAAACAGATGCCCTTCGAGTCGGCCCTTCGACAAGCTCAGGGACCTAGCAGCGTTTTCGCAATGAACGTCGCTGCGAAAACGCTGCGATCGCTGCGCCGCCGCGGTGAAAAAAAAACAAAAACTCTCTGCGACTTCTCAGCGGACTTTGCGATCTCTGCGGTGAACCATCTTTAAACGCCTTTCATAAACTTCACAATATCCCTTAACAACTGCGTAGACGCATCGATCTCGTCTTTTTTAATAGACACGCTCTCAATATTGAACCCAATTGGGATCTTCTTTTTCTCAGCGAATTCGATGATTTCGGAAGCGATGTGCTTGCAGGTTTCAACGGAGGAAGCAAGGATGTCTTTAGAGTGCTTCAAATCGTTGTACAACCACTTGGGTACTTCAATGCCCAACCATTCCATAAACTTCAGGGTTCTGAGAGAACCGCAGGGTGATAAGGTGAAAATGATGGGATGAAGTTCTTGATTGTTATCGAGTGCAGAATAATAGTAGTCGGACAATAAGTTCTTGGTATCGTTCATGCTGTAAACGCATTGTGATACAAAGAAGCGGCAACCGTCATTGCTTTTATTAAAGAGACGCTCGTGTTCGTCGCCTTTGCGGGTATGTCGCTCGGGGATGGTAACGCCGCCCAATACAAAATGATTGGCCAATTCCTTCTTCAGTTCATAGGCATCTTTCAGAGTGAAATTGGTGAGTTCAATTTGTTTGCGGGAGGAAGCCCCTACGAACACAGAGTATTCCACGTCTTGATTGGCGAGGATCCATTCGGTGAATTGGGCCTTGTTCAGATTGCCAATGCTTTTATAAATGATTTTTGGGATTTCCAGGTCGGCGAGGTATTGACGGCTGTAGTCTTCCGGAGTTAGGGTTGGAACGAAGCTGAAGGTACGTTCTTCGTCGGTGCGGGTCGCTTCGTCTTGGATATCGTAGAGCAGGAGTCCGTCAACGGGAATTCCTTGCAAACGTTCTTTTTGTTTTTGGGCGATGAATGTTCTGCGTTCCAAATCGGTGGTAACCTTTGGAGGTGTGAGACCATAAAAAACCAATCCGGTAGAGCGTGCGGCTATCTTCTCGTGCAACATAGTGTAAAATATGCGCGAAATTAAATAAGAATTCAGAATAAGAATTAATAATTAATAAGTAATAATTAATAATTGAACAGCCGGCAGTCAGGTTGATAGAATACCGGGGTCTAATCTGTGTCAATCCGTAAAAATCTGATCTAAAGGCTATTTGTGGTCAAGAAAAACTCTCTCACTAACTTCGGTCATCAAAATTTTCGATCTTTTTCCTCTACCGCAAAGAAACAAAGAACACAAAGGTACGCAACGAAATCCTCTGCGTTCCGCTGCGCCGCCGCGGTGAAGCTATTTCAAATTTCGGGTTCTAATCTGTGTCAATCCGTAAAAATCTGTGCTATTTGTGGTCAAAAAATCACCGCGGTGAACTCCCCTACAGCTTTCTCACCTTCAACCTCGCTCCCTTCCCAATAGGCACCCACACAGAATCACTCATCAAATATGAATTCGCAAACACACCTCCACTCTTCTCAAACGCATCACCCCACAAAAACAAAGTATCCTTCTTAATCGTATACTCACCCAGTCGACTACATGAAAAATCAATATACCCTATCACTTCATAATACCTGTTGTTTTCATACAAAGTAACAACCCCCGTATCATATTGTCCCTGATGCGTACGGGCCTCCACTAAAGGCGCCCCCAGTCGCAACCTAAGCCACACTGACGATCCTAAAAACGAAAAGACCGTACCCACCACCACCAAACAACTCACCGCTATCAACCAACTCTTACTAATTAATTTCTCCTCATACTTCACCACCATTCGTATCAGTGCCCAAAGAGCAAGTACAATCAACAACACGCTCGATAAGACGAAAAAAATGCTTTGCACAAGTCCCGAACAAGACTCAATAGAGGCATTGGAATAGATCAACCATCCGGAGAGGAGGAGTGCGGGGATGGCGGGTAAGAAATTAAGGAGATAATGGTAAGGTTTAGACAAAATAACAAATTGAATATAGTTTGAAGATATGGAATTTTAGGAAAAACTCATTTCTCATCAATACCGTTTCACAACCGTTTGATACAAGTACTCTATCAACTTATAGTGAATAGCTGATAGGTCACAACCTTTGCTAACAATAGTGCGATTGTTTATTTTTCCCATAAAATCAAAGTAGGTTGGATCATACTTATTGGTCCCTCTTTTTTCAGGTAGCTGGAATATGAAAGACTTTGAGAGCATATCAAGAAACTCTTGGTACTGTTGGTCTGACAGTTTTGTCACTCGGTATTTCACAGAAGTAGCTAAGGGACCACTACAACAATCAGGCGCATAATAAACCGTTTTGTCGTTCTTAACTATTATTCGTCCAAGACATTGAAAGCCGTAAACATCTACTCTAAAAAACTCAAAGTTAGTTATGGGAACAATGAGTTTTTGAATGTTTAAAAACTCCATGGTATCTTGGCTTCCGTTCCCCGCAACAAAAACAAACGATAAAGTATCTGCTGTTTTTTTTAATACTTTAAAAGCTAGCGCCTTTCCCGGATACATTTCAAACTGCCAATTACTTACTAACAAACTATCATCCTTAAACTTATACTGCAAATAAGAAATCGAATTTTCGTCCGTCTTATAATTGGAATCAGTCAAAAATTCAATACTCTTAATTTTTTTACTGACAAATGTTTTTCCGGAGTAAGAGGGGGTTTGGCTGAAGGAGGGTTCAGTTAAGAAGTTAAAAATGGCAAGCATGATAACAATGCGATACATCATTCTATATTAATTGGTGCACAATGGGGCACTTTTCTTAGAAATACGATTTCAAATTCTATCCTTCAAAAAAAACCAACAAATCCGCAATTGACTTCCACACCTCAGCCACCATACCAATAAAGGCAATCTACACAGTTCACTTTTATTGCCCCATGAACATAATATACAAATGGCTTGGGCACCCAAGCATACAAAAGCTGTCCACCGGATGCATTGTGAGAAAGATAGAACCAAGTATCAATTGGCGGGCAGTCGTAAACATCAATAAATCCTTCCGATTCTACCATAGACGCTCCATCACAAATTGTATTATCTATCTCAGCGACCAAAATCTCTCCTTGAAATTTCTGAAAGGCAATAGGCTGTCCAACACACTCCTTCTTTTTCACGAGTTGATATTCAAACAATTCCTTGCACAAACCTTCATCATTTCTTATGTGGTCTCGAGTCCACTCCGCCGAAAAGTAGAAATTGGTTTCAGGCTTGTATCCGTAATTTGAGATTTCAAACTTTCACTCAAATATAAACCTTTAGTAAATCGACAAGATCATCTTCTCATAACTAGTTTAATATTAGCATGTCTAACGACAATACTATCTACCTGACGAAAAGGCATTTATATACATATCTCGAAACTCAACAGGCACATCAGTTGCAAATGTTTGATTGATTGCATTTAGTATTCTTTCAGGAGGTACATTTAGACTAACAATATAGTCATGCGATATGCTGATATAATTTGGAACAAGTCGTTCTATGCTTTGAATCAATGTTTTTAAGCTCTCTACACTATGCCTTTTTAGCTCTTTATTTCTTTCCCTTAAGGCATATAAACTAGGTTGCTCAGTATCAGATTTAATATAACTAAAGGCTTCTTGTAGCAATTCTTTGATTGGGCCTCTAGTTACTTGTTTTGATTGTAAATTTTCAATCCACCTTGTTGTTTCAATAACAGTGTGATTGTTTTCAAAAAAATCTTTTAGCTCTTTTAAGCCAACTTGTTTAGGACTGGACAATAAAACCAAAAGCGCCAAGTCGCTTGCTTTGATAAGATTTATTTTATTCTTTTTAGCTTCCTTGTTTACAGCTGATTCAGAGTCGTTAGCACCTTCATAGTCTATTGCTACAACACAAGCATAATTTGCCTTATAGTCATCCCTATGTCTGGCAACTCCTGAAATATGAGCCGTAGTAGCTTTTATTCTATCTTTTGAGGTACTCTTTGCATCATATGTTAAGGAATAATTATCAGCTGAGTTCAATGGTCCAAGATATGCTACCGCTTTGCCATCGGGAGTTCCTTTTCCACCTATGGGCGTACATTCAAATCCTAAAGAATTAAATGCTTGTCCTACGGACTTCTCCAAACCAGAAGAATCACCGAGCGTTGCATATAATAATGAAGCTACAAATGGTGCATTGGGTTTGTCACTAAAAGTTAATTCACGCAAAATAGCATCGCGCTTAAACATAATATCTCGTACCTCATCCTGACTTATTCCGCTATCAAGTAAAAAGCACTCAGTTAGAATTTCTGTTAGAGCAATTAATTGAAAAGGCAAAAGTGATTTCACTTCGTCAAGGAAGTTAGCAAAGAATGGATGCATCATATTGATTTTAGCAAAACCATTCACTAAGTCTAATTTAGCAATCGGTTCTTCTGGAGTTAATGTAACCCATTCAACTTTCTGTATTATACCACTATCTGTGGTTAAATCAGATTCAAGCTTTGCAACTAAATCTAACTTTTGCTGTACTGTTAGATTATTCGGTATTTCTGTTAATACCAAATCACCTAATTCACCTTCAAGAAATTTTTTGGCAGCAACTATGAGTGGCCTCCTTGAAAGGCTTGCAGAGGCATAAGCAATTTTATGTGATGCTCTGTTTTGTTTCTCTTCTGCTTCAACGGTAGCAAAATACCAGTCCTTTGTGTGGCTAAATTTTCTTTTAATGTATTCCCTCAAATCCTCTAATGCTGATGAAGATTTAATAGACTCCCTTGTGGAAGTTATGTATTCGTCTAGCTCATCTGCATTAACCGAAATTCTTACACGATTGAACACGCCATGTGAAAGAGCTTCCATCCCGATTAACGGGTCGTCAATATTAATTAGGCGGTCTCTTACTGTAAGGAAGATTCCATTACTTCTACCTAGTTCTTCAGATTTTCCAGTAAGCAGAGAATCTCTGTATAGGTCAATTTTTCCAACAACATTTTTAAGATTAGGCAAGTGAACACAAGGCTTATCCTTATATTCGCCAACTTCATAATTATACTTTGAATTTTTTGCAACATGATCATCTTCGCCAAACACCCATGTTTTCCATGGAGTAATATTTTCTTTACTTGATTGAATTGATGAACCGTTAAAACTCAAGTTAAAGTTTGGATTAAGTGGTAATGCTGTGCTCAGAATCCATTTCAATCTACCTTCCTTTATCTCTGATGCTTTAGCTTTTAAGTCAGAAAGAATTGCAAAAGTCCAGGTTTCTTCACAGTTGTCTCCCCAAAGCTTAAATGTTAGCAAGTCTTGGTTTCCCTTTTTTACTAATGGGGTTAATAGTGATTTAACTTCATCGAGTTTTAATTCTTTTTCATCCAGTGATATAGTCTCTGTCGAATCTTTGTTGATGGTGGAATAATTCATGGTTACTGCATAGTATTTACTATCCGCAGCTTTACAAATTAATGTTAGCTTATTGGTTAATATATATGTTGCAAGTTTACCAATTCCAAATTTCCCGATAGGAAGACGTTCTTGATTTTCAGACTTCCTCTTATTTGATGAACCGATTTTCCAAAATTGTTTTAATCCTTCTTTATCCATTGATGTACCATTATCAGCAACCCATAAAATGGAATCAGACAGAGTTTTATCAAGCGGCACATATACACAGACTCTCGTAGCTCCTGCATCATAAGAATTACTTACCAATTCTTCAAAAGCTTTATTTGGACTTGAATAAAGTCCTGCCGAAAAGAGCTCGATGATTTTATAGCTTATTTCAACAGGTATGCGGTCAATTACATTACCTAAATTATCTAAAGATGTCATTTCATTTCTTTTTTGCGATTAAAATGTATTCTTCTGGGTACACCAGCTTGCTATCTTTATTTTTCAATTTAGAGAATCTACCAGACTTTCTATCCCGAATGGTAGGGATAAGTTTATAGGGAATACTTCTTTTAATAATTTCAACTAACTCAAACCCTAGTAGGGTTAGTGTTTCGGCAAATACTTCAGCGGATTTTACTTTTACGTTTTTAAATGTTGTGTTGCCTATTACCAAGCAAACATAACCGTTCTTTTTTAAAATCCGGTGCATTTCTTTAGCCACTGATTGCATATCTTGAAAGTAGTTAGCAACTTCTTTTGCTGTTCGCTTGTCCTTTTTTAAAAGACTGTTAATTGTTTCCTGTCCAATTAATGAATCGCAAAATATTTCTTGATTCAAAGAATAAAATGTACCAATAAATTTTTTTCTAAAGCCCGGAAGGTCTGTTATGTATTCGTACCAATATGCGGTGAGTTGGTGAATGTCGGCATATTCATAAGAAGTAACATAAGGGGGCGAAGTAATTATCGCTCCAACTGAATTCGCACGAATAGAAGTTTTTCTAGCATCTTCCAATCGAATTTCACACTTTGTTTTCAAGTAATTGCTTTCAGAAAGTTGCTTATGGAACTCAGCGTTCTTTTTCATCATTTGCTTGGCATGAGTCTGAAATGCCATGAAAGGATCAGTCGGCTTTTTTTTCGGGTCAATCTGAGGTTTAGTACTTGATTGCAACCATTTGGAGCAATTTTTTAAAATATGTGATAGCGATACCAGTAAAAAGTCTTTTACGGCTTTGTCTCGTGTTGCAAGTATTTTATCATACAGAAATGCAATTCTCGCTTTATGTTCTTTTGTAAACCAATAGTCAATTCGCTCATGCACGGCTATATCTGTATAATCATTTAGCCTGAAAGAATCGAAACTCTCAATTATTAAATCAAACCGTCTTTGCAATCTATCGGGCTCAATGGGATTTGTTTTCGCTTTAGTAATAAGTTCTGCAACAGGATTTATATCAACACCAATTGACTTCCTGCCCTGAACCTTTGCTTCTACAAGTGTAGTACCACATCCCGCAAACAAATCCGCCACCAAATCATTTTCTTTTGTATATTCTTCTATTAGCTTTTTGACCAAGTTTGGAAGAAATTTTGCAGGATACCTGTGGTAGCCATGTGTCCATTGTTCAACTGAACGTACATTTTTAAAACACCAGTCTGGATTAACAGGTACTTTATCAAATGCTATGTTTTGAATTTGATTCTGCATGCTACTTATCTTTTAGTAGAATTAATAAGTTCTTTTACATCTATGTTAAGCAGTTTGGCTATATCGACAAAAGTGTCCATTGAGGGTTGTACCTCATTTGTACACCAACGGGAAATAGTTGTTTCGTTTTTGCAAAGCTTTTCAGCAAGCCACTTATTTGTCTTTCCTTGCTCCGCTAAAACAGCTTTCAGTCTGTTAATTGCTTTCCTGCTCATATCAATTAGCGTTTAATGCAAATATATCTACTTTTACGGACGAATTATCATTCATTGATCTTTATAATAAGTCAGCAAATTAAGAACCTTTGCGAGCATGAGTTTTTGGACTGGCTTTGAAAGGCTAGTATAAATCTTCCACTTCTGATTGTTTAAATTTATTCTATAAATCAGCTGTAGGGGATAAATCAGAAAACATTCGCATCGGTAGAGAGTTTCGACTCTTTGATCTGTGTAGAGTAGTTAAAGATCTTTCCTTTAAAGTCCACTTAGCTGCCAGACTGCAAAGTCTCCACTATTTTTCGTCACTGTCCGAATTGCATTAATTATTTAAGCTTGCCTGTAACGTTCAAAAATTCGCTTAAACTGGGATTTCATAGATTATACAGCCCAGTACAAACGTCCACTTGAAAACAAATTTTTAATTTTAAGAACTAAAGCTCAAGATTGAACATCGCTCCTGAACTACTGCTGATGCTATCAAATAGGTGAAGTTGCAATGCTTTGCAATGAAAATACTAATGTTTCCTAATACCTTTCTCAAAGCTATTTTCATTCGTGCTGTATATAAAATCTTTCCAACAGGTCTAATATTAAGTCTGAAGGTTGTTCACCTCGCTCTTTCATCGCAAGCATTTCCTTCAATTGTTCTTTTGTTAGAAACAAAATTACTTTTTGATCTTGCGTAAAAACTGTATTCCTCTGTCTATGGGCTGATTCTACTGGCTCTTTACTGCAAATCATTATTGCAAGCCTTCCCATAGGTGCCGTCATATAATTCCTTGTTTGATTTACTTCATCATGTCCAATTTCAGAATTATCGTAATTCTTGAACTCAAAAAGTATCATTCTTGCATTTAGCTCAAGAAACAGATGATGCCAATTTTTTGCAGTTGCGTCATTAGTTGCCGTCACGTTCCTATTTGGTAAAATAGAATCTCGACGACTTACTCCCGAATATGTTCTTCCCTGTCTTTGTGACTGGCTCAATGGAGGAACGAAAAGAAATTCCAAAATTTCCGTACAAAGGTCTTCAAATTGGCTCCAACCTGTTCTTCCTAAAGGACAGGCATCCAATCTCTGAATAAAATCGTTTACCTCGTTCATTTAAGAAAATATTTATTTAGCAATCTGCTCCTTTTTGCAATTAGCTTTTTTAAAAGTAGTCCATCAATTAAATCTATCTCAATAATGTCGGACCGCTTTAAGTCTTCGAGATACTCTTCAACAACAGACGTAAACTGGCTATTAGTTACTAAAAGAACTTTCGCACCTTCTTTGTTTTTATGTTTATACAACTCTACTATTTGCTTTATTGCTTTTATATCAAACCTTGATTCGGAGTAGAACTTAGTTTCTATCATCCAAACTTCTTTCGTTTTTAGTCCAAAGGGACTTCTGGAAAGAAATTCGGCAATAAAGTCAACGCCTTTATCATTAATTGTTTGTTCGCGTTGAATATTTATAAAGCCGTAGGCTTTCAACAAATCGAAAACTAATTCTTCAAACCGCGTCGCACTGAAGTTGTCAAAAGATATTTCAGGAATTGCTTTGATTCTCTTAAGAAGCCGATCAAACCCCTTTTCAAAGTCATTAGTCAGACTAAATATTTCGAATTCAATAAGGTCACTTGGTATATCACACTTCTCTATTAAAACGGGAATAATTGTTACTTTTCTTTGTCTTGTTTGATAAAAAAAATCTCTTGAGTATTCTAATCTAAAGTTGGATGACTCAAAAAGTGATTTTGAGAGAAGTATAAGAACAAAATCACTTGACTGAAATAAATATTTTATTTCGTCAAACATGTATCTGTCCGATGACAGATTAGAGTAGTCCGAAACCACTTCGAAGCCAGTATTCATTAACCTCTTTGCAATTTTCTCTGCTTGGGATTTGTCGTGATAAGAATAAGAGAGAAAGATTCTTTTAAGTCTTGAGTCGGTCATTATATTGATTTGAAAAGTTGGGCTTCATACTGTTGCTGGCAACATTAAAAGTCTTGATACTATTCTAAAATTTCTATATCATTTATTAGGTAGTATTATAAACAGTAAGTATCATACTTGAGATACCAACTATATGTAGAATCTACCTTAAACCTAACGAATATACTAATTTTCCAACAAAAAAAGCACTACCGCTTTCGCAGTAGTGCTTTCCCATATATTCAAAAATTCTTCTATTTCAGCTCAATCTCAATCACGCCGTTCTTGCCCTTGTCGCCGAATTTTTTGATGGCATTTTCGCCTTTCCAAACGGTGATGGATTTGATGTCGTTGGGGTTGATTTCTTGCAACTTGGCTTCCTGCTCCGTCATTTCCTTGCCGTTGATGATGTAATAGCCGTGGAATTGATCGGTGATATTGGACTTACCTGATTTAATGGTAACGGTGTTGCCATCCGATTTCCCGTCGCCGGTAGTCGTAAAGTTGCTCTTGCTTCCGGTGCGATCGCTCACCGTAACCGAACCTGAAGTGGTGTTTTTGCCTGACTCAGTGCTACCCGTTGCGCTGGTACCGGCTTTGGTGTACACTTGAATAACAGGTCGACCCGTTTTCTCATTGAATCTTTCCGCACTCGCATCCTTCAATACATTAATAGAACTGATATCATTGGGCGATATCGAGTTCACATCAAAATCATCGTGCATCATCTTCCCGTCTACATAAATAATGGGATCATCAGTCCCCTTTATTCTTATTGCAGACTTAGGTACGGCAACGCTTGTACCGGTTACACTGATCTTGTGCTCCACCGGATTCAATGCCGCTTTCTCATACTGGGCCGGTGTGGGCGCAATAATGATAGTGGCATCGACAGGAGGTACCGGTGCAATCGCAGGAATGGGCGGTGGCGGTGGTGGCAATTCACCATACTTCGCTACATTGGCCGCCTTGTTCTTGTCCCAGTCATTTAGCAACATCGATTGCACGATCTTGCGATTCTTGTCTTTAATGATCACCACACATTCACCGTCATTGTCGGCCACACTAATAATATACCCCTTACTGTTGGGTTTGGCAGTTGGAGGGGGCGGAGGTGGTGGTGCAGGTGCTGCTGCTCCCGGTGGGGTTGGCGGTACCGGTGGCACAGGGGCGGTCTGGCCCGATCTCGCTCCCGGTGGGGGCGGTGGAGGCGGCGTAGGAATCTTGCCGTACTTGTCTTGAAAATCCTTTTCCTGCTTTGGATCACTGAGGTCGTATTCTTCCTTAGTGCCGTCTTCTTTTTCTACCACGGCCTTGTCGTTCATTACCTTAATCTGCTTCCAACCCTTGGCTTTGGGCTTGGCAGTGGCAGTGCCTGGTTTGGGCACCGTGTCGGTGTTGTTCAAGGTTAGCGTTGGTTGCTGCGCTTCCGATGCTTGGGCCGAGCGGAAGGCCACCAACAGTACCCCGGCTAAGGGTACAATAAAGAGAAATTTTACCAAGTGCATCTTCGCACTTCTCATTTTGTTCATCATGGCTATACGTTTTTTTAATGACGCAAAATTGAATTTAGTGGCTATACTAAATTGTGATACTCCAATTACTTTTAATAACAAATATTGATAGGTCTTTTTATCAATGCCCTGATTCAACACATACTGATCGGCAATGTATTCCAAGTTCTGACGAATAGCCGCCTTGATCATCCACGCAAAGGGATTATACCAATTCAAAATACAGATCCATTCCGCTACCAACATGTCGATGGTATGACGCTGCTTCACGTGTATGAACTCATGTCTAATAATTTCTTTCAATTCCTCCTCACCATGCTGGTGCTGGTTCACGAAAATGGAATTGCCATAACTGAAGGGCATGATCGGCGCTTCTACCTGATACAAACGCACACCCTCTCCCGATATCAAAGTACTTTTCCTACGCAACCGGTAAATAGATATCTGTTGCACCAATAAGCGCATGAACATGATGGTGATACCCATGCCAATGAATACTATCACGGCTTCTTTCCATGTCCAGTCGTGCGATACCGCGTATTGGATCACCTGATTTTCGGCGAGTGAAGGGATATAGGTTTGTACGGCGCCATAGCCTTCTTCGTGCTGTTTTAAAAGCGGACTGATATCAATGCTCGCAAAAGCAAAGCTCAATGCCGAATACAGCAAGAGGTACCAACGATTCCATTGGTGGAAGGTGAGTCGGCGCAATAAGAACCAGTAAAACAGGAACACCACTGCTAAACTGATCGATAATTTGATGATGTATGCAAACAGGAAACTCATGATTGCAAGGATTTAGGTTTAAGAATGACCGTTTTCAATCATATCAATGATCTCTTTCAATTCGGCAGGACTTAATTTCTTCTGCTCCACGAAAAAGTTCACGAGTTCTTTGTAAGAGTTGTCAAAGTAGTTCTTCACCACACTGTTCATGTACTGCTTCTTAAACTCTTCCTCATTCAGGGTAGGCTTGTACCAATAGGTATTGCCCACGGCTTTGCTGCTGAGGTAGCCTTTCTTTTCCAGGTTCTTGATGGTGGAGGCTAGGGTGGTATAGGGCACGGCTTCTTTCAAATGCTCCAAAAAGCTTTTCACGCTTCCTTCACCACTTGCATATACTGCTAGTAAGGCCTCTTCTTCTTGAACGGTTAATTTCTCCAGCATATCTACGAAGTTTTCGTAAAGCTACGGAAAATTCGTAAAGAGCAAAATTTATTTTTTTTTGAGGCGTTGGGCGTTGGGTGTTGGGCTTTAGGCGTTAGGCTTTAGGCTTTGGGCCGTTTGTGGTTAATACGATAGATCCGCTCCGAGAGAGGAAGTAGCGCTGCGTTACCGCTGCGATCGCTGCGCCGCTGCGGTAAAAAGAGACTCTAAATATTCAGGGTTTTCCCTCTACCGCAAAGGTGCGCAACGACGAAGCCTACGGCTTACAATTAATTCAATTCCTTATTCATCATTTTCACCAACTTATCAATCGCGATATTTCCATCAAATGTTTTGATAAGTGTCCACTTCTTATCATACAAAGCGAAGTGAGGCAGGTTTTGAATTCCATAAAATACCGGCAAGGTGAATTTTACATCTCTTCCTAGTTGAATAAAGGAATACTTCGTGAGTTGGTATTTCTTGATGAAATCTTGCAATTCAGGCATCGGTTGGTAAGTAGCCAATACCCATTGGAATTTCTTGATCTTATCGATTTGCTTTAGCATGTCCTGCATTTGGTGGTTGCAATGGTCGCAGGAGGGACTGAAATACATGATGATAGTCGGCTGCTTTTTCAAGCCATCTTTGGTGATGTGCGAGCTATCTACTCGAAGGAGATCAATCGGCGGTAGGGAAGGAAAACGTTTGTAGGGCGGATCGTTGGGGTTTACAGCGGGTTTGTTTTGCGCAAAGGCAGTCATACCGGTCAACAATACAAACAATAGTACTTTCATTCCCTTCATAGTGGTCAATTTTGAGTGTGTAAAGCTACTAGGGTTTAGCGGCTTTTAGAGGGTATTTAACAAAAAATACACCGAAAATTTGGGTTTTTAACCGCAGCGGCGCAGCGTCCTTCGACTGAACCTTCGGTTCGCTCAGGAACCCCGCAGCGGTAACGCAGCGTTACTTCCATTCTCGGAGCACGTTTCTGTATCCAACCACAAACGGCCCAAAGCCTAAAGCCCAAAGCCTAACACCCTTCATTCAAAACCCCATCTACCCCCTACTTACCATTAGCCAACCTTAAGAAGATTTTCGCATAGGAAATCCTCCCGATTTCACTAATTTTGCTGCGCTATTAATATTTCACATCATAAATCATTCCTCAATGAAAGTTACTGTAGTAGGTGCCGGTGCTGTAGGAGCTACCTGTGCCGACAATATTGCCCGCAAAGAATTGGCAACTGAACTCGTACTGTTAGACATCAAGGAAGGCGTTGCCGAAGGTAAAGCTCAAGACATGATGCAGACCGCTACCCTTTTAGGTTTCGACACAAAGATCACCGGTAGCACCAACGATTACTCTAAAACTGCCGGCAGTGATGTGGTAGTAATTACTTCAGGTTTGCCTCGTAAACCGGGTATGACTCGTGAAGAATTGATCGGTGTGAACGCAGGCATCGTTAAAAGCGTAGCTGAAAACATCTTAAAATATTCTCCCAACACCATCATCATCGTGATCTCAAACCCAATGGATACAATGACCTATTTGGCATTGCAGTCTACCGGTTTGCCAAAGAACAGAATCATTGGTATGGGTGGTACTTTGGACAGTGCTCGTTTCAAATATCAATTGAGTCAACACCTCGGTTGCAGCCCTTCCGATTTGAATGCAGTGGTTGTGGGTGGTCACGGTGATACTACCATGATTCCTTTGATCCGTCACGCTACTTGGAACAGTACGCCTGTTACCAATTTCTTGAGCGCTGAGCAACAAGAGAAAATTGTGAAAGATACCATGGTGGGTGGTGCTACTTTGACTGCCTTGATCGGTACTTCTGCATGGTATGCTCCGGGTGCGGCTGGTGCTGCATTGGTGGAAAGCATCGTGCGCGATGAGAAGAAATTGTTTACTTGCTGCGTGGCACTGGATGGTGAGTATGGTCAGAAAGATATTTGCTTGGGTGTGCCTGTAGTAATTGGTAAGAATGGATGGGAAAAAATCCTCGATTTCAAATTGAATGCTGATGAGCAAGCTTTGTTCGACAAGAGCGCAGCTGCTGTAAGAAGCATGAACGATGTGTTGAAGACATTGTAATTTTTGAAAGATATAGTTGTGGAGAAGGATGGGCAGTGATGTTCATCCTTCTTTGTTTATTATAGTTGTGAGTTTTAAGTTATTGAGTTTTGCGCAGCTTCGCTGCTTGGAATTCGCAAAGTTTAGAGAAGAGAGAAAAGGTACACAAAGAGATGCTTTGTCAAATTTCCTTTTTTGACCACAGAATACACCGATTATTTCAGATTCTCACAGATTAGCCTCCGATAATCAATCAACCTGACTGCCGGCTGTTTCATTATTAATTATTAATTTCTTTTTTACCGCGGCGGCGCAGCGATCGCAGCGTTTTCGCAGCGCTACTTCCTCTCACGGAGTGGGTTTCCGCCTTCAACCAAGAACGGCCCAAAGCCTAAAGCCTAAGGCCTCATACCCTTATATCTAAAGATCAACGCCTTTCGCTTCACCACACTCTCTGCACTGCAGCAACAACCTCTTCCACACTAATCCTCTTCATACACTTAAAATGCCCCCTTGGACAAGTCTTAAACCCAATCTTCGAACAAGGGCGGCACCAAAGCCCCTTGGTTTCTACAATTTCATAAGGGAGTTGAGAACGGGTTTGCAAGAAACGCTCGCCGTAGTATGGATACATCCCGAAATCGGGAACGGTATTGCCCCAGATGGAAACAACACGCTTGTTGAAAGCAGTGGCGATGTGCATCAATCCGGTATCATGAGTGATGATGAACTTAGACTTTCGCACCAAGTCGGCCGATTCATTCAAATTGAACTTGCCACATGCATTGTATATTTTGATGGGATCTATTGCAGCAATGAGTTCGCCGTTGGCCGCATCTTCTTTGCCTCCTAATAACACCAATGGGTGATCGATGGCCGTACAAATGGCTTTGATCTTTTCTACCGGCAATTGTTTGGTACCAAGGGCCGCACCAATGACTACACCAATATATCCGGCCACATGACTCAAAGGCAAATCACTGTCTTTGATCTGATCTTTTTCAGGAATGAAATAATCCAATCCCGCACCATCATTCTTAACACCCAACGATTTCACAGTATCCATATAACGGTCTACAATATGAACTTTCTTGGGCAGCACATTGATCTTAAGCGCCGTGAGCAACCATTTTTGAATATTGAGTTTGTAGAAAGAAAACGTTTTTCGTTTAAGCAATCGCTTTAGTTTCAGCGTACGAACGTTGTTGTGCAGATCGATCACATAATCGTAGGCCTCCATTTGCAGTTGTTCTACAATGGAATTGTAGTTCTCATCGTCGATGTAGAAAGCCTTGTCTACATAGGGGTTTGACTCAATAATGGTTTTGAACGCTTTCTTGGTTACATAATGCACTTGAGCGCCCGTTTGTTTTTTAACACAACGGATCACCGGAGTGGTGAGAACGATATCGCCGATAGAGGAATAACGAACTATTAAAATCTTCATGGTATTGGAAAGACCCAACTATTCTTCCAAATAATTCAAGTCTTTATGGAATGTTTCTTCAGTAAAATAAAATGCGATCAAAGTTACGAGAATACAAATAATACCGGTTACAATGCCTGATTTCACAATGTTCCAACCCCAGTCTTTTTGAAACAGGGTGATGAATAAGAAAGTGATTCCCGGTAATGATCCCCGTATCACATTGGGGATAGTAGTAGCTGCCGTGGCTCTGATATTCGTTCCAAACTGCTCCGCTCCCATCGTCACAAAAATGGCCCAGAAACCGGTGCTAAAACCAAGTGCAAAGGAAATGGTATATAAAGTAGCGTCGCTGTTATTGATCGGACTGAAATAAGCTGCAAGCGATAGAACCGTCATGGTATAAAACAACAACAGGGCTTTCTTTCTGCTTTTGAAATATTGACTGATAAGTCCGATAGAAATATCACCCAAAGCAATACCCGCATAAGCAAACATGATGGCTCTGCCTGAATCAACTGTTTTAGAACCGTAGAGATGCTCAGCGAACTTATCGCTTTGATTCACCACAATTCCAATTACATACCAAGTGGGCAATCCAATAAGAACGGCCAATACATATTTCTTAAATCGTTTTGCATTGTTGAAGAACATCAAGAAATTCCCTCTAGAAACAGTCGCCGATTTCGCACTGGCAAACATTCCTGACTCTGCTACTTTGATTCGTAAGAAAAGGAGCATGATTCCCAAGCCACCGCCTATTTTATAACACAAACGCCAGTCGCCGGTGATCTTATGCGTGAAATAAGCGCCCACCGCGCCAAACAAGCCAATACCTGCTACTAATGAGGTACCAACGCCTCTCTTTTCTTTCGGCATTAATTCACTCACCAATGTAATACCTGCACCCAATTCACCGGCCAATCCTAAACCTGCTATCAATCGGCACCAAGCATATTGATCTACGGTTTGAACATAACCTGTTGCAAAATTCGCTACAGAATATAAAATGATAGATCCGAATAAAACAGAGAGTCTTCCCTTCTTATCACCCAATACACCCCATAAAATACCGCCTACCAACATCCCATACATCTGCCAGTTCAATACTTTGGCACTGTCTACTAACAAAGTTTCAGCAGTAGCGCCTACATCCATCATACTGGCTTTTTTCACGATGGTCACCAATAAGAGATCATAGATGTCTACAAAATAACCGAGGGCGGCCACAATAACCGCGATGTTAAAGATGGAGTGGTGTTTCTGTTGCATATGGCAGTGCGTCTAGTCTTTCGTTGATTTGCCTGTTACCATTTTATAAATAACAGGAGCAGTTGTAACAAATACAATTCCGAGCACGATCAATTCCAGATGTTTCTTCAGATCAATACCCAGTTTTGATAAAAACAATTGTTGCAAGTAGTGACCGGCAAAGAGCATGGTTACTACCCAAGCGATGCATCCAACAATATTGAAATAAGTAAATTTTGCTTTGTTCATTTTTACGATCCCTGCTACAATAGGAGCAAAAGTTCGCACGATGGGAAGAAAACGCGCGAAAATGATGGCGCCACCTCCATGCTTTTTAAAGAATTCATCGGCTTGATAGAGGTATTTCTTCTTAAATAAAAACCGATCGCGCCAACTGTACATAGTAGGACCCACTTTGCTTCCAAACCAATAGCCGGTGAAGTTGCCGAGAATACCGGCAAGGGAAGTTAAACATACCAGCAACATCAAATTGGAAAAGCTGTAACCGGTATTGTAAATATAAGAGGCTAGATCATCGCTGTAAATACCGGCAACAAAGAGCAGAGAGTCGCCCGGTAAGAAGAAGCCTGCGAACAAGCCTGTTTCGGCAAACACGATGAAAAGGAACAGCCAAAGGCCGCCGTTATTGATATAGAATTCAGGATTTAATAATTGACCCCAATGGAAATCCAGCAAAATCGTTAACATCATCTTCTTTTTTCTAGTTTCTATTTAACCGCTTCAGCAATGGGATCAGTGAGTTCGCCTTCCCACTTGGTTACTACTGCTGTTGCAACACTGTTACCTACCACATTGGTAGCGGTTCTAAACATATCACAAAAATGGTCGATTGGTAAGATCAACGCAATTCCTTCGGGTGGTATTTTAAACATGGCACAAGTAGCTGTAACTACTACCAAGGAAGCACGCGGCACACCGGCAATTCCTTTACTGGTGAGCATCAATACCAATAACATGGTTAATTGAGTACCCAAATCCAAATGTATGCCATAAGCCTGCGCAATGGCCAAACTGGCGAAAGTCATATACATCATGCTTCCATCGAGGTTGAAAGAATAACCCAAGGGAAGAATGAAGGAAACGATCTTGTCTTTACATCCAAAGCGCACCAATTCATCGGTGAGTTTTGGAAACACCGCTTCGCTACTGGTAGTGCTAAAGGCGATCAATAAAGGTTGCGAAATTCGTTTCAATAATTGCGGAACGCGGTCTTTTAAGATCAAGGTTGCGGCGCCCAATAGCAGTACCCAAAGCAGGGCAATTCCTATAATAAAGTACAAGAGATAGCTTCCGTAAAACTTGAATACTTCCAAGCCTTTTACAGTGATCACAGCCGTAATGGCACCGAATACACCCAGTGGTGCGAAATTCATCACATAGCCCACCATTTTCAATATGATATGGGAAGCAGCGTCCAATGCTTTGATCACGGGTTTGGCCGGTTCACCAATGGCGGTTGTGGCTACTCCAAAGAAGATACTGAAAATCACGATCTGCAAGATCTCATTGGTGGCCATGGCCTCGAATATGCTCTTAGGGAAAACGTGTTCCACAAATTTCACAAGGGAGAATTCGGTGGTTTTGCCAATCAAATCTTTGGCACCCGAAGTATCGGCATTGCTGAGATCGATAGCAGCACCGGGTTGGAAAAAGTTCACCAATACCATACCCAGTAACAAACTCACCAACGATGCTGAAACGAACCATAGGAGGGCTTTCCCGCCTACTCTACCCACCGTTTTCATGTCTCCTAATTTGGCGATCCCCACTACCAAGGTACAGAATACCAAGGGGGCAATGATCATTTGCACCAAACGTAAAAAGATGGTTGTCAGCAACTTGAACTTATCGGCAGTGTCTTTGAAGCCGGCCGGATTCATATTATTATGGAGAATGTATCCGAGCAGCACCCCAAGAATCATTGCAACAATTATATATACCGTTAAGAGGTTCCCTTTTCTCATATAATTCTTTAATTAACAAGCGTATTGAAGGCCCAAAATCCGAAAAAAATGGGACATTCAAACATTAGGCAACAATTTAGTCCTCTTATAAAAGAATTCCTGCTTATTTTGAATATTTCTTTATTTTACACACTTTAAAATTAGATTTCATCACATAATAAACTGCTATGAGTTTAACGCGTAAAAAATCGCTATCAGTCCTATTGGCGCAGGCCTCTGATTCGGAAAAAGGCTTGAAACGCACTTTGGGTGCGGGCAATTTGATTGCATTGGGTATCGGAGCCATTATTGGAGCCGGTTTGTTTGTTAGAACAGCGGCCGCTTCTGCTGAAGCTGCAGGACCTGCTGTTACCATCTCTTTCATTGTAGCAGCTATTGGTTGCGCATTTGCAGGTCTCTGTTATGCGGAATTCGCTTCTATGATTCCCATCGCCGGTTCGGCTTATGCTTATTCCTATGTTACCATGGGTGAATTGGTGGCCTGGATCATTGGTTGGGCTTTGATCATGGAATATGCATTGGGCGCCGCTACGGTTTCTATTGCATGGAGTGAATACTTGAACAATCTACTGGGTGGGCGAATACCGTATGAATGGTGCCACTCTCCTTTTGAATCTTTGTACAAAGCTAGCGGTGACGCCGTAAACCAATTGGTTTCTGCGGTTCCTGAATTGTCGAAGTCGGTTAAAGATGGAATTTTGGTTCTTTCAGACAAACAATTTGAAAGTCTTCCTGCTAACTTAACAAGTCTTGTAACAGTTTCTCATGGTATGGTGAATGCACCTGCCTTGATCATCTTATTATTATTAACCTTGTTATTGATCAGAGGTACACAAGAGTCTGCAATTGTGAACATGATCATTGTAATCATCAAGGTTTCCATTGTATTATTGTTCATCGTATTGGGATGGCAATACATCAACCCTGCGAACCACGAGCCTTATATGATTCCTGCGGGAACGCCTGGTCATGAAGGTGTATTCAAGCATGGTTGGGGTGGTGTACTCGGTGGTGCTGCCATCGTGTTCTTCGCCTTCATCGGTTTCGATGCGGTGAGTACTGCTGCGCAAGAAGCGAAGAATCCAAAACGCGACATGCCAATTGGTATCCTCGGTTCACTGGTAGTATGTACCATTCTGTATATCTTATTCGGACACGTATTGACCGGTGTAGCCAACTACACTGAATTCAAAACAGCTGGTAAAGAAGCTTCCGTTGCGTATGCCATCAGTACTTATATGTTGAAGTACAAATGGTTGGCCACTGCGGTAACCTTCGCGATCCTTGCAGGTTTCAGCTCTGTGATCTTGGTGATGTTGATGGGTCAAAGCCGTATCTTCTACACCATGAGTAACGATGGATTGATTCCAAAAGCATTTGGTGAATTGCATCCTAAATACCAAACACCTTACAAAGCCAACTGGATCTTGTTTGTGTTTGTAGGTTTGTTTGCTGCTTTCGTTCCGGGTAGTGTTGCAGGGGATCTTACTTCTTTCGGTACCTTATTCGCCTTCGTGTTGGTAAGTGCCGGTGTGTGGATCTTGCGCGTGAAATCACCAGAAATTCCTCGTCCATTCAAAACCCCATTGGTTCCATTGGTTCCGATCCTCGGTATGGTTGTTTGTACCGGTATGATTGTAGCCTTGGATGAACAAACCCTTACGGTTGCTTTGGTGTGGATGTTGATCGGTTTGTTGGTGTACTTTGGGTACAGCCGCAAAGCGAGTAAATTGAATGCCGGAGAAGAAGCTTAGGCTAATCTTTAATATAAGTAAACCTCTTTCATTTCGGTGGAAGAGGTTTTTTGTTTTTGGTGCTAGGTGCTAGGCTTTAGGCATTAGGCTTTGGGCCGTTTGTGTTTAAAAGCAGAATTGCGCTTCGAAAATTGGAAGCAACGCTGCGTTACCGCTGCGGACGCTGCGCCGCTGCGGTGAAAAAAGCCGCACTTTCGGAGAGACTAAACTTTTATAATATACTATCAGCAATACATAAAACTCAGCCTCTAATCTGTGTCAATCTTGTATTTAAAATCTGTGCTATCTGTGGTCAAAACTCTTTCCACAAATCTTATCTTTCCACTCATGAAAACTATTACTTTCATCATATTTATAGGACTGCTTTTCTATTCTCAATGCACCTATTCACAAAAAACTATAGATACTGTCAGCACCTCCGCTTGGTCCTCCAATTCCATCAACACCGTCATCTTCCGTAAGAACGCCCTCTATACCTTCAAAGACACCCAATTCATTGCCTATTATAACAGCAATGGCTACCTTGAATTAGGAAAACGTTTCATTCACAGTAAACACTGGACGATATCCACCACTCGCTACAAAGCCAATACAGCCGATGCACACAACAGTATCAGCATCATTGTAGACGGCGAGGGATATTTGCACGTATCATGGGACCACCACGGTCATCCGCTACATTATGCCCGATCGAAAGCTCCGTTCTCTTTAGAATTGGAATTGTTGAATACGATGGACGGCGTATTGGAGAAAACCATCACCTACCCTGAGTTCTATGCCTTACCTAAAGGCGATCTCTTGTTTCTCTACCGCGATGGATTTTCAGGCAATGGTTCGGTTGTACTTAAACGGTATTTATTGAAAGAAAAGCGCTGGACCACAGTTCATAAAAATTTGATCGATGGCGAAGGAAAGAGAAGTGCGTATTGGCAAGCGAATGTAGACAGATTTGGAGGCGTTCATTTAAGTTGGGTTTGGAGAGAATCGGCCGATGTATCGAGCAACCACGATCTCTGTTATGCTTACTCGCCTGATGGAGGGTTGAATTGGCAGCAATCAAAAGGACAACAGTATAAAATTCCCATCAAAGAACAAACTGCAGAACTATTAGTGCGCATTCCGGAAAAATCGGAATTGATCAATCAAACTTCTTTGTTTGCCTTGAGCAAGCAAGCGGTATTCATAGCGGGGTATTGGAAGGGCGAAAAGGATTCGGTGCCGCAGTATCAATTGGTGACCAATGTAAGTGGAGTTTGGAAAACGATATCGGGAGGTTTCCGAAAAACCGATTTCAGTTTATCGGGTGTGGGCACCAAGCAAATCCCCATTTCAAGGCCGCAAGTGGTGGCCATTTCCCGAAACGATCGTTACCAGGTTTGGATCATTTTTCGGGATCAGGCTTTTGGCAACAAGCCCATGACGGCTTACATCAATTTAAAAGAACCAAAGCATTGGACCTTGCGTTCGTTGGCTAATTTGAACTTAGGTTATTGGGAGCCCTGCTTGGATCCGGCCTTGTGGAGTGAGAAGGGAGTATTGAGTTTGTTTTTGCAGCATACAGAGCAGGCTGATAATGAGGGGATTAAATTAGTGGCAGGAACTTCTGTCGGGGTATTGAGTGTAAAATTAAGATAAACATGTTAGGTTCACCGCGGAGTCCGCAAATTGCCGCAAAGAAGTCGCAGCGTTCTTTTTTTACCGCAGCGGCGCAGCGATCGCAGCGTTTTCGCAGCGCTGGCATTCTCTCTGTATTTCCTCGTTCCTCGTCTCCTCTTATCCTCGTTCCTGTATTCCCGCTGTTTCATTATTAATTATTAATTATTAATTAGCCCCCCCCTGTTCCTCCCCTTGTTCTTTCTCTTCTTCCTTTCTTTCCTTACCTTTGTACCCCCTAAAAAAGGAACCAAAAACAAGTTACTATGGGACGGATTTTTGAAGTACGTAAAGCCAGTATGTTCGCCCGCTGGGACCGCATGGCGAAACAGTTCACCAGAATTGGTAAAGAGATTGCGATTGCCGTTAAAGCCGGTGGACCTGATCCCGCTACCAATGCAGCCCTGCGCCGTTGCTTTCAGAACGCGAAGAGTGCAAACATGCCTAAAGACCGTGTAGAAGCGGCCATTAAGCGTGCGATGGGTAAGGAAATGGACAACTATGAGGAGATTCTTTACGAAGGATATGCACCTCACGGAGTGGCCTTATTGGTGGAAACTGCTACCGACAATCACGTTCGTACCGTAGCCAACGTTAAAAGTCATTTCAACAAAGGCGGTGGTGCCTTGGGTAATAGCGGAAGCGTATCGTTTCAGTTCAAAAAAATGGGTGTTTTCAAATTGAAACCTGAGGGTTTGAACGCTGAGGATTTAGAACTGGAATTGATCGATTTTGGTTTGGAAGAATTGGGAGAAGGCAGTGGTGAGAATGGTGAAACCATTTTAGTGTTGCGTTGCGCCTTTACCGATTTCGGTAACCTGCAAAAAGCATTGGAAGAAAGAAGCCTTACTCCAATCAGCGCTGAATTGGAATGGATCCCTACCACAACAGTTCCTTTAACCGACGAACAAGCGGAAGATGTAAGTAAACTCATTGAACGCCTCGAGCAAGATGATGATGTGCAGAAGGTGTTTCATAATATGGGATAGATAAAGGCATTAGGCTTTAGGCTTTAGGCTTTGGGCTTTAGGTAATTAGCCTAAGGCCTAATAACCTAAAGCCTAAGAGCTAAAAAATATGGAAAAAATTGTTCTCTTCGACAGTGTCTGCAACCTGTGCAACTCAAGTGTACAGTTTATTATCAAACACGATAAGAAGGGGCAGTTTTTGTTCGGATCACTTCAAGGAAATTACGGGCAAGAAACACTTCGCAAATTTAACTTGCCCACGAACGAGTTCAACTCCTTTATGTTATTGGAAGATGGTAAGCTCTATACAAAGAGCACCGGCGCTTTGCGAATGCTGAAGCACTTAGGTGGAGCTTGGAGTTTGCTTTATGCGTTTATTATTGTACCGAAATTTATTAGAGATGGAGTGTACAATTGGGTGGCCAAAAACCGGTATAAATGGTTTGGAAAGAAAGAGGCTTGTTGGGTGCCTACGCCGGAGTTGAAGGCGAGGTTTCTTGATTAGAGTTTTTCACCGCAGAGAGCGCAGAGGCCGCAAAGGAGTCGCAAAGTTAGCTCCAGTTACGAAGCGCGTTGCTGCTGTTAAAAACAAACGGCCCAAAGCCTAAAGCCTATCACCTAAAACTCTAAACTTCCTTAAACCTCTCCTCCTCAGTAAAGTCACTCACCTTCTTCCCCTCTTCAACTACTCGCTTAATAATTTTCTTCCAGCGCTTTTCATTGCTGTTCCAACTATAGATGCAGTAAATTAAAGTGAGAGTGAAACTGATGGCGGGAATGGTTACTAATATAGGAAGTGGAGGCAGTCCAAATTTTATCATCGACATCAGGAAGAACACGCCGATGCTTCCTACAATGGTGCCTACAGAAAGATACAATCCAAAATAAGATCCTTTTCCTCCTTTTCGCTGGATGTCCCAGTTACGTATAAATCGAACTTCTTCCGTCGTCAACATGATCAAATTTTTATAGTGGCCTTCATATAACTAACACAAGTACCGCACATCAAAACACGCTCCTCATTCAATTGTTCGCAAATTAAATCACCTACCCTTGCACTGAGCTGTTTGGCAATCATTCTCGATTTTCCCAATCGCTCGCTCCAATAAGGGATCAATTGCGAATGCGCCGAGCCCGTTACCGGATCTTCATCAATGCCGGCGGTGGGGGCAAAAAAGCGTGATACAAAATCAACCGAATCGCCCGGCGCAGTAATCACTACAAAGGTGCCGATTTGTTTGAGTAAACCGAAATTCGGTTTACAATTGATCACAGCGGTTTCATTTTCGAGCACCACAATGATCTCTCTGTATTTTAGAACCTGTTGAATGGCTACCCCACCCAAGGCTTCTGCTAACTGTGATGGATAATCGTGATAAAGCCCCGGCTTCCAACTTGGGAACTCCATTTCCAAAATGCCCTTCGATTTTTTAACTACCAATGGACCACTCTTCGAATCAAAAACAATCTTATTTTTCTTCCAACCCAATTCTTCAAAAATTACATGAGCTGAAGCTAGGGTAGCATGACCACACAAATTGATTTCCAATGTAGGGGTGAACCAACGGATATCAAAATCAATTCCCTTTTTTTCTGAGGGAACAAAAAACACGGTTTCTGCCAAGTTATGTTCCATGGCCATGTTTTGCATCAATGCATCGGGAAGCCATTTCTTCAATGGAATAACAGATGCCGGATTACCGCCGAAAACATGATCGGTAAATGCATCAACATGATAAGCCGTAAGTTTCATGAGATCAGTTTTATTCTTGCATCATAAAGCGAATCTCGTCTACAATTTGCTCCATATTGGGTTTGCTGAAATAGTCGCCATCGCTGCCATAACTTGGACGGTGGTGTTGTCCGCTGATGGTGCGAGGAGCTACATCCAACCAACGATAACCACCCTGCTCTTCCATTACTTTGTTGTACATGTAAGCAGTAGCGCCGCCGGGCACATCCTCATCAATGAATGCAATTCTATTTGTTTTCTTAAGAGAGTCTAAAATTTTGTGATAACGATCGAAAGGCAACAGTGTCTGAACGTCAATTACTTCACAACTAATTCCGATCTTCTCCAATACTTCTGCCGCTTCCAATACAATTCTTAAAGTAGAACCATAGCTCACCAAAGTTACATCATACCCTTCTCTTACAATTTCGGGAACACCTAATGGAACCTTATATTCTAACAAATTAGAAGGCAATTTTTCTTTCAAACGATAGCCATTCAAGCATTCTACAATGATGGCCGGATCGTTTCCGCCCAATACGGTATTGTACATGCCCAAGGCTTGAACCATATTTCTCGGAACACATATGTGCAAGCCTCTCAAAGAAGCAAGCATCAAGGCCATTGGTGAACCACTATGCCAAATACCTTCCAATCGGTGACCGCGCGTTCTTACAATGATTGGAGCAGCTTGTCTACCCTTGCTTCTCCAATGCAGCGTAGCAGCATCATCGGTCAAAGGTTGCAAACCGTATACGAGGTAATCTAAGTACTGAATTTCAGCGATGGGTTTCAAACCGCGGATCGACATACCAATGCCTTGACCCATAATGGCCAATTCACGAATGCCACTGTCGAAAATTCGGTTCTCTCCATGTTTGGCTTGCAGCCCTGCAAAACCTTGGTTTACATCGCCAATTTTTCCGAGGTCTTCACCAAAAGCAAATACTTTATCGTTGTTGGCAAACAGCGTGTCGAAATAACGATTCAACACTTCATAGCCATTCAACATAGGGGCATCGGGTGCAAACTCCAATTCGGTTCCTTCAACCAATAGTGGACTGTTAGGCGCTTCACTATAAAGATGAGAACCGTAGTATTTGTATCCTTCTGTTTTTAATTCATTGAAATAGGCATTGGCTTCGTCTTTTGCTGAGCAAGCAGGTGAAGCTATGCAAGCCGCATGCAGTGTAGACAATACATCTTTACGAATAGGCTCTCTATTGATCGCCAATTTTTGTTTGATGACTTGCAAGGCTTCAGACTCTTCACCGCTGGCTTCAATCATACGATCGAGCAAAGCATGTGTTCTCGTCACTTGCTCCTGAATGGGTTTGAAGAAAGCATCCCATGCGCGAGCCTTGCTTTCACGCACCATTTCTTTGGCGGCTAATTCTATATCATTCAATTCATCTTCGGCAGCCAATTCATTCTCTAAAATCCATTCACGCATTTTCTTGTTGCCATCCCACTCACGTTCCCAAGTCAATCGTTCAGGAGTCTTATAACGCTCATGACTACCCGATGTACTATGACCTTGAGGTTGTGTTACTTCTTCAACATGGAACAAGGCTGGAACATGCGTATCGCGGATCTTTTGAATACCCGCTTCGAACACTTCGCACATGCCGGCATAATCCCAGGCTTTCACTTTATAAATATCAATACCGTTGGTTCCATTTTCGCGTTGCAATCCTTTCATTGCTTCGGAGATAGATCCTTTGGTAGTTTGAACATGTTTGGGAACAGAAATTCCGTATCCATCGTCCCACACAAAGAAGGCGATGGGCACTTGCATAACTCCGGCAGCATTCACGGTTTCCCAGAAATGACCTTCTGAAGTGGAAGCATCGCCAGTGGTACAGAATGCAATTTCATTACCATTGTTGCTGAGGTGGTTGAATTTTTTTAAGCGGGGTTCGTTTCTAAACATTTTAGAAGCAAGGGCCAAGCCCAGTGCTCTGGGAACTTGTGCGGCAGTGGGGGCCATTCCCGATGTAATGTTTTTACGATTTACTTGATCCAAGAATTCACCATCGGCACCAATAAGTGGTGATGCGAAATGTGAGTTCATTTGTCGACCGGCGCTATGAGGGTCATGCGCTTCATTCGGATCGGCATATAATTGAGCAAAAAACTCTTGAACAGTGGCTACTCCGGTTGCGAAAGCGAAGGTTTGGTCGCGGTAATAGCCGGTAAGGAAATCACCCGGTTTAAAAAACTTGGCAGCGGCCACTTGAGCCAATTCTTTTCCGTCGCCGAAAATGCCGAATTTGGCCTTCCCGGTGAGCACTTCTTTTCGGCCTAATAAGCTCGTTTCACGGCTTTCGCACACTAAACGATAATCATTGAGAACTTCGGCACGAAAATTTTCATATGATAATTTTTCATTAACCATCCATTCCTGTGTTGAAGTGATTTCCATGGCGCAAAAATAAGAAACTAACACTCATTTGTTGCCACTGTTAAAAAAATGTCAACTGGCCTAAAAATTGTTGGCTTTTGATGATCCAAATTGGTATTTTTGGATAAAGCCGCTTATTTTTCAGCAATATATACTAAAGGTCTCAGAAATAAGCGTTTAAGGGATTTAAAATTCATTAAGAAAAACATGAAAAAACTCCTCGTCGTTCTAGTACTCTTTTCAGGTTTGGCAGCAAAATCTCAAACAGGGGTTGCAACCAACCAAAAGGAGATCATCGTCGTAAAAGAAATGACTTTTGATTTTGGAAAGATTCAACAAGGGCGACCTGTGACGCATTTTTTCGAGATCACTAATAATGGAACCGAGCCATTGGTATTGGAAAATGTGGTAGCGAGTTGTGGATGTACCACTCCGGAATGGAATAAAGCGCCCATTTTACCTGGAGCGAGTACAAAGATCAAAGTGGGATACAATGCCGCGGCGGAAGGTCCATTCGATAAAACGGTGACGATCATTTACAATGGCGGAATGTCGAAGGTATTGAATATCAAAGGGCTGGTGTACAAAGCGCCGCCTTCATCGGCTCCGGCAAACACCGTTGTAGCATCCATTAAAACAGGCAATTAATTTTAAAAACATAAATTAAGAATAGATGAAACCAGTTGTTCTCTTTTTAGCCGTGATCTTTTTTGTAGGATCATTGAGCGCTCAAAATGCGAAGAAAAGTGATGAAGTAGTTAAGTTCAAAGAACTGACATACGATTTCGGTAAAATTAAAAGAGGTGTTCCGGTGACCCACGAATTTACGTTCGCGAATATTGGAACCACTCCCTTGATCATCGAAACAGCCAATGCTTCTTGCGGATGTACCACTCCAACCTGGCCTAAAGCGCCGGTTATGAAGGGTAAATCTGATAAAATCATTGCAGGTTTTAATGCAGCTTCTCCCGGCCCTTTCAACAAAAGCATTTATGTGAAAATTGCCGGTGTAGATACACCAGTGGAGTTGAAGATCACCGGAGAGGTGGTAGCAGAGTAATTAATAATTAAGCAATTAATGATTAATAATGGGGATTCTTACGAATCCCTTTTTTTATTGAGTGAGTTTTGCGCAGCTTCGCTGCTTGGAAACGCAAAGGTTAAAGAAGAGGGAGAAGTTACTCAAAGAGCGTGTAGCAAACTTCTTCGTCCTTCTTTTGACCACAGAATACACAAATTAGTACGGATTTACACAGATTAGCCTCCGCTATTCAATCAACCTGACCGCGATCAGGATTTACAGGATTATTAATTATTATTCTGCGTCTTCCTGTTCTTTATCATCCTTCTTTCCTTGTATTTCCTCGTTACTCTCATCCTACCTCCTAAATATAACCGCAGCGGCGCAGCGAACGCGGCGATTACGCAGCGCTGGCAGTCTCACTGTATTTCGTCCCTTCCCGCAACGGCCTAGCCTGCGGGACTGCTTTGGCTGCGCAAAACTAGCCTCCTTCCTATATTCCCCCGCACCTCCCCCTCTTTTTTTCTGTCTTTCCTCGTTCCTCGTCTCCTCGCATCCTCGCTCCTGTATTCCGCTGTTCAATTATTAATTATTACTTATTAATTCTTAATTCTCAATTATCCTTGTATCTTCCTACAAAGTAAAATCTTAACCAAACAAACACACAGAAACAGTGTGGCTAACAGGCCGGCTGTTTCATTATTAATTATTAATTATTAATTGTTAATTCCCCTCCATGAGCATCGTCTTCGGTTGGAATAATTTCCACATCAAAACCTACACACCAAAAGAGCTGAATCTAACAACAGCAGATACTTCAGAATACAGAGTAGAAGTGCGCCAATCGTATTTCCATTTGTTTTGGATTCCGTTTTTTGG
The DNA here is from genome assembly GCF_050589245.1 of Endoryza foliicola. Lineage (NCBI taxonomy): Bacteria > Pseudomonadati > Bacteroidota > Chitinophagia > Chitinophagales > Chitinophagaceae > Endoryza > Endoryza foliicola. Next base: position 116,136 of record NZ_JBOBEW010000004.1, on the reverse strand, counting down.
ATTGGGAAAGAAATGGGCCATTCGTAAAGAGGGTAAACTATATGAAGTGCCGTCGGCGATGATGGAAACCATCCGGCGACAGAATATTCCCGTAAAAACACCTTGGTACACTTTTGCCGGTCCTTTGCTCATTATCGTTGGTTTGGCATTGTGGGGATTGTATGAAAAAGTGGATCAATACAATGAGAATTCAAATGAAGAAGCGAGAATCAATCAGCGCGCGAAAATACTAGACAGTTTGCTCGAACATGCTACAGACAAGCATGTCATAACTTTTGTAGGTGTTGATGGACCGAATTACGGGAAAGTGTTTCACTTAAAAGTAGAAGCGAACAGCAAAGACAGCATCAGAGCATTGCTGGTTACAACAGGTAAATCGCAATTTGATGCAACACCTGGAGTAGTTGAAGACTATCTTTCTAAATACCGAGATAATTTAATTGAAGAATCCTACTCAAAAGCCTATCTCAAATCGGGCATTCCAAAAACCCGAGCTGAAGATTTTGGTCCGGCCCATGTTGCCATTCAATTAATGAAAGAAGATACGTGTCACTACCAATTGAAAAACATTGAGCGCTATTTCGGTCCAATTGTGCACGACCGTGGTACCGGTGGTTATGGAGGTAATGCCATCAGCATGGAATTCACCAATCAAGGTTGGCCATCTCAGATCATTGCACTGGAAACGGTTAAAGGCAACATGACATGGGAAACACCCTTACCCCTCGAATTCCCGCAGGCAAACAGTTTGGGCAATCCCGGTGCATACCTCAGAGCCAGCGGTTACACCTACGGATCACCGTATACTTTCAAGATGACCGTTCAAGACAGTTCGGGAAAGAAATATGTGTATTTGGTGGAGGGAGTGAATTTGGAAAAGAGTGTGAAGTTGGTGGAGGAGAAATAGTTAGGCGTTAGGCTTTAGGTTTTAGGCTTTAGGTATTAAGCTTTAGGTGTTAGGCTTTGGGTGTTAGGCATTAATCCCACCAATCATTCTATTCCTAGCATTGACGATTTTTAGTTTTTTAGTGATTTAGTTCTTAAGTTGGCACTGAATTCACTTCAACGCAATAGACGTAATCCTACAACTAATCCCACCAATCATTCTAATCCTAGCATTGACGATTTTTAGTTTTTTAGTGATTTAGTTCTTAAGTTGGCACTTAATTCACTTCAACGCAATAGACGTAATCCTACACCTAATCCCACCAATCATTCTAATCCTAGCAAAAATCCTGATCAAATCATGATCAAAAAAAGCCCTTCCGGTGAACCGGAAGGGCTAACAACTAAAAACAACAATCGTTGCGTTAATTCAAGTTTGCTTCGATTGGTACGGTACAGAATTAATCAGGTTTTTTACCGTCAAGGAAGGTATTGAGGGTAGAAAGTCTGGTATTATCGTCATCGTCTTTTCTCACTTCATACTTACTGTAGAAGTTTTCGACGTTGGAAACGGTGTTGTACAATTCCAAATTGCGGCGGATGTATGCCGGCACTGTTTCAAACTCATTGTTAGGGTCGGTGCTGTTTACGTTAAAACTCAGATTACGTAATTTCTGAATTCGTTGCGCAGCACGACGTTTTTGTTCCTCTACCTCGTCCTGCATCGCAGGTTCCTCTGTAGAAGCGTCCTTAACAACTTGCGAGATTTGATGGGCCCGAGGCTCATCCGCCGCTGGAATATTTTCCTTGAATACTAGTTGCAGCTCATCGGAAGGTTCTTCTTCTTGGAGCGGCGCAACCGGTTTGTTCAAGTTCGGTTCATTCACAGGGGTTTCATTCTTGGATTCAATTGTTTTCGGTTCGGCATAGATATTAGTAGGCTTGGCCAAGAATCCTCCACGCGCTGCAGACGCCGGAGGAGTATTTTTAACCGCTTCAGGCTCATTTGTTGCTTCAGATTGTACCATTGGTTGTTTGAATTCACCCGATACCTCAGGCAAATTCAATACCCATGATTCTTTCTGCTCAACAATTGGAGTTTCTTCCTGAGTTGGCTCTTCTGTAATTTGACTAACAGTAAAGAATACCTTATTTTCTTCAATCGGTGTTTCTTCAATCAATTGTGGTTGCAAATACTCCGGCAACTCCTCTTCTACTACTTCGTTCACTACAACCTCTGCTACTTCCTCAACAGGTGCTGCCACCACTTCTTCTTGCTTTGCCTCTACTACCGCAACAGGCTCTTGTTTTTGAACAGGAATCACCACAGGCGCTTCTACCTTTGTTTCCAACGTCATCACAATCTTCTCATCCACTTTTGGAACTTCTTTCTTCACTTCTGCTTTTCCAAATGGATCTTTGTATTCGAAACCGGTTGCAATCAAAGTGATACCAATGTTCTCACCAAGATTATTATCGTATCCCATACCCAAGATCACATCAGTTCCTTCACCTGCACGGCTCAACAAATAATTCTGAATGGTTTCTACTTCATCCATTGTGAATTCATGATCACCTTCAGCACTGTTGATATTGATCAAAATCCATTTTGCACCGCGGATATCGTTGTCGTTCAACAAAGGAGAGTTCATAGCTTCTTCAATTGCCAATTGTGCACGGTTCTCACCTTTTGCACTGGCACTACCCAAAATAGCCACACCACCGTTTCTCATAACAGTGCATACATCTGCAAAGTCAACGTTGATTTGACCGGTGCTGTTGATCACATCTGTGATACATTTTGCAGCAGTAGCCAACACGTTATCAGCTTTACCAAAAGCTTCTTTCATTTTGAGGTTACCAAACTGATGACGCAACTTATCGTTACTGATCACCAACAAGGTATCTACATATTGCTTCAAGGTGCGAATACCTTCTTCTGCTTGCAACTGACGTTTCTTTCCTTCATAAGAGAACGGAGTAGTAACAATTCCTACCGTAAGAATTCCCAAATCTTTACAAATCTTAGAAATGATAGGAGCACCACCGGTTCCGGTACCACCACCCATTCCGGCAGTGATAAAGGCCATCTTGGTGTTCACTTCCAAAATGCGACGAATCTCTTCTAAACTTTCTTCGGTAGCCTGGCGACCAATTTCAGGATTGGCACCTGCTCCCAACCCTTGTGTAAGGTGTGGACCGAGCTGTACTTTATTAGGAACGTTACTAGTTGCAATAGCCTGAGCATCGGTATTGCAAATAATAAAGTTGACACCTTCAATGTTCTGACTGTACATGTAGTTAACAGCATTGCTTCCGCCGCCACCTACTCCAATCACTTTTATGATAGAGGATTTTTCTTTGGGCAAATCAAAATGGATCATAGTCTTCAATTTCTGATTCCTTTGAATCGGTTAAAATTTAATGGTTAGTATAGGGCTATTACAGTGCTTTGTCTTCTTCTTCGTTGAACAGTTCAATTAAACTGTGTTTGAATTTGCCCCAGAAATCTCTCATGCCTTTGCGTTCTTTCATGGCCTTTTCATTTACAGCCTCTGTTGTTTCCACTTCGGTTTCAACCTCCGCTTCATCTTGCAACAAGCTACTAGGAACAGCCACTTTCTTATACGATGTTTCGAATTGTTTGCGGTTGTGTTCGTAATCGTCGTAACCTTTCAAGATCAATCCCAAACAAGTTGCATACATTGGTTTAGCCAACTCGTCGATATGACCCGCAGCCAAATGCTCGGTAGGATATCCGATGCGTGCATTCAAACCGGTTACGTATTCTGTTAATTGAATCAAGTGCTTCAATTGAGAACCACCACCGGTCAACACCACACCACCATTCAACATTCTGTTATCCAATCCCACTTGTTTCAAATGGTAGGTAACAAAATCCATGATCTCACTCATACGAGCTTGAATGATATTGGCCAAGTTCTTTACGCTGATTTCTTTTGCAGGCATTCCTCTCAAACCGGGAATTGTGATGTAGGCATTCGCTTTTGCTTCGTTTGCCAACGCACTTCCGAACTGAACTTTCATTTGCTCAGCCTGTGTTTTCAATACACCCAATCCTGTTTTGATATCATTGGTAATGTTCTCACCACCAAAAGGAATTACAGCCGTGTGCTTCAAAATACCTTCGTAGAATACAGCAAGGTCAGTAGTGCCACCACCGATGTCTACAATGGCAACACCTGCTTCTAAATCTTCCTGACCCATGACTGCAGCCGCAGAAGCCAAAGGTTGCAATACAAGGTCTTTTGTTCTCAAACCACTTTTCTCAACTGCACGATTGATGTTACGAATGGCGTTTTTGTCACCAGTAATGATGTGGAAATTTGCACCAATTTTTACACCACCGTATCCAATAGGGTTGGGAATGTTTTGGAAATTATCAACAGTGAATTCTTGAGGAATTACATCGATGATTTGATCTCCGGCAGGAATATATGTTTTGTACTGATCATTGATCAACTGATCAATTTCACGTTGCGTGATTTCGTCATTTGTGTCTTGGCGCACCATGTCTCCTCTAGTTTGAAGACTCTTGATATGGTGACCTGCAATACCTACATACACTTCGCCGATCTCTAAATCAGGGTTAGAAGCGTAGCAGTTTTCCAACGCCATTTGAATGGCCTTGATGGTTTCGTCAATGTTCAACACTTGCCCGTGTTTCACACCATTGCTATTGGCTCTACCAAAGCCAATGATCTCTAGTTTGCCGTACTCGTTCTTACGACCGGCAATGGCAGCAATTTTGGTTGTACCGATGTCTAAACCTACAATAATAGGTTGTTGCTCGTTGTTCATAGATTATCCGTTTTTAGTTGTTGTTGTTGTTAGTAAATACTTGTACCGTTGTTTTCTTTAGTGTTCCGGATGCTTCACTTCATAGGGTGAAGGGTCTTTCATTGGTTGAACTTTACAGGATTTTCATTCTTTTTTGGGCTCAGCTGAAACGAATTATCATGGGTTTTTCAGTTGACTAATTTTGTTGAACAGGAACTGCTTGGGTGCTATCGGCACTGATCATGCGTTCGTGTTCCAGTTGCACATCACGAATCAATTGCTCTACATTTCGTATCGCTTGAATTGAATCGGCTTTACTGGCTGCACTGGCGGTTTTCACTCCTACTACTTGTCCGGCAAACTGAACTTTCACTTTTTCGTAATAGTTCAATCCGGTTCTGGTGAGTACTTGAGTATAAAACTGCCAGAGGCGGTTGAATTTCGAATCAACATCAAAGCCATCTCCCAATTCAATGACATGATTTCCGAGTGTAGGAATCAGTTCAAATTCATGAGCGCTGTTGATGTCGATCTGCGCTACTTGCGCAGCCCAGAATGGATGCTTTTCGAGATAACCGGTAATTTGTTTCATACCGTTCAAAATCAAGCTATCTGAAGCTGTCCATTTATTTTTTTCTCCGGGAAAACCTGTGAACACAGGTAGCTTCACCGGAAACTTTTCTCCAATAGGGAGTTTTGTCAAAGAGCTGTCGATAAAGAAACTATTACCCAATCCGGTAAACACGCGTGCAATGGGTTGACGTTCCACAATGCGCACTTGTAATTTTTGACTGTTATCGAAGAAGAGATCTGCCTTCGCAATCCAAACATTCTTCTTAAAAAGTTCTTCAATGGCCTTTAGGTCGAATTGATCCAGAGGCTTACCGGTTACTGTTCCATTCGATAATACCACTTTTGATATCATCGCTTTATCTACAAAGAGCTGTTGATCATCGCCATTGATCTGAATTTCGAATCCACTGCAGGTTTTCTGTTGTTTCCCTTTTACAGCTGCTACTAACAACACTATTACTCCTGCACTTATGATCAGCCAAAAACCAATCACCAAAATCTTCCTTATTTTCTTCGATAGTGCCATCAGGCTTCCAATGCTTCTTTAATGGGCAGCACCAGTGTGTCAATATCACCGGCCCCCGCTATGATGATCAATTGTTTTTCTTTCTTGTTCTTTTTCACCCACTCTACTGCCGCATTTTTCTCTAATAAGAAGTGTTGCTTATTGGTCAGTTTCGACAACAACCAATCGCTGGTCACACCTTCAATGGGCAGTTCACGTGCCGGATAAATGGGTAGTAACACTGTTTCATCTGCCTCACTTAACACGCTTGCGAAACCGTCGATAAAATCTCTGGTTCGGGTGAAAAGATGTGGTTGAAACAACACAGTACAGGTATAATCGGGGAAGAGATTTTTGGCACTGCTGATTAAAGCATGCAACTCTTCCGGATGATGTGCGTAATCATCCACCACTACCAATTCTTCTGTACGAATGATGTACTCGAATCTTCTCTTTACTCCTTTAAAAGAACTTACGGCAACTCGAATCTTTTCATCTGTAATCCCTAGAAAATGTGCTACCGCTATGGCTGCCGTCACATTTTCTACATTATGCAAACCTCCCATAGGGAGATAAATGTCTGTTATTTCAGTTCCGTTGATCACTACATCAAATCGATATCCACCTTGCTCCAAGGTTCGATTCTTTGAATACACATCGGCGCGACTGTCTTCACGATGATAGGTCCAATGATGAGGCCCTTTCAATTCAGCACCGCGCTTTAGTCCGTATTTGCTAATCAACAATCCATCTTTTTTTAGCTTGGAAGAAAACTCAATAAAACTTTCCTCCATTGCTTCCGGTGTTCCATAGATATCCAAATGATCGGGATCCATTGCGGTGATGATGGCGATATCAGGACTCAATTTCAAAAAACTACGATCGTACTCATCTGCTTCTACCACACACACGTTTCGTTCATTGCTCCAATAGTTGCTATTGTAATTGGCAGCTATTCCACCTAAAAACGCGTTGCAACCATATTCGCTGTCTCTCAGTATATGCGCTACCATGGTAGTGGTAGTGGTTTTTCCATGCGTTCCTGCCACACAAATATTGAAGGCCTTATTAGTGATGTATCCCAATACTTCAGAGCGTTTCAACAATTGAAACCCTTGCTCCTTATAATACTGCAGTTCTTTATGAGCTGCAGGAATGGCCGGTGTATAAACAATTACATCCGGTTGTTTTGGGATCAACTCCAAGTTCTCTTCATAATGCACCTCAATTCCTTCTGCCTCTAATTGCTTTGTAAGTACTGTGGCAGTTTTATCGTATCCACTCACCTGATTTCCGTGAAACTTGAAGTATCGTGCCAAGGCACTCATTCCAATTCCACCTATACCGATGAAATAAATCACTTCTTTCTTGTTCGCATCTGTACTCATGTCTACTCCCCCGTACTTTTTTCCAAAATTGCTTTTGCTACCACAGTATCGGCATCGGTAATGGCCAGCTTCGCAATATGTGTTCTATAAAAACTTCTCAAAGCCGTATCATCTACCAATTTGCGAATCTGTAGTACCAGTTTTTCTTTAGCGTCAGCGTCAGCCACCATGATGGCCGCTTGCTTATCAACCAGTCGTTTGGCATTCACCGTTTGATGGTCTTCTGCTGCTAATGGATACGGCACCAATACTGCCGGCTTTTTCACTACTGCTAATTCAGCGAGTGCCATGGCGCCAGCACGAGAAACAACAATATCGGCAGCAGCATAAGCAATGTCCATTTCAGTAATAAAATCATTCACCCAAATGCGACTCATCCCTTTCGCCGCTTCTTTCGCCTGATTCAAAAATGGCTTTCCGGTTTGCCAAATCAATTGTGCGTCTTTACCAATAAGCTGGTCTAGATTGTTGGCAATTGCCTCATTTATGCCTCTTGCTCCCAAACTACCACCGGTAACCAGCACTGTAGCGAAGGCCGGATCCAATCCAAAATGACGAACCGCGGTAGCACGATCCATGGCAGTATGTAATAAATTAGCACGAACAGGATTTCCCGTTACACGAATTTTCTCAGCCGGAAAAAATTTTTCCATGCCATCGGTTCCGGTAAAAACAAGGCTCGCTTTCTTTCCCAGGAGCATGTTCGATTTTCCTGCAAAAGAATTCGCTTCGTGAATGAAAGTTGGAATACCTTTCGATTGCGCAAAGCGAAGCACCGGAAAACTAGAGTAACCTCCTACTCCTACAACCGCTGTGGGTTGAAAAGAGCTGAATATGCTTCTTACTTGGAAAAAACTGCGGATCAACTTAAAAGGCAATCCCAGATTTTTTATCAAAGAACTTCTATTGAAACCCGCAATGTCTAAGCCCTCAATTCTATACCCCGCTTGCGGAACTTTTTCCATTTCCATTTTTCCTTTAGCACCGATGAATAAGATCTCTGCCTCCGGATTCAACTTTTTAATAGCATTGGCAATTGCAATGGCCGGGAATATATGTCCACCCGTACCCCCTCCTGCCATTATCACTCTCGGTTTCATACTCATGCTACTGCAGGGTTTTGTGTTTGATTCAATTGCTCGGGTGATTCTTGTTGCTCTACATTTCTTGCCACACTCAGAATAATTCCGATCGCAAAACAGGTGAACAAGAAAGAACTACCGCCCATACTCACCAGTGGAAGTGTAACTCCGGTTACCGGAAACAAATTCACTGCTACTGCCATATTGATCAATGCCTGTATCACAAGCGTAAAACTCAACCCCAAAGCCAGAAACGCACCAAATGCATACGGGCATTTTCTAAAAATCCGAATGCTTCGAAACAAGAATAACAAATACACCAACACAATGAACGCTCCTCCAACAATTCCATACTCCTCAATAATGATCGCGTATATGAAGTCAGAGTAGGGATGGGGTAAAAAGTTGCGTTGCTCACTATTACCCGGCCCTAATCCCATAATTCCACCTTTTGTTATGGCGATCTTAGCCTGATTTACCTGATAGTTCTCGTCTTTGTCTACTTGCTTACTATCGTAGATAAAATTCTGAACACGTTTGATCCAAGTAGGCATCCGAGCGATCTCCAACACAGCCGGAAGGTCTTTGCATCTTCCCTCCTCTTTATCGTAGTACACTATTGCGGTGATCACCAGAAAACTTACCGGTATCAATGCCAATCCAATGGTTGCTGCTAAATGTTTCATGCTCACTCGACCAATAAACAAAAGCAACATACTGGTAGCACCGGTTAACAATGCTGTTGACAAATTCGCCGGAGCGATCAACACACAGGTAATGATAACGGGAATGATCACCGGAAGAAATCCTTTTCTAAAATCCTTGATCACATCTTGCTTCTTACTCAGCAATCGCCCGAGATACATAAACAGTGCCAGTTTCGCCAAATCCGAAGTTTGAAAGGTGAGGTTGATCAATGGAAGGCGAATCCATCTACTTCCTTCATTCAAACTAACTCCAAAGAACAACGTATAGATCAGCAAGGGAACCGAAATTAAAAACAGCACTCTTGCCAAACTGGAGTAAATTTTATAATTCACTCGGTGTGAAAAATAAATAACCCCTAAGCCAATAGAGATGAAGACGATCTGTTTAAACAAATACACTTCAGTGTTGCCTCTATTGTACTTATATGCCAATAAACCGGTGGAACTGTAAACCACCAACAAAGAAACCAGTGCCAATACCAATACCAGCGCCCAAATCACTTTGTCGCCTTTTGTCTTCTCTGTAATTCCTTTCAGCGAAGGCGTTTGTATCGGATTGAATTCGTTCATTTTTATAAGTTGCGAACAGCCAGTTTAAACTGATCGCCACGGTCTTCATAGTTCTTAAACAAGTCGAAACTGGCGCAAGCCGGACTCAACAATACCACATCCCCTTTTTCTGCCAAGCGGAAGGAAGCAAATACGGCTTCTTCAGCGCTGGTAGTATCCATGATCACAGAAACCTTTCCTTGAAAAGCTTCGTGAATTTTTTTGTTATCCGATCCTAAACAAACAATGGCTTTTACTTTTTCAGCCACCAATTCATCCAATAAGGTATAATCGTTCCCTTTATCTACCCCGCCCAAAATCAACACGGTTGGTTTGGTCATGCTTTCCAAAGCATACCATGTACTGTTTACATTGGTAGCTTTACTATCATTGATGAACTCTACTCCACGAATAGTAGCCACTGCTTCCATTCGGTGAGGATAGTTTTCGAAGCTGGAAATTGCTTCGCGAATTTTTTCTTTGCGGATACCCACAGTTGCCGCTGCCAATCCTGCTGCCATAGTGTTGTACTGATTGTGTTTTCCTTTCAGAGCGAAATCATAGATACTCATTTGCACACGTTCATCTCCTGCGGCAACGGTCATGAATCCGTTTCTGATTGAGGCGCCTTTGTTTAAGTCTTTATTCATTGTAATGGGAAGTGGGTTAGATTTTATGGTATAGTTCCGGATGAATTGCATGGTAACCGGATCGTCTTCACAGTAGATGAATGTATCTTCTGCGGTTTGATTCATAGTAATCCGAAACTTACTGCTGATGTAATTTTCGAATTTGTAATCGTAGCGATCCAGGTGGTCTTCACTGATATTGGTAAGAACAGCTACATCGGGACGGAAGTATTGGATATCATCTAACTGGAAACTGCTGATTTCAGCAACATACCAGGGTTTGGGATCCTCCGCAATTTGCTTCGCAAAAGAGTACCCAATGTTTCCCACTAGCGCAACATCCAATCCACCGTGTTTACAGATGTGATGAATGAGCGAAGTAGTGGTTGTTTTTCCATTACTACCTGTAATTCCAATGATCTTGCTGTTTCCTTTGTAGCGGTACGCGAATTCGATTTCGCTGATGATCGGGATTCCTTGTTTTCGAATTTTTTTGACCAATTCGTTCTTTTCAGGAATACCGGGACTTTTCATCACTTCATCAGCGTTCAGAATCAAAGCTTCAGTGTGGGTTCCTGCTTCGTAGGCAATTTCATTTGCTTCCAGTTCATTCTTATACACTTCTTTCATTCTTCCGCCATCGGAAACAAACACATCGTACCCTTGTTGTTTGCCCAACAAGGCTGCACCTACTCCACTTTCACCTGCACCCAGAATTACCAAACGCTTCTTCATACGTACTACTTTTTACTGACCGGGTAGTCGGATTACGGGGGTTCTTCAATAGTTTGAAATTTTCTACTGCACCACAATCTCTTGTAACTATGATGGTGATCTTCGTTGGGACAGATTGCGAGCCGTGGTTTTTCAGTAATCAGTTTTTCTTATCGTATCTTCAGGGTAACAATAGCAAACACTACACAAAGCACTGTCACAATCCAAAACCGCGTTACTATTTTTGATTCGTGGTAGCCTAATTTTTGATAATGGTGATGCAATGGACTCATCAGAAACACCCTTCGCCCCTCACCATATTTTTTCTTGGTGTATTTGAAATAACTCACCTGAATCATCACACTTAAATTCTCAACTAAAAACACACCACAGAATATCGGTATCAACAATTCTTTTCTTACAATAATGGCCAGTGAAGCAATTACTCCTCCCAGCATCAAACTTCCTGTATCGCCCATAAACACTTGAGCGGGGAAGGAATTGTACCAGAGAAATCCAATACAAGCTCCAATTAAGGCGCCAATGTATACACTCAGCTCACCCAAATTCGGGATGTACATGATGTTCAAATACTCAGCAAATCGGAAGTTTCCACTGGCATAAGCAAACACCCCCAAACAAGCTCCAATTACTGCACTCACGCCTGTCGCCAATCCATCAATACCATCAGTTATATTCGCACCGTTCGATACCGCCGTAATAATGAATACAACTACTACGATGTACAGCAGCCAATTGAATGCTCTTACTGCTTCAGGTAATAATTTCGCATAGTTGAATTCGTGCGTGCGAACAAAGGGAATGGTTGTGATCGGCTCTTTGGCTTCTACAAAGTATTTTGTTTTGCCATCGAAATTTTTCACAATGATGGTAGAATCGCCCGGTTTTACAGCACCAGTGTATTCGCGCCACGCTTTGGTATTCTTGTTAAAGAGCAATACTGAAGCCACCACAATTCCCAACACTACCTGACCTAAAATTTTAAACCATCCGGCCAGTCCATCTTTGTCTCCCTTTTTATAAGCCACTCCTTCTTTTTGTGCCATTTTTTTAGCACGGAGTTTCAAATAGTCATCGATGAATCCGATTAATCCCAACCAAATGGTTGCAAAGATCATAAGTCGGATATAGGCTTTATTCAAATCGGCTAACAATAAGGTTGGGATCAAAATGGCTAGGATAATAATAAACCCGCCCATTGTAGGTGTTCCCTTTTTTTGTTGCTCGCCTGCCAAACCCAAATCTCTTACGGTTTCGCCTACCTGCTTTTTACGTAAGTATTCAATGAACTTTTTTCCGAACACTGCTGAAATCACCAGACTGAAGATCACTGCCAACATTACTCTTGAAGTAATGAATTGGAAGAGTGCGCTTCCGGGGAACTTGATCCCTGCTTTAATGAGCCAGTCTGTGATGTGATATAGCATGTTGTTTTGTCTTTGTTTTCCGGGCTATGGAGGGAGCGAACCTTTGTTCTGTGGTACAAATTGTTTTCCAATCGCTCCACACCAACCGTCCCGGTGTATATAACCGTCCGCGTTATTCTTTTTATCGATCAAGCAGTGCCATAATTTCTCTCAGCACTTGTTTATCATCGAAGGGATGTTTCACTCCGTTGATGTCTTGATACTTTTCATGTCCTTTGCCTGCAACCAGTATGATGTCGCCGGGTTGTGCCAGGTTCACCGCTACTTTGATGGCTTCTTTACGATCGAGAATACTGAGCGCCTTTCTTTTCGCTGCGGTATTCAATCCGGCTTCCATGTCTTTCAAAATTTCAGCCGGGTCTTCGGTTCTGGGGTTATCAGAGGTAAGCACCACTCTATCACTGTGTTCGCAGGCTACTTCAGCCATAATGGGTCTTTTGGTTTTGTCTCTATCGCCACCGCATCCCACCACAGTAATGATTTGTTCAGAACCTTTACGTAAATTTTTAATCGTTGCCAGTACATTCAACAATGCGTCGGGCGTATGTGCGTAATCTACAATTCCGATGATGGCTTGTCGGGCTGAAACGAAATAATCGAATCTTCCTTCTGCGCCGGTGATCATACTCAACACGCGTAACACTTCTTGTTTATCAGCGCCCAGTTCAACTGCGGCTCCATAAACTGCGAGTAGATTGTAGGCATTGAATTCGCCAATCAATCTGAAGTGTACTTCTTGATCGTTCACACTCATCATCAAACCGGTGAGTCCATTTTCAAGAATTTTGCCCTTGAAATCGGCCATGGTTTTCAAACTGTAGCTGAGCTTTTTGGCTGCGGTATTTTGCAGCATTACAGCTCCTCGCTTGTCGTCCGCATTGGTAATTGCAAATGCATCTGCAGGCAATCCGTCAAAGAACATTTTTTTTACCCTGATGTATTCATCAAAGGTTTTATGATAATCAAGGTGATCGTGTGTGATATTACTAAACACGCCCCCTGCATATCTAAGTCCGGCAATCCGATGTTGGTGAACTGCATGCGAGCTTACTTCCATGAACACATGGCTGCAGCCGCTTTCTACCATCTGTTTCAGCAATTCATTGAGTGAAACAGCATCGGGAGTGGTATGGGTACTCGGTAAAACGGTATCAGCAATTTGATTCTGAACCGTACTAACCAGTCCGCAGGTATACCCCAATTGACTAAAGAGCTTGAATAACATGGTAGCGATGGTTGTTTTACCATTGGTACCCGTTACTCCAACAAGTTCGAGGCGATCTGTAGGTCGTCCGTAGAACTCGTGTGCAATAATGCCTGCTGCATATGAACTGTCTTCCACTTGAACATAGGTTACACCCTCCTTCACATGATCGGGCATGTTCTCCACTATTACTGCTGCTGCCCCGGCAGTTATTGCTTTTTCAATGAACGCATGACCATCGGTGGCCACTCCTTTTATTGCTATGAAAAGAGACCCTTGAGTTACTTTTCTTGAATCAATTACAATGCTGTTTACTTCAATATCTGTGCTCCCTTGTACCGCTCTTATTCCTGACTTGTATAAGATATCTTGTAATAAAGCCATGTTCGTTAATTTAATTCCAGTTGAACCACTTGTTGCTTCAGAATGGTTGTTCCCGGAGCCACACTTTGTTGTACCACTTTTCCTCTTCCCTTTACCGTTACTTTCAGTCCTACTGTTTCCAACAAGAACAATGCATCTTTCAAACCCATCCCTCTTACATCCGGCATTTTCTGTTTATCTAGTTCCTGACCTCTCAAAACCGATTTCCCTTCAAGTGCGTAGAATCGGCCCCATGATTGTGCTTGCGAACTATCGAGCCAATTCAACCCCAATGTTTTTGCCACCAAACTCAGTTCATCTGTAGCACCGGCAAACAAATAAGTACTACTGTCTTTTTTGGCCGGCATCTGAAACGGATTGTCTTTGTATCCTGCATCCAGCGCATATAATTTATCAGCCAATGTTTTAAATACAGGGCCTGCAACTGCAGCACCATAGTATTTCTTTGCGAAGGGTTTATTTCGCACTACCACAATGCAACTGTATTTGGGAGCATCGGCAGGGAAATATCCGGCAAAGGAGCTTTGATAAATATGTTCTGAATATCCTTTGTTTCCATTGGCCATCAAGGCAGTTCCGGTTTTACCCGCTACTTTATATGGCGCACCTAAAAAGAGCTTATAACCGGTTCCACCTTCTTCGTTACACACACCATTCAAACTTTCTTTCAAGAGCTGAATGGTTTGCTCACTGGCTATTTTGTCGACCAACACTTCCGGTTCAAATTGTTGGACGGTTTCTCCATTTTTCTGAATCGCGCTTACCAAATAAGGCTTCATCATTGTTCCCCTGTTCGCTACTGCATTGTACAACATCAGTGTTTGCAAGGGACTCACCGCTACTTCATATCCAAAAGCCATCCAAGGCAAGGAAGTAGCACTCCATGTTCTCGACTTTGGTGTTTTGATAATAGGAGGTGTTTCTCCTTTTAAATCAACACCGCTGTACTCGTGCAATCTCAAACGTTTCAAATGGTCAATGAACTGAATCGGATCTTTGGTATAATGCGCCACCGCCATTTTTGCCATGGCCACATTCGAACTCGCCATAAACGCTTTCTTCATGGTCACTACTCTCAAACCGTGCTCCTCTGAATCGAAAACCGTTCTGCCTCCTACTTTCCATTGACCTCCTTCCAAATCCACCGTAGAGTTCAGATTGATCTGTTTGTCTTCCAACAAAGCCAACATGGTTGCCAATTTGAAAGTAGATCCAGGTTCCGATGTGCGTATCGCGTAATTAAGATCTTCTGTATAGTCGCCCTTAGAGGTTCGTCCAAGGTTAGCCATCGCTTTTATCTTCCCCGTTGCCACTTCCATCACTATACAGGTTCCATATTCACATTCATTTTCTTTCAACACACTGTACAAGGCTTGCTCTGCGATGTCTTGAATGTTTACGTTGATGGTAGTGATAATGTCTTTTCCGTGTTCAGGTTCTATTTCAGACCCTTCTACAGGAACATACACACCGGGAGATAATTTCTGCATCAATCGTTTTCCACCTTCACCTTTCAGCACTGAATCGTAAGTGTATTCCAATCCAACGTTCATGGTGCGGGTTTCTCCATTCGAATCCACAAAGGCTCTCGACAATCCGATGGTTCTATTCGCCAGCAAGCCGAAAGGCATCAATCGCTTGCTATTGGCTTGAACAATCATGCCGCCTTTGTTAGGATCTAATTTTAAGAGCGGAAATTTTTTGATTTCCTGATACTCTCGAAACGAGATGTTCTTTCTTAGTAAGAAATATCGATTCTTCTTCTTGTAACCTACCAACATCGGTTTTTTGTATTCCGCTGCTGATTTGTCTTTGAAGAAAGCTGCCATATAATAGCAGAGTGAATCAACATTGTCTTTAAAGATCTTTCCTCCTTTCTGGCGCAATCCGTCGGCTGCAAAATCGATGTAGATATCGTAGTAAGGAATGGAAGTACTTAGCATGCTTCCGTCTTCGCTATAAATACTACCTCGTTCAGCCTTGATGTCAAATATCTTTTGTTGTTGTTCTTTGGCCATTTCCCTCCAAGTATCACCTTGCACTTGTTGGATGTAAACGGCCCGTCCTATGATCACAACTCCGAACACCGCTATCCCGATAAAGGATAAGTACACTCTCCACAGTATGTCCTTTTTAACTTCCATGCGCTCGGGCCGGTCTTTTTAAGGTGCTATTGAATCTTTCAATACCATCGGTGGTGCGGTCAATTCTTTCAAACCCAATGATTGAACGGCTTTCGCCATTTCACTTTGTTTGCTTTGAAAGAGCACATCACTTTTCAGTGTTTTGTATTCACTCTCCAAGTCTTTTACTTCCTTGGTGAGTTTGTTCACACTGCGGATGGTTTTGGTGGCATAATGTCCATTATAGATATATACCACTGCCAGTACACTTAAAAACAGAAAGAACGGTACATTCTTCACGATCCACTTGTAATTAAACAAGCGGCGTCTTTCCTTTTTCACTTCTGTTTGTTGTTCGGGCGTTTCCATTTCTATCTAACGATAGCGGTCATACGATTATTCATCATACAACCACAGCTTTTTGTAGTTGATGGTTATCATTAGGATATTACACTTCACACGTTCTTTATCACTTAACGGCAATACGAAGCTTGGCGCTTCTACTGCGCGGGTTTTCTTTTTGTTCCTTTTCGGAGGGAACAATTGGTTTTTTTGTAACTACAGTAAGGGGAGCTTTGTTGGTATCTTGTCCAAAGGGGTTTGTATCTTCTACTTCCTCAAATAATCCTTTCTTGAAATAATTTTTTACAATCCTGTCCTCTAATGAATGGAAGGTAATGATGGCGGCTCTTCCGCCGGGGGCGAGCACTTCGGGAATTTGCGTAAGCAAATCCTTCAATGCACCGAGCTCATCATTTACTTCAATTCTTAAGGCTTGAAATACCTGGGCAAAGTACCTGTTTGGATTCCCTTTCACTACGGAATGGAGTGCTTGTTTGAAGTTCTCAATGGTTTTGAGCGAAACTTTGTCGCGCTGCTGAACAATGGTGTTGGCCAGTGTTTTGGCGTTGGTTACCTCTCCGTATTGTTCGAACAACTTGTGCAACTGTGCAGCTGAATAACTCATGACTACATCAAAGGCGGTTGTTTCGGCGCGCTGATCCATTCGCATGTCTAGCGGCGCATCAAAACGGATAGAGAACCCGCGACTCGCTTCATCAAATTGATGACTACTCACTCCTAAATCGGCCAGTATGCCTTGCACAGGTGGCACTTGATGCAATCGAAGAAAACGTTTCAAGTGTCTGAAATTGTGCGGAACAAAAAGAATACGATCATCAACAGGTACATTTTGTTGCGCATCGGCATCCTGGTCAAATACAATCAATCGGCCTTTCGATGATAGCTGTTGAAGAATGGCTTTAGAATGACCTCCGCCGCCAAATGTTACATCTACATACACTCCATCGGGTTGAATATCCAAACCCTCCAATACTTCCTTCAACAAAACCGGTACATGGTAAACACCTTCACTCATGGATTAAGCGTTGGGTGTTTTACTTCCGGTCATCACCTGCTCAGCTAATTGACTGAACGATTCCGGTGAAAACGATTCAAAGAACTGTTGGTACTTACTCTTATCCCAGATTTCTATTTTATTCATAGCCGCCACTAACACAATGTCTTTCTCCAACCCGGCATGTTCTCTTAAGTTTCCCGGAAGTAACAATCTTCCGGCACTGTCTAACTCCACCGTTGTAGCCCCGTTCAAAAAATATCTGCGGAATTCACGAACTTTGGGATCAAAATCATTCAGTTTGCTTATTTCCGCGAATATGGGCTCCCAACTTTTCATCGGATACAACGTGAGGCATTTTTCGAAACCGCGACTAATCACAAATTGGTTGTCGGCTTCCGATAGCTGCTTTTTAAAGCCTACCGGAAGAAGGAAACGCCCTTTAGCGTCCACCGTTGCTTCGTATTCGCCGAGAAAACCAATCATTTACAATTAATTGCACTGTTATATCCTAGAATTGACACAAAATAACACTTTTTCCCACTTTCAACCCAAATTCGGGAACTCTTAATTTTTCCACAAGTGGAAAGAGGCTCCAAATCTTTGTCTGTATTGAATTTGAGCTCAGTTATACACCTTCAATTGGTGTATTTCCTGTGGATTGCGGTGCATAAGCTGTGGATTACCGCTAAAACAGTGATGGAACGCGACTTTCGGGAAGATGAAATTTTCAAAAAAGTAGTTTTTAGCCATTTTCGAGTGAACAAAAGGCCTATTTCTTGCACGAAATCGCGCTTTTTTCTATAAGTGTTGGTTTTTCAGGTGGTTAGAGCGATTCTTGTTGCTTTTCCAAAGTCTTTTTACCGCAACGGCGCAGCGATCCTTCGACAAGCTCAGGACAAATCCGCAGCGTTGGCACCCTCTCCGTATTTCCTCAATCTTCCTTCCTTCCCGTAACGGCTGCGCCTGTCCCGTATCGTTCCTCACGGGATAAACTCGACTGCTTTTGCTTCACAAATCCAGCTTTCTCATCCTCGCTTCCTCTTTCCTGGATTTCCCCCCTGTTCTTCCCCTTGTTCTTTTTTGTCTTTCCTCGCTCCTCGTCTCCTCTTTTCCTCCCTTCCTGTATTCCCCCTGTTCTTCCCCCTCTTCTTTCTCTGTATTTCCTCGTTCCCTATCCCGGCTGTTCAATTATTAATTATTAATTGTTTAATTCTTAATTAATAATTCCCCCTCTATCTTTGCCCCTCACTAAAACGCGGCTGTTTGCTGCCTCTTTTATGCACCCAAAACACTTGTCCATCAAGGACTTTACCTATCATTTGCCTACTGAAAAAATTGCTTTTCAACCTCTGGCAAAACGTGATGATTCCAAATTGTTAGTTTATACCGGAGCGTCATTTGAAATCAGTAATTACCACCATATCAATCAGCACCTTCCCCATCCGGCACTCATGGTGTTCAATGATACCAAAGTGGTGGAAGCCCGATTGCTTTTCAAAAAAGCTACGGGTGCCACCATTGAGATCTTCTGCCTTGAACCCGATCCCTCCATTCCCGATATTGTAACAGGAATGAGTACCTGCGGTTCCGTATACTGGCATTGCCTCATAGGCGGCGCTTCGAAATGGAAACCGGGTCAATTATTGGAATGTACGGTCGAATACCAAGGTGTTGCCACTACATTACAAGCTTCATTTGTTGAAAAAAGAGGAGATAGTTTTTGTGTGAAATTTGAATGGAGTCCCGCACATTTAAGCTTTGCTGAAATACTGCATGCTTGCGGAAAAATCCCCTTGCCTCCGTATATAAAAAGAACGGCTTCGAAAGAAGACAGCAATCGCTACCAAACCGTTTACGCTAACACAGAAGGTTCCGTTGCCGCTCCCACAGCGGGTTTGCACTTCACTCCAGAATTACTCAATGATCTGAAACAATCAGGTATTGATATTGCCTATACAACACTGCATGTAGGAGCCGGCACCTTCAAACCGGTAAAGGCAGCCACCATGGAAGCCCATGAAATGCATGCTGAATTCATTGATGTAAACAGGAGTTTGATAGAGCAATTATTGGAGAACAACGCTCCTCTAATTGCTGTAGGCACCACTAGTATGCGTACACTAGAGTCGATCTATTGGATTGGTGAAAAACTATTGAAGAATCCGGATACTTCACATAATGGTATAGCACTTGATCAGTGGGTGGCTTATGAGAACAATGCGGGAACGAGTTCAAAATCGGATGCATTAAAAGCGATACTGAATTGGATGGACCGTTATCAAACCAATCGCTTGCTAACTACTACCCAAATCATAATTGCACCGGGCTATTCCTTTAAAATGTTGGATTATTTGGTGACCAATTTTCATCAACCGGAATCAACCTTGTTGTTATTAGTAGCCGCTTTCATTGGACCTCGTTGGAAGGAAGTCTATGAATTTGCGTTGGAGAACGAATTTAGATTTCTTAGTTATGGAGATGGATGCTTGTTTAAGCGTTTTGATCTTGCAACAACGGAAACTCTAAAGTAAAAGTAGAACCCTTTCCCACGGCTGATTCTACTTTGATTTTACCGCCATGCGCGTCGGTCATAGCTTTCACATAGCTCAATCCTAAACCGAAACCTTTCACATTGTGAACGTTTCCGGTGTGTGCCCGGTAGAATTTTTCAAAGATACGTTTCACCGTTTCTTTGTTCATGCCAATACCATTGTCTTCAATCTTAATTTGAATAGACTTGCCGGTATTAACAGTATATATCTTTATGAGAAGGTTTTCTTTCGAATACTTGATCGCATTGTCAACCAAATTACTCAAGAGGTTTCTGTAATGCACAGGATCCGCATCAACTTTATCTAACTCTGCGTTCAAATGCAATTCTGCATCGGCACCCTTATCGTGTAGTTGTAATTGGTGATGGTCGATGATGTCTTCCAAAATCTCATGCGTACTTAACGGCATTTTATTGAGAGTAATTTCCTGACGATCCATGATAGCGGCTTGCAGAATGGTTTCTACATGCTTGTTCATGCGCTTGTTTTCTTCTTTGATGATGTCGCGGAAATAATCCATTTTGCTCTTATCGTTCATCACCTTTTCATTTTTCAAGGCGTCTACGGCTAAGGATATGGTAGCGAGAGGCGTCTTGAATTCGTGAGTCATATTATTAATGAAATCATTTTTGATTTCACTGAGCTTTTTCTGACGAATCAAAGCATAGATGGTAACGGAAAAAGCCGCAATGATCATAAGTGTAAAGAAGATCGCACCTAAGATCATCCAACGCATTTGCTCCAATACAATACGCTTAACATTGGGTACAATTACACCGATCTCTTCATTGGGGGTTAAGTTTTCCCAATCGCTTCCTTCTGCAGGTTGCAGTTCGTAATAAGTTTCAAGATTACGGGTAGAATCGGATTTGTTTTCCGCCAACATTCGTTCGAAATTCTTGGTCTTCATTTCGTAACGCATCAACGATGTATTGATAATGGCAAACTCAAAATTCAGCTTGGGTAATCCTTGATTTCCAAAAGCCTGTTTCAATTTCTCTTGTACTTCAAATTCCGTGAACTTTTGAGCAACACCGCTGGGTTTCATCAATTCATTTTGCAATTGATCGGTAGGAAAGCCGAAACCGGGGCGACTGCGGAAATTCTTCAATGAAGGCAGGGCACCTCTTTGTTGTACCAATTGTTGGCTGGCATCAATAACGCCGCTTACTACTTTCCAGGAAAACTCTTCCTGTCTATCAGCAAGCATGATACGCAACCAGTTGTACTGGATATAAATCGTTCCAATAAGCGATAGTGTAATCAGTGTGATAATTACCGGAAATAACTTTTTCAACGGAATAAACTGTTTTATTCGCCCCATAATTCCTCCTCTTGTTACATCTCAGCACAGTAGTTCTATCTATCTAATAAGCAGGAGTTTCGAAGCATACAAATATACTATTTGGATTCAGTTTGTATACTTTTATCATATAAGGGAAATTCAACTTAACAAAGATTTCGGATTTGCAAGGGGCGATTTGCCTAATTTTGTAGCATGATTCAGCCTACCGCAGGTGCTTTATTGATAGCAGAACCGTTTCTGAAAGATCCCAATTTCAGCAGAACAGTAGTGTTCTTATGCGATCACCAGGAAGCCGGTAGTTTTGGATTTGTACTCAATCGGAAGTTCGATTATTTCCTTCACGAGTTAATTGAAACCGATGTGTACCCCGAAATCCCCATTTACAATGGCGGACCGGTGCAACAAGACACTATTCATTTTCTCCATACTTGCCCCGATGTCATTCCCGATTGCCAACAAGTTTACGGCGATATTTATTGGGGTGGCAATTTCGAAGTGGCACTGGAACTGGTACAAACCAAACAGATCGATCTTTCTCAAATCCGATTCTTCTTTGGGTACAGCGGTTGGGCCGCCGGTCAGCTCACCGATGAATTGAAAGAACATTCATGGCTAACGGCAATGTCTAATCGCAGAATTATTTTTCAGGAAGATAGTGAGCAGGTTTGGAAAGACTCCTTAAAATTATTGGGCGGCGATTACGAGCGCATGGCCAACTACCCCATTGATCCGCAATTGAATTAAGCGGGTTCTTTTACTTTTCTACTGAACAAGGCAATTACTAATCCCAAAATTAAAACGGTGATGAGTGCCCATCGAAGGCCTGTTTCATGAGCAATGAAACCGATCATGGGTGGCCCTATTAAAAAACCGGAGAATCCCAAAGTACTCACGGCTGCTAAAGCAGTGCTGGGGGCCATGGTTTTTGAACGACCGGCTAATGAATATACATTCGGAATAATGGTAGCAACACCGAAGCCTACTAATCCAAATCCAATTATTACAGCAATGGGAGTAGCTGCAAAAATTGCTAGGGCCAATCCGGCAGAAATTAAAAAGCTGTCAAGAAACATCACACCTTTATACCCGAGGCGAATGGTTACTTTATCTCCAATCAATCTACCTGCAGCCATACAAAATGCGAAGGCTGTATATCCGGTAGTACTTACTGCTTTCAGGTTGTTTACCACTTGCTTGTAGTAAAGCGAACTCCAGTCGGCCATTGCTCCTTCACAGAGTGCGCAACAAAAACAAATAGCACCTAGCAGCAATAAACTTTTATCGGGCAGTGCAAAAATTTTATGCTCCTCACTTTTGATCTTGTCTTTTGGGACCATGTAAAAGAGGAAAACAGTAGCCAGCAAGGCAATAATAATAGCCATTGTATTGAAATGAAAAACAGTGGTAGTGTTGGCCTTCATAAACAAACCTCCAAAGAAGGCTCCCCCTAAAGCACCAATACTCCATAGACCATGGAAAGAACTCATCAATGGCTTTTCATAAAACTGTTGCTGTGCTTCCAATGCTTGTGTATTCACCGAAATATTCAACACATCGCCCCAGAAACCAAACATGAAAAGGAATCCGGATAGCCATCCCACTGTAGGAGCATACCCAAGTGCTACAAGAAAGGCTGCATATAAAATTGCGGATAGATAGGTGATGATTCTACTTCCAAAATGCGAAACGGCCCAACCGGCGATGGGCAATGCAACCAAAGATCCAAACGGAAGCATGAAAAGTACCGCGCCCAGAGCTGCCTCGTCTAACTGAAATTGATCTTTTATGTTAGGAATGCGCGCAGCCCAGGTAGCAAACGTAAGTCCACAACAGAAGAAAAAAACAGAAACTGAAGTTCTATAAACAATCGGTCGGTGCTGCGCCATGTGTATTCAATATTACGACAAAATTGGATACGTACTACCCAAATGCCTTAAAAAAGAACTCCCGATAGCGAGCTATCGGGAGTGAGTTTCTCTTTAGTGGATAATGTTCTGATTCGATAAACTGTCAATAATTCACAGGAACTTTTCTTACTCGGTCTCTCAGTCAGAATAAATATTATATCTGAACAGCACCTTCAACCAGTACTGTTACATTATTATTCAATACTTCCACAAAACCACCTTGAATGGTATAGTTGAGTTCGTTGTTGTTTTTGTCTTTCAACACTTTCAACTTACCCGCCGTTAACGCACTGATTAAGGGTGCGTGGCGATCGAGCACTTCAAACAAACCGGTAACGCCGGGCATTTGCACGCCGTATACCTCATCGCTGAAGAGCTTTTTTTCGGGTGTTAATATTTCTAATTTCATTCGTTTTGTTTAATTCAATTGATAATGAAAGAACGATGGCCGCTTATTAAGAAGCTTGAGCCAACAATTTCTTACCTTTTTCAATTGCATCGTCAATAGTACCTACCAAGTTGAACGCTGCTTCAGGATATTCATCCACTTCACCGTCCATGATCATGTTGAAACCACGGATGGTTTCTTCAATTGGTACCAACACACCTTTCAAACCTGTGAAGGCTTCAGCTACGTGGAAAGGCTGACTCAAGAAACGTTGAACTTTACGAGCGCGTGATACAGTTTGCTTGTCTTCATCACTCAATTCATCCAAACCGAGGATGGCGATGATGTCTTGCAATTCTTTATAACGTTGTAAGATCAATTTAACACGGTTTGCAGTGTTGTAGTGAGCTTCACCAACGATGGCCGGAGTCAAGATACGTGAAGTTGAATCCAAAGGATCCACCGCAGGGTAGATACCTAAGTCGGCAATTTTACGGCTCAATACGGTAGTTGCGTCCAAGTGAGCGAAGGTAGTTGCAGGAGCAGGGTCAGTCAAGTCATCCGCAGGTACGTATACCGCCTGTACAGAGGTAATAGAACCGTTTTTGGTTGAAGTGATACGCTCTTGCATCAATCCCATTTCAGTAGCGAGGGTTGGTTGGTAACCTACCGCTGAAGGCATACGACCCAACAAGGCTGATACCTCAGAACCTGCTTGAGTGAAACGGAAGATATTATCTACGAAGAAAAGGATGTCGCGACCTTTACCTTGTCCGTCTCCATCACGATAGTACTCAGCGATGGTCAAACCACTCAAGGCAACACGCGCACGTGCACCTGGGGGTTCGTTCATTTGCCCGAACACGAAGGTTGCTTTAGAATCTGCAAGCTCGTTCATATCAACTTTGCTCAGATCCCATCCGCCTTCTTCCATACTGTGTTTGAATTTGTCGCCGTATTTCATGATACCGGCTTCGATCATTTCACGCATCAAGTCGTTACCCTCACGAGTACGCTCACCCACACCGGCGAATACTGATAAACCGGAATAAGCTTTTGCGATGTTGTTGATCAACTCTTGGATCAATACGGTTTTACCTACACCCGCACCACCGAATAAACCGATTTTACCACCTTTTGCGTAAGGTTCGATCAGGTCAATTACTTTGATACCGGTAAACAACACTTCTGTTGCTGTACTTAAGTTATCGAATGTTGGGGGCTTAGCGTGAATAGCGCGACCGCCTTCTTTTGAAAGTGCAGGCAATCCATCGATTGGATCTCCTGTTACATTGAAAAGACGACCTTTGATACCCTCACCTACAGGCATGGTAATCGCTTTTCCGGTATCTACCGCTTCTAATCCACGCACCAAACCTTCAGTACCGTCCATCGCGATGGTACGAACACTGTCTTCACCTAAGTGCTGTTGAGTTTCAAGGATCAACAAGTCACCGTTAGGGCGCTTTACTTCTAAGGCGTTATAAATTTCAGGGAGTTTACCGTCAAACTGCACGTCTACTACCGCACCGATGATCTGTTTGATCTTACCTACGTTTGCCATAATGTATGTTTGTAAGAGGGTTTTAATTTGGCCGCAAAGGTAAGGGAGGATTCAGTATTTGCCAATTGTTAACACGCAATTTTATTCAGTATTTATTTTATTTAGATATTGTGCTGATTATCAGTGATTAATGTTTTTGAGGGGCTGCTCTCATCCTCGCTCCCGAATTCCGGCTGTTGAATTATTAATTATTACTTAGTAATTGTTAATTCCCTCCTGTTCTTTCGTTCCCTGTTCACCGCTACGGGCGCAGAGACCGCAAAGCATTCGCAAAGTATTTTCCCACTTCTCCTGTATTTCCTCCTTCCTCCATCTTCCCTCCTCCCTCTTATCCCCCCCCTGTTCCTCCCCTTGTTCTTTCTATTCCTCTCATCCTCGCCTCCTGTATTCCCAAATCCAACCCTCCCCCTCTTCCGTATATCTATTATCACGATTATCCGGCGCAAGCCCCATCATATTTCGCATGCTGACCGAAAAAGCTTCGTGGTGACCCCCGCGGAGCTTTTCAACTCATTGTAAGTCAATCATCAAACATGTGTCTCGGTTGTTCTCAACGGGATCTTCTTTTAAAATCGTTTTTGTTTTTTTGATAAGGTTAATAGTTAATG
The DNA here is from genome assembly GCF_050589245.1 of Endoryza foliicola. Classification (NCBI taxonomy): domain Bacteria; kingdom Pseudomonadati; phylum Bacteroidota; class Chitinophagia; order Chitinophagales; family Chitinophagaceae; genus Endoryza; species Endoryza foliicola. The sequence continues at coordinate 90,459 of NZ_JBOBEW010000004.1, read as the reverse complement.
GGAAGGCCCTGAGTTTCTGCTCAGGGCCTGATTGTTTTAATTTTCTGTAGTAAAAATTCGGAAAGCAGTCTTTGACATTTTGTTCACCGCAGCGGCGCAGCGATCGCGGCGGTAACGCAGCGCCGGCAGTATCTTTGAATTTCCTCTTTTATCAACTTGCGACCCCTACAAGGTCGAAATGTTCCATTCACAGATATCTATTACATGTCATGGAGCGAGCATCTTATCTCTAATAAACACTTTCTTCCTACTGTTTTTCCTCCGTCTTCCCTCCGCCCTCTTCTCCTTGTATTCCCTCGTTCCTCGTCTCCTCGTTTCCTCGCATCCTCGTCTCCTCTTATCCTCTCTCCTGTATTTCCCCCTCTTCCTCCCCTTGTTCTTTCTACTCATCGACTCCTCGTTTCCTCCCTCCTATTATTCCCATTCATTCAACGCGATAAATCGCGTTGCTACAAATTTCCCTCTTATTAAACTCCGCCGCGATAAATCGACGGCGGAACTCAGGTACAATCATCCCGTCAATTCATAAACAGTTTCTTCCTCCTGTATATCCTCCTTCCTATATCCCCCTGTTCTTCCCCATGTTCTTTCTACTCATCGACTCCTCGTTTCCTCCCTCCTCCCTCCTATATCCCCCTGTTCCTCCCCTTGTTCTTTCTACTCATCGCCTCCTCGTTACTTCTATTCCCCTTCTCCGTATCCCACCCCCACATTCACCAATCATCTTCCCGGCTGTTCCATTATTAATTATTAATTGTTAATTATTAATTGCCTCCCGCTTTTCTCTAATTTCGCACCATGCAACTTATCGAGGTAACCACTCCCGCACTTGAAAATGAATTCATCTCAGTAAACCCACTTATCCAGGGTTCACTGCCCAATTATATTCGCCCTCTTGATAAAGACATTCGCGACGTTTTTAATAAAGAAAAGAACAAAGCCTACCGCTTCGGCGAAACCATTCGCTGGGTTCTTAAAAATGATGCAGGCGAGCTCATCGGTCGCATCGCCGCATTCACCAATAAAAAATATAAAAACAAAGGCGACCGCTTCCCGGTGGGCGGCGTTGGATTTTTCGAGTGTATCAATGATCAACTGGCAGCCAACTTGTTGTTTGATACAGCGAAAAACTGGCTGAAAGAAAAAGGCATGGAAGCCATGGACGGCCCCATCAATTTCGGCGAAAGAGACCGCTGGTGGGGTTTGGTGGTGGAAGGCTTTCAACCACCCCTCTTCGGAATGAATTACAATCCGCCTTATTATAAAGATCTACTCGAGTCTTACGGATTTCAACCCTTCTTCCATCAAATCTGCTTCGGTGTAGATCCCTTGAAAGACCTTAGTCCAAAAGTTTGGCAACGCTACAATGAACTGGTGGCCGATCATAACTTCTCATGTCATTCAATAAAAGGTGACTTGAAAAAGTATGCGCTCGATTTCGTGACCGTTTACAACAAGGCTTGGGCTGGCCACGGAGGACTAAAAGAACTGAAACCGGAACAAGCCATTGCGATGTTCAAAAAGATGAAACCTGTAATGGACAATCGTATCTGCTGGTTTGCCTACTATAAAGAAGAACCCATTGCCATCTTTATAAACCTCCCCGATTTAAACCAATGGTTCAAATACCTCAAAGGAAAATTCAGTGTCTTCCACATGTTGAAATTCCTTTGGATCAAAAGCACTGTAAAACCTACCAAATTCACCGGATTGGTTTTTGGAATTGTGCCGGAATTTCAAGGACGGGGAGTTGACAGTTTGCTGATCGCTAGCGCCAAAAAAGATGTTGATGCGCTTGGCTATACCGAATACGAGATGCAGTGGATCGGCGACTTCAACCCAAAAATGTTGAATGTAGCCGCTAATTTCGGAGATACCTTCAAAACAAGGCAGCTTACTACTTATCGCTATCAATTCGATAGAAGTCTTCCTTTTGAGCGACATCCGATGGTGTAAAAGCTTTCGCTGAAAACTGTTATTGCTTTCTTATCTTGCAATCGAATTAATGGAGGATGGGTATGGAAAAATTCATTGTTTCGGCTAGGAAGTATCGTCCGCAAACATTTGATACCGTTGTTGGACAGTCACATATTACCACAACGCTCAAAAATGCGATTCGTCAACAACATTTGGCGCATGCCTTTTTGTTTTGCGGTCCCAGAGGTGTGGGTAAAACCACCTGTGCACGTATTTTAGCAAAAACCATCAACTGCGAAAACATCACCCCGGAAGGAGAAGCCTGCAACGAATGTCATTCTTGTACTTCTTTCAATGAGGGTAGTTCCCTAAACATTCATGAACTCGATGCTGCCAGTAACAACTCGGTAGAAGACATCCGAACCTTGGTAGAACAGGTTCGCTTCCCACCGCAAGCCGGCACCTACAAAGTGTATATCATAGACGAGGTTCACATGCTCAGTTCTTCAGCCTTCAATGCCTTTTTGAAGACTTTAGAAGAACCGCCTCCCTATGCCATTTTCATTTTAGCAACCACAGAAAAACACAAGATTCTTCCTACGATTTTGAGTCGTTGCCAAATCTTCGATTTTAAACGCATTACTCCTCAAGATACCGTAGATCACCTACAAGAAATTTGCACCAAAGAAGAAGTAAAAGCAGAAGAAGCTGCCTTGCATGTAATTGCACAAAAAAGCGAAGGATGTATGCGCGATGCGCTGAGCATCATGGATAAAATTGTAAGCTTTACAGGAGGCGTTCTTACTTATGCTAACACCCTCGAACACCTGAATATTTTAGATGCCGATTATTTCTTCAAACTGCTGAAATGCATGCAGGAGCAAGATTTGGCCGGATCTCTGTTATTATACGACGATATCAACAAGAAAGGATTTGAAGGCGATATGTTGCTCAATGGCTTCGCTGAATTCATTCGAAACTTGTTGGTATGTAAAGACAATCGAGTTGCTTCTCTATTAGAAGTAGTAAGTTCGTTCAAGGATAAATACCTGCAAGCGGCCGCTGAAACTTCTACCAGTTGGTTGATCAGTGCATTGAATATTTTAAACGAATCGGAGATCTCGTTTAGAATGGCAAGAAACAAGCGACTGCACGTAGAACTCACGCTTATTAAGCTCACTTATCTGAATCAAGCACTCGAACTCAGTTCGGAAGGTGTGGCAAAAAAAAAACTAGCTGAAGCTCGTCCTTTACAATTCAAACGCCTACAACCCATTGAGGTGAAAGCAGCACCTGTAGCGGAGGCTAAATTGACGATAGAAACACCGGCGGTAAAACCGGTAGTTGTAGCTCCTAGTGTAGTGGAAAAGAAACCTGCTACTGCTGCAGCAAGCAAACCCGTAGAAACACCGAAAGGTGGGGGCAAACTGTCGCAACTCACTAAAATTCGACAGCAAGTAATCGGCAAACAGGAAGATGCAGAAAAAGACAAACCGATTCCAGTAACAGAAGATAAATTAAAGGAAGCTTGGACCGGCTACACCCAATTGTTGCGCGAAGCCAAAAACCCGGCTTCTCAAAGTTTTGACATTGCTCGTTTAACCGTTACCTCGGAACAAAGTTTCGAAGTAAGTTGTAATAATAACCTGGAACAAAAGTTCATTGAAGGTGAAAGAAGCAAGCTAAGTGAATATTTGCAGCAGTTTTTTAACAATAAAAGCCTGTTGTACAGTATCTTAGTTGACGACAACGGTGAATACGATATCCCTGTGGAACGCCCACTCAACAACCGTGAACAGTTTATGCAGATGATTGAGCAGTATCCATTGGTTAAAGAGTTGAAAGACAGGCTTCGACTAGAATTAGACTATTAATAGAAAAGAAAAAACCGAAGGCCAAGGAATTCAGCAAATTGCCTTAATTTCGGCCTCGCAAATTAAGATCACTAATTAAAATTTTTGAATATATATGGCAGAAGTGATTCTCATGCCTCGCTTGAGTGATACCATGACAGAAGGTGTTATTGCTGCATGGCATAAAAAAGTGGGTGACACCGTGAAGAAAGGTGATTTGTTGGCCGAAGTTGAAACCGACAAAGCAACCATGGAACTCGAGAGTTATAAAGATGGCTTGTTGTTGCACATCGGAACCGAAAAAGGTGGCAAATTACAAGTGAACGACTTATTGGCGATCATTGGTACTGCCGGTGAAGACATCAGTCAACACTTAGGAGGTGCTGCCCCTGCAAGTGCACCGGCCCCTGCTCCTGCCGCTGCTGCTCCGGCTCCAACTGCTGCTCCCGCACCTGCTGCGGCTCCTGCATTGGACTTGACCACTGTTCAAGAAGTTATATTGATGCCTCGTTTGAGCGATACCATGACAGAAGGGGTTATTGCTAGCTGGCACAAAAAAATAGGTGATCCTGTTAAGAAAGGTGAACTATTAGCTGATATCGAGACCGATAAAGCTACATTGGAATTGGAGAGTTATAAAGACGGTCAGTTATTGTACATCGGAGCACAAGCCGGCGAGAAAATCGCAGTAAACAGTCTTCTTTGTATCATTGGCGACCCTGCTAAAGTAGATGTGAACGGTATTGTTGCTGCTGCTAAAGGTGGTGGCGCTGCTGCTCCTGCTGCTTCAGCTCCTGCACAGGCTGCTGCTCCTGCTACAACAAGTGCTCCGGCGGCTGCCGTTGCTGCTCCTGTTGCTTCAACTTCTACCGACGGAAGAGTAAAAGCTTCTCCGTTAGCGAAGAAAATTGCTGCCGACAAAGGAATCGATCTTTCGAAAGTACAAGGATCAGGCGATGGTGGAAGAATCATCAAATCTGATCTCGATAATTATAAGCCTGCGGCTGCAGCTGCTCCTGCTGCCACTTCAATTACTGCTGCTCCGGTTTCATCTGTTCCGGGAGTTGTAAGCTTTGATGAAGTGCCGGTTTCTCAAATGCGCAAAACTATTGCGAAACGTTTGGCAGAAAGCATGTTCACTGCTCCTCACTTCTATTTAACGATGTCTATTAACATGGACAAAGCAGTAGAAAGCAGAGCGAAACTGAACGATATCAGTCCTATCAAGATCTCTTTCAACGATATGGTATTGAAAGCATGTGCCATTGCATTGAAACAACATCCAAAAATCAACAGTAGCTGGTTAGGCGATAAAATTCGCGTAAACCACCACGTCAACATTGGTGTTGCGGTAGCTGTGGAAGAAGGTTTGTTGGTGCCTGTAGTGCGTTTCGCTGATACCAAATCATTGTCTCAAATTGCCGGTGAAGTAAAGACCTTCGCGCAAAAGGCTAAAGACAAAAAACTACAACCATCCGATTGGGAAGGAAATACATTCACGATTTCTAACTTAGGTATGTTTGGAATCGATGAGTTCACGGCCATCATCAACCCTCCTGATTCATGTATCTTGGCAATTGGTGCTATCAATCAAGTGCCTATTGTGAAAAATGGACAAGTAGTTCCTGGTAACGTTATGAAAGTAACCTTGAGCTGCGACCACCGTGTAGTAGACGGCGCTAGCGGAGCTGCTTTCTTGCAAACCGTTCAAAGTTTGCTCGAAGAACCAATGAGAATGTTGGTATAACCAATCATCTATACTATTGAAACCCGATCTATTCCAGGTCGGGTTTTTTAATGCCCCTTAGTTGGTTCACCGCTAAGAGCGCCAAGACCGCAAAGGATTCGCAACGTGGACTTATCATTCTTCTTCTGCTGCTTCTTTTTTTTTCACCGCAGCGGCGCAGCGGCCGCAGCGACAGCGCAACGTTGACTCAACCCCTGTATTCCATTATCACATTCTCAAACCCTCAAATTATCCAATTGTTACTTCCTCGCTCTTCGTCTCCTCTTATCCTCGTTCCTGTCCTCCCTCTTCCCTCCTCCTTCCCTCCTGATTCCCAATTTGTTAAGGTTCCCCAAAACCATCCCCCCAAAAGGTAGTAGGTTCGACCTTGATTTAGTACCTTTGCTGCCTGTCAAAATGGCCTGTAAAAAACATTAGCACCCTTTTTGACTATTGTTCGTATATAACATTCAATAATTCATACATCGCTTAGCTCATGATCGGTTTTTTATCAAAACTATTTGGTGGCAGTAAGTCGGAAAAAGACGTGAAAGCTATAGAACCAATAGTAAAGCAAATCAATCAGCATTTTCAGTCCTATCAACATATTAGCAACGATCAACTCCGTGGCAAAACCAATGAGTTCCGTGCTAAAATCAAGGATTATGTTTCTGCCATTGACAAAGAAATCAAGGACCTTGCAGAAAATGCAGAAAACTTACCGGTAACAGATATCACCGGAAAAGACGCCATCTACCAACAAATCGACGGTTTGAAAAAAGACCGCGACAAGAAACTGGAAGAAGTGCTTCTCCAAATTCTACCGGAAGCATTTGCGGTAGTAAAGGAAACAGCTCGCAGGTTCAAAGAAAACCTTGAACTAACAGCAACCGCAACAGAACTAGACAAAGAACTTTCAGTTCGCAAGAATTATATCCGCATTGAAGGCGATAAAAGCATCATGCAAAACAATTGGGTAGCCGGTGGCAACATCGTTACCTGGAACATGGTGCATTATGATGTGCAGTTGATTGGTGGTACCGTGCTTCATCAGGGAAAGATTTCCGAGATGGCAACGGGTGAAGGTAAAACCCTTGTGTCTACCCTGCCAGCTTACTTGAATGCATTGACAGGAGAAGGTGTTCACATTGTAACGGTGAACGACTACCTCGCAAAACGTGATAGCGAATGGAACGGTCCATTATTCGAGTGGTTAGGCATTACAGTTGACTGTATTGATAAGCACCAACCCAATAGTGCCGAAAGAAGAAAAGCCTACCAAGCTGATATCACCTACGGTACAAACAACGAATTTGGTTTCGACTACTTGAGAGATAACATGGTTCACAATCCGGAAGAAATGGTACAACGTAAGCATCATTTCGCGATGGTGGATGAAGTGGATAGCGTATTGATCGATGATGCGCGTACCCCCTTGATCATCTCCGGTCCGGTTCCAAAAGGCGACGATCAACAATATCATATTTTGAAAGATCGCGTTGCTCGTTTGGTGGAAATGCAAAGACAAGTAACCAACAAATATTTGATCGAAGCGAAAAAGAAATTCTCAGAAGGAGACGACGATCCGAAGAGTGGTGGATTGAGCTTGATGCGTGCCTACAGAGGTTTGCCAAAGAACAGTGCATTGATCAAATTCTTAAGTGAATCGGGCGTGCGCGTGAAATTGCAAAAAGCAGAGAACTATTACCTCGCAGATCAGCAACGCGAAATGCCAAAAGTGGATGAAGAATTGTTCTTCCACATCGACGAAAAAAACAATCAGGTTGAATTGACCGATAAAGGTATCCAAAGCATCACGCGTTCAGGTGAAGATCCTGAATTCTTCGTGCTTCCTGATATCGGTATTCACTTAAATGAAATAGAGAAGAACGAAAGCTTGAATGCAGACGAAAAACTTGCACAGAAAGAAGCCGTTCTTGCAGAATATTCTATCAAAGCCGATCGCATTCACACCGTTCAACAATTGTTGAAAGCCTATACGCTTTTCGATAAAGATGTTGAGTATGTTGTTATGGACGGTCAAGTTAAAATTGTAGACGAACAAACAGGTCGTATCCTTGATGGTCGTCGTTACAGCGATGGCTTACACCAAGCTATTGAAGCGAAGGAAAATGTGAAGATCGAAGCTGCTACTCAAACCTATGCCACCATTACTTTGCAGAACTATTTCCGCATGTATCACAAATTGGGTGGTATGACGGGTACTGCGGTTACGGAAGCAGGTGAGTTTTGGGACATCTACAAATTGGATGTTGTAACCATTCCTACCAACGTTGCAGCAATTCGAAAAGACCAAGAGGACTTGGTGTACAAAACCAAGCGTGAGAAGTTCAAAGCAGTTATCGAAGAAATTGAAAAATTACAGAAAGCAGGTCGTCCTATTCTTGTAGGTACCACCAATGTGGAAGTAAGTGAATTGTTGAGTAAGATGCTTTCAGGTAAGAAGATAGCGCACAATGTATTGAACGCAAAACAACACGCTCGTGAAGCGGCGATTGTAGCAGAAGCAGGTTTGCCCGGTGCTGTAACCATTGCAACCAACATGGCGGGTCGTGGTACGGATATCAAACTCGGACCCGGTGTAAAAGAAGCAGGCGGTTTGGCCATTATTGGTACCGAGCGTCACGAAAGCCGTCGTGTAGACCGTCAGTTGAGAGGTCGTGCCGGTCGTCAGGGTGACCCCGGTAGTTCTCAATTCTATGTGAGTTTGGAAGACGAGCTGATGCGCTTGTTCGGTAGTGAGCGTATTGCGAAGATCATGGACCGCTTTGGATACAAAGAGGGAGAAGTGATTCAGCACAGTATGGTTACAAAGAGCATTGAAAGAGCGCAGAAGAAAGTTGAAGAAAACAACTTCGGCATTCGTAAGCGTTTGTTGGAATACGATGATGTAATGAACAAGCAAAGAAATGTGATCTACAAACGTAGAAACCATGCTTTGTTTGGAGAGCGTCTTGCATTGGATTTGGACAATGCCTTCTATTCAATTGCAGAAGGATTGGTAACCAGCTTCCAGGAACAAGACGATTACGAAGGATTCAAATTAGCGGCCATCGTAAACTTTGCGATCGATTCAAACATCACCAAAGAGCAATTTGCTAAGGGCAATACAGCTGAATTAGCAGAGGCTTTGTACAGCCAAGCAATTGGACGCTATCAGAACAAGTTGAGTGATTTACAAGCGCAGATCTTACCTGTGTTTGAAAATATTAAGAAAGAAGAATCTCGTCCAATTGAGAACGTGGCAGTACCATTTACCGATGGTCGTAAGTTCATTCAAGTATTGGCGAATTTGGAGAAGACCATCACAACAAAAGGACGTGAATTGACGAGCTCTTTGGAGCGTCAAATTACGCTTGCGTTGATCGACGATGCTTGGAAAGAGCATTTGAGAGCGATGGACGATTTGAAACAAAGTGTTCAAACGGCTTATTTGGAGCAAAAAGATCCATTAGTGATCTACAAAATCTCTGCCTTCGATTTGTTCAAGAACATGGACGACAACTTGAATAAAGAGATTGTAAGCTTCTTATGTCATGCCGGAGTTCATCAAGAGCAATCGGGCAGAAACGCCATTAAAGAAGGAAGAGAACAGAAAACAGATATGAGCAAGATGGTTGCGAATAAAGACGAGATCGATGCAAGAGGAGATGATTATGCAGCCAATGAGAACGATTATTACGATCCATCAGGACCTACAAAGCAAGAGCCCATTAAAGTAGGACCAAAGGTTGGTCGCAATGATGCTTGTCCTTGCGGAAGTGGTAAGAAGTTCAAAAACTGCCATGGAGCGGTTTAATTAAGAATTAAGAGTTAAGAATTAATAATTGAGGCCGCGCGTTGCGCGGCCTTTTTGTTTACAAACAAGTTTTAATCATCAATTCGTGAATGATCTGCCTTAGCAACCCATTCTTGAAATTTGTCAATATCTGATAAGATCGGGCAAAGCAAAGTCTGAAAGAAATCTCGATCTCCAACGGTGTTGAATTCTAAAAGAAGCGAACCGGCTTCTGATTCAAATGAAATAGCTGTTAACAGTTTAGGGCTTAATTGTTCAAGAATTTGTATGATGTGCCCCTCCCAACAATAACCGTTTCCTTCATAGCCAAAACGTTGAAACATGTCATGATAACTAGGGTAGAGTTCAGGCTGACTGAGAAATAATTCCAGCCCGATAATATCTCCTGATGACACCTCATTGAACGGAAAAAAAATAGAAGACTTGACCAAATTAGAGTTGGTAGCTACTTGTGGCTCTACAATACTCTCAAAATTACTGTCCTCGCCACTTAAATTATTACGAGTGTAATAATCTGCAATTAATAGATCTGCCTGTGAGTATAATGGTAGAAGCTCAGGAATACATTCATATGTGCGTCTTAACTTTGCTAAATACATGAAGTCGTCAAAATCTTTGATTTTTCCTTTTTTTAGACTTCTGGTGATTATCTTTTCGAAAATCTTCTCTCCCAAAACAAATTTGTATTCTTGATACAATTTTTGTGTTAGCTGGTTCCGTACTTCACTGCGCATATCAATGGCGCTGTCTTCAAAACCAGCGACGATTCTTTCCAACCCTTTAGTTTTCCCTGACTTTGCGAACTTTTCAATTTCAGTTGTTTTAATAGCATAAATTAGTTCAAGCACAGGCAATAAAGAAGCATCGCCAATTTTTGAAGCATCCATTAGAAGATACTCTATAAAAATTAGCGCTATTTTATGTAATTCAGCTGATGACAGTTCTCTCTGCATGTATATCTATTTAAGCGTTCAAGTACTCCATTAACATAACACACTAGAACATCTTCTATCTGAAAGATAACTATAAATAGTGATCATGTGCAGTTCAACTCTATAATTTAAAATATACCCTGCTTTTCAATTGTTTGTAAATAAAGAAGAGCCGCGCTAGCGCGGCTCTTCTCATTATTAATTCTTAATTCTTAACTATTAACTCCTCTTTGGCCGCAGGCCAAAACTCCTGCCACCACAGCCTGCCCCAGTTATTAATTATTAATTCTTAATTGTTAATTGATATTAATTCCCCTCCCTTTTTTTCAACGCGATAAATCGCGTTGCTACACATACTTCCACAAAAAAAGACCACCGCGATAAATCGACGGTGGTCCTCAGGTCTATCACCAAAATTGGTATGTAATGATTCAATAAATACAAGGAGCTGTTTCGGTTTTAATCCCCTTTGGCCGAAGGCCAAACTCCTACCACCACAACCTGCCCCAATTATTAATTATTAACTATTAATTCCCTTTGGCCGCAGGCCAAAACTCTCCTCATTCCAGCCTGCCCCAATTATTAATTATTAATTATTAATTATTAATTAATCCCGTATTTATGCTCATAACGCGCCTTCAACTGCTTGTGCTTATCTGTTAAGTCTACAGCTCTTCCCTGAATGAAAGCGGCAGTAATTACACTCGATTTCATGTCCAATATATCGCCTACACTTATTACGATGTTTGCATCTTTACCTACTTCAATAGAGCCGGTTTTATCGGCAATACCGAGGATTTTAGCTGCATTCAACGTAATAGCAGTTAAAGCTTCTTCCTTCGTTAAACCATAAGCAGCAGCGGTTCCGGCATTGAATGCCAAATTGCGACTGCGTGTGTTTCCATCTTCGTCGCCAATAGCATACAATACGCCGGCTTTTTGGAGTATTGACGGTGTTTTGAAAGGTTGATCAACATCATCATCCACCATATTAGGTAAATCGTGCATTTGACCAAGGATCACCGAAATATTGTATTGCTTCAACACATCGGTTACCAACCAACTGTCGCTTCCGCCAACAATCACAACATCGAAACCAAACTCTTTTACAAAATCCACCGCTACTAAAATTTCCTTTACAATATTGCAGTGGATATAGAGCTTTTGCTTTTTTGAAAACAAGCCTTTTACAGCTTCGAACTTCAAGTTGGTTGCTGCGTGTGTTGCTTCTGCGGCATAGGCTTTCGCTTCTCTGAAGAATACTTTCGACTCTTCAATATCATCCAATGCACGCTTGATAGGATCACCGGCCGGTTGTGCAGCGCCAAATCCGAATCCACGACCACCGCCTCTGCGCGTCAACAACGAAGGCATGTTGTAATGAATACCATTGTCCATAGCATAAGCAGCATCTTCCCAATTCCATGCATCCAATTGTACTACAGTAGATGAACCGGGAATGATACCACCATCAGGATATACATTCGCCAATAAAATACCATTGCTCTTTAAAGTGTTGATCACCTTAGAATCGGTATTGTAGGCTACAATAGAACGAATGCTTGGGTTGATATCACCCAATTCACGCGAATCTACGGTAGCACGTACCGGCGGAACTTCTACCAATCCCAATTGAGAAGAAGGAAGGATCAATCCGGGGTATACATGTTGACCTTTGGCATCCACTACTTTGCCATCAGAACCGGCATTGTTTCCGGCACCTACAGCGGCAATTTTGCCATTGGCAATTTTTACTGTTCCATTTTCAATAACCTGTCCGTTGCCTACGTGAATGGTTGCATTCACAATGTAGACTGTCTCTTTTTGAGCGGGAGCAGGATAAACCGTTTCCTGTGCTTTTGCACTAACTACCAGGAAACCGATCATTACGAGTTGTAAGAATAATCTTTTCATAATTCAATGATTTTTCCGGTAATTAATATTGTGAGTTTTCAAGTACTTCCAAATTATCTGAGTCGATCGTTAACAAACCATGCTTGTGATAGTGATCACCACAAACAAACATCACTTCGTAACGAGGACGTGGTCTTTGGAAATTACCACCGCCACCACCGTTGGCGCCTGCGCCGCGTTTAGCAGCTTGTAACTTTTGAATCAAGCGAGCTTTTTCAGCAGCTACCGCTTTTCTCATTTCTGCATCTTTATCGCGATCAAAATAGATGATACCATCTACCATGGTCTTCAATGCTTTTGCATAAATGCTCAAAGGATTGTCACTCCACAATACTAAATCCGCATCTTTTCCAACTTTCACACTTCCTACTTTATCATCGATGTGCAACATCTTCGCAGGATTCAACGTACACATCTTCAACGCATCTTCTTCGCTCATGCCTGCATACTTAATGCTCTTAGCAGATTCTTGGTTCAAGCGACGTGCCATTTCAGCATCGTCAGAATTGATGGCAACCACCAATCCAACTTTTTGCATAATTGTCGCATTTGCAGGAATTGCATCTTGTACTTCCATTTTATAAGCCCACCAGTCGCTGAAGGTTGAAGCAGCAACACCGTGCTCTTTCATTTTATCAGCTACTTTGTAGCCTTCCAAAATATGCGTAAACGTATTTACACGGAAACCGAAACGCTCGGCAACACGCATCATTGCTGTTATCTCGCTTTGAACATAGGAGTGACAAGTAATGAAACGCTTTTTGTTCATGATTTCTACCAATGCTTCCAATTCCAGATCTCTTCTTACTACACTATATGGACTTACTGCTGTTTGACCTTTCTTCACTTTTGAAGCTTCATCAGCCAATTTCTTCAACGCATTTTGATAGTCTGTTGCGCGTTGGAAAGCATCAGCCAATACTTCTTCTACACCCATACGCGTATCAGGGAAACGTGTATTTCCTTGAGTAGCAGATGAACGCTTTACGTTTTCACCTAAAGCAAACTTGATGAAAGGATCAGCTCCTTTGAACTTCAATTCTTCATCATTAGCACCCCAACGCAATTTGATCAATTGCGTTTGACCTCCAATGGTATTAGCAGAACCGTGAAGAATATGTGATGTAGTAACACCACCACTCAACTGACGATAAATGTTGATATCATCGGGTGCAATATTATCACCAATACGCACTTCAGAAGTTACACTTTGACCTCCTTCATTGATAGAAGCAGCAGCAATATGTGAGTGCTCATCAATTACACCGGCTGTTAAATGCTTTCCGGTAGCGTCAATTACTTTAGCTGTTGGATCGCTGAGGTTTTTTCCGATTTGTACAATCTTACCATTCTTCACCAATACATCGGTTTCTTTCAAAACCCCTTCTTTTTCATTGGTCCAAACAGTAGCATTTTTAAACAATACTGTTTCTTGCTTAGGAAGTTCTTCATTTCCAAAAGCCAAAAACGGATAGGTTACTTTTCCAACTTGTACCGGTTGTTTCGGGCGAGCACTGTCAGCTTTTGCAACAAATGGCTTCTCCATAGAAGCAGTCCATGTAAAGTTTACACCTGAAGCATCTCTGCCGGTACCGTTCCATTCGTTGCCATTCGAAACACCACTCAAGGTTGTTTCTTTGGCATTGGGGCCGCGACCTTCCGTAAAGCTGAGTTTCACTTGCTTTCCATCGAAACTGTATTTGCCATTCAATGTATCTTTCTCGATGAAGCTGGCAGTGCCGCCATCTTTTAATTCCATTGAATAGCTTTTTGAAGCACCTGCTGCACGAGTGGTCAACTTATAAGTGCCTTTCACATCATACCAAGCTTCTTCTTTCACGCCGTATTTTTCACCTTGCACCCAGTTTTGAAGAATCACTGTTTTCTCATTGAAAATAGAACCTGAAGTAATAATGAAGTTGGCGAGTTTACCTGCATCCAAACTTCCCACTTTATCATAAACACCTAAGATGGTAGCAGGATTTTTGGTAAGAGCTTCCATAGCTTTTGTTTCGCTCAATCCATATTCGATGGCTTTGCGAAGATTGGCGCCGAAATCTCCTAAGTTCGCCAGGTCAGATGTAGTTAAGCAGAAGTTCAGTCCTGCTTTTTCAAAAGCTGCCGGATTGGTAGGAGCCAGTTCCCAATGTTTAAGATCGTCGAGTCCTACGAAACGTACTTCCTGAGGATCGTCAACATCCATTGGTGCAGGGAAATTCAACGGAAGAATGAAAGAAGCTTTGGTTGCAGCTACTTCACTGATACGTTGATATTCGTTGTTTCCGGCTTTAATGATGTATTGAACACCGAACTCATCACCAATGCGATCGGCACGTAAATCGTTCCATTTATCATTGGCTTCAAAAATTTGAGGAAGGCTTTGTTGTTCGTTCCAAGCTTTCATGGTAAGGTTCACCCCTTCAGAACTTGGATTGTTTTTATACCAAGCAGCATCAATATACGACTGACGCAACAAAGAGATCGATCCCATCATACTGCTTGGATACGATTGAGAAGAAGTACCCTTATTGAGTGAATAATGAGAAGAAGCTTTGTCTTTTACAATTACCAAATTCTCTTTCTTATTCGCCAAAGTGGCTACCACTCCGGTACCGCGGGCGATCCCATCTTTTTGATGTGACAATACGGTTCCAAAACCAAGATCACGAAGTGATTTTGCTTTGGCATCGTCTACCACGAAAATTTTAGAAGCATCCACATCTGAGCGAATGGCTTGGTTCCAACCGAAAGCTCCTTTTTGATTGGAGTTGAGTTGGGTGGGGCCGAAGAAGTTGAATCCTGCCGCTCTTTGAATAGCAGGCATACCATAGTCGGTATAGATATCGATGAAGGAAGGATAAATGAACTTGTCCTTACAATCAACAATCACCGCGTCTTTTGGAACGGCAACACCCGCCCCTACGGCTACAATTTTACCATCCTTGATCACCAAAGTGGCATTGGGAATAGTTGTTTGCGCATCTTTAACGACGGTAGCATTGATAAATGCATATACCCCGTCGCGTTGATCGGCCACTCCGTTCACTTGGAAAGTGGTTTGAGCCCGACCAACCAGGGCCATCAGCATTGCTAAGGCCGCTGCAGAGAAGAATTTGATTTTTCTCATTTCAGTGTATTTGGTTGGAAAAATGGAACAGCGATTTTACTTAAAATAATGGCACCATCCCGAAAAATTGTATAAGTGGTTGACCACCAAAAAAAGGGTGATAAATTTCGAAACCGTTACCTTTGAACTTTATAATTGCTTGATATGTCTGAACGATCTATTGTGCGCCCCGATTTCCGCCACAGTCCTTCCATTGACCAGGTTGGAGCGGAAGAAAGAGCTGCCCGCTTTACCAAGCGTTCCATAAAAAAAGAGTCGAAATTACAAGGCCTTCATTTGGCTTTGAGCATGATCGATCTTACCACCCTCGAAGGGAAAGACACCCCCGGAAAAGTAAAACAACTCTGTTATAAGGCTATGCACCCTCACGATGCTCTGGAAGGACTTCCCACGGTAGCAGCCGTATGTGTGTACCCCAGCATGGTGGGCATCGCCAAAAAAGCATTGGAAGGTTCGAAAATAAAGGTCGCTTCCGTGGCAACCGCCTTTCCAAGCGGTCAAAGCACCCGCGATGTAAAACTCAGAGATACTAAATACGCCGTTTCAGAGGGTGCCGATGAAGTAGATATGGTGATTTCAAGAGGCAAATTCCTCGCCGGTGAATACAATTTCGTATTCGATGAAATAGCAGCTATTAAAGAAGCCTGTGGCAATGCCCGATTGAAAGTTATATTGGAAACGGGTGAACTGGGAAGCTTAGATAAAGTGAGAAGAGCCAGCGATATTGCCATGCACGCCGGTGCCGACTTTATCAAAACCTCTACCGGTAAAATTCAACCCGCCGCTACCATGCCTGTTACGCTGGTAATGTTGGAAGCCATTCGTGACTTCTACTACGAAACCGGCATTCAAATAGGGATGAAGCCTGCAGGGGGGATTTCTAAATCAAAGGCCGCCTTGCACTATTTAGTGATGTTGAATGAAGTGTTGGGGGCCGATTGGATGACCAACGAGTGGTTCCGATTTGGTGCCAGTAGCTTGGCCAATGACGTGCTGATGCAACTCGCCAAAGAAGCCACTGGACGCTACCAAAGCGCCGACTATTTTTCAATTGATTAATTAAACGAACCGCCTCATTACATTCTATATTATGGCTACAACCAAAAAAACAGCAACAAAAAAAGTTGCAAAAAAAGCGGCCCCTTCCTTAAAATTCAACACTGCTTGGGAGTACGCCCCTGCATTGGAAGGCACTTCGCATGTAACCATTGCTCCTCAATACGAGCTCTTCATTGACGGAAAGTTTGTAAAGCCTGAATCGGGCAAGTATTTCAATACCATTAATCCGGCAACCGAAGCCAATTTATCTTCAATTGCTGAAGCTAATGCAGCCGATGTAGACAAAGCCGTAAAAGCCGCTCGCAAAGCCTACAATGGAGCCTGGGGCAAAATGTCGGGTGCTGAAAGAGCCAAATACATCTTCAGAATCAGCAGAATGATTCAAGAAAAAGCAAGAGAGCTTTGTGTTATCGAAACCTTGGATGGCGGCAAACCCATCCGTGAGTCGAGAGATATTGACATTCCTTTAGCAGCCAACCATTTCTTCTATTATGCCGGCTGGGCCGATAAATTGGACTATGCTTTTCCCAATAGAAAACCAACGTCATTGGGCGTTGCAGGGCAAATCATCCCTTGGAATTTTCCTCTGCTCATGGCTGCCTGGAAAATAGCCCCGGCCCTAGCAACAGGAAACACTGTGGTGTTGAAGCCTGCAGAAACCACCCCTCTTACCGCATTGAAATTGGCAGAGATCATTCAAGAATGTGATCTTCCTCCGGGTGTGGTGAACATCCTAACCGGCGCCGGAGCTACCGGAGCGGCCCTCGTTCAACACAACGATATCAATAAAATTGCCTTTACCGGAAGTACTGAAGTAGGTAAGCTCATTCAACAAGCTTGTGCCGGCAGTTCGAAAAAACTCACACTGGAATTAGGAGGAAAAGCCGCCAATATCATTTTCGAAGATGCACCTTTAGATCAAGCAGTAGAAGGCATTATCAACGGGATCTTTTTCAATCAAGGTCATGTTTGTTGCGCCGGTTCTCGACTTTTCGTACAAGAGAGTGTTTACAAAACTGTTTTGAGAAAATTAAAAGACAGAATGGCTACTTTGATTGTTGGAAATCCTCTTGACAAGAACACCGATATTGGGGCAATTAACTCAAAGCAACAATTAGATACCATTCACAAATACATTACGATCGGTAAGAAAGAAGGTGCCGAAATGTATCAAACCGATATCAATCTGCCTCGCAAAGGGTTTTATTGCAAACCTACATTGTTCACCGATGTGGCACAAAGCAGCCGCATTGCTCAAGAAGAAATTTTTGGACCTGTATTGACCGTCCAAACATTCAGAACAGAGGATGAAGTAATTGAAAAAGCGAATAATACTCCTTATGGCTTGAGTGCGGGTGTTTGGACCGACAAAGGATCGAAAATCTTCAATCTTACCACGAAAATTCGAGCCGGAGTAGTTTGGGCGAATACCTATAACAAATTCGATCCCACCTCACCTTTCGGTGGTTATAAAGAAAGCGGCTACGGAAGAGAAGGCGGTTTACAAGGTTTGGCAGGATATCTGCATATCTAATCACAAGTTCAAGGTAAAAACATGAGTACCAACAGACTTAGCATCTTAAAAACATACAAACTCTATATTGGAGGTCAGTTTCCTAGAACGGAATCAGGCCGTTCCTACAAAGCTACTAACAGTAAGGGCGATCATTTGGCCAATATGTGTTGGGGGTCGAAGAAAGACGTACGCGACGCCATTGTTTCAGCGAGAGCCGCTTGGAAAGGATGGAGTGCAAGAGCCGCTTTTAACAGAGGTCAAATTCTATACAGAATAGCCGAAATGTTAGAAGGCAGATCAGAACAGTTTGTTTCAGAACTGGTATCAATGGATGTAACAGCGCAAGACGCTAAGGAAGAAGTGCAAGATTCCATTGATCGATTGGTATATTATGCCGGATGGTGTGATAAATACCAGCAGGTTTTTGGAACGGTTAACCCTGTTGCAAGTTCTCATTTCAATTTCTCCGTACCGGAATCAACCGGCGTTGTAGGCATCGTTTCCAAAGAAGCCTCTCCCCTACTAAGCTTGGTATCATTGATTGCACCTGCCATTGCCGGTGGCAATACGGTGGTAGTAATACCTAGTTACAGCAAACCTTTAGCAGCCATTAGTTTTGCCGAAGTGATCAACGACAGCGATGTCCCCGGTGGTGTCATCAACATCATTACCGGAAAAGCCACGGAACTAGCTCCGGCACTGGCTGAACACATGGATGTAAATGCTTTAGTACTTGGAAATGAAAGTGATGAACTAGATAAAGATGCTATACTAAAGGGAACGCACAATCTAAAACGAATAGTAGCATATCATGAAATAAACTGGAAAACGGAGCAAGGTCAATCGCCTTATTTTATTCTGGATTTACAGGAAACAAAAACCACTTGGCACCCCATTGAAAACATTGGTGGAGCAGGCGCCAAGTATTAAACGATTCGATATGAAATATTTGATTTTAATGCTGCTGGCATTTGTAAGTACTTCAAAGGCTGTTGCACAAGACAGCACCGGAGTGAAACTTTTCAAAGATAGCCGTGTAGATGTGCTGGTCAAAAAGCAAATTGAAGCCAATGAATATGCTACCCGTGAATCGCGTCGCTTTGTTCAAGGCTATCGCATTTTAATCATCAATACCAACGATCGAAATAAAGCCAACGATGCCAAGGCACAGATCTATAAATCGGCCCCCGAATTAAAAGTATACACAGACTATCAAGCGCCCTTTTTTAAAGTAAAAGTTGGCAATTACCGAGATGCCACTGAAGCCAATGAAGCACTTAAACAAGTACAACGCTATTACAAAGGCAGTATCTATGTAATTCGTGATTTAATAGAAGTGAATCCAGACAAGTCTGCCAGCCTCGAGTAATGCATTTCCCCGTTTTTCGTACCTTTATACCATGAACGCATTACAAGAGCTGATAAAATCCAAAGCCGCTGAATTAAAAGAGGAGATGATTGCAATTCGTCATCATCTTCATGCTCATCCTGAATTAAGTTATCAGGAATTTGAAACTTCTGCATTCATCCAATCGCAACTCAAAGCAATTGGAATTCCTTTTGAAGTAAAAGCAACAACCGGAGTTATTGGAATAATTGAAGGCAAGAACCCTTCTGCTCGATGTATTGCGCTAAGAGCCGATATCGATGCGCTCCCCATTCAAGAAGAAAATAATGCATCCTATTGCTCTACCAAAAAAGGGGTGATGCATGCTTGTGGTCACGACGTTCATACCACCTGTTTATTAGGCGCTGCAAAAATTCTATTCTCCATAAAAGATCAAATAGAAGGAACCATTAAATTGATCTTCCAGCCAGGAGAAGAAAAAAACCCCGGAGGAGCGAGTTTATTGATCAAAGAAGGAGTACTCGAAAATCCAACACCACAAGCCATTTTCGGATTGCATGTACATCCCAATTTAGAAACTGGTTTATTGAGTTTTAGAAGCGGACAGGTAATGGCGAGCGCCGATGAAATATACATTACTATTAAGAGCAAGGGTGGGCATGCAGCCGCTCCACATTTAACCGCAGATACTATCTTAATTGCCTCTCATTTGGTGGTTTCACTGCAACAAATTATAAGTAGACATAATAATCCATTCTCTCCATCAGTACTTTCTATCACGAGTTTCCAAGGAGGTTTCACCACCAATGTGATTCCCAGTGAAGTGAAATTGATGGGTACCTTTCGAGCCATGAATGAAGAATGGCGCTACAAAGCACACGATCTCATTCGCAAGCAAGCTACCGCATTGGTAGAAAGCATGGGAGCAAGCTTAGACTTGCACATAGATGTAGGTTATCCCTCTGTGTTCAATGAAGAAACACTCACTACCAAAGCTAGAGCCTTAGCCGAAACCTATATGGGCAAAGATCATGTGCAAACCACTGAAATGCGCATGGGTGCAGAAGACTTTGGCTACTATACCCAACACATTCCAGGTTGCTTCTTCCGTTTAGGAACCGGTAACCTTGAGCGCGGCATTAGTGCAGGCGTTCACACGCCCAAATTCGATATTGATGAAAATGCGATCGAAATTGGCATGGGTATGATGGCTTGGTTAGGAGCTTGCTCTTAATTATTTCTTCAATACAACAATAGATTCAACGATTTCTTCTTCGGGCGTTTTCATTTCAGAGAACGATTTACCGGAGTTCAATTTCTTTTGCATCGCTACTACGGTTTCTTCTAATGTAGTGATACGAATGAGCGTTCCTTTTGAAATAAGCCAGTAATGAGCTGCTGTTAGCATTACTCCATCACTGGATGTCCAGCTGAAAATTTGCTTTTTTGTTGGTATGCCGTCTAATTTAGTGGTATACTTTAATGTAGCCGTAGACCCCTTTAAATTGGCCAATAGTTGCTCAACAATTGCCTTCTCTATTGATTCAATAGTAACATTGGCATCAACGGAAGCTACTTCTATTACAATACGTTCTTGAAATTTATCTTGATCATTGTCTTTTGGTGCAACAAACATCGTTGTTTGAGGACGTTGCTTACTTACGAAATATGTTTTAGGAAACTTGATAGAATAAATTCCGAAAGTATCAGTAAAACTTGACAACTCAGGTTTTGATTGTGCTGAACCCTTTACCAGCATTCCTAAAAGGCAAAAAAAGATAAAAAGAAGTTTCATATTTTTTATTCAAATCTACCCGGCTCCTTTGGCGAATAGAATACTACCAGTGGAGTATTTTCAACCCTTTCTCATTCCAATAGTTTTGATCCTAAAAAATGAAATACTTAGTTACCTTATCCTTATTCTTCATTAGCCTTCTAAGTCATAGTCAAACAAAAAAGAACAAAAGAACCGGTGCCAGTGGCTTCTATTTCGAAGAATTCAATCAAACCGCCAAACTAAAAGAAGGTGAAACCTACTTAAAAGCTGTTTCTGATAGCTCCGGAGTGGCCAATTACTTATCGATGCCTAAACAATTCGGTATGGGAATGGGATTTGTGTACTTGGTAGAATCGGTGGAATTTGAATTTGGAATGGCCATTAAGCCAAAGACCTGGGCATTGGCTAAAAACGAGGTTTCCAATGGAACCACCATACTTGGGCTCACTTGGAGCGGAGTTGATTACAAAATGGGAATGAACATCTACCCTGCCAAAGCACCTTTCTTTATGGGAATGATGCTGTGCAGCAATGCTTACAATTGGAATTTAAGCGTAAAATCATCCGACCCTAACATTCAATCTAAATTTCAAAATGGCTTGGGATCAGGTAGAGTAGATTTTGGAAATACAACCGATTTCTTCGGTTCCGACAAACAGCGCATACTGATCGTTAAATTACAAGCCGGCTTTAACTTGTTCCTGTCCAAATACGATGGGCACCATCTAAAAATCAATGCATATGCCGACTATTCATTGAACAAATACAATTTCATTAATGCCTCTGATCTCTTTTTGAACTCTTACTCCGGTCCGGGCAAATCCAAATTTAAAGGATACGGTGTTCGCGTAGCGTTGCTATTTGGTCAAAAAAACAACTAAATTGAATCACAAACCCGGCGATTGAAGCACCTACCTATCTACACAGTCAAACACCTACTGTTATTGATGCTATTAGTGTCAGGCTGTCCGTCCTATGCGCAGATTGCTCCGCCTAAGTTCAAAATCTTTCAAACAAAAGATGGACTTGAATTGAACTCTGTTTATAGCATCGCACAAGGGTCGGGCGGATACATGTGGTTAGGATCGGGTATTGGAATTCAGCGTTTCAATGGATACCGTTTTGAAAAATGGAATGATGGAGTGCAACCTTCACGAGCTGCCTATGATATCTATGAAGATGCAGAACATCGCATTTGGGTATCGAACCCCGGTAGTTTGTACCGCTTCCAACCCGGCTCAAAAACTTACGAGCTATTAACTTTTCCTGCTCCTAAAAATTACTCTTATCGGTTAGAGTTTCTCAAAGAAGATCAATCCAACATCTGGTTTTATGTTCACAGTATTGGCTTCAGTTGTTATGAAAAAGAATCTGGTAAATTAAAGTCTTTGATTCGTTTCGATTCTGTTTACAAACCCATTCGAAATCAAAATCAACTGCAATCGGTGGCTGTTCTGCAAAATGGCAATTTCTGGACAATAAACAACAACGATGCCGACCCACTATCTATCAGCTTCGATGGAAAAACATTGAGCGTCAAAAGCTTTCAAATAAATCACTGGGGAGAGATCAAGGGAATGATCCCTGTAAAACAAGGAGTACTGGTTCTTGGAACGAAACAAACAGCTGTTTGCAAAGAGGGGAACTTAGACAGTCCCTTACTAGTTCTTTCCAAAAATAATATACCAGGCAATCACAACCGATGGTTCACCTATATTAGAACCAATGTAAAAGATCCGAATGCCATTCTCTTCCCGGGTAACGATGGTATTTATCAATTCAATGAAAGCACGCTTAAGCTCGACCTGTATTTGAAATCAGATATTAGTGAGAATGTTTCACGCCAAATGGTTTTTGCATTGAGCGAAGATGCGAATGGGAACATTTGGATTGGTAAAGATGTAGGAAACGGATTGCTTTTATTCAATCCCAATAAATCCGTATTCAAACAACTGAATGCTCCACCCGAGCGATTTTCAATAGTGTATTCCATGTGCTCAGATCCCGACGGAAATATTTATGCCGGGAATTTTGAAATGGGTATCAATCAATTCAACAAAGAGGGAAAATGGCTGAGACATTTTGAAATACCTTTTACAGAGTTGAATCAACCCATTTCTCCTCGATCCATCCATTATGTAGGAAAAAAATGCCTTCTCATAAAATCACTGACGGGAAAACTCTTCCTCCTACATACAAAGAGTGGAAAGGTTGACGACATCACTCCTATTCTTCCGCTCTCAACGCTTTTAAACCCCGTATCATTCGACGGAAACATAGAAGCCGTCTCTGAAAACAAATGGCTGATCACAAAAGGGCAACATCTGATTTCTTTGGAAGAAAAAAAAGGGAAATTCATTGCCACCATTGTGAAAGAAATCAAATCAGAATTCCCGCTTTCAATAGTACGTCATAAAGACAGTTCGATCTATGTTTCCACTATCAATAAACTTTACGTGCTTCAGGGAACCCGTTTCGATAGTATT
The DNA here is from genome assembly GCF_050589245.1 of Endoryza foliicola. Classification (NCBI taxonomy): domain Bacteria; kingdom Pseudomonadati; phylum Bacteroidota; class Chitinophagia; order Chitinophagales; family Chitinophagaceae; genus Endoryza; species Endoryza foliicola. Next base: position 66,984 of record NZ_JBOBEW010000004.1, on the reverse strand, counting down.
CCTCTTCCTCGATCTTGCCACATCAAAGATCTGCACTTCGCAAAAAACGGAACCATGTGGTTGGCCACTACCAGCGGCATCGATCTTTTTGCTGGAGGAAAGTATCAAAAAACGCTTTCTACTGCAACCGGACTATTGAACGACTATGTATATGGAATTTTAGAAGACAGTTCAGGAAGGCACTGGTTTAGTACTAATAGGGGATTGGGTTCTATTGATAACAACAATACCATTCATTTCTATTCAGAAGAAGATGGAGTTCAAGGTGAAGAATTCGATACGCAATCCTTTTGTTACGGCGCTAATAATGAGCTGTATTTCGGCGGAGTAAAAGGTATAACAGGTTTTGATCCATCGAAGCTCTTGAACCAAAAAAGAAAGACCGCTATCATGATCACCTCGGTTACAATCAATGGACAAGACCATCCTTTTAAACTCACTGGTAATACACTTTCCTTGGAACTCGATTATCATCAAACCAATATTGGAATCGAACTTTCGCTAACCGACTTTGCAAACACTAGCGGTAACCGCTTTGTTTACAAGATTGACAATATGGGTATTGATTGGGTCCAACTAAACCAAACGCACTTCATTCAAACATCATTGCAACCAGGGACGTATCGCTTTATAATCAAAGGAAGTTCAGATGGCGCGAGTTGGACGCCGGAATTTATTGCAACGATTGTTATTCATCAGGCTTGGTGGAAAACCAACCTATTTATTGGCTTCATTATACTACTTGTTATTATAGGAATAGCTTTGCTATTTCGTTTCTTCTCCAATCGAAGACTAGAGAGGAAGATGCAGGAGCTAAAAACCCTGAATGAAATTCAGAAAGAAAGAGAAAGAATTGGAAGAGACCTGCACGATAATATTGGAGCCTATACCACTTCACTCCTTGCAAATATAGACGCCATCGAGAAAAAATTGCCCGAAAAAACCAGCTTGCAACCACTCAAAGAAGATGCTCAGGAAATTCTTGGAACAGTACGAGAAACTATCTGGATACTTAAAAATGAATCAAGACCACTCGAAGATTTTATTGATAGTTACAAAATGTATGTCAATAAAATGATCCAACACCTTCCCTTCATTAAGTTTGAGTGCACAGAGAATGTGGAAGGCAGTATGGATCTAAGTCCCGTTCAATGTTTGCATTTAAACAGAATTTTACAAGAACTGGCGCAAAACACGTTGAAGCATTCCAATGCAACCGCCATTTACACTTCATTTCATTTGAAAGAACACTTCTCTTTTACCTATTATGACAACGGAATTACCTACAATCTCGAACAAGTAACAAAAGGCGATGGCTTGAATAACATTGAATATCGAGCGAATGAAATTAATTTTTCTATACAAACTGAAGAAGCCGACGGTCATCTTATCTGGACATTTAAACAACTGTAAGCATGTTAATTAAAATAGCAATTGTAGACGATAAACAAATCAACCGAACAACCACTAAAAACAAGCTGGTTCAGGATGCAGACATCTCAATTGTATTGGAAGCAAAAAACGGAATCGACTTTCTTCAAAAATTAAAAGAGCAGCCTCTAGATCAATTTCCAGACCTTGCTTTGATGGACTTGGAAATGCCTGAAATGAATGGCATTGAAACCATTCGTCAGGCCGGCGGCATCTATCCTCAATTAAAGTTCATTGTACTTACCATTTTCGAAGATAGTGAGAAAATATTCGAAGCAATTAAGGCGGGTGCAGGTGGCTATTTATTAAAAGAGGATACTGCACTCAATCTAAAAGATGCAATTGTTCATGTAATTGAATTCAATGGCATTCCAATGAGTCCTGCCATTGCACGAAAAGCAATGGCATTATTGAAAGAGAGTCCTGTTAAAACAGATACTAAAGAATCCGACACTTCGAATTTAACAGAAAGAGAAATGGAGATACTAAAAGAAATGGTAACCGGAAAAAACTACAAAGCCATTGGAGAGAAACTGTTTATTTCACCCTTAACTGTAAAGAAACACGTGTCTCATATTTACGAGAAATTACACGTGCGAAACCGTTCACAAATTATCAATCTTGCTTACAAGAAAAAATGGATCAATTAGCTTCTTGCTTTTCTTTGATGATAAAGCAAAGTTTTTCGGTGGGCGATTCAGTAGGAACACCATAAAGTTTCAGCACACCATTTTTCGCCACCAAATTAAAGATCATTTCTGAATCACGGGTTTGTCCGTCGGGAGTAATAAGTACGGCCTTTGTTTTCCAATCAATGGTTCCATCTGTATAATCACTGTTCATTTTACAAACCGTTTCTGTGTGAACACCACTAACATCGATATCATCTCCCTCATCAGTATGGAGAATTACATGAATACTGTCTTTTGAAATGGTAATTTTTGCTGTTAATGGAACGGACTCGCCATCGGAACCATCTGCGTTCACAGAAATTACTTTATCCACCACTAATTTGAACCGCTTTCCACAGTTGTTTTGTGAAAAACTATTAAAAGAAAAGAGAAGAATTGTAAACGCAAGTAAGATTCGCATAAAAAGATAATTAGTCCTCAATATACTCCATAATATCCCGATCAGCAAGAAAAAGTGAACAGTCATTAGCTTTGCTTGGTTTTTCGTACCTTGCACTACCTTTTAGTATCTGTAGAAAAACCCATTTTGAATTAAAACCGAATTATGAAGCAAGAACTGAGAAAAGAGCAGGCGCTTGAGTATCACGCAAAGGGCAGACCCGGAAAAATTGAAGTGATTCCTACTAAAGAAGCCAAAACTCAGAGAGATCTTTCACTCGCTTATTCCCCCGGCGTTGCAGAACCATGTAAAGAAATTGCTGCAAATATTGAGAATGTATATAAATACACCGCAAAGGGTAATCTGGTAGCAGTGATCAGTAACGGAACCGCTGTACTTGGTTTGGGTGATATTGGTCCGGAGGCCGGCAAACCGGTAATGGAAGGAAAAGGTGTGTTGTTCAAAATCTTCGCCGACATCGATGTGTTCGATATCGAAATCAACGAAAAAGATCCCGAGAAATTCGTTCAAATTGTTAAAGCACTGGAACCCACTTTTGGTGGGGTGAACTTGGAAGATATTAAAGCTCCTGAATGTTTCTACATCGAAAAGAAACTGAAAGAGCAAATGAAAATTCCGGTGATGCACGATGATCAGCACGGTACCGCTATTATCAGCGCTGCTGCATTGTTGAATGCTTGCGAAATTCAGAAAAAGGATATTTCAAAAGCGCGCTTCGTAGTAAATGGAGCAGGTGCCGCAGCTATTGCCTGTATTAAATTATATGAATCACTAGGAGCCACACACGAAAACATACTTGTATTCGATAGTAAAGGATTGGTACATTCATCAAGAACAGATTTGGATGAATTGAAGAAAGAATTCGTTTCAAACGGACCAACCTTAACCCTTACAGAAGCATTGGTAAATGCCGATGTATTCATTGGGTTGAGCAAGGGTAATATTTTATCGAAAGACATGGTGAAGTCAATGGCGAAAAATCCCATTGTATTTGCGATGGCCAATCCAGACCCGGAGATCAGCTTTGAAGATGCAACTGCAGCACGTGAGGACGTGATCATGGCAACAGGAAGAAGCGATTATCCCAATCAAGTAAACAATGTATTAGGATTCCCTTTCATCTTCCGCGGTGCTTTGGATGTTCGTGCAACCCAAATTAATGAGGCCATGAAGTTGGCAGCAGTGAAATCATTGGCCGAGTTGGCGAAAACGCCGGTACCCGATATTGTAAACATTGCTTACAACGAGAAAAACATCGTTTTTGGTCCAAATTATATTATTCCGAAACCATTGGATCCTCGATTGCTGTCTACGGTAGCACCTGCTGTTGCCAAAGCGGCCATTGAAAGCGGCGTTGCGCAAGCTGTCATCAGCAACTGGGATCAATACGCCATTGAATTGAACAAGCGTTTGGGCTTAGACAATCAGATCATGCGTATCCTTGGTAACAAAGCACGTCGTGATCCAAAACGCATCGTGTTTGCGGAAGCCGATAATCAAAAAATTCTCAAAGCAGCACAAATTGTATTTGATGAGGGCGTAGGATATCCTATTCTTTTAGGTAAAGAATCAAGAATCAGAGCCATTGCCGATGAGAACAATATCGATATTGAAGGCTTTCCTATTATCGACCCACAAAGTGAGGAACAAGACGAAAAGCGTAAAATTTACGCCGATCTATTCTTCCAAAAAAGGCACCGTAAGGGCGTAAATGCATATGAAAGTTTAAAGATCATGCGCGATCGCAACCACTTCGGATCCATGATGGTAGAAACCGGAGAGGCAGATGCAATGATTTCCGGACTCACCAGAAATTATGCCGATACCATTCGACCTGCCATCCAAATTATTGGAACAGAAGACGGGGTTAAGAAAATCGCCGGCATGTATATGTTGCTCACCAAACGTGGACCCATTTTCATGGCCGATACCACGGTGAACTTCAACCCTACAGCAGAAGAATTAGCCGATATTACCTTAATGGTAGCCCGTGAAGTAAGAAACTTCAATTTGGTACCCAGAATCGCCATGTTGAGTTATTCGAACTTCGGAAGCAGCGATTCTCCTGAAGCAAAAATTGTAGCCAAAGCCACTGAAATTGTAAAACAACGCAACCCATCCTTGATTGTTGATGGTGAAATGCAAGTAAGCATGGCTTTCAATAAAGACTTGTTGAAAGAAAACTATCCATTCACTGAATTGGCAGACAAAGATGTGAACACCCTTATCTTCCCGAATTTGGCGGCCGGTAACGTTGCTTACAACTTGCTCAAAGAATTGGGTGATGCGGATGCTATCGGGCCGATCCTATTAGGATTGAAGAAGCCCGTTCACGTATTACAACTAGGTAGTTCTGTAAGAAGTATCTTCAATATGTGTGTGGTAGCAGCCGTTGATGCTCAGTTCAAGTCTAAAACGAACACCGCCGACATTGTGAAAAATTCACCTTGGTGGAAAAGAGAGAAATAGGTGAATAGGTGTTAGGTTTTAGGCCTTAGGCTTTGGGCTTTAGGTGTTAGGCCTTGGGCTTTAGGCTTTAGAAAATAGTGAGAACCGCTTCGCAATGCGAAGCGGTTTTTTATTGAAGATCTTTTTATTATAGGCATTCATTCTGTGCTTCAATAAAAGCTTGCCTATTTCACCAAACTTTAACCTTCGCTTTTTGGTGGCCGGTGAGTATTGTTGAAAGAATCCGTTTGGATTTAGTAATTTCACACTTTAAATCAATTTGGCCACTAACTACGGGTAGATGACTTTATTTACAGAATTTGGACGTTATTTATTGATGATCAAAGGAATGTTTTCCAAACCGGAAAACTTCAAGATGTATTGGAAAGAATTGATGCATCAATGTTCTGAAATTGGTTTAGGCTCTTTGGGCATTGTAGTCATCATTTCAGTGTTTATGGGCGCCGTTTCGGCCCTTCAAACTGCTTACCAATTGGTGAGCGATTTCGTCCCAAAATCAACCATCGCAACCATCGTTCGTGATACGGTAATTCTTGAATTTGCGCCTACGTTGGTATGTATTGTTCTTGCAGGAGTAGTAGGCAGTAAAATAGCAAGCGAATTAGGAAACATGCGGGTAACCGAGCAAATTGATGCCCTTGAAATTATGGGAATCAATACCAAATCTTATTTGGTGCTGCCAAAAATCATGGCTTCTATGATCATGATTCCATTGTTGGTAGTGATATCAATGGGATTAGGAATTTATGGTGGTAGAATGGCGGTAGTACTTTCCGATGTAATGAGCAGCAATGAATTTGAAAAAGGCGTGCTCGAGAATTTCATGGGATATAACGTGTTTTTCGCACTTGTGAAGGGCTATACTTTTGCCTTTATCATTTCCAGTATTCCGGCCTATTATGGCTATTATGTTCAAGGTGGTGCGCTTGAAATTGGAAGGGCCAGTACAAAAGCGGTGGTAGTGAGTTGTGTGGCAGTACTGTTTGCCGACTATATATTAGCTGCCCTTATGTTAAGCAATATAAAATAAGATGATTGAACTGAAACATATCAAGAAAGGATTCGGAGACCGTGTGGTGTTGAATGATGTGAATGCTGTTATGGAAACCGGCAAGTGCAACTTGATTATCGGTGCCAGCGGCAGCGGTAAAACCGTGCTCATGAAATGCATGGTAGGGCTGCTCCAACCCGATGACGGTGAAATTTGCTACAATGGCAACGAGTTTTTGAATATGCAAGCAGACGACAAAAAAGAGATCCGCAAACAAATCGGAATGCTTTTCCAAGGATCGGCACTCTTTGATAGTTTAACAGTAGAAGAAAATATCATGTTCCCTTTGAACATGTTTACAAAAGATACGACCACTCAAAAACTGAAACGTGTAAACGAAGTATTGGATCGCGTAAATCTAAAAGATGCCAATAAGAAATTCCCTGCTGAATTGAGTGGTGGAATGAAAAAACGCGTAGGCATTGCTCGAGCCATTGTTCTGAATCCAAAATTCTTGTTTTGTGATGAACCTAACTCAGGTCTCGATCCGCAAACTTCTTTGGTGATCGATAAACTAATCAAAGAAATTACGATGGAATACAATATTACTACCATCGTAAATACGCACGACATGAACAGTGTGATGGAAATTGGCGATCACATCATTTACATGTATCAAGGCTACAAAGAATGGGAAGGAACCAATAAAGAAATTATCTTCAGCAAAAATGAACTACTCAATAAATTCATCTTCGCCTCCGACTTCCTTCAAGATGCCAAAGACATGCGCATGCTCGAACAATCTGGGAAAATTGATAATAACAGAGATATGGACAAGTTAATTAGTAATGAATAATTAAAAATTAATAATTAATTCAGGCCGTAGGCTTACTCTAGCCCCTCCAACCTGCCCCAATTATTAATTATTAATTATTAATTAATTCAGGCCGCAGGCCTAACCCTCAGCCCCTTCAACCTGCCCCCCTTATTAATTATTAATTCTCAATTATTAATTAATTCAGGCCGCAGGCCTAACCCTCAGCCCCTTCAACCTGCACCAATTATTAATTATTAATTATTAATTAATTCAGGCCGCAGGCCTAACCCTCAGCCCCTTCAACCTGCCCCCCTTATTAATTATTAATTCTCAATTATTAATTAATTCAGGCCGCAGGCCTAATATCTAGCCCCTTCAACCTGTCCCCATTATTAATTATTAATTGTTAATTATTAATTACCCCCTATCCTTCAAATATCAAACTAAACACCACCATTCTCGATTTCAACTTATCGATGGTGTTGGAGAATTTAAGATTGGCATCTTTGCTATGTGTGTTGATCAAGCCATTGCTAAACTTGATCTCTGGCGAAAGAATAAACACAGGGAAATAAAAATTAAAACCGATACCGGCTTCAACACCCATATCATAACTCTTCAACTTCACTAAATTTTCCGCCTTCCTTGAAGATGAATTGGAAGCTAAATCGTATTCAATTTTTCCCCCGGCAAACATGTATACACGGAAATTATTGATTCGATCGCTGCGGAATTTGATATGCACCGGCAATCCCAACATGATCGATTCTACCGGCTTGGTCATGAACGTATCTTCATCTAAACTCTTATTGGGATATTTTAAATGGTAAGCCAGGTTTTTATAGGAGAATAAGAGCTGCGGAAAAATGGCTCTTACTTCAAATCGATTTGATAAGCGATAGGTGTGTATACCTGCCAAACCAAATCCTCCTGTATTAAGAGGGTTGATGGACAATACACTGTCGTACTGCAAAAAGCGAGGCGATTGCTCGATATGGAACCGAGAACTGTTAAACATGAGCGCAATGCCGAGAAAGTACTTCTTGTCGTCGTGATTGGGTAAATTCAATTCAATTTCCTGAGCACGAGTACGGACAGAATACAACAAGGCCACACCGAGTAACAATACCGGAACTAGTCGTTTCTTTTGTTTCCACAATAAATGGTACATATGCCTAAACTCAGTCGTTTTAGAGAGGTTTGGGTAAAACCGCAATGTTGTAAAATGTGTAGAAATGTTTCGCCTTCTGGAAATGCTTTTACTGAGTTATTTAAATATGAGTATGCTTCTTTATTTTTCGAAAGCCAGGCGCCTGCTTTAGGGGCGATCAGCTTCATGTAAACATTGTAAATTCCTGAAAACCACTTTTTATTGGGCTTCGAGAATTCCAAAATTACCACTTTTCCTCCGGGTTTCACAACCCTGTACATCTCTTTTAACCCTTTTTCAAGGTTTTCAAAATTCCGTACCCCGAACGCCACTGTTACTGCGTCGAACGAATTGTCGGGGAAATTTATTGCTTCAGAATCGCCTTTCTGCAACTCTATGTGCTTATTTAACAATAACTTGGCAACTTTCTCCCGTCCCAATTCCAACATTCCTTCTGAAATATCTATGCCAATTATTTGATCAGGCTGTAAATACTTATAGGTCATGAGGGCAACATCAGCGGTTCCTGTAGCCACATCCAGTACCTTTTTGGGTGCTAGTTCCTGCAATTCCTTGATTGCTCTACGGCGCCAATAAATGTCAATACCCCCGCTCAGCAATCGGTTCAAGGTATCGTAACGAAAGGCGATCTGGTCGAACATGCCGGCCACCTGTTCTTTCTTGCTCTGCTCAGACCCTTCAAAAGGGACAATGCTATCGTGTGAATATTTAGACATGGGTTTGCAAAGAAACTACAAAATGAGGAATAAAAGGGCTATTTAACATACGGAAAACACCCCCATTAAAAACAGCGAAGCCCCCGATTTGTTTTAACTTGCGCCCATGATCATCAAAAAAGCGACCTATCTGATCAGCAGTCCTGAGTTTAAAGACTGCCCCAAGGCCGATCGGCCCGAATATGCCTTCATTGGTCGAAGCAATGTGGGGAAATCTTCCCTCATCAACATGCTTTGCAACAATGAGAAATTGGCCAAAACCTCAGCCTCACCGGGCAAAACCCAATTGATCAATCACTTTACCATTGAGTCTATCAAAGACAATGATCTTGGCAAAAACGTAAAAGCCGACCAATGGTACCTTGTTGACTTACCAGGGTATGGATACGCCAAAGTGAGCCAAAACAGCCGTCGCCGATGGGAACAAATGATAGAAAATTATATTCGAAAAAGAGAGAACTTGATCAATCTCTTTGTTTTAATCGATAGCCGTCACGAGCCGCAAAAGATTGACCTGGAATTCGTCAACCAATTGGGAGCTTGGGAAATCCCCTTTTGTTTGGTATTTACAAAGGCCGACAAGGAAACCCAAAAAGAAGTGAGCAAAAACGCAAAATCCTTTCTGCAAGCCATGAGCAAAACTTGGCAGTTTTTACCCCGACATTACGTAACCAGTGCAGTTAAAAAACTGGGGAGAGAGGGCATTTTAAGCTTCATTGAAGAGTGCAATAAATCGCTAAATCAAGAAGAGCCTACGTAATTGCTCTTAAACCAAAAAAATGAATCGTTATCGCATTTTCTTTCTTAGTATTTCCAGTTATCTTAACGACTTCTAAGTTCATTTTCCTTAATTTTGTGACACTTTAAAATCAATTATGAGCATACTAGTTAATAAAAACTCGAAAATTCTAGTACAAGGTTTTACCGGTACGGAAGGAACGTTCCATGCTACTCAAATGATTGAGTACGGTACTCAGGTGGTAGGTGGTGTAACTCCAGGAAAAGGTGGCAGCACCCATTTAGATCGTCCAGTGTTCAATACTGTGGCAGATGCGGTAAAAGCTACCGGTGCCAATGTATCTATTATTTTCGTTCCACCGGCTTTTGCGGCAGACGCTATTATGGAAGCTGCTGAAGCAGGTATTGAATTGGTAGTGTGTATCACAGAAGGTATTCCTGTTCAAGACATGGTAAAAGCAAAGAGCTACTTGCAAGGCAGGAAAACACGTTTAATTGGACCTAACTGTCCGGGTATTATCACTGCTGAAGAGTGCAAAGTTGGTATCATGCCGGGCTTTGTATTCAAGAAAGGTAAAATTGGTGTGGTATCTAAATCAGGTACTTTAACATATGAAGCTTCAGACCAAATTGCGAAAGCAGGTATGGGCATTTCTACCGCTATCGGTATTGGTGGTGACCCCATCATCGGTACTACTACTCGTGAAGCGTTGGAATTGTTCATGAACGACCCTGAAACTGCCGGTATCGTAATGATCGGTGAAATTGGTGGTGGTATGGAAGCAGAAGCCGCTCGTTGGTACAAAGAAAACGGAACCAAACCAGTGGTTGGTTTCATTGCCGGTCAAACGGCTCCTCCAGGTCGTCGTATGGGCCACGCAGGTGCCATTGTAGGTGGTGCAGAAGATACAGCCGAAGCGAAGATGAAGATCATGAGCGAGTGCGGTATCCATGTAGTAAGCAGCCCTGCCGATATCGGTGCAACCATGCAAAAAGTAATCGGTGGTAAATAATCCACTAGATTCAAAATAAAAGAGAGAGGGCGAATCTTCGATTCGCCCTCTCTCTTTTTATAAACTCTTTTTCTTCCTCATCCCCCTCAGCTTTCTCATCGCTCTATCCCGCGGTTCAATTGTCAGTTAGGCAATAGGCATTAGGCTTTAGGCCTTTGGTCTTGAGTTTTAGGTATTGAAACCACAGGTTCCTCAGATTACTATAGATCCCCGCAGATTAGCCTCCGAACTTCATTCTACCTAACTGCCGGCTGTTTCATTATTAATTATTACTTATTAATTATTAATTACCCTGGCTGTTTCATTATTAATTATTACTTATTAATTATTAATTACCCCGGCTGTTTCATTATTAATTATTAATTCCTCAATTATTAATTAATAATCATAGGTCCTCCGCCATGCATTCCACCTCAGTCCCAAACTCATCACCGTAGCATCGGGAACTGAAGCAGCACCTACCGGTTTCGACTGTTTGCGATACAAGAGCCCGCCTTCCAAATACAAATTCTCTTTCCACTCATAGCTCACCCACAATTGCGCATTTACAGCATTGGCTGCAATACCGGAACCAATTTTGTATCCATAATCACCCGCAGGTCTATTCGTATTTACTTTGAAAATATCAGAACCATAATTGCTGTTCACACCTAAGGAATCAAGTCCTTGTTTCCATACAATCAACCTTGCCTCTGCCGTCCAACGAGGAAAAGGTTGGTAACGAACAACACCTATCATTTCTGCAAAATTGGCTCCCAGTGGATGCGCCAGCGGTTGATTGAAATGCGTATAGTTCGAAACAGAATCGTAATGCGAATAAGTGAAAGGACGTACCAAATTGATTTCTCCGTGCACATCCAAATTCTTTACATTGAACAGGTCGATGTACTTCGCACCTAACTGCAATCCAAACTTATTGGCCCACCAACCATTCTGTGCTCTTACTTCTTTCAAAAAGAATTCGTCTAATAAAAACTGCCCATAAAATTGAGCCCTCTTAGCAACATTTGCTTTGAAATCGAAGCCCACCAAAGCATTGTCGGCACTTCCATTCTGCTGCTCCGATACACGCAAAAACATGATCGGATTCAAATAAGTAAAGTCAAAATGATTTTTTCTACCAAACACCACCGCTTCAAATAATCCTAAATTGAGCCAAGGAGTAGCATTGAAGCTCAAATGATGCATGGCCACATATTTCTTGTCGAGTAATTTATCCCCCGCGCTTATTTGAACTGTTTGTGGGGTCAATTCCATAAACAGATTCATATAATTGAATTTCCAAATCCGGGTATTTACTTTTAAGAACAAGGCACTGTTCGCATATTCGCTGAGAAACAAACTACGATAGCCGTTACCTATGAACTGTTTATCGTATCCAAAAGAAAAATTCAAGTACTTGGTTGCATTGAAGTGAATAGACCCACGCGCATCAAAATAGTCTTTTCCAGTTACTTTGAACGCCTTGTAGAATCCTGCACCGGGAACCGCATCAGCCGAGTCGATACGTGTTTGAACAAATCGAGGGCCTCGTTCTTGATTGTCGGTAATGTAGGCACTAAAACCAATCTTATTGCCAATAATACCTCTTGCGGTCAAGCCTTTGCTGTTAAGAAAAACACGCTCCTTGTATCCCGATTCAGCACCCTGCTGCTGTTGAATTACCGGATTGATCACTAGGAAAAAATCCTTTTCCTTCACCTCCACCAAATTCGCTGCCGTTTGATAAAAATGCTTTAAAAAGGGCTTTTTGCTCTTCAACAAAACAGGATCGCCATTGTACCACTCTGAATTCTGACGGTACAGTGAATTCAAATTAAACTGATCCACTGAGGAAAGAAAGCCCGGCTTGGTCTTTTGTAATGAATCGGCCTGCAAACCGGCTGCCACCGCCTTGTTTCTCAAGAGGGGTTTTATTGTGAACAAATTGAGATCGGGGTTGGTTTGTAGTTTGATTTCGAGTCGATCCATTAATGCCTGGTGCTTGTTCCCCTGAGGAAGATAGGTAGATTGTGAAAAAACCAAGGCAGGAATCAACAGTAAAACAAAGGACAACAGATTTTTTACAATAAATTGCATGCGCAGTTAATTAAAGAATATTAGAGACTAAAGTTATGCAAACTTACCTGATTAAAAATGCAACCGTGGTTAATGAAGGACACAGCAAAGTGCTGGATGTTCTCATCAAAAACGGCAGAATTGAAAAGATTGCTCCAAAAATCGAACCAGATGGTGCAGTCATCGAAATAAACGGTGAAGGAAAGCATTTATTACCGGGTGCTATAGACGATCAGGTGCATTTTCGAGAGCCCGGTCTTACGCATAAAGCCAATATTTATACCGAATCGAAAGCAGCCGTGGCCGGTGGTGTTACCAGCTTTATGGAAATGCCTAATACCGTTCCTCCCGCCTTTACGCAAGACCTCTTGGAAGACAAATACAAAATTGCCTCTCAAACAGCCCTTGCCAACTATTCGTTCTTCATGGGCACTTCCAATACCAATGCAGATGAAGCCTTGCGCACCAATGAGAAGAAAAACGACATCTGTGGCATCAAGGTATTTATGGGAAGTTCTACCGGCAATTTGCTGGTAGACAACTACATTACTCTTAATAAGCTTTTCAGCGAAAGCGAAGTGCTGATTGCAACGCATTGTGAAGATGAACGCATCATCAAAGCCAACTGGGAAAGTATAAAAGCCGAAAAAGGAACGTTGGAGCCGGGAGATCACCCCATCATCAGAAATGCCGACGCTTGTTTTGAATCTTCTTTCAGCGCTATTCAACTGGCAAAACAACACAATACAAGATTGCACATTCTTCACATCAGTACAGAAAAAGAATTGCAATTATTCTCCAACATGTTGCCCCTTGAAGAAAAGCGCATTACCTCAGAAGTATGTGTGCACCACTTGCACTTTACAGCAGACGACTATGAACGAAAAGGCAATCTCATCAAATGCAATCCGGCTATCAAAGCTCCTAACAACAAAGCAGCACTTTGGGAAGCTTTGTTAGACGATCGTTTGGACGTCATTGCTACCGATCATGCCCCACATACTTGGGAAGAAAAAATGGAACCTTATGAAAAAGCGCATGCCGGACTTCCTTTGGTTCAACACTCTTTACTGATGATGCTTAAGTACGCCAAAGAAGGCCGTATTAGCATTGAAAAAGTAGTACATAAAATGAGCCATGCAGTTGCAACCTGCTTTCAAATTGCAGATAGAGGATACATTCGAGAAGGATACTTTGCCGATTTGGTATTAGTTGACTTAAACAAACAAACTGTAGTTTCGAAAGAAAATATACTTTACAAATGCGGTTGGAGCCCCTTGGAAGGAACTGAATTTCCGGCACTCATTACCCATACATTCGTAAATGGGAATTTAGTGTATGGAAATGGTATCTGGAATGAATCTAATAAAGGAGCACGACTGAAATTCAACCGCTCTTAATTCATCACGAAACTGCTGCTATGGTTATTGACCAAACTACGTATAACGACCTCGCGATCTTTCAAAGCGATGAAAGCTTTTCGGTATTTCATCGCATCAATTTCACTCAAACAGTGGAAGGAAGAGAGTGGTTGTTTCGTTATTTGAATAACCCATTCAAAGAACTAAAACAGATCAAAGAAACACAGGAGATCATTTCTCTGATGGCATCCAATGAAGAGCATTGGCCGGTTCAGATCAGCAATGGCACTTTAATGGTAATCGACAAATTCTTTGATAGCAATATCGATGGAATGCCCGATTCAGCCAACATGTTGAACGCCTTCACTTACCGCGTGTTCCATGCACCCGATTTTGCTTTGGTTCGCTATTCATTGACACATTTCGCCGACTTCTTCCAAGGAATGAACAAATGGATCGAATCAATTAAAAACAAGCCCATGCCCTCTTTAATGAGTAGTTTGATGGCAAGGGTGAAAGATCTACTCAACAAACCGGTGATTCAAAAGCTCATCAACCGCGATTCAAAACAACCCTTCACTTGGAGCGAAACCATTTACTTCGGAAATTATATAAAAGAACAGTTTAGATCTCCAACCAATGAGCTAGTGGGGATCTTCGGTAGACTCGACGCTTGGCATTCCATGGCCATTGCTCAAAAAGAACTGAAGCTAACTTTGCCTGAATTTATAGAAACCGATCAACCATTACTGGAAGCGAAGGATCTTTTTCACGTTTTATTGCCCACGCCGGTTCCTTATGATGTAGCGCTTCACAAAGAATCGAACTTTATATTTTTAACCGGGGCAAATATGGCCGGCAAGAGCACCTTCATTAAAGCAGTGGGCGATGCCGTATTCTTGGCGCATGTTGGCATGGGTGTTCCCGCCAGTCACATGAAATTGAGTTTATTCGACGGACTGCTGAGCAATATCAATGTGGTCGACAACATCATTAAAGGGGAAAGCTATTTCTTCAATGAAGTACAACGCATTAAAAACACCATTCTCAAAATCAATGATGGAAGAAAATGGTTGGTATTGATCGATGAATTATTCAAAGGCACCAATGTTCAAGATGCGATGAAATGTTCGTTGACAGTGATCAAAGGACTGATCAAAATAAAGAACTCACTCTTTATTCTTAGCACCCATTTATATGAAATTGGTGAAGAATTGAAGCAACATCCCAATATCAGTTTCCGCTATTTCGAAACGGCTGTTGAAGAAGAACAATTGAGCTTTAGCTACCAATTAAAAGAGGGAATCAGCAACGACCGCTTGGGCTACCTGATCTTAAAACGAGAAAAGGTTGTTTCTCTGTTGGAGCAATTATAACTGAGCTTCAAACAGCAGTAAAAGGCTCGTCTACAGCACTAAAACGCACCATTGACAATATCTCCGCAATTACGTATATTTAATGATGATCCAACGTCTTCTGATAGTTCTGCTTTTCGTTTCGTCGTATGCCAACGCACAAAACAATTATCAACTCATTGATGTATCGCATTACGAGTTCAATGTGAACTTGAATGATACCACAGGCATGGTAGTTGGCAAGGCAACGATTGACTTCACTCCGAAAAGAAATACATCATCGATTGTCTTGAACTTGGTGAAAAAAAGAGAAGACAAAAAAGGCATGGACGTAAGTGGTGTATCCTTAGACAAGCAGACCTTAAGTTTTACACACTATAGAGATGAACTTAAGATTAACTTTCCGCAAGCATTAAACAATACTCAATCTTACACCATCACTGTTTATTACAAAGGAATTCCTGCCGACGGTTTGATTTTTGGAAAGAATAAGAACAACAAAATTGGATTCTTTGCCGATCATTGGCCCAACAGAGCACGCCATTGGTTGCCCTGTAACGATCATCCCTCCGATAAAGCAGCGGTAGACTTTATTGTAACTGCTCCCAATCATTATCAAGTGGTGGCCAATGGAATTGAAACAGAAGTATCGAACCTGTCTAATAATCTTCGCCTAACGCATTACAAAGAAACGACTCCACTTCCTACTAAGGTAATGGTAATTGGTGTAGCCGATTTTGCAAGAGAACTAGTAAAAACGGTTAGCGGAATTCCGGTATACAGTTGGGTGTATGCAGAAGATCGAGAGAAAGGCTTCAATGATTATGGCGTGGCCGCAGACATATTGCCATTCTACATCAATAAAGTTGGTCCTTATGCTTACCCAAAATTGGCAAACGTACAATCCAAAACAAGATTTGGAGGACTGGAAAATGCCAACACTATTTTTTACTATGAGAATTCTGTAAATGGATTGAATCAAAACGAAGCCTTAATGGCTCATGAAATTGCCCATCAGTGGTTTGGTAACAGCATTACCGAAACCGATTGGCGTCACATTTGGTTAAGTGAAGGATTCGCTACTTATTTCACACAGCTTTATATGTCGTATGCTCATGGTGCCGACACAGCCTTAAAAATCAGCTTGCAGAACAGAGAAAAAGCGCTGGAGTATGCACACAAAGCGAGTAAGGCAATTGTGGACACTACTTATGCTGATCCAATGGATTTGCTGAATCCAAATAGTTATGAAAAGGCAGGTTGGGTGCTAAAGATGCTGCATCAACAAATTGGCGATAGTTTGTTTTGGGCGACCATTCAAAAATTCTATTCAACTTATGCCGGGAAGAATGCCGCAACGGAAGATTTTATTCGAATGACAGAAGAAGTAAGTGGTAAGAATTTACAAACTTTTTTTAAGCAATGGCTCTATCAACCGCAGCATCCAATTCTCAGAGTAAACTCAAATTACAATAGCAGCACTCAACAAATTGAAATTGATATTATTCAGGAGCAATCTTATTTATTTGATACCCCTTTACAAATCGAACTCACAACTAATGAGGGTAAGATCACGAAAGCAGTTCAGTTAAAAGAAAAGGTAACGCATGTTGCCATTGCTCTTCCATCTCCTACTTTCAAAATAAAACTGGATCCTCAGGCCCGATTGTTTTATGAATTAGTTAATCCAAATTGACACTTATTTTAAAGCAGAAATCTGAACGGACAATATTATTCTCCTGCTGTACTTTTCAATAAACCTCAATTTTCAAACAACTCACATAACAGTAACATATAAAGAGACTTGATTATTGCATCCATTCAGTAAAATCACTGACATCAATATCGATGTTGGCTAAATAGTTAGTATTTAAAACAACACTCATCTCAAGGAGCTTAAATAGTTTAAGCAGTTACAACAACTAAGATTCGTGGTTTAATTTGGAAACATGTCGACATTGAACATCGGGTATCGAGGCTCCCTATTCGCAGCTTTAAGTATACACCTTTCAAAAGTCATAATACCATGCTCGAATTTTATTAGAATAGTTAAAATAAATAAATTACATCACATAAAAACCCCTTATGACTATTATATCTTGCCCGACATTTACTTTGCAATTCTCTAGATAGATATGTATTTGTAATCAGCCCAAAAAAGAAAATTGTGGTTGAATTGTGCATAATGACATACCAAAGCATTTTATTATTTAGATCAAAATTGAAGAAATTAGCTATAGAAATGAAAACGAAATTTTGGAGATATATCATAATTCCGAAATAAATAATATGTTAACTCCTTAAACTCTTGCAAATGACACTTTATACTGTCGCAATTATCCATTTTCTAAAACTAGATGAATCGATTGAAAAAATTAAAATAGACAAGAACGTAACGATATATTCTCCAAAAGCAAACAAAATACCAGAACTTTTTACTGAAAAATATAAAGCATACATCGGAATGGATGAAGCAAATAACTATAACCTGCATCCATACATTATAGTGACTCACAAGAATATACAGAATGACGATCTTGAAATAGCCAAATATCACAAAATTGCCAGAACCGTAATTTCAAACTATATCTCGTCAACATGGTTTGTAATTGACAATAGCTTTCAAACACACAGAATTCATTCATATTCACCATCACTGAAATATGCAATTACTACCACGCCTCAAAGCAAACAAACAAACTCAATTGGTAAAGCAGAACCAACTATACTAGATTACAAAAATCTCAGGAAAGCAAAATCGATAACTAAACTTGTGACAAATCTTCTCCCAAACCAAATTTTAGAACCTCGAAATATAGAAATAAAGGATGAACCCACCTTTATGCCTTCGCAATTTTCTACAACTGACCAATCCACAACAACCAACTTCCAACGAGCGATAGCTCTGCTAGATGATGCAAGAAAAACAAGTCTAAAAACTGCAAAAATTACGTTTTATTGTTCTGTATTGGAATCAATACTTAGTACATCAAACAGCGAAGTAACAAATCAAATTTCTATTAGAACTGCTCTTTTCCTTGGTAAAAACAAAGATCAAAGAACCGAAATATACCGTATTGTGAAAAAGGCCTATGACATAAGGTCATGTTTCATTCATGGAAATAAAATAAACTCCCAAACAGATAAACTTCTTCCCGATTTTAGTAAAAAGATGGACCAAATCACCAGGCAATTATTTATAAATCTTTTAACTCAAAAGAAGGATTTTTTAGACCTAAAAGGCAACCAAATCGAAGACTATTTCTTGAATAAATTATTTAACTAAAATATTCTAGTTATAATGCACTATATCACAATATCAACAATTGCCAATTGTGAATTAGAAAATAATCAAACGATAAGAATAGATAAATCACAAATCATTGGCTATCTACCAACATCAAATGAAATTCCGTATTTCACTCCAAAACTTCATTATATAATGGGTCGAGCCAGACTTGACACAATCCACAACAACATAGTATATTCAAGTATTCTTATATCAAAAGAAACAAATGGACCATACCAAGTTGCAGATTATTGTTATAAAATACAAAACTCCGTGTTCGATTTTCTTTGGTACATAAAAGACCACTCAATAGAATCTACAATACAATTCTGTTATTCAAAAGATCTAACAAAATTTGTGGAATCAATCAACGGCGTAAACTATTGCGACTCAACTTGTGAATTCAAATCAACAACTATTAATCAGGAGGAGATAAACAAGGCGATTGAAATAATGAACTTATATAGAAAGTATGACAGCAACCCTTACAAACCAATTCAAAACAATTTTGAATACAAAAAGATATTTAACTCTAGTCTGGACTTTAATAAATATGATCTAACCAAACTAAACAGACTGGAAAGAACTCACATAACTTTAAAAAATGCTCGAAAATCAATGATAATAACTATGAAAATTGCCCTATATTGTTCTGTTTTAGAACATCTATTCAATTATAATCATAAAAAGATAACGGAATCAATATCAACCTCAACTGCTAACTATATAGCATTATCACAACAAGAAGCAAATGAAATAAAGAAAATTGTAAGAGAAGGATATAAAATTCGCTCTAATTTCGTTCATGGCAGAAAACAAAAATATACCCAACACAGCGAATACGCTGAAATATCAAACAAATTGGATGATTATATAAGACGATGTTTTCACCTTATCTACAACGGTCATATAGACTTATTAAATACTGACCAATTGTTATCCGTTGTTAAAAACAAGTTTTAATGATTTTTTGTTACGTCAACTCTCTCAAAATTGCTCGCACCACCGATAGAAAGTTTAATATTTTAAAGACATAAAGCATTATATCCTGAGTTAAACATCTAGTTCTGACTAAAGAATAAAGAGAAGAGGCTACAATTTCCTTGTCAATTCAGTTTCAATAAAGCTTACAGTCTTTCTCGCATCTCAAAACCGCAAAATCGCCATCTGTTTCATTATTTATAATTACTACCCCTGTCATTTATCAAATTCACTCTCACTTTCCGTTGTACAACCCGCACCATTCTTGAATTCATTATTCTAAATTTACACCCTCATTTAATGATCTAAACTCTTCACAGTGCTGGTAAAAACTTTTGGAAGTGCGGTTTACGGAGTAGATGCAACTACTATTACCATTGAGGTTAATGTTTTGGCAGGAGCCGGCTATTATATTGTTGGATTGCCGGATAGTGCCGTAAAAGAAAGTCTGCAGCGCGTTGAAAGTGCTCTCAAAAGCAACAAATTTGAAATGCCCCGAACAAAGATATTGGTGAATCTTTCTCCGGCCGATATTCGAAAATCGGGAACAGCATTCGATCTGCCGATAGCCATTGGCATTCTCGCAGGTAGCGAAGCATTGAAATACACCGTTCCGCTCGATCAATACATCATCATGGGAGAGTTGAGTTTGGATGGCAGCATCTTGCCGGTTAAAGGAACCCTTCCAATGGCAATTACAGCCAGAAAAGAAGGCTTTAAGGGGATGCTAGTACCCAAGTCAAACGCAAGGGAAGCCGGCATGGTGAATAATTTAGAGGTATACGGCGTAACGCATATCAATGAAGTGATCGACTTCCTCGTCAATCCCGAATCTCTTCAAGCCGTTCAAGTAAATACCCGAGAAGAATTCTTCGATACTCAATACGATTTTGAATTCGACTTCAGTGACGTGAAAGGCCAAGAAAACATCAAACGCGCCTTAGAGATTGCGGCAGCGGGAGGTCACAATGCCATTCTCATTGGACCACCGGGCGCCGGCAAAACCATGCTTGCCAAAAGAATGCCCTCTATTCTTCCACCCTTATCCTTACACGAAGCTTTAGAAACAACGAAAATCCACAGCGTGGCGGGTAAACTTCCAGAGAACGCGCATTTGGTTTCTAAAAGACCCTTTCGCAGTCCCCACCATTCAGTTTCAGATGCCGCGCTAGTTGGGGGCGGTAGCATTCCACAACCGGGTGAAATTTCACTGGCACACAATGGTGTCTTGTTCTTAGATGAACTGCCCGAATTCAAACGCTCGGCATTGGAAGTGATGCGACAACCGATGGAAGAACGAAAAGTAAACATCTCCAGAGCAAAATTAGCTTTGGAATTTCCCGCTTCTTTTATGCTTATTGCCAGCATGAATCCCTGTCCTTGCGGTTACTACAATCATCCTGAAAAAACATGCTCTTGTCCACCGGGCGGTGTTCAGAAATATTTGAACAAGGTATCAGGGCCGTTGCTCGACCGAATCGATTTACATGTAGAAGTAACGCCCGTCCCTTTCAATGAACTGGCCAAAAAACAACAGGGCGAAAGTTCCTCGCAAATTCGTGAACGAGTGATTGCTGCAAGGGAATTACAAGCCGAGCGCTATAAAAACGAACCGGGTATTTATTGCAATGCCCAAATGAGTTCAAAATCATTGAAAGAACATGCAGAGCTTTCCAATGTGGGACAAAACCTGTTGAAAATTGCGATGAACAAATTGAATCTTTCAGCTCGGGCTTACGATCGAATATTAAAAGTGAGTCGCACCATTGCCGACCTAGCCGGAAGTCAAAGCATTCAGCCCGAACACGTAGCCGAAGCCATTCATTTTAGAAGTTTGGATAGAGAAGGATGGGCAGGTTAAATGAAACATCACTAACCATATCGACTCAACACCATATTCACTTATAATAGGCAGTGTTTATCCATCTAGAATAATGCAACTGCTACATAAAAGGTGTAGTTCCGAAGTCGGCGTGAAATGCTCGCGGTGGGATTGTTCTGCAGTTCTGCCGGTGCAATGTCTTTAATACCATGCATAATTTGAAGACCTACCTTTGCAGTTCGCTTACCCTCTCCAAATCGAACGCCAAAATCAAGCACTGCACCAAAGTCTGTCCTTACCCTATCATCGGTTGCTTTTTCCCCAAACTTCATGGCAGACCAGCTCAAATTTCCGGAATTATCATAACGTTTCACTTTTCCACTCAATGCCATTCCATAATAGGCCCCAAATCCACCATAGAAGCCCAGATCATCCTGGTCTTCTTTTAAGAAAATAAGGGTCACCGGTATGTCAAAATAGGTTGCTTTTTCAACCATCGGACTTAATCCACCATAATTGAAACTCCTCCGGTTCAAAGAGGGTCTAAAATTCAACAGTACTTTTTCTCCCAAAGGCAATTCCAGGTCTAAACAAATACCGGACCCCAACTTCAGTTCTTTGCCCTGAGCACTTCCCCAACCTCCGTGAAGTCCCAGATAGCCAGTGTGTTGGGCCTTTGCCCCGGAAAACAACAGAACCAATACTATGAAAAGAACATAAGGTTTAATACAGGAGCGTAATTGAGTCGACATGGTAAAATAGTTTCCCAAAACAATCGATTTGTGCTATTGCATCCAATACTCCCATAGGTGTATTTTGATCCTATCGAGGGCAAGTTACCTTAGGATAAGTGCCATATTGGCAATTAATCCTAGCTTCGCACAGTATTTGAAACCAGAGCCTCATTATGAAAATACTTTTAAAGTACCTCAGCCCCTATAAATGGCTGGTAGCCTTAACCATTCTCCTTGCTGCTATTAATACCGGATTTTCGCTTTGCGACCCGATTATTTTTGGTAAAATGATCAACCTCGCCAACGAACATCTTTCAGGTAAAGAACAACTTGGCCCCTTCCAAGAAAACGATTACCTGTTCATGAAAAAAGAATTCATCAACAAAGCCGGTAAAGCGGATGTGATCTACGGAATAGGTTGGTTGGTTTTGGCCTCCATTACAGTAGCTATGATCAGCAGAATTGCTAAAAACTTTCAAGACTACTTCCTCAATGTGATCATCCAGAAATTTGGCGCGAAAGTGTTTACGGATGGATTGAAACACGCCATGAAACTCCCCTATCAAGAGTTCGAAGATCAAAGAAGTGGTGAAACCCTCTCCGTTCTTACAAAAGTTAGAACCGATGTAGAAAAGTTCATGACTTATAGCATCAACTTGCTTTTCGGAATCATTGTAGGTATCGGTTTCGTATTTATTTATGCCGCCATCTATATCAACTGGAGCATTCCGTTGATCTATCTTGGTGGTATTCTTGGACTTTCATTCATCACCAATGTTTTAAGTAAGAAAGTAAAACAGATCCAAAAAACCATTGTTGGACAAACCACTTCTCTGGCAGGTTCAACAACCGAAAGTTTGAGAAATATTGAGCTTGTAAAAAGTCTTGGTTTAACCGGACAAGAAGTAGACCGCTTGAACAAGAACACCTATAAAATTCTTGGACTAGAACTTACCAAAGTAAAACGCATACGAAGCATCAGCTTTATCCAAGGCACCTTGGTGAATACTTTACGTCAGATCATTCTTTTTGTACTGATGATGCTGATTTTTCATAAAACAATGGATGCTGGCCAATTGGTGACGATGCAAATCTTCTCTTTCTTTGTATTCGGACCTTTGCAAGAAATTGGGAACATCATCCTTTCTTATAGAGAAGCAGAAGCTTCTTTGAACAACTTCCATAATTTGATGAACAAACAACCGGAACCGGTTGCTGCTGATCCCAAACCCTTGGGTCCTATTCAAACATTGGAATTCAAAGGCGTTGGGTTCAAACATCAAACAGCGTCGGCTAAAGCAATTAACGAGATTAGTTTTCATGCAAAAAAAGGAGAAACAATTGCTTTTGTAGGACCTTCGGGCTCCGGAAAAACCACTTTGATGAAATTGTTGGTGGGTCTCTATCGAGCACAAGAAGGAAGCATTCTTTATAATGGCATGGACGAAAATTCCATTAATTTCGACGACTTGCGCAACCAAATTGGATTCGTAACGCAAGATACCCAGTTGTTCTCCGGTACTATTAAGGAAAATCTGCTATTCGTGTACCCTCAAGCAACGGACGAGGAGTTAACGGATGTTTTGAATAAAGCCAGTTGTCAAAGATTATTGGCTCGTGCGGAAAAAGGACTTGATACCATGATCGGCGAAGGCGGTCTCAAATTATCGGGAGGTGAAAAGCAACGTCTTTCCATTGCCCGAGCACTTCTGAGAAAACCTAAGTTATTGATTTTCGATGAAGCCACTTCTGCCCTCGATTCATTGACAGAAGAAGACATCACAAACACGATCAGAGCCATCTCAGAAGAAAAAAATCAGGTTACCATTCTCATTGCTCACCGTTTGTCAACCATTATGCATGCCGATAGGATCTATGTATTGGAACAAGGCGATGTAGTTGAAACCGGCAATCACGAAACCCTCCTGAATGAAAAAGGTTTGTACTACGCTATGTGGCGTCAGCAAATAGGCGAAAGAAAAAAATGGCAGCAAATGACAGCAGGCGCATAAACGCAAGCTAAAATGGCCAGTAACCAAAATCCTTGATATCATTTCCAAAATGGCATCAAGGATTTTCTTTTAAAAAGGATTGTGGATGGAGATTTCGATAGATTATTTGGAAGGGTGATGTTTGTCACCTTTCAACAAAAAGAAAAAATTACCTTTGCAGTATGAGCAATACCACTCGCCCAAACTATTTCTGGAGCATCTTATCAATGAAATGCCCACGCTGTCGCAGAGGAAAAATGTTTAATTCCGGCAATCCTTGGAACTTAAAAAAGGTATTCGACATGCCTGAGCATTGTGAAGAATGCAAACAACGTTTTGAATTGGAGCAGGGTTTTTGGTATGGTACAGGCTATGTTAGCTATGCGCTTTCAGTAGCACTCTCTGTTGCCTCCTTTGTTGCTTGGTGGGTCTTAATTGGCATGAGTAGTCATGATAAGCGCTTCTTTTGGTGGCTCGGATTGAACATTCTCTTATTGGTGGTATTGCAACCATGGTTGATGCGGCTGAGCAGAGTTATCTACCTTTACTTTTTTGTGAGATACAACGAAGATTACAAAAACACCCCTCCAAAGGAATTTAACCTTTAGTCTTTTTCTTCTTTCGATCGTAAGATATCTGTAAAAATATTGGTCTTGCTGAGTTCTTCCATATCGCTCAGCTCTAATTCCAATGCCCTGGTGCTAAGTGTTATTTCTGTAAGGGAAATCAAAAGGGAAATAATGAAAGCCAAAATACTGCCGGCAAATATAATATAGCTGGCATGCTCCCATTCCTTGAAAATACAAAACATACACACCACGCAAAAAAGAAAACTCATTACACCAAAAGCTTGCATCGAGCGAATCAATCGAATTCTAGCTCTTAAATTACGAATCTGCTCAATCAAGTGCTTTTGATCTGTGTCCTTCTTGTATTTATCGTGCAAATTCCGAATCAAACTCGCCAGTGCCAAAAAACGGTTGGTATACGCCAACATCAACAATGAGATCGCAGGAAACAGTAATGCCGGAGTGGTGATAGAAAGTTGCATGTAATTCAAGTTTTCACCATAAAGGTAGGAAAGAAAAAGTTTAGACGGCAGGTGAAACTAAGGTCTTAAAACCAAAGCGCATCAACGCAATCAAAACTGTATCGAGAGATAATCTGTGTACTTTTCCAAGTCCTTCAGAAATTTTCATACTACTTTGAGTTTCTCCTAAAACTCCGAGAACCTTTGCGCAAAAACAAAACCCCAAAACTTTCGCTTTGGGGTTCTAGTCTTATAAAAATTGGGTTAGTAAGACAATCAGATAACGCAAATTATGGACCAATAGTATTGATTCGCCCTATTTTTTTAAAATCACATTGAAACGCGTTCCCTTTCCTAACTCACTGCTGCAAGCGATTGAACCATTCAATTCCTCTACTATTCGTTTCACGATAGAAAGTCCTAATCCGGTAGACGATTCACCGTCTGTTGGAACAGAACTAACTTTACTGTACTTATCAAAAATAAAAGGAAGCTCATCTGACGCAATGCCCACGCCCTCATCTAACACTTCAACTTGAACCAACTCTTCAAAGTTTTTTAAAAGAATCGTAACCTGCCGGCCTTTAGGCGAATACTTGATTGCATTAGAAACTAAGTTTTCAAAGATCCGATTCACCAACTGTCGATCACTCATAATATAAACTGCATCGCGTGGGTGGATTAGGGTGATAGTGATGTCTTTCTTGGCCGCCATAGGTTCGAAATTGGCTTTCAAACTCTCCATGCACATAATCATATCAAATTTGGTAAGCTCAATAGAAGCTACACTTATTTTTTCATGCTTTTCCACATCTAGAATTCGGGTAATCAATGCTTGTCCGGCCTCTCCTGCTTGTTGAATGCGCAGCAAGCTCTTCTGCTGTTCTTGAGTTAAATTCCCTGCGTCTGTTTGCATCAATTGTACCCACAATTGAATCGTAGCGAAGGGCGTATTCAAATCATGGGAAACAATACTAATCAAGGAATTCTTCTCCCGGTTCAATTCAATCAATTTTTCATTCTGCTCTTGCATCAGAATATTATTCATTTCCAAACGTCTATTCGCATTACGCTTGGTAATAAAAGCAATGGCCACCAACACTACTACCAATCCAAGTAAGATCGACAAAACACTGATGGCCCTATTTTGGAACATCTGTCGCTCCACTCTTGCCATCAGAAAACTATTTTGTGCTTCTTTCTCTTTCACATTAAATCGTTCCTGCAATTCAGCAATTTTCAATTGGGTTTCCTTGTTAATTATTGCCGAATCCAATTCATGCCACTTCAATGAATATTCATACGCCAACTTGTAATTTCGATCTTGTGCTTCAATACGCGACTTCAAAGCATAAGAGTCTGCCTTTTTAGAAATTGATCCTAACAATTCTGCGATGTATAAAGAAGAATCCCCATGTAACCTCGCTAACTTCATCTGCCCTAACTGAAGATAGGTATCGGATAGGTTCAAATGATCGACCCAAAAGCTCTCATTATCGCCGGAACCATTGGAATGCTTTTTATAATTCAAGACGAAATTCTCCAAAGCTTTCTCATAATCTCCCTCTCTGAAATAAGTATTACCCAAATTGTTATAGGTTGTACTCATATCGTAGACCGATTCGCCTAAAGGTCCGCCTAGTCGAATGGCCTCTTGCAAATAATACTTGGCGCTATCGTATTTATGAAGGGTATTGTAGATACCTCCCAAATTGGTGTAAGAATTTAATATCGAGAGCAATTCACCCGATTGCAGCGATTTCTGTGCACAGAGTACAAAATACCCCTTTGCTGCATCAGGCTTTTCCAACTGCATATATGCTATGGCCAAATCGCTGTATGCTGAAATTTCATAATTAATGATTTGCAGCGAACGGGCTTCCTCTAAACACTTGTAATAAAACTCAATGGCCTTCTCCAAATTATTGTACATCTCCTGATGTATACCAAACAGTCGATACGCTAATACTTTTCCCGACTTAAACTTAAGTTTTACCGATTCAGACTCAATTAAATTAGCCGCTATCAATAAAGAGTCTTTCTTTGTTTCATCGAAATCTAAACAACGATCGTAGAGTTGCCTTAAATAAGTGGTGTCTCGTTGCGTATGAGCAACAATTCCGGATAGTAAGAAGAGAAGTAATAAAGATAGCCTGGTTAGCACTAACGTATTTTAATTGAATGTTCGTGGGCTAAAGGCTTGCATAAAATGATCAATCGATCAAATTATTCTTGATAGCAAACTTCACCAAACCCACGGTATTATTAACGCCCAATTTCGAGATCAAATTCTTGCGATGCGTTTCAACCGTACTGATGCTCAAGAACAACTTTCCGGCAATTTCAGCATTGCTGAATTCTTTACAAATCAGCTTCAATATTTCAATTTCACGTTTGGAAAGGATTTCACCAATCTGGCGGTCACCAATGGTAATGGTATTGCGGAAATCGTCGTCATCGGCAATATTCACTTCTTTACTAAAAAATTGCTGGCCCGAAGCCACGGTTTCTATGGCTTTTTTCAATTCTTCAATGCCCGCATTTTTCAACAAATAGCCTTGAATTCCCAGTTTGGTAAGTTTGTGAATATACCTTGTGCCTCGCATCATGGTTAGGTATAATACCTTCAAATCAGGTTTTTGTTCCCTGATTCCCTTTAAAAGCACTTCTTCTTCTATATCGGGGAGATTCACATCAAGCAATAGCACATCTGCATCCAATGATGGAATTTGAGATAGCAAGGCGTTCCCGCTTCGGCAGGATCCAACCACTTTAATTCCGGGTTGCTTATCAAGAAGTAAACATAATCCCTCCAGGTATAATTCCTGATCGTCTGTAACAAAAATCTTAATCATGAGGCGCCAGTCTGGTTGTCAATCACACATATCAATTTTTACGATACGTGCTAATTACGAGTTCTCTATACGCATACTCACGTTACAGGCATAAAAACAATTGATTACACCAATAACCGTTGCTTAATAGTGAGAATATGCGAATAAAATAGGAATGCGGATTGAGTTGCTATCTACCAGTTGACCTAACCAACACGAAGATAGTGGAATTTCACATATAACCCACTTAATCAATGCGTTCAATAATACCGGCAATTCCCTGGCCCCCGCCCACACAGGCTGTCACCATTCCATATTTTTTGTTTAACCGAGAAAGGTCGTTGAGAACCTGAATGGTGAGCTTGCAGCCGGTACAACCCAACGGATGCCCTAATGCGATGGCGCCGCCATTAATATTTACAATAGAAGGATCTAAATTCAGTTCACGAATAACAGCTAAACTCTGAGAAGCAAAGGCTTCGTTTAATTCAATAAGGTCAATTTGTGATTGACTCAACCCGGTTTGTTTTAGCACTTTTGGAATGGCTGCCACAGGTCCTATTCCCATAATTCTGGGATGAACACCTGCTACCGCACTTCCCACCAAACGACCAATAGGCTTCAATCCCAACGACTTCATCAATCGCTCACTCATTACCATCACAAATGCAGCCCCGTCTGAAGTTTGAGAAGAATTGCCCGCAGTAACGGTTCCATTCGCGGCAAATACCGGTTTCAATTTTGCCAAAGCCTCTACATTGGTATCGGCGCGAGGTCCCTCATCGGTATCCACAACATAACTGCGCTGTTGCTTTTTCATTTTCTCATCGAGATACACTTCAGTTACGGTTACAGGCGCAATACCTGATTTGAAATACCCTTTTTCTATGGCATTCAATGCCTTTTGATGTGAAGCCAAGGCAAACGCATCTTGGTCTTCCCTACTTACTTTATAATCTTTTGCTACAGCCTCAGCCGTTAATCCCATATTCAAATAGTAATCGGGTTCATCACTGGCTATAGAATAAGCTGGTACTGTTTTCCAACCCGCCGTAGGTACCAAACTCATGCTTTCAACTCCACCTGCAATGATGCATTCTGCCATTCCGGTCCTAATTTTAGCAGTAGCCATAGCAATCGTCTCCAATCCGGAAGCACAATAACGGTTCACCGTTAAACCGGGCGCTTGAATACCCAACGCTCTGGCAGCAATAATTCTTCCAACTTGCAAGCCCTGCTCCGCTTCCGGAACGGCATTGCCTACAATAACATCATCCACTAAATTGGCTTCCACCGCAGGAACAGATGCCATCAACTGCTTAATAATATCAATGGCTAAATCATCCGGGCGCGTAAAACGAAAACCACCGCGTTTCGACTTGGCAACCGCAGAACGAAGTCCTGCAACAATATAGGCTTCTTGCATATCGTTGTATTTGAAGAATTAAAATAGTTGTTTATGCAACTTTATAGATCAAAGTTAAAGGGTTCCAATTGTAAAAGCAAATAATGATGCTTTTTTTGATCGTATCTTCGCAACCCTATGTATGCTATTATTCGCTCTATTTTGTTTTGGTTCGACGCCGAAAAAGTACATTATTTCGCTATGAACAGCTTGCAGTTTCTTTGCAGCTTTTCCCCCATCCGCTTATTGCTAAGAAATCAATTCGCGCCTAAAAACCCAATTCCAAAAACGGTATGGGGAATTGAATTCAAAAATGAAGTTGGATTGGCAGCCGGTTTTGATAAGAACGCTAGATACCTAAGAGAATTAGAGACCCTCGGTTTCGGATTTGTAGAAATAGGAACCGTCACTCCCTTGGCTCAAGAAGGAAATGAGAAGCCGCGTTTGTTTCGTCTTCCGGCCGACAAAGCACTCATCAATAGAATGGGTTTTAACAACGATGGCGTAAAACTTATTGCCGATCGCTTAAAAACCTGGCGCACAAAAGAATTAGAAAAAAAAGGAGCAAAATCATCCCTGATCATTGGTGGAAATATTGGAAAAAATAAAATAACCCCGAACGAAGACGCTTGGAAAGACTATGAAATTTGTTTCCGTGCATTGTTCGACTTGGTAGACTATTTCGTTGTGAATGTAAGCAGCCCCAATACTCCCGGATTGAGAGCCCTTCAGGAAAAAGATGCTTTGCATAAAATTTTGTCGCATTTACAAACCATCAACAAACAGCAAGCACATCCGAAACCCATTTTACTGAAAATAGCACCCGATTTAACACCCTCACAAGTAGATGATGTAATTGAACTTGCGTTGGAAATCAATTTAGATGGGCTTGTAGCAGCAAATACCACTATCTCGAGAGAACAATTAATTACCCCTACAACAACCGTTGAGAAAATTGGTGCAGGTGGACTAAGCGGTGCTCCTGTTCGCGAAAAAGCAACTGCATTGATTTCTTATATCAACGAAAAAACGGGAGGCAAAATTCCCATCATTGCTTCCGGAGGCATCTTCACAGCAGAAGATGCAGCAGAAAAGAAAAAAGCAGGTGGCACCCTCATTCAAGTTTGGACCGGATTCATTTACGAAGGACCGGGAATTGTGAAGAAACTGCTGAAATAATAATTCGTGAATTCGACGATGTGATTATTGGGTTACTGATCTTCTGAGTTGAACCAATACATGTATTATCCCTTCAATCTGCTACTGATAACTGTACAAATAAATAAAACTATCGTCGGGATAAGAGGTACTGCCCTTCACTTCTATTTTGGATGGATAAATCGTACTACCAGGCAGAGCCGTAATGGCAACGGTAAAATGATCATATTGAGCGCCGATCAAAAAATCACTGGCAGTAAATCCGCCGAGGTAAAAACTCGTTGGAATTTTTTGGGAGAAGAAATCTAAATAGTAGGGAAGAATATTAGAATTGTACACCGCTTTGTGAAATGAATTTCCCAATATTTCATAGTTAGTTGGGTGATAGATCAAAGAAAAAATAGTACCGCTAATATTTAATTCACCAAGTGGATTGCGATAAGTACTGTAGGTAAAGGTTTCTGTTTTAGCATAGTTTCCCCTATTGTTCCCGGGTGAATAAAATTGAGTGGTCATTCCAATGGTCTGATTGTTGATAACATCAGAGCGCCACAGTTCCGGTGAACCATTCAACGTAAACGGCCTGAACCATTCAATCCTTGTAACACTCAAACTAGATCGGTCGTACACACGCTTTACCGGTATTCTTTGAGTTGACGATAGCTCACTGGTTTGATTGGATGAATCCAAAACAAGTTGATTGGCTCCATTGTATGTAAAATAAACCGTATCATATTTTACCGGATTGATGGTGGAGGTAACCGGAGTGATGATCTTATAAGGCTTTGGACTACTGCCTTGATAAAATAAACTACAAGTGGCTGTATCAAAGCCAATGCTCATATAATTCCTCAAACCAACACTTACGAGCCTGTTTAAATTGTCGAAAGAAAAAGTATAGGTTCGTATTCTACTCGTTACCGAAGGGTTTCCTTGGTGATAAAACTCTTCCAATTTTTTAATAAAGCGAATATTATCTGTCTGGTTCTTTACCAGTGTTTTAAAGGTCAAAGAGTTTCCATAGGTAATGCCTCTTGAGCTCACCATGTATGCTTTGAAGTAGTAGGTAGTTGCCTGATTGAGATTGGTTAGCAAAACCGTAAATGTCCCGGAATCAACGTTCTTGATGGTTTTATAACTATTTACAGTGGGATTGGGATTGGTATCGTACACAATACCCGATTCAATGATCCTAGCAGTATCGCCATTCATTGTAATAAGGCCGCCAACAATTGCAGAATCAATACTAACATATGAAGCAGCCACCGTAGTAATACTTGCCATACCTATAACAGGAGGAATAGGAGGATCATCTTTCTTATCACATTTCGTAAAAAGAAACACAATCAGAATTAAACTTGCTATACGAATGATCTTCATGAAGCTGCTGCGGCCGATAATTGATTATAATATACAACTATTCCGGCAATTAACATAGGAGAACCGCAATATTCAATTGACAAGGCAGCCGAATGTTAAATGATTAGTTAGGCTTTGGGGTTTAGGCTTTAGGCTTTAGAAATTTTGACCACAGATGGAATAGATTAAAACAGATTCTCACAGATTAGCATCCGACATTCAATAAACCTAACAGCAATCATGATTTACAGGATGGTGTCTTTAGTTTCTAATTTACCCCCTGTTCTTCTCCTTTTTTAAACATGCACAAGCTTACGCTTGAACTAAACTACGCGAGCTAATGCTCGCTTCGTTACCCCCGTGGCTCCGAGCCTCCGTGGTTCTTTATTTCATTCCCACATTTACAAACTCTCAAATTCACCAATTAACTACCCGGCTGTTCCATTATTAATTATTACTTATTAATTATTAATTGATTTCGTATTGCAAAAACCCTCCCACAAAACTCACCCCATCATATGCCTTGTAATACGCGGCTCTTGCGCCTATTGAAAGAGGAAGCTTGCCAATTCGATACGCATATTCCACTACTACAATAGACCCTGAAGTGCGACTCTTGGTATCTACTTTGGGCCAATTATAGCTTTGTGTTTGAACGGGTGTGGTAGGATCGGTATTGGTTGGAGCAGGATAGGTGCGACGAATACTGTAACCAATAAAGGAATATCCCAATCCAATTCTTAGTGTAGATCGATCAGTAGCAATCGGTAGATAATAGATGCTAAAGTCAACAGTATTCGCTTTTGTATATTCCTCTACTTCTTTGGTTCGAGGCATTCCGGTTATGGAAATATTTTTCAAACCAATAGCCCCTTCCATTTTCTTAAAAAAAGGAAAGTACCCTTCAATGTGAACAGCATTGCCATTCATGCCCGGAAAGTCATGCGCATAACCGCCTCCAAGCTTGATTCCAACTTTATAATCTGATTGTGCCTGTGCGTAAATACTCCAAAAAATAGTGCCCAAAAGAAGAACCCTTTTCATACGGTTGCGTTTTCAATAATGTAAATCTGGGCGATAGGCTTTATTTTGTTGATTAAACTTCTCTATCTACTTAAAAATTGTGCCAATTAGTTCAAAATGAGGATTTTGCGTAGAATCCCCGACCCGAATTCGTAAATACACTAATTTTGCCGACTTAAAAGACTACAGAACAATGAGTGAACTTTTATCCGTAGATGCATTAATTAGCCTACTCACACTTGCTACCCTCGAAATTGTATTAGGGATTGATAACGTAATCTTCGTATCCATCTTAATGGGTCGTATGTCCGACGCCGAAAAACTCAAAGCGCGTCGTATTTGGATGTTTGGTGGCATCGCCATTCGCGTTTGTTTGCTTATGGCTATTGGCTGGTTGGTTAACAATGGAAACAGAGAAATTGAATTCCTAAAAAACCTAACCGGTTATGGATTCACACTTAGAAATGTGATCATGTTTGTGGGTGGTATCTTCTTGCTATACAAAACCGTAAAAGAAATTCACCACAAATTAGAAGGAGAAGAAGAAAGTGCTGGAGAAGCCAAAAAGGCCTCTTTTGGAACCCTTATCACGCAAATCCTGATTGTTGATACCGTATTTTCATTCGACTCTATCATCACAGCCGTTGGTTTGGCGAAAATTGTTACCGTAATGATCATTGCAGTGATCATCGCCATGATCGTAATGTTCTTTTTTGCCGATAAAATTTCTGTGTTCATTCACAAACACCCAACACTGAAAATGTTAGCCTTATCTTTCCTTTTAATGGTTGGTTTCAGCCTTTTCTTCGAAGGATTAGAACCCGTTCATGGAAGTCATATCGACAAAGGATACATCTACTTTGCTATGGCATTCAGCTTTGGCGTAGAATTAATGAACATGTGGATGCGTAAAAAAGAAAAAAGAAGAGTAGTAAAACTGAATGAACCACAACTTCCCGAATCAAAACCGGAGAGTGATATGGCTCACTAATGTATTTGAACCAATAAGGCGGCTGCTACCATGGCAGCCGTTTCTGTTCTCAGTCTT
This sequence comes from Endoryza foliicola, assembly GCF_050589245.1. NCBI lineage: Bacteria > Pseudomonadati > Bacteroidota > Chitinophagia > Chitinophagales > Chitinophagaceae > Endoryza > Endoryza foliicola. The sequence goes on along the minus strand of NZ_JBOBEW010000004.1, from coordinate 33,098 downwards.
GTTTCGCCCAAACTCACTTCAGTTGCTCCTTTTGAAACAGCTGTTTGAATTTCTTCAAGAGAAAAATCTCCCTCCGGACCAATTAATATGATTTTGTCGCCGATTGTTTTTTGAACTTGCTCAGCAAAAGGAATCTTTACTCGTTCTTCGCAATGAGCAATGCTAATAGATGCATGGCTCCAGTGCTCCCAGGGGAAGGCCTCCAACTCTATTGGATCCAACAATTCGGGCAACCATACTTGTTGACTTTGAATCAAAGCACTTACCAATACCCCCATCATTCGATCTTTCCGAAAATGCTGGCGCTCCGTTCTGTCGGTGATCAATGGAATAATATCTGTAATACCCATTTCAGTGGCTTTCTCTAAAAACCACTCAAAACGAGCCGATTGTTTCAACAATCCTACAGCAACTCCTCTTCTATACAAGGCTTTCTCTTGAAAGGTAGACGACTCAATAACCACCGAGGCCTTCTTCTTATGTGCATGATCTAACCTGGCCTGATACAAATTGCCCTTACCGTCTGTTAGCTGCAAGGCTTCGCCTTCTTCCATTCTCAATACAGAAACCACATGACGAGAGTTCTCCTCATCAAGCACCAAACTTTGATTCACAATTGGACTATCGGCAATATAAAAAAATGGAGCAGCCATATACAAAACAAGGCGATCGTTCCCGATCGCCTTGCAATATAATTCAATAGCTTTTAAATACTATTTTTTTCACCGCAACGCTGCCTATGCATCAGTATCCCTCCCTTCCCGTTTCCTCTATCCTCGCTCCTCGCTTCCTCGTTCCTGCTCCCGGCTGTTTCATTATTAATTATTAATCATTTAATTCTTAATTAAAATGGAGTATCCTCCATATCATCCATCGGCAAATCATTCATCTTACTTCCCGCTTGAATGTACAAACGCGCTCCCGGATCATCGCCACCGGCACCACCTCTATCAGGTTGAATAGGCTTCCAATTGCTTCCACCAATACCACCAAAATCATCTTCCCCAAACTCCACAAATTTCTGAATATGCAACAAGGCTCTCAGCTTCACAGTATCCAAAGAACCGTTACGGTGTTTTGCAATCTTTACGTGCGTTTCTCCTTTATTGCTTTCACCATTCTCATTTGCAGTAATACCATAGTATTCCGGACGGTACAAGAACATTACCATGTCGGCATCTTGTTCAATGGCTCCCGATTCACGAAGGTCACTCAATTGAGGAATCTTATCCCCTTCTTTACGCGATTCAACCGCACGACTCAACTGTGAAAGCGCAATAACCGGAACATTCAACTCCTTCGCCAATCCTTTTAAATCGCGAGAAATTTTACTGATCTCTTGTTCGCGGTTGGTATTCTTTTCTCCACCACCGGTCATCAACTGCAAATAGTCGATGATGATAATTCCAATATTGTGTTTATTCTTCAAGCGGCGACATTTCGCACGCAATTCGAAAATGTTCAACGCTGCCGTATCATCAATATACATCGGTGCTTTCGCCAACTTTGAAATACCCTTTGCATAGAGTTGTTTCATTTCGTGGTCTTCCAATTTACCACGAGCAATTTTCTCTAACCAAATCTCACTTTCAGCACTCAAAATACGTTGTACCAGCTGCGCAGAACTCATCTCTAAACTGAAGAAAGCAACACCGGTTGGTTTGGTAGGATGCAAACATGCATTGCGTGCAAGGTTCAAGGCAAAAGCTGTTTTACCCACTGAAGGACGAGCAGCCAAGATAATCAAGTCGGTATTTTGCCATCCGTAGGTTAAATGATCCAAAGAACTAAATCCACTTGGAACACCGGTAATATCTTCCTCACGATTACGCATATCTTCAATACGCTGTACAGTTTTCACCAATACAGAATCAATGCTATCGAAGTTTTTACGCAGGTGATTGTTTGTGATCTCAAACAGTTTACTCTCCGCATCATCGAGCAAGTCGAATACATCGGTACTGTCTTCATATGAATCAGAAATAATTTCACCGCTGATGCGAATCAATTCACGTTGAATGAATTTTTGAAGAATGATACGAGCGTGCGTTTCAATATTGGCCGCACTAACCACTGAATTGGTAAGTTTGGTCACATAGTAAGGACCGCCAACCACTTCCAATTCTTCGCGCATGCGAAGTTCTTCCACAACAGTCAAAATATCAATGGGCTGATTCTTTTGTTGCAAGCTTTGCATGGCACGGAAAATTCGCTGGTGCGCATCTACATAAAAACATTCGGGCTTCAAGATCTCGATCACTGTATCGAATGCACTCTTTTCAAGCATGATGGCACCCAGAACTGCATCTTCTAAATCTTTCGCTTGTGGAGGTACTTTTCCGTACACCATTGAGCTAAGGTCTACAGAAGGCTTTCCCCTCCGGGCCTTGGCCCGATCTTTATTTAAATTCGTTAAATCCATAATTAGTTAGAAATTAAAATCCTCAAAAATCAACTGCTATTCTTCTCAATGTGGCTATTGGACATTAGGCCTTTGTTACGGTCGGACAGCGAATTTAATCTCTTGTTTTTCTTGTCCGTTTCCTACTTTTAAACACCCAAAACTATCCCCATCACAATCACATTCAATCAACAATTGCACCCGATTTATAAACAGGAATACCGGCTTATCCACAGAAAACAGTGCAATTGTCCACAATTTACGCCCTTCTTTAAAAAATACGCACAGAAAAAGTCTTCATTTTTATTAAAAAAATATTTGGCTCATACCCATCTTTCCTACAAATGCCTTCACGCCTCATTTTGCTAAGAAATGAAGCAATCAAAATCATTGGTTCCTTATTCCTGTAGCTATTAATTCCTACCTTAGAACCATGAAGCATTTACTGATCGCAAGCCTGCTATTGTTTGTTACCATTCAAACCAAAGCACAAACAAAAGCAAAAATCAACCACCTCGCTATTTTCGTTCAGAACCTCTCTAAGAGTGGTCATTTTTATACGCAGATTCTAGGACTCGATTCGATCCCCGAACCCTTTCACGACGGCAAACACCTTTGGTTGAATATTGGAGGAGGTGCTTCCATGCACATCATTGAAGGTGCCCCCGAAAGAAAAGAGTATTTTAAAAACAATCATATCTGCTTTTCAGTAGAAAACGTAACCGATTTTGTAAAGAAACTGGAAGCCAATAAACTGAGCTACGAAGACGTCAGCGGAAAAAAGCAATCCATCACAACTCGGGTCGACGGTGTGCACCAAATCTGGTTTCAGGACCCCGATGGCTATTGGATTGAAGTAAACGATGCCAGATATGGTTTAGCCTCATATTAGCGGCTAAAACAGTATCTTTGCCACCCTTATTTTGAAGAATTAAGCAGCGAATTTTTATGACTATTAGTTATCAATGGCTTTGTGAATATTTACCGGTTCAACCAGACCCCGAGCGTTTAAGCAAGATCCTGACTTCAATTGGTTTGGAAGTAGAAAGCCTTGTTCCTTACGAGGAAGTGAAAGGAGGTATGAAAGGCTTGGTGATTGGAGAAGTATTGACTTGTGAAAAACATCCCAATGCCGATAAGTTATCCCTTACAACTGTAAACATTGGTGCTGAAACTCCGTTGAATATTATTTGTGGAGCACCCAACGTAGCTGCAGGCCAAAAAGTAGTGGTAGCTCCAGTTGGAACCACCATTTATCCCTTCAATGGCGAACCCATTACTATGAAACTCGCCAAGATCAGAGGCTCTGAAAGCATGGGAATGATCTGTGCTCAAGATGAAATTGGCTTGAGCGAAGACCACTCCGGTATCATGATTCTTCCTGCCGATACACCGGTAGGAACGCCCGCCGCTACTTATTTCAAACTTCACAATGACTTTATCTACGAAATAGGCCTTACCCCCAACCGAATGGACGCAATGAGCCATTGGGGTGTGGCAAGAGATGTATGTGCTTACTTAAGTCATCACGATAAAAAAGACTTGAAAGTAACACTCCCCTCTTTCAATGTAAAAACAAGTGCGGGAGCAGCCCCTATTCAAGTGAGCATTGAAAACACCAATGCGTGTCAGCGCTATTCGGGCATTACCATCAAAAATGTAAAAGTGGGAGAAAGTCCGCTATGGCTGCAACAACGCTTGAAAGCCATCGGTCAACGCCCCATTAATAATATTGTAGACATTACCAATTTCATTTTACATGAAACCGGTCAACCACTTCATGCTTTTGATGCAACAGCCATCACAGGCAACAAAGTAGTGGTGAAAAATCTTCCTGCAGAAACGCCTTTTGTTACCCTCGATGGTAAAGAAAGAAAACTGCATCAGGACGATCTCATGATTTGTAACGGTAATGGTGAACCGATGTGTATTGGCGGTGTATTTGGTGGCCAACACAGTGGTGTAAGTGCAACCACTACAACTATCTTTTTGGAAAGTGCTTGGTTCAATCCCATCGATATTCGCAAAACATCGTTCCGCCATGGTCTTAGAACCGATGCCGCAACGCGATTTGAAAAAAATACAGATATCAGCCAAACCCTTAACGTGCTGAAAAGAGCCGCAGCGCTCATCATTGAACTAGCCGGTGGAGAATGCGAAGGTGATTGGGTGGACGTTTATCCGCAACAAAGTCCAAAAACACAAGTAACCCTCAAATTTCATTTCTTGAAGAAATTGAGCGGAAAGAACTACCATGCCGATGCGGTAAAACGCATTTTGCAAAGCTTGGGCTTTACCATTATGCGCGAAGGACTCGACGATATTTTATTGGAAGTTCCTTATAGCAAACCGGATGTAAGCTTGCCGGCAGATGTAGTGGAAGAGATCATGCGAATAGATGGATTGGACAATATCGAAATCCCCACCACTATTGCCATTTCTCCCGCCATTGAAAAACTAGGCTACAAGCATACTTGGAAAGAAAAAGTATCGAACTACTTGGCAGGTCAGGGCTTCAATGAAATTTTCACAAATTCCATTACCAATGCTGCTTATTTTGAAGAAGGCGATCTTACCAATGCGGTACGTTTGCTTAACAACTTAAGTGCAGATCACAATATCATGCGCCCCTCCATGCTGGAAACAGGATTGGAGTCGGTAGCATATAATTTGAACCGCAAAAACTTAAACATCCGCTTTTTCGAATTCGGCAAAACATACGGCAAATCAGCCTCCGGCAACTATTACGAGAACGATCATTGCTGTTTGTTCATCAGCGGTAAAATTGTTGAATCATCTTGGAATAAAAAGCAAGCTCAGGAAGCCGATATCTACTATGTAAAAGGAGTGGTTCAGAGCTTGTTTCAGTTATTGGGCATTCGCAATTGCAATTGGCAAGCTTATAACAATTCGAAATTGCAGTTGGGGCTTCAATTAACGCAAGGCAAAAAAGTTTACGGAACCATTGGAGGTGTAAGCGCTGCCGAATTAAAACGATTCGATATCAAACAGGCTGTGTACTTTATCGACCTCGACTGGGAAGCCATTCTCGATGCCGTTCAAAAAATTCAACTCAAATTCAAAGAGTTACCAAAGCAGTTGCCGGTTTACCGCGATTTGGCCTTGGTTGTAAACAAATCTCTTCCTTTCTCCGACGTGGAAAACTCGGTGAAAAAACTTCGTCTCGATAAATTACAAGAAGTGAAACTCTTCGATATTTTTGAAAGCGAAAAATTGGGAGCCGATAAAAAATCAATGGCCATCAATTTCACCTTCCTTGATCCTGAGAAAACCTTGACCGATAAAGAAATTGACGCAATGATGAGCAGTCTCATGGGCGCGCTCGAAAAAGACGTTCAAGCAGAAATCAGAAAATAAACCGATCATGGAGCAGCAATTAAAGAGAATACAGGAGAAAATGCAGCAGTTAATTAAAAAGAACGCGCTGCTCCAAAAAGATTTGGAAAAAAAGAACGAGGAAATTCGGGAGTTAAAACAGCAAATTTCTGAAGGCCTTCAATACAATGAAGCCTTGCAACAAAAAGTGTCGGCATTGAGCCTGGCGTCTGGAGCGTTGAACGAGGAAGAGAAGAAAGAAATGGAACGGAAAATGAATCATTACATCAAGCAAATCGACCGGTGCATTACCATGCTGGCCGAATAAACTAGATCCGCTTCACCAATCTCATTTTCGCTTCATCTGCACCTTGTGACAATTCCAGCGTGTAAACACCATAGGGAAGATCGTTCAATCCTCTCCATGTAAGTGTCTTTTCACCCTGATTGATCAAGGTTTCCATTCTGCTACATTCGCAGCCTTTGTCGTCTCGCAATACTGCGCATAAACTAGATTCGGAACTGGCTTCCAACTCTAAAGTAAATGCGTCAATGAAAACGGGCGTTTTAATTTTCGCAATCATGTGATCCTTCGGTTTTGGTGTGTGTTTTAATAAGGTAACGAACCTAACCAACGGATTAATAAGCGTCCTATTACGTGAACTGTTAATTAATTGTGGATAAATTTAACACAAGCTTTTTAAAATACCAACAATGGAGGAATTAATTACAATAAATATTTTAATCGCCGATCGTACCTACCGCGTGAAAGTGGCTATTAAAGACGAAGAAGTGGTACGCAAAACGCTTAAAATGATCAACGATAAGATCCTTGAGTTCAAAACGCAGTTTGCAGGGAAAGACATGCAAGACTACCTCGCCATGGTTATCCTTTGGTACGCTACTCAAAACCAAGCTTCACCTGATGGTGGTGTTTCTGATACCATTTTAGATACATTGGGAAAAATGGAACTTCAGCTCGATAAAGCATTGGAGAACAATTAGTTAATTAGACAATTAGTTGATTTGATGGTTCATCGATTTAACAAAAAAAATTGGTGAACCGGGCCTACCCAATTCACCAATTTCGTAATGAACGAATTCGCTAATTAACCAATCAACTCATTATTTCAACAGTTCCTCCAACTTCTCTACCAAGGCCTCTCCTCTCAAATTCTTTGCAACGATTTTACCTGTTGGGTCAATCAGAAAGTTCTGTGGGATGGCTTGAATCCCATATTGAACAGCTACGGCATTTTGCCAGAATTTCAAATCGCTTACTTGTGTCCAATACAACTGATCATCATGAATAGCCTTCAACCATTTTTCCTTTGCATTGGGTTGATCTAAACTCACACCCAAAATGGTGAAACCTTTTTCATTGAATCGTTGGTAGGCTTTAACTACGTTGGGGTTTTCCTGACGGCAGGGACCGCACCAGCTCGCCCAAAAATCGATCAACACATATTTTCCTTTAAAGCTGGAAAGACTCACCGGCACGCCGGCAGTATCGTTCTGAGTGAATTCCATCGCCATTTTACCAACACCTGTTTTGCGAGCAATTTCAACACGTTCCATCAGCTCCTTACCGGAAGGCGTTGCCTTGGCGGAAGCGGGGAGTAATGCTAAAACGGGATCTACTTCATCGGAATTGATATCCCAACCCGCAAACTGACGAACTGCATACAATGCTACCGGTGATTTAGGATTGGCTTGGATATAAGATTTGTATACTTTTTTAGATTCAATGTCCAAAGAATCGAATTGCGCTTCCAAGGCTTTCATTCCGGCCTCATCCTTCTTCTGATACAAATCGCTGTACGCCTTGCTCAAGCTTTCTTGTGCACTTGTAATTGGTTTTAACTGCTCTTGCAAAGCCATGTAAGCCTTATGGCTTTTAGAGCCTGTAACTGAAATATTTGAAAATGAATCGGTGCTTACAACTTTGATGGGTGCGTTTTCGATGTAAACAGCCGCCATGTCTTTCTTGAAACTGATCGCCTTCATTTTGCCATCGGCCCCCGGCGTATAAGCCACCCGCAAGCGCACCAATACGGGCTCTTCAACTGAACCATTGAACTGATAGGTTCCATTTTTCACCACGGCACTGTCTTCCACGCGTTTACCGGCCGAGCTATAATTCAAATAAACTTTAGCTGCGGTGTCTTTAGATAATTTTAATGTTCCCTTGATCTGAAACGAAGACTGCGACCATGCAGTGAATCCGAGTGCCAAAAACAAGGTTGAAAATAGAACTCTCATGTTGGAAATAATTTGCGGAAAGATACTATCATTTAAAAGGCAGCCCAAAAGTTTGGGCTAATTGGTGCTTAAACATATTAAATAACGCTAATATTTCTTATCGTCGTCCTAATTTTCATTAGCTTTTGGAAATCAACATACTAATACCTGTTAAATTTTCGTATTTTCGCAAGCTTAGTACCGTTCTTTGATCATATTACTAACCTTAACTGTGATCAAAGACCTTAACCATAATATAAACTATTGATTACCAATGGAAATTATCACCTACATCATAGGAGGAGTCGGTTTAGTGGTGGGAATCATTGCTGGGAAATTCATCTTTGCAAAAAACACCCAACAGAAAATTGACGAGGCAGAAAAGCAAGCACAGATCCTCCTGAAAGAAGCAGAACTGAGAGCAGAGACCTTGAAAAAGGAAAAAGAACTGGAAGCCGAGAAGAAATTTGTTCAATTAAGAGCGAACCACGATAAGGAAGTAAACGAACGTAATCGCAAGATTAACGAAGTTGAAAACAAGATTCGTCAGAAAGAACAAAGCATCAATCAAAAAGAAAGCGGTCTCGACAAACAAATCAAAGAAAACGAAGCGATCAAAGACAATTTGAACCGTCAGATCGAAGTAGTTAACTTGAAGAGAACCGAACTTGAAAAGCACCAAGAAGAGCACATTCGCCGATTGGAAAAAATTGCCGGTTTAACAGCCGACGAGGCAAAAACCCAATTGGTAGAAAGCTTGAAACAAGAAGCCCAAACGCAAGCATTGGCAGTTCAACAAGAAATTATTGACGACGCCAAGCAAAAAGCCAATAAAGAAGCCCGTAAAATCATCATTCAAACCATTCAGCGTACGGCTGCGGAACAAGCCATTGAGAACTCCATTACGGTGTTCAATTTGGAAAGTGACGAAATCAAAGGTCAGATCATTGGTAGAGAGGGTAGAAATATCCGCGCTATTGAAGCGGCTACCGGTGTGGATTTGATTGTAGACGATACTCCTGAAGCCATCATCCTTTCTTCCTTCGATCCATTGAGAAGAGAGATCGCTCGTTTAAGCTTGCAGCGATTGGTGACCGATGGTCGTATCCACCCTGCACGTATTGAAGAAGTAGTGGAGAAAACCCGCCGTCAAATTGAAGAGCAAGTGATGGAAATTGGAGAACGTACGGTGATTGAATTGGGTATTCACGGTTTGCACAAAGAATTGATTCGTATGGTGGGAAGAATGCGTTTCCGTTCTTCTTATGGTCAGAACTTGTTGATGCACAGCCGCGAAACGGCTAATTTGTGTGCGACCATGGCTGCAGAACTGGGATTGAACCCGAAATTGGCAAAAAGAGCCGGTTTACTTCACGATATAGGAAAAGTGCCTGATGAAGAATCAGAATTAAGCCATGCCTTGTTGGGAGCTAAATTGGCCGAGAAATACGGTGAAAACCCGGCTGTTGTGAATGCTATTGGTGCTCACCACGATGAAATGGAAATGCAATACGTAATTGCTCCTATCATCCAGGCTTGTGACGCTATTAGCGGTGCACGTCCCGGTGCTCGTCGTGAAATTATGCAGCAATATTTGCAGCGTATCAAAGACCTCGAGAACTTGGCCATGGCCTATACCGGAGTTGAAAAAGCCTATGCTATTCAGGCAGGTCGAGAACTTCGTGTGATTGTAGAAGCGGAGAAAGTGACTGATAATGACTCAGATAAGCTCAGCTTTGAGATCGCCCAGAAGATTCAGAATGAAATGACCTTCCCCGGACAGATCAAAGTAACCGTAATTCGCGAGAAACGTGCAGTAAACATCGCCCGCTAATTTTAGCAGGTAATTTGAAAAAATCTTGGAAAGAAAGGTGAAATATCCAATTTTTCCTTACCTTTGCATCCCTTAAATTAAAAGATCATGAACGCAGCAGTTCAGTTTGTACACGAGCAAATGACAACGAAAAAGACATTCCCCAACTTCAAAGCTGGTGATAATGTGTCTGTTAACTATAAAATCATCGAAGGTGGTAAGGAGCGTATCCAAAGCTTCCGTGGTGATGTTATCAAACGTCAAGGTACTGGCGCAACTGCCAGCTTCACTGTAAGAAAAATTTCTGACGGTGTTGGTGTTGAAAGAACTTTCCCTTTGTATTCACCTAATATTGACTCAATTGAGTTGAATAAGTCAGGTCGTGTTCGCAGAGCGAAATTGTACTTCCAGAGAGAGCGTTTCGGTAAGAGTGCTCGTATCAAAGAAAAAAGAATGGCTGTTGAGTCTGCTAAATAAGCTGATTCAATACTGTAATAACATTCGTGTAACAAGTGAGGTGTCAAATAATGGCACCTCTTTTGTTATGAATATTCATGAAAAACCCTAATTTGCAAGTTCAAAATTTAACCTCATGTTATTAGCTACAATTAAACCAATATTCCTACTCGGTATGCCTGGTGGCTCTGAATGGATTCTGATTGTGTTAGCCGTTCTCGTACTCTTTGGTGGCCGAAAAATCCCTGAGTTCATGAAAGGTATCGGTAAAGGTATCCGTGAATTCAACGATGCTAAAAACAACGTGAAGAAGGAAATCGAAGACGGTATGAACGAAAAAGACAAACAACAATCAAGTTCCGCTCACTAGTTTAGGTTTTTGGCTTTCTCGTGTTTAAGTACGATTCAATAGAACAATATCATACTGAATTGCGTAACGGCACTACTTCTTGCGAAGAGGCCGTTACGTTTTATTTAGAGCAGATCCAAGTTCATCAGCATCTGAACGCCTTTGTTCATGTTTTTGCTGAAGAAGCCTTGGAAACCGCTCGATCTCAAGATGCTGCCCGAAAAGCAGGCGCTCCTCTCCCATCTTTACACGGCGTTGTAATTGCAATTAAAGATGTAATTGCTTATAAAGACCATCCGCTTTCTGCCGCCTCCAACATTCTCAAAGGCTTCAAAAGTATTTACAATGCAACGGCTGTAACTAAACTCTTAGATGCCGGTGCCATAATCATTGGAACTACCAATTGTGATGAATTCGCCATGGGTTCTACCAATGAACACTCCGCCTTTGGAAAAGTATTGAACGGCATCGACCCTACCAAAGTGCCCGGTGGCTCTTCCGGTGGCTCGGCGGTAGCAGTACAAATGGATTGCTGCATGGTGAGCTTGGGTAGCGATACCGGTGGATCTGTTCGCCAGCCGGCCGACTTCTGTGGAATTGTGGGACTGAAACCAACTTATGGTCGGATCTCCCGCTATGGATTGATCGCCTATGCCTCCTCTTTCGATCAAATAGGCATCTTCTCAAAGAACATTCCCGATAATGCCCTCGTACTGGAAGTGATCAGTGGCCCCGATGAATTCGATAGCACAGCCCATACCGAAGCCCCTGAAGCCTACTCGAAGGCCTTGAAGGCCCCCGGAAAACCCCTTAAAATCGCTTATTTCAAAGAAGCGATCGAAAGCCCGGCCCTAGATCCTGAAATTGCCGGCCGATTAAGGGAATTATTTTCCCGTTTAGAGAAAGACGGACACCAGCTTTGCCCGGTTTCTTTCGAATACCTCGATTATATTGTTCCTACCTATTATATTCTTACCACGGCCGAAGCCTCCTCTAACCTCTCCAGATTTGATGGGGTAAAGTATGGATTCAGGCATGTGGATAAAAAAAACGACCTCAACGAGTTCTACTGCCAAACACGGTCAAAAGGCTTCGGTTGGGAGGTCAAAAAACGCATCATGCTGGGGTCTTTCGTACTTAGTTCAGGGTACTACGACGCCTACTTCACCCGCGCCCAGCAAGTCCGCCGTTTACTAGTGGACAAAACAAACCTGATCTTCAATCAATTCGACGCCCTCGTTCTTCCCAATGCTCCAAGTACGGCTTTTCCCATCGGCGAAAAGTCGGATGACCCCATTGCGATGTACTTGGCTGACATTTTTACAGTTTTTTCCAACCTTACCGGGGTTCCCGGCATCTCTCTCCCGCTTTTTTGGCACAGTAATGGCTTACCATTCGGGGTGCAAGTTATGACAAACCGATTTTCGGAGTTATCTTTGCTCCAGTTATCCAACCAATGGATGGCTGCCTATAAAGACAGTAAGCAATAGAAAAACCATTTATTACGACCGCTGTTTTTGGTAGGCTTCTTCCGATAGTCCTATGCTAAACATCATTTTAATCCAGTCCTATTGTAGTGTCGGTATTGTGTAGTAAACAAAATGATGATGAAGCAAAAAACATTGATGCTCACTATTTTGAGCGTAAGCTTAACGTTGTTGGCTTTTGGTCAGCCTGCTAAAGGTGGCTCCAAAAAGACAGCATCGAACAGCAGCGGCAAAAAAGTAATGAGGGTTACCACCCTAACGGATTCTGTGATGGCTCCGGGCAAGGCGGCTAAAAAGGATACGCTTCAGCGATTCATACCCAATTTGTTCGAATCCAGCCTCAGCTCTGCCTCAGGAATTCGCTTGAACCCTAGAGCCGTTAGCTTTGTACAAGATTATATGGAAGAAAATGGCGAAGACCTTCTGAAAATGAAGGGTTGGGCCCGCCCCTACTTCAACATGATGGACGCGGTTCTCACACGCTACTCTCTTCCCGCCGAGTTGAAATACCTCGCAGTAATTGAATCTCAACTAAAAAGCTCTGCTGTTTCTTGGGCCGGTGCTGTTGGGCCATGGCAGTTTATGCCAGAAACCGCACGCACATTGGGCTTAAAAGTGAACAGAAAAGTGGATGAGCGCAAAGACTTTATTAAAAGTACCCATGCTGCCGCCAAGTACTTAAGAGATTTGTATTCCGAGTTTGGAGACTGGCTTTTGGTTATTGCTGCCTATAATGGTGGACCGGTAAATGTTTACAGTGCCATTAAAAAGAGCAAAAGCCGTAATTTCTGGGATCTGCAACGCTATTTGCCCAACGAAACCAGAAACCACGTAAAGAAGTTCATTGGTACGCACTATGTGTTCGAAGGTCAGGGTGGTATTACCACGCTTACCAAAGCGGAAACAACCGAGCAATTGAGCGCTGTTTCTAACTTCGTAGCAAGCAGAAATTTGAGTCAAAAAGAAATGGACAATGTAAAAACAATGAAGATCTCCGGCAAATACCATTCGGAAATCATCGCTAGAATCATTGCCATGGATATCAACGAATTCAACCGTTACAATCCTAATTTCGACAAGGTAATTGCTGCCGGCGCTAGCAGTTATGAATTGAAGTTACCAGCCGAAAAAATGGAAGTATTTGTAACCAATAAATATCAAATATTGAACGAATCAGTTCAGTATTTACTCAGTGGCGGTGCGGTATGTACTGATCCTGTTCAAGTTCGCCACTAAACAACCACCCAAGCTAATTACTTTAAAGTGCTGACCTCGGTTAGCACTTTTTTTATGGCGGCTGCTTTCAATAAACATTCTTCGTATTCCCGCTCCGGCTGCGCATAATACGTGATTCCGGATCCTGTATGAAACGACAGATAAGCCGTGTTTTGATTGTAAAATACAGAGCGAATCATCACATTGAAATCAAAATCACCATTCGGTTTAATATATCCTATACTGCCGGAGAAAAGGCCCCGGTTCGAGCATTCGTACTTTTCAATCAGCTCCATTACTTTTTTCTTCGGAGCGCCGGTCATAGAACCCATCGGGAAACAAGCTTTCATAATTGCTCCTAATCCGATATCTGCAATGGGCTTTCCTTTTACGGTCGAAATCATCTGATGCACTTTCGGGAAACTCATCACTTTGCAGAGCTCAGGAACAGTCACTGTTCCGGCAACACATACTTTAGACAAATCGTTTCGAACCAAGTCTACCACCATAATATTTTCAGCGCGCTCCTTCGGATCCATCATTAATTGTTGCCGCTGTGCGGCATCGGCAGCCGCATCGTCGTGAATTCGTTTAGCAGTTCCTTTCATGGGTTGCGACCACAAATAGTCTTCCTTATAAGCAATGAATCGTTCCGGACTGGCACTCATAGCGTAGCAATAATTCCACTGATAATAAACACTGAAGGGTTGTTGCAGATCTTGATTCAACGCATCAAAAACAGCCGGGGGATGAATGAAGGTGTTGGAAGAGAAAAACTCCTGGCAGTAGTTCAATTCATAACAAGCCCCTTGTAAGAGGTTTTGTTGAATGGATTTTACAGTGGCAATATAATCGCCTTTGGTCATTCTAGGCATTGGCAGGATTTCTTCTCTGGCCGCAGGCGGCAGAACTGTTGATGCTGTTTGAATTTCTTCGAAAACTGCTTGGGGGCTTTTGTTCACCGAACCAATATGAATCCGAGAATCGCTTATTTCCAATACAATTTCCGGTACAAAAAAATAGAGATCAGGGAAGCCAATTGGATCGAGCAACTTTGATTCAAGGGTTTCAATTTCATTTTTTAGGTTGTAACCCAGATGTCCAAAAACCCAATCATTGTTTTGCGCAATGAATGCATCGAGTTCCGTGAAAGCATTACCTGCATTGCATTGCAGGTGCACAACACTTCCTGCTGCGACCATTTTTTGGATTGATCCCAGTTTGTCCGATTGTTGGTTACTATCCATTAAACAAAAATTGCTGAACCGGGTGCTCCAGTTCAGCAATTGTATATTGAATGTAACGATATCGGCTACGTTAAAATATTCGTAGACTCTTTTCTTCATTCAAGGATAACTTTCAACGATTAATAATCGTCGTCGTCGTCATCAAAGCCGCCACCGTCATCAAAAAGATCCATGTCTTTGAAGTCGTCATCTAAACCCAAGTCATCGTCGTCTGCTTTACCTTTCTTAGGGGTACCGCTGCCGCCGCCGGTTGCTTTTTTGGTTTTGGATTTTGGAATATCGAATTCGTCGAAATCGGGGTCCCAATTATCGTCTTCATCTACTTTATCCCAATCATCAACTTCGTCGATGTCATCGCTGTCATCGTCGTCGTCGTCATCGTCATCACCTTTTGATTTTTTAGAGGAAGCTTTTGAAGCACCTTTTTTGGGCGTTTCATCTAGTTCTTCATCTTCAAGATCATCGTCGTCGTCTTCTTCTAACTGTTTTTTCGGTTTAGAAGATTCTTTGGGGGTTGTTTCCTTTGGTGATTTGGGCGCAGATTTACTGCTTGTGCTTTTCCCCTTATCAGATTTTGCTGCCATATTCTGGTAAGATTATGATGTAAAATTTCAGCGAAGATTTTAAATAGCCAAAATTTTTTTGGATTTTTTTTATTGTGTTACAACTCGATTTTTTAGGCGACAGTAATTAATTGCTCGCGGCCGGGGCCGTTTGAGATATAATCAACATTTACACCTAGGTATTTATTGATAAAATCGATGTAGGTTTTCATTGCTTCAGGCAACGCAGCGGCGTCTCTGATGCTTGAAATGTCCTGTTCCCAGCCCTTGAACGATTTCAAAACAGGCTCAATGGTAACATTGTTCATTTGGAACGGAATTTCATTTGATTCTTCTCCATCAACTTTATACGAAGTACATACCTGTAATTCTTTGAATGAATCGAGCACATCCGACTTGGTCATTACTAATTTAGTTACACCATTCACCATGCAAGCAAAGCGAAGGGCAACCAAATCAATCCATCCGCAACGGCGCGGTCTACCGGTGGTAGCACCAAACTCATTACCGATCTTTCTCAATGTTTCACCTACTTCTTCATGCAATTCTGTTGGGAAAGGACCGCTTCCTACACGAGTACAATATGCCTTGGTAACACCAATTACATCGCGAATTTTTTGAGGAGCAATACCCAATCCGGTACAAACCCCTGCTGAAATAGTATTTGAAGAGGTAACGAATGGGAAGGTACCGAAATCCACATCCAGCATGCTTCCTTGAGCACCTTCAGCCATGATGCGCTTTCCTTGACTCAACAAATTATTGATAAAGTATTCGCCTTTTACAATTTTGAAGCCACGAAGAAACTCTACTGCTTCTTGGAATTCTTCTTCCCAAGCGGAAATATCTTCCGTAAAGCCCATTCCGTCAAGCAACTTTTGGTGCTTTTCGCGAAGCTTCAAATAGTTCGACTTGAAATCTTTATGGAGCAAATCGCCCACGCGAAGCGCATTGCGACCTGTTTTATCCATATAAGCAGGACCAATTCCTTTTAAAGTAGATCCAATTTTATCGTTTCCTTTCGCCAACTCAGAAGCTTTGTCCAAAGCGCGATGCGTTGGAACAATCATGTGAGTGCGCTCAGAGATGTATAAGTTTTTCTTGTAATCAACACCAAAGCTGCTTACAGAAGCACATTCTTTCTTGAAAGTTACTGCATCCAATACCACTCCATTACCTACAAGGTTGATGATATTGTCGTGAAAGATTCCTGATGGGATTTGATGGAGTACTACTTTTTTGCCATCTACATACAATGTGTGACCTGCGTTGGGACCACCCTGAAAACGGGCGATGATGTCGTAATTAGGGGCGAAGTAATCTACTATCTTACCTTTTCCTTCATCACCCCATTGAAGTCCTAAAAGAACGTCTACCATTAAAGATTGATTTTACGGTTTTTCTAAGCCGCAAAAATAGGGTAATCGAAATGGAATACCCCAGTTCTCAAAAAAAAGTGGAAAAAGCTTAGTTCTCGGTGTCGTAACGGTCTACTTTTTCAATTCCGGGTAGTTTTTTCAGCCGGTCGAGCAATTCCTCCAATTCGTCTTTATCATGTACATACACGCGAATGTTTCCGAAAAAGAGTCCGTCTTTAGCTTCAATAGTTAAAGCGTTGATATTGATCCTCAATTCACCGGAAATGAGGTTGGTGATTTTATGAATAACCCCCACATCATCCAGACCGACAATTTTAAGACCGGTAAGAAAGGAAATCTCCTTGTTTTTAGCCCATTTAGTTTTCACCACCCGATGTCCGTAATTGGCCAGCAGTTTAGCCGCATTGGGGCAATTGGTGCGGTGAATGGTAAGGCCTTTTCCGGTAGTAACAAAACCGAAAACGTCGTCGCCCGGAATGGGTTTACAACAATTAGCTAGGTTGTAAACAATTTTATCGCTGCTTTCCCCGAAAATGATGAGCTCTGCATCCTTTTTTGGCAGGGGCTGCGGAACGCCTTCAATTTTTGTTTCTATTATGGGACGTACCGGCTTAGGAGGCTCCAGTTTGTCGCCGAGTACTGTAAATTCTTTTAGTTCCTTCAGATCGATGTTTTTGATGGCGATCTGATAATAAAGATCAAGTGTGGAGTTCAGTTTATAGAACACTGCGAGTATTTCAGCATTGTATTGATTGAATGCCGCCCCCATGCCTTCTAACTTACGTTGTAAGATGTATTTGCCTTCGTCGGCAACTTTCCGCTTTTCTTCTTTAAGCGCATCTTTAATTTTAGCTTTCGCTTTGGCCGTTACCACCAATTGCAACCAATCTTCATTGGGCTTTTGTTTGGCCGAAGTAATGATCTCCACTTGATCACCACTTCTCAATTTGTGAGAAATGGGAACCAGTTTGTGATTTACTTTGGCGCCAATACATTGCGATCCTACGGCACTGTGGATGGAAAAGGCAAAATCAAGTGCGCTAGAATCAACCGGCAACATTTTTACATCTCCCTTTGGCGTATACACGTAAATTTCTTCTGCCAGAAAACTTGTTTTGAAGTCTTGCAGAAAATCAACAGAATCATTGTCTTGATTATTGAGTACTTCTCTAATTTGTTGGAACCATTTATCGAAGCGGCTTTCATCGGAAGCGCCTTCTTTGTATTTCCAGTGAGCCGCCAAACCCTTCTCTGCAATTTCATTCATCCGCTTGGTGCGAATTTGAACTTCTACCCATCGTCCTTGTGGACCCATCACGGTTGTATGTAATGCTTCGTAACCATTCGATTTTGGATTGCTCAACCAATCGCGCAAACGTTCGGGCGAAGGCGTATATTCATCAGTGATAAAAGAATATACTTTCCAACAATCTTCTTTCTCTTTTTCAGTTGGAGAGTCAAGAATGATACGAATGGCGAACAAGTCGTACACTTCTTCAAACTCCACCCCTTTCTTGCGCATTTTATTCCAAATAGAGTGAATGCTTTTAGGCCGGCCGTAAATTTCGAATTTGAATTGTCCTTTTTCGAGTTTGTCTTTAATTGGTTTGATGAACTCGTTGATGTAGCGGGTTCTTTCTCTTTTGGTCTCTGCCAATTTACGAGCGATTTCCCGATAGGCTTCGGGCTCCATGTATTTCATGGAAAGGTCTTCCAATTCCGTTTTGATGTTGTACAATCCCATTCTGTGTGCCAGCGGGCCATACACATAAACTGTTTCAGAAGAAATCTTCAATTGCTTTTCACGCTTCATGGAATCCATGGTACGCATGTTGTGCAAGCGATCAGCAAGTTTTATCAGGATCACACGCGGATCATCGGTTAGGGTCAACAGAATCTTCTTGAAATTTTCGGCTTGTTGCGACCCATTGACGTCGATCGCATTGGAGATTTTTGTAAGTCCATCTACAATACGGGTGATTTCACCTCCAAATTCACGTTCAATATCTTCCAGGGTGATGTCGGTATCTTCTACTGTATCGTGTAGTAAAGCGCAAATACTGGAGCGAACGCCCAGTCCAATTTCTTCAATACAAATTCGAGAAACAGCGAGGGGGTGAAGAATATAGGGTTCGCCACTTTTCCTACGCATGGTTTTATGCGCATCGGCGGCCATTTCAAAAGCCAAACGCACCAATTCTTTGTCACCGGGCTTTAATTTGGGTTTTAACCCCCTTAATAAAGACCGGTATTCGCGTAAGATCAGTTTCTTTTCCTGTTCTTCATTCAGATTATATTTAGGCAAGGCAGGTACCGCTTCCATCCACAATTTTCTTATTATCACGAATATACTAAGAAAAGAGCGTTTTGTAAATAGAATGAAATAGTTACCTTTGCGCTCCTGCACATCAAACTACGCGCATGTGGCGTAATTGGTAGCCGCGCCAGACTTAGGATCTGGTGGAGCGATCCGTGGGGGTTCGAGTCCCTCCATGCGCACGGTTAGCCCCCACAAAGTGGGGGCTTTTTTTTGGATTAGGCATTAGACTTGGGCCTCAGGATATATAAAACGAAGGATAGGGCCCAATTTCAAAAAGAGCCGGCGAAGGCCTGACCAATATCAGCCTTCTTTACCATCTAAGTCACCTAGCTTGGCATCTACAACAACTAGCTTTATCAAAATTGCACTGCTATGTTTCAGATTCTTGCTCCTGTCGACTTTTCGCCCGCCTCAACGGTTGCCGCTCGAACGGCTGCAAAATTGGCGCTGGATTTTCAAGCCCATTTACATCTATTATACGCCTACAACCTTCCTATACCGGTTCCCGAAACGGATTTTTTACAACTCAATGCTTCGGCACTACAAGCTGAATACCAACATCAAATGAACGAGCTTGTAGAAGAACTGCAAAAAACCGGTTTAACTGCAATATCCAACACCGTTTTACTGGGAAATCCAAAAGAAGCCATTTTAGAATTTGCAGAGGAAAACAGGTCAGACCTAATTGTACTTGGGCTCAAGGGCAGTGGCGGTGGACTCGCTAAAATGATCGGGAGTACAACAACGAAGGTCCTTAGAAATACATCGATTCCATTGATGTTGATTCCGGCGGACTTCGAAGCCATTAATTTTCAGAAAATTGTAATTGCAGTTGACGAATTTTCAGATATTCGACGCCACCCTATCCGGTGTATAAAAGAATTGGTTCATCGCTACCACGCTATACTCACTTTACTACATATCAATAAGTCGGAGAATAGTGTGGAACTGTTTCCTGAAATCCGAAAGATTGACTGGATGCAGTACTTCCCGGAAGCAACGCTTAGCTTTGAAACTTTCTATCATACAGATGTGAATCAAGGACTTATGGAATACACCGAGTCCCATCACACGAATCTACTCACGCTTCTCTCCCACCGTCACCAATTCATTGAGCGCATCTTTAAAGAGCCCTTTAGTGTAGGGCTGAGTTATAAGTCGCGAATCCCATTGCTCCTGCTGCCTGAAACAACCGAGGAATAAGGTAAAATTGAAAATTTAGCCCCAAAAAGAAGCTGAATTACCCTACCTTTGCCCCCCAATTCAAAAGTATTATGGCAACAATCACTAGAGAGCTGCTCGGCCAGCTGAATGAAAAAATAACAGTAGTAGTAGCCAAAGACGACTACTTACCTTCTTTCGAGAAGTCATTGAAGCACTATAGCAAAACAGCTAACATTCCAGGGTTCCGTAAAGGAATGGTGCCTGCCGGCATGATCAAAAAAATGCACGGTCCTGCTGTTTTCACTGAAGAAGTATTGCGCACTGTTGAAACACAGTTGAACAAATACATGAACGACGAAAAGTTGGAAATTTTCGGTCAACCTATTCCCTTTGGCGACAACGACGCTCGTCAAATTGATATGAACAAACCTGCCGACTATACCTTCACTTTTGAAATTGGGTTGAAACCTGATTTCCAAGTGGCAGATTTGTCAAAGCAACATCCTACCCGTTACAAAGTAACTGTTACGGATGAAATGGTTGAAGAAGAAGTAAACCGTCTTCAATTGCGTCATGGTAAAATGACCGACCCCGAAACTACTACCGGCGACGATAATGTATTGAACGTTCAGTTCACTGAGGCAAACGCAGACGGTTCTGTAGTAGAAGGTGGTATTTCTAAAGACAATTCATTGTTGGTTAAATATTTTGCAGAAGCAACTCGCCCCAGCTTGATCGGTAAAAAAGCAGGCGACACCCTTACCATCCAATTAAACACTGCTTTCGATGAAAAAGAAAGAGAGTGGGTAATGGGCGATTTGGGATTGGATAAGCACGATAAAGCAGCCGGCGATAAATACTTCAACCTTGCCATTACAAAAGTTGGAATGGTTGAGCGCGCTGAAATGAACGATGAGTTTTTCAATGCAGCACTTCCCGGAAAAGCAATCGCTACTGAAGCTGAATTCCGCACCGCAATCAAAGAAGATATTCAAGCTTATTGGGACAAACAAAGCAGCAACCACTTGCAGCACGAGTTGTACCATGTTTTGTTAGACCACACAACCATTGAATTCCCTGAATCTTTCTTGAAAAAATGGTTGCAAGTGGGTAGTGAACAACCAAAAACAGAAGAACAAGCCGCTCAAGAATATCCTTCTTTCATCAATCAATTGAAATGGACGTTGATCACCGACAAAGTAAGTCGTGAACAAAACCTCCAAGTAACCCCAGATGATATCAAGGCTTTTGCAAAAGCGCAATTGTTTGGTTATATGGGAATGGCTTCTATGGATGAAGAGCAGCCTTGGATCGCTGATTATGTGAACAAGATGATGCAAGACCGCAAGTTTGTTGAGGATTCTTATCATAGAATTCAGATGGAAAAAGTGTTTGAGTGGGCCGACAAACAAGTGCAAGCAGTAGAGAAACCTGTAAGTGTGGCAGAATTCACTGCAGAGATCGAGAAACACCAGCACCACCACCATTAATAGCTGAAAAATAATCAACCACCGGGAACAAGAACACAGGAAAAACATCGTTTACCTGTAACTGGTTCCCGGTTTTTTATTGCCCGGAACCCGAGGGAAGCGCCAAATTGACGGCTTTTTTTAGTAGCACGGTATTTGGTTGCTAACAATGAAGTAAATTGCTTTTTTAAATACCAATCATTCGATATGAATTTCGGAAAAGAATTTGAAAAATATGCTGTGAAGCACCGAGGCATCAGTAGCAATACATTGGATGCATATGTAAAACACAACGTGACCAATTTAACCCCCAACATCATTGAGGAGCGCCCAATGAACATTGCCGTAATGGATGTTTACAGCCGTTTGATGATGGACCGTATCATCTTTTTGGGATACCCTATTAATGATGAGGTTGCCAATATCATTACTGCACAAATGTTGTTTTTGGAAAGTACCGACAGAGGAAGAGACATTCAGATGTACATCAACTCTCCCGGCGGTAGCGTGTATTCCGGTTTAGGTGTATACGACACCATGCAATACATCACACCCGATGTAGCCACTATTTGTATTGGTATGGCTGCTTCGATGGCGCAAGTATTGCTGTGCGCAGGTACACCCGGAAAAAGAACTGCATTGAAACACAGTCGTGTTATGATGCACCAACCAAGTGGAGCCATCGGTGGTCAAGCAAGTGATATTGAAATCACCGTGAATGAAATCAAAAAAGTTAGAAAGAACTTATACGATATCATTTCTTACCACAGTGGTAAAACCGTTAAGCAAGTTGAAAAAGATTGCGAACGCGACTATTGGATGACCTCCTTGGAAGCAAAAGATTATGGTTTGGTTGACGAAGTATTGTTGATCAATCCTCGCAAAGAAAAGAAAGACTAAATCAACTTGATTCCACCATTCTATTAAAAAAGAAATTATGCATAAGAATCCTTATTTATTTTCTGATTGGAGATCCGACGACGAAGAGGAAAAAGAAGAAACCCCAAAGAGTGATTTGATGATGTTCAGCAAAAAACTCGAACAATATTTCTTTGAAAAAAGAAGTGTGTATTTGTGGGGCGTGGTAGACGATAAAAGCGCAAGAGATGTAGTAAGTAAATTGTTGTTATTAGACGCTGATAAACCAGGCGAAGAAATCAAATTTTATATCAACAGCCCGGGTGGTGTTGTTACCAGTGGTATGGTAATGTACGATACCATGAAAATGATCAAGAGTCCGGTAAGTACCATTTGTATGGGCTTGGCCGCTTCCATGGGATCCATTCTTTTGAGTGGTGGCGTAAAAGGCCGTCGCTTCATTTACCCACACGGAGAAGTAATGATTCACCAACCAAGTTTGGGTGGATATATTCAGGGTGTAAGCATCGACCTGGAAATTCAAGCCAAACAAACCAAGAGAGTAAAAGAGATGGGAGCCAAGATTTTGGCTGAAAACTGTGGCAAAACAGTGAACCAGATCATGAAAGATTTCGATCGCGACTACTGGATGGATGCCAACGAGTCAATCGAGTACGGCATTGCAGATCAGATCGTTACCTCTCTTTAAGAGTAATATACTAGCTTCTTATACCCCCAAAATCATAAAATTGGCTCAAAAAGCCTATGATTTTGGGGTTTTTATTGGGATTTGGCGTTTTAGTTGAATAACTTTGTACACTTACATTTACTATGGCAAAAACAACCCTACATTGTTCATTCTGTGGTCGCAGCCGCGATGAGGTGAAGATTTTGATCGCCGGCCAAGAAGGACATATTTGTGAAAACTGCGTAGACCATGCGCAAGAAATCATTGAACAAGAACTGTCAACACGTCAAGACGGCACTTCCACTTCCGGATTTAAACTAACCGTTAAGAAGCCCATAGAAGTAAAGAAATTCTTAGACGAATACATCATTGGACAAGACGATGCTAAAAAAGTATTGTCTGTGGCTGTATACAATCACTACAAACGTTTACAACAAAAACCTGCAGAAGGCGAAGTTGAAATTGAGAAGAGCAATATTGTAATGGTAGGTGAAACCGGAACCGGTAAAACCTTGCTTGCAAAAACCATTGCTCGTTTGTTGAACGTTCCGTTTGCGATTGTTGATGCAACGGTGTTTACCGAAGCCGGTTATGTAGGTGAAGACGTAGAAAGTATTTTAACGCGTTTGTTGCAAGTTTGTAACTACGATGTAAATGCTGCTGAGAAAGGCATTGTATACATTGACGAGATCGATAAGATTGCGCGCAAAGGCGACAATCCTTCTATCACCCGCGATGTAAGTGGAGAAGGCGTACAGCAAGGCTTGTTGAAATTATTAGAAGGTACGGATGTATTGGTTCCACCACAAGGAGGAAGAAAACATCCGGAACAAAAACTCATCAAAATCAACACACAAAACATTCTGTTTATTTGTGGTGGCGCTTTTGATGGCGTTGACAAAGTAATTGCACGTCGTGTGAACACCAATGCCATTGGTTTCAACGTGAACAAAGAATTGCAGGAACACATGAAGAAGAATTTGTTGCAATACATCAATGCAACCGATTTGAAAAACTTCGGATTGATCCCTGAATTGTTAGGTCGTTTGCCGGTGGTAACGCATTTGAATCCTTTGGATGCTCCTACCCTGCGTGCTATTCTTACGGAGCCCAAAAACTCATTGATGCGTCAATACAAGAAATTGTTTGATCTGGAGGGAATTCAACTAACGATCGACGATGAAGTATTGGACTTCATGGTGGAGAAAGCAATTGAGTACAAACTAGGCGCACGTGGTTTGAGAAGCATCTGCGAAAGCATTCTAACAGATGCGATGTTTGAATTACCGAGCTCCAAAGAAACCAGCTTCCATTTGGATCTGGAATATGCTCGATTGAAATTCGATAAGAGCAAGTTTAATTTATTGAAAGTGGCTTAGTGAGTGGTAAGTTTTGAGTTATAAGTAATATGTTATAAGATTTTGAAGTCCCGCAATGCGGGACTTTTTTCTTTACCTTAGCTACTCATCGAAAATCGTTTTGTATGAAACAACTCATCGATCAATTAATGGAAGCCGGCTTAACAGAGGCGCAAGCATATAAGGCTATTGATATTATCAAGAATTTTGCGAAAGATAAATTCCCCATTTTTGGTGGGGCGATTGATAAGTTGTTTGATAAGTATGGGCCGAAGCAGGAGGATGATTTTTTAGAGTAGTGTGAGTTTTGAGTTGTAAGTAGTGAGTTTTTTAGTTTTTTAGTTTTGTGCAGCTTCGCTGCACTATGTGTCGCAAAGGTGAAGAAGTGGAAGAAGTATCACAAAGAGATTTCAGTTCTTCAAGTAGAATGAGTTGTGAGTTTTGTGCAGCTTCGCTGCGCTATTTGTCGCAAAGGTGAAGAAGTGGAAGAAGTATCACAAAGAGATATCAGTTCAGTCGAAGGACCGCTGCGGTGAAAAAAAAAGAATGCAAATGAAAAGAAAATTCTCTGCGACTCCTTCGCGCTCTCTGCGCTCTCTGCGGTGAACACCCCAAGCTGCGCAAAACTCAAAAACTAAAAACTCAATAACTCAGAACTTGATCTTAAGGTGATCAGTAGTAAAACTTTAGCAGTTACACATCGGCAAACAAAAAACCCTCCCGTGAAGATTCACAGAAGGGTTACACAAGACAAGCAACCTTAAACATTCGACTAGGCTATTTTAAAACTTCTCGAGAGATCACAAGTTTTTGAATTTCAGATGTACCTTCTCCAATAGTACACAACTTACTGTCTCTATAATATTTTTCAACCGGAAAGTCTTTGGTATAACCATAGCCTCCAAAAACTTGCACGGCTTCGTTGGAAACTTTTACCGCTACTTCACTTGCATAGTATTTTGCCATGGCCGATTCTTTGGTCATGGGCAAGCCCCGCATTTTTAGATCGCAGGCTTGAAGTGTTAGCAAGGTTGCAGCTTCAATTTCAGTAGCCATATCGGCTAGCTTAAAAGAAATACCCTGAAAATTACAGATGGGTTGATCGAATTGATGGCGTTCTTTTGAGTACTGCGTGGCCGCTTCAAAAGCACCGCGTGCAATTCCCAAACTAAGGGCAGCAATAGAAATACGACCACCGTCTAATATTTTCAATGATTGTTTGAAACCTGAACCGATCTCGCCCATTCTATTTGTATCGGGTATTCTGCAATTATCAAAGATCATTTCAGTGGTTTCAGAAGCACGCATTCCCAATTTGTTTTCTTTCTTACCGGCACTGAATCCGGGCGCCCCTCTTTCAACAATGAAGGCCGTAGCATTGTCTTTCGCTCTTGCTTCGCCTGTTCTTGCAATTACCACTGCTACATTCGATGACTTTCCATGGGTGATCCAACATTTGGTACCGTTTAGTACCCAATGATCGCCATCACGAACTGCCGTTGTTTTCATATTACCGGCATCGCTACCGGTATTGGGTTCTGTTAATCCCCAGGCGCCGATCCATTCACCAGTGGCCAGTTTGGGTAAATATTTTTTCTTCTGTTCTTCGTTTCCAAAGGTTAAAATATGACCGGTGCACAAAGAGTTGTGAGCCGCCACACTTAAACCAATAGAGCCACACACTTTACCGATCTCTTGTAAAATGCTTACATATTCATAATAGCTCAATCCGGCCCCACCGTATTCTTCGGGTACCAATACACCCATCAATCCCAGCTTTCCCATTTCATGGAACAATTCAATGGGGAAGTGTTGAGTTTCGTCCCACTCCATTACATGGGGTTTGATGTATTGCTTCGCGAATTCACGGGTAGATTCGGATACTTGCTGCGTCAATTCTGAGGTAAGAAAATTCATAGTTGGCAAACGTTAAACAAATTAAAGGTATTTTCAGATAACTAACAAATGTTCGTATTTATTGTTTGTTAATTCTCTTCATTTTAGATCATTTCTATTCCTATTAGGCCCCTTTTGAACGCACTGCCTCAGATTCTATACTCAAAGTTTGAGATAGGGCTTCCATTTATTGTAGATCGAATCGTTCATCCAATTGGCTTGCAGCAGGTCTGACAACTCTTTAAAAGGTCCGTGTTGGGTGCGAAAAGCAATCAGTTGCTTGGCCATTTTCCATCGAAAGTAGGGATGTGCTTTGAACACGGCCTCAGAGTCGTAGTTCAGCGACATTTGTACCGGGCATGCTTTACTAACGGTTAAATAGGGCTTTATCTTGTTATAGGTAGAATCGGGCAACCCAAATGTTTCTGCCACCTGATCAACCGACACAAACCCACCCAATCGGGCTCTAAACTTCACGATACGCCCCGCGAATCCGGGACCAATACCCGGAAGGGATTCCCAGAGGGCTGAATCGGCTTTATTGATGTCGATTTTAGTAGACTGAAAACCTGTTCTTGGATAGAAGGGTTTGCGAAAGGAGTCTGTTTTAAAAGAAGAGCGGTTGTGCTTGTAGTAGTTGGCAGAACTGGGAAGAGTCCGCGCATCGGAGTCGTATTTATGATATTGTTGTTCGTACAAGGTATCGTAGGCCTCCCATACTAATACTTCTAGATTGGCGGGAATTTTCGGTTTGGGTTTTAGTATGGTTGGGAGTAGAAATGCTGTAACGGTGATGATGCAAAGCAACAAAATGCCGGCTCTTTCGCGGGCTGAAAATTGAAATACAGACGGTTCCATAGAACTAAAAATGGGTGTTTTTAATACTTTACCCTCATGTCAGTTAGTGATACTATTTAGGTTGGATACGTGCTAACCCCTAATTATGGGCCCTCGTATATTTTCGCAGATGCTTTCCCGTTTATACTATGTACGACTTTGTGATCAGGAACAATGTTAGAAGAAAAACAGGTTTTAATGAAAAATTTACAACTTAATCTTAACACAATCCTATGGCTAAAGAAATTTACTCGAACTACTTATTATATTTTTCGCGCAATACTAACCCATTATATTCAAGAACATACAGTTGCTTCTAATGAACAGTTGCGTGTACAACCCATTCCGGTTTTAACACGAACTCCAAAAAAAGGGTAGCCCTTAGGTACCACAGTATCAAAACAAACTGTTCGATCAAAGAGAAGACATTAAATCCAACTGTATGAAATTTCATCCGCTATTAGCCTCACAAATAGAGACTTGCCTGCGCACGGAGGCAATTCCTGAGACTATGCGTGATTTATTTCAGCAAATCAACCAGACCTATTATGCTTGTAAAGGAGTACCCCAATTCATGCAATTGGAAGGTTCTTCAGATGCAAATCAATTGCTGGCAAGCTTAGAGCAGCAGCACGATGCATACATGGAATCGTTGAAGCGTATTCAACTGGTGTTGAGAAACGAGCAAAGTTTGTTGAATACAAGTTTAGAGCAGGATTTGAATTTGTTAGAAGAACAATTGCAGAAAACCAAAGAAGTTAAGTTACAATTAATACAGGCCAATATAAAAGCAGAACTGGCTTCAAAAGCGAAAACCGATTTCTTATCGGTAATGAGCCATGAAATCAGAACACCGTTGAATGCGATCATTGGAATGGCGCATGTAATGATGAGTGAAGAACGTTCTCCATCACAATTGGAAAACCTTCGCGCACTGAATATTTCTGCCGAGAATTTATTGAGCTTGATTAATGACATATTGGATTTCAGCAAAATTGAAGAAGGAAAAATTGAACTATCTGAAAGAGCTATTGATCTGAAGGAGTTGGTGAACAATATTAAAATGGCCAACAGGATCAGAGCAGAAGAAAGAGGTAATGCCTTGAAAGTGTTTTTAGATACAGATATCCCATCCTCAATTATGGCTGATGATGTAAGACTCAGTCAGATATTGAACAATCTGGTCTCGAACGCAATCAAGTTTACAAATAATGGCACTATTACAATAGAAGTTAGAGTAATCGGAACCACGGCCGACTCACTGGAGATTCAGTTTTCGGTCACAGATACGGGTATTGGGATTGAAAAAGAAAAACAAAGCGTCATTTTTGACCACTTTTCACAAGCTAACACCGACATCACCCGAGAATTCGGGGGATCGGGGCTCGGGCTCGCCATCATTCGACGCCTGTTGCACCTCATGAAAAGTGAAGTTTTTGTTGAAAGTGAACTCGGCCGTGGATCCAGATTTTACTTTAGCGTTGCCTTTAAAAAGGGAGTGGCCGACACGGTGGTGGCATCACCAGCTCACCACCGGGCTTCTACCGATTTAAAAGGTGTATCGGTATTGCTAGTAGAAGATGTGGAATTCAATGTAATGGTGGCCGAAAAAATGCTGACCAATTGGAATGCCAAAGTAGAAGTAGCAGAAAATGGACTCAATGCTGTTGGCAAAGCCCGAGATGGGAAGTATGATATCATTCTAATGGACTTACAAATGCCTGTGCTCGATGGGTACAGCGCTACTAAACATATTCGGGAATTCAATCCAGAAATTCCTATTATAGCCCTCACCGCTTCGGCCTCTTCCGATGTGCAAGAACGCACCAAAGAAGTAGGCATGAACGGCTATGTATCGAAACCGTTTAAACCCACTGATTTATTCGATACTATTTCCCGACATACCGCTAAAGCCGTTTAATTCGAGTTGCAATCCATCGTAGGCCAACTTCATTCCCTCCGGTAATTCTTTACTGATTTTTTCGTGTGTGCCTAGCTGATGACTGATATGAGTAAAGTAGGTTTGCGTGTTGTTCAGCTTCTCTCCCATTTCAATGGCTTCGCTCAAGGTAAAATGAGAAATGTGCTTTTCCTTTCGAAGGGCGTTTAAAACGAGTACTTCTCCATTACTGATCAGCGGCCAAACTTCTTCTTCAATTCTATTGGCATCGGTGATATAGGTAAAATTGCCGATTCTAAAACCCAGTACCGGCATTTTCAGGTGCCATACTTCGATGGGTTGAATGGGCAGGTCGCCGATCATGAACGGCTCTACCGAAATGGTATTCAGTTCAATTTCCGGAACGCCGGGGTATTTCTTATCGGCAAAAGCATAGGGAAACTCGCGAATCAGGACTTCCTGGGTCATTTCATTCGCATAGATATGCATGGGTTGTTGGGTAAAGAAATTGTAGGCGCGGATATCGTCGAGCCCCGCTACATGATCTTTGTGCGGATGGGTGAACAAAACCGCATCCAGTTTCCGGTTGTTGATACGGAGCATTTGGTAGCGGAAATCGGGACCGGTGTCAATAATAAGGGTGGTGGTAGGCGATTCGATGAGTACGCTGGAGCGGAGTCGGTTATCGCGTTTATCGGTGGAAGTACACACTTCGCACGAGCAGCCGATCATGGGCACACCGCTGCTAGTGCCGGTGCCAAGAAAGGTTACTTTGATAGGAGGACAATTCACTTTACAAAAATAAGCAAGCCCCGAATACAATCCGGGGCTTTTGCAATCGATAGAGGGCCTTAATTAAGAATTTATGCTTCTACGCGAGCCAATACCTCGTCGTACATTTTTTTGGTTTCCGGCATCATGGCCTCAACATCTAGCTGAACCTGGGGGATGATATCCAATAAAGTATGGATACGACCTTCCATTTGCAGGAATTTGTTCAGAACAACTACCTTTTTTTGTTCTAGGATACAGTACCCGCTTTGGAAAGTCCCACGCTCGTAACGGACGATATAGCCCGATTCTTCCAGGATCCTTTCTAACTTATCCAATGTGGTTTGATTGTATTTCATAGTTGATACTTAAAATCGGGTCAAATTTACCGTATTAGGCGCCGGAATGGTAAAATGGGGGGTAGGATGTTATCCACAAGTGGTGGGTAACCAAAAAGTTACAAGAAAAGTGCTGGAGGTATTGAGTTGTTTGGTGATTGAGTGGGGCTTGTCGGGATTTGCCTTTAAAGGCACAAAAGCTGTACACAGTAATAAAATCAGGATTTCGAAATAATTAGATCAAAGATATCTTTTTCGGTCCATACAGGAGAATGAACAGGAAGTTGGTCTGCGCGATAAATCGCGCATCTACATGCGCTCAATATAAAAAGCCCGCCGCGATTTATCGCGGCGGGCCTATTTTCCGAAACCTCTTGTTATTATTTTGAGTAAGTACAGGCTTGTATCCGTTCATGTTCTGAACATAAAAATCGCTAACAAAATTAATAAGCGAATTTATTTCATTCCATGCAGAGGAGCGAACAGGAAAAGGAATAGGTGCGTGAACTGCTATGTCGCCGAATGGAACTCCCATGTATTGCATTTAAACAATTTAACATGCTAGAAGGTCTAAAAACATACGATCTGAGTATTTCGTTCTTAAACCGGGTTTTATTTTATAACAACCTTACAATTATTACAAGTAATTTCTTTAAAGGAGTAAGTCAACCTTTTTAAATAAAGCTGGCGCCCTATAATTTCCTCCCACGACTTCTCCTTGATAACATTTTCATCGAATACGAAAACTTCTAGCGTGTCAAATTTCAAGAGAAATTTCTGACCAATTGTATCAGTAAGAGGCAGGCGGAAAAGCTTTTTGTTGGTTTTAGCATTCACATGGAATATCGAGTCATTAGCCAAAATATATTCTTTACTAGTAAACTTAAAACTAGAGTCAGAAAATCCAAAATTGGGGACACAATAAACCGAGATTGGCAACTTATTCACAACCTCTATCTGATTATTGGTGACTCTTTTTGAAAAACAAACAAATGAAAAAAAAGGCACTAACAGAACAAAACTAATTTTCTTGACCAGCTTTCTCATGCAAGTAAATTTCGAGTTTTTTTATTCGTTTTCTCTTAAAGTAGCATTATAAAATTCAATTTTACAGGAATCAGATACATTCGGGTGACCTAAAGCTGTCATTGAAGAAAGAAGAGTTAGCATGTATACTGAAGTCTTTTAGCAATTAATAACCAATGGGATTACGTGGGCCAAAACACAATGTTTGATCGGAAGAAATACTACTTTCTAATTTGTACACCTACAACTGCATTCCATATTACTTAGCATCACTGGAATCTACAAGCTGGAAATTATATAATACTTATCTAATTAAACATATTTGATACTCCCAAATATAGACATCGCTCTTTTGACCTCACCATCTATTTACTTATCTACTTTAACTTATACGATACATTTTCAAATAATAGTTTATTGCTACCCTTAACTTCAATTCTTTTCCCCGTCAAGTCTATCCACATTGTATCTATTCTATTTATAAAGTTATTTGTATTAAGAGAGATTAGTTCAATCTCATTAGTCGACTTTTCGAACTTCCAAATCCCTTCGGATACAAAAACGGAAGGCCCATGTCCGATATATTTAAATTTCCCATCCGTT
Source organism: Endoryza foliicola (assembly GCF_050589245.1). Classification (NCBI taxonomy): domain Bacteria; kingdom Pseudomonadati; phylum Bacteroidota; class Chitinophagia; order Chitinophagales; family Chitinophagaceae; genus Endoryza; species Endoryza foliicola. The sequence continues at coordinate 1,383 of NZ_JBOBEW010000004.1, read as the reverse complement.
TGAAAACAAATTCTATTACCATCAAAAAGATGCCCCCTTAAACTTTCATAGCACTTATCCTCAAAATAAGATCCCATAAACAGCTTATTAGTACATGACAGCAAGAGAAATGTAAAAAGCAAAATGACTATTTGTTTCATCTACCTTTATGTTAAACTTAAAAAGAATATTTTTTAGCATCTTGATAAGACTTAATTGCATGTCCAAAACTTGGATAATATGTTAGTTTTAGATTAATCGTTCCGTGAAACATAAAAAGTTTTTGTAGAGGTGCTTTCTTATTCATATGAAAAGCTGGAAGATATGTATGTTGTGTACTCAGACCTCTAACACAACTATCAGCTATTTGAGACCTACTACTTTTACCCTTTATTCCTCCATTTATTGCAAACTGCCTTCGATACGCTGCTTGCTCATCAGTAATGTCATGAAGATAGCCCCTGTTTATGCCATCTAAATTAAAATCAGTTAGTCCTTGATCGAATTGGAAAGCATGTGTTAACTCATGCGCCAAACCAGCAATACCGTAAGAAGCAGTTATATTTACATCGATAGCTCCAGTTTGAGGGTTATAGACTGTTTCCCCATCAATACCACTAACACCGGTAGGCGTCCAATTGCTATTGATATGATACTCTTGAGTTGACTTTCTAAGATTTGATATGTCAGAAAGCAATCCTTTAATTTCATCAACTCTTGCTTTTGAATCAGACATTTTTGCTTCTAGCTTGTCAGTACTTTTGCCTTTTGCTATTCTCTTATCAATCCTTTTTTGCAAACGCACCTGTCTAGCTTCTTCGCTTTTAATAATACTACCCGCGGCATTTTCTAGTTTATCAACCATTGCTGTATCCCCACTAATTTTCCTTCCGTCTGGATCTACCAACATTATTGGATTGTTCATCACGAATACAAAGGGAGATATGGAGGGAGTCTAATCCGACAATGGGTCAAGGTTATGCCAACGCCCTATTTGAGGATTATAGTTTCTTGCATGGAAGTCATAAAGCTCTAAACCATTTCCATCTGAAAACTCTTTCTCCTGTTTTTCCTTCCCATTAAACCCATATTTGTTATTTAAGCTTACTACTGCTTTAGAGGAAATCCCACTCATAGTTAGCCCAAACGGATAATAGTGCGTCGCCTCCAGTATTTGACCCTTTGTTAAAGTTACTTGTAAATTATCAAAATATACGTCAATATTTGGTGTTTCATTGCTTACATATACGTACAAATAGCCATTCTTGCTCACCGGCAAATCTGTAAACTGGTGAACCTTGAAGGTTTCATTCGCTCCTACAATATCCGGATTGCCACTTACAAACTTGAACTGCTCGTCAACCAGTATCCAGTTCAAATAAGCTTTTGGACGTCCGGCAAGAG
>NZ_JBOBEW010000039.1:0-514 GCF_050589245.1 Endoryza foliicola | reverse complement strand
TATCGATATTGTAAGCGTTGCAAACACTAGACAAGATCTAAGTCCAGGTAGTTTCCCTGATGAAAGACTTTTGCAGAGTGTTAAATCCTATAGTTTGAATAGTCTAAATACGTTTACTCAAACTAAGCAAACAGATTTTTTCTTCTCCTATTTTGCTGTTGGAGCGCCTTATGGGGATAAGAGGCTGCGTCTAGATAGTATTAAAGAAATCCCAATTGGAACGGGTACAGTTTCGAAGCCGGCTTATGTTTTTGAGTATAATAATTCAGTTCCAACACCATCATTTGAAAACGCTTCGATAGATCATTGGGGCTATTTCAATGGCACAGACGGGGTTTCACATTTGGTCCCTACTGTTGTAGTTGATGGAGTTAGCTATGGTCTAGGTGCGAATCGGGAACCTTCACTTTATTATACTCAGACCTGCATTCTTCAAAAAATCAAGTATCCAACTGGTGGATATACTACGTTTGAATACGAGTTGAATGAGGGTAAAGATCAAAATACAAATATT
>NZ_JBOBEW010000038.1:299-660 GCF_050589245.1 Endoryza foliicola | reverse complement strand
TTAGGCACAAGCTGACGCTTGCGCCAACTATCATAGGAATTGTTTATTCAAGCTTACGCTTGCAAGGAGCTCCGCGAGCTGACGCTCGCTCGGCTTTACGGACAGACAGAGCGTTTTGAACGACCCTGTAGTGGTCGCATATCTGTAGCACCGATAAACGTAAACAGTGCAAACGACCCTGGAGGGGTCGCATGTTGGTAGCAACGATAAACGTAAGCAGTGCGAACGACCCTAGAGGGGTCGTATAAGATGAAGAAAAATGTGCAAGGCAAATTGATCAGAGAAAAGATTAGTGATAATTTTCCAATACCTTTTTTGACATGAATTATGTTAGGCACAAGCTGACGCTTGCGCCAACTAT
>NZ_JBOBEW010000038.1:0-282 GCF_050589245.1 Endoryza foliicola | reverse complement strand
CAGTGCGAACGACCCTAGAGGGGTCGTATAAGATGAAGAAAAATGTGCAAGGCAAATTGATCAGAGAAAAGATTAGTGATAATTTTCCAATACCTTTTTTGACATGAATTATGTTAGGCACAAGCTGACGCTTGCGCCAACTATTATAAGAATTGTATATTCAAGCTTACGCTTGCAAGGAGCTCCGCGAGCTGACGCTCGCTCGGCTTTACGGACAGACAGAGCGTTTTGAACGACCTTGTAGTGGTCGCATATCTGTAGCACCGATAAACGTAAACAGTG
>NZ_JBOBEW010000037.1:0-708 GCF_050589245.1 Endoryza foliicola | reverse complement strand
GAGCGGTTTGGCATCAACATCCCAAACGGAGGGCCGCATCTAACTCAAAGAACTACCCTAAAGCTACACTGCTTTTTTGACATTTTAAAGTCTGGCTGATGATTGTTTCCGGAGTATTGGTTATTGCTTTTTTAGCAAGTCGTGCATTTTTTCAATGGCTTGATCTAAAAAAGGCTGTGTGTAATTTACATATCGGTAGAACGAAGGGCTGTTGGTAGCATGCCCTGATATTTTGCGAACCAAATGTTCCGGCATACCGGCAAGCAGCATGGTGGTTATGGCTGATCTCCGCATCAAGTGAGAACTCTTTAGATCACAAAACCGGGTTTGACTAGCAGCAGTAACATTTAATGTCTTGCCGTTTCGGGTTCGCTGCTTTCCCAATACCTCGGTCCAACCCGCAACGTCACCAATAGACCGTAAAGCAGTATTGAAGGCATGTAGATTGCCTGCCTTAAACAATTTCACAATGCGTTTGGAGCGCCCTTGGTACTTCTTCACAATGTCTATGGCATAATCGGGTAACCGAACCAAGCTTGCGGTTTTGGTCTTCTTGCTAACAGTTGACAGGTACCAAGCTCCTTCCATTTTTTTAATGTCTTTCGAGGTCACCCGCACTAAATCTGAAAACCGCAATCCTACAGCACATCCAAAAATGAAGATGTCCAAAGCCTTCAACTGAACCGCATTGAGCTGAGCTCGTAGATC
>NZ_JBOBEW010000036.1:0-714 GCF_050589245.1 Endoryza foliicola | reverse complement strand
CCTGCTACGTGGTTACCAACCATCACAGGAACCCTTAAACCTTACATATACATTTTTCAACATGCGATCTTCCTACGAAGTACTTCCCCTTTTTGAAGAGTTCATCTCGGATACTCGAAAAGGTAGACGCCGCAAAGCCAATGGTGCCCCCTTGAGCATTGGAACCGTAAAGAACGACGAGACTGTTTTAAGGCTATTACAGGCCTATGAAGAGGCTGCTAGCTCAAAACTAACCGTTCGGGTCTGGAAGGGCTTTAATAAGCGTTTAGAACAAACAGAATCGGCCTATTGGAAACGGTTCTTCAAGCGCTTCAGTGAATTTGTGTACAAGAGGGGTGGTTTTGACAACTATTTGGGTATGGTCATTAAAACCCTCAAAACCTTTTTCAAGTACCTAAAAAAAGAGAAACACCTTCCCATAGGCGATTTTATCAGCCAACTCTATGTTTTCAAAGAAGACATTCCGGTAATTGCCCTGAGTCCGGAACGCGTGCGGTATTTGATCTATGATACCGATCTACGAGCCCAGCTCAATGCGGTTCAGTTGAAAGCTTTGGACATCTTCATTTTCGGATGTGCTGTAGGATTGCGGTTTTCAGACTTGGTGCAGGTGAGCTCGAAAGACATTAAAAAAATGGAAGGAGCTTGGTACCTGTCAAGTGTTAGCAAGAAGACCAAAACAGCAAGCTTGGTTCGGTTACCCGATTATGCCAT
>NZ_JBOBEW010000035.1:0-809 GCF_050589245.1 Endoryza foliicola | reverse complement strand
TCACAGGAACCCTTAAACCTTACATATACATTTTTCAACATGCGATCTTCCTACGAAGTACTTCCCCTTTTTGAAGAGTTCATCTCGGATAATCGAAAAGGTAAACGCCGCAAAGCCAATGGTGCTCCCTTGAGCATTGGAACCGTAAAGAACTACGAGACTGTTTTAAGGCTATTACAGGCCTATGAAGAGGCTGCTAGCTCAAAACTAACTGTTCGGGTCTGGAAGGGCTTTANATTGGAACCGTAAAGAACTACGAGACTGTTTTAAGGCTATTACAGGCCTATGAAGAGGCTGCTAGCTCAAAACTAACTGTTCGGGTCTGGAAGGGCTTTAATAAGCGCTTAGAACAAACAGAATCGGCCTATTGGAAACGGTTCTTCAAGCGCTTCAGTGAATTTGTGTACAAGAGGGGTGGGTTTGACAACTACTTGGGTATGGTTATTAAGACCCTCAAAACCTTTTTCAAGTACCTCAAAAAAGAGAAACACCTTCCCATAGGCGATTTTATCAGCCAACTCTATGTTTTCAAAGAAGACATTCCGGTAATTGCCTTGAGTCCGGAACGCGTGAGGTACTTGATCTATGATACCGATCTACGAGCACAGCTCAATGCGGTTCAGTTGAAGGCTTTGGACATTTTCATTTTCGGATGTGCTGTAGGATTGCGGTTTTCAGATTTAGTGCGGGTGACCTCGAAAGATATTAAAAAAATGGAGGGAGCTTGGTACCTGTCAACTGTTAGCAAGAAGACCAAAACCGCAAGCTTGGTTCGGTTACCCGATTATGCCATAGACATTGTGAAGAAG
>NZ_JBOBEW010000034.1:0-842 GCF_050589245.1 Endoryza foliicola | reverse complement strand
CTTCTTCACAATGTCTATGGCATAATCGGGTAACCGAACCAAGCTTGCGGTTTTGGTCTTCTTGCTAACAGTTGACAGGTACCAAGCTCCCTCCATTTTTTTAATATCTTTCGAGGTCACCCGCACTAAATCTGAAAACCGCAATCCTACAGCACATCCGAAAATGAAAATGTCCAAAGCCTTCAACTGAACCGCATTGAGCTGTGCTCGTAGATCGGTATCATAGATCAAGTACCTCACGCGTTCCGGACTCAAGGCAATTACCGGAATGTCTTCTTTGAAAACATAGAGTTGGCTGATAAAATCGCCTATGGGAAGGTGTTTCTCTTTTTTGAGGTACTTGAAAAAGGTTTTGAGGGTCTTAATAACCATACCCAAGTAGTTGTCAAACCCACCCCTCTTGTACACAAATTCACTGAAGCGCTTGAAGAACCGTTTCCAATAGGCCGATTCTGTTTGTTCTAAGCGCTTATTAAAGCCCTTCCAGACCCGAACAGTTAGTTTTGAGCTAGCAGCCTCTTNAACCCACCCCTCTTGTACACAAATTCACTGAAGCGCTTGAAGAACCGTTTCCAATAGGCCGATTCTGTTTGTTCTAAGCGCTTATTAAAGCCCTTCCAGACCCGAACAGTTAGTTTTGAGCTAGCAGCCTCTTCATAGGCCTGTAATAGCCTTAAAACAGTCTCGTAGTTCTTTACGGTTCCAATACTCAAGGGGGCACCATTGGCTTTGCGGCGTTTACCTTTTCGATTATCCGAGATGAACTCTTCAAAAAGGGGAAGTACTTCGTAGGAAGATCGCATGTTGAAAAATGTATATGTAAGGTTTAAGGGTTCCTGTGA
>NZ_JBOBEW010000033.1:0-874 GCF_050589245.1 Endoryza foliicola | reverse complement strand
GCAATATTTCTGATAAAGGTACTTTTGTGGCAAGGGATGTAACCGGATATACAGGATTGGATTTTAGTTTTAAGAGAACAACTAACAATGTTTGGTGTGGCTGGTATCCAGAAGCAATTGAGAGTAATGGCTTAGGGCCTGTGGAATTCCTCATCGGTGCTGGTGAGTTTAGATTAGCAGGGCGTGGGTTATCTGCTTTGGGACGCGGCTTGTCATATTTTGGACGAAATGCTGCTAAGGGTGGAGGAAGAGCATTTTGGAGTGGTGCAGGCTCAGAAGCGAAAGCTTTAGCACAAGGTTTCCAAACTTTAGGGCAAACAAGAGCAGGAAAAAATTTAGCAAGGCTAACTGCGGATATGCCTTATTATCCGGGTTCGCAGGCTTACTATATGTGGGCAAGACTTTCAAAAAAATATGCCCAAGGTGCAAAAGGGACTGTACACGTTTTTCAAAATGCAGAGCATGGCGTCGGAATGGAAAGCATATGGAGATTATACGAATACCCAGCGTTATTAAAAAATCCGAATGTTACAGATATAATTTTTCACTATTAAAATACAGAACTTATGTTAACATCGGAAAAAGTAGAAATATTTAGAAGATACAAAGGCAACTATGATGGCTACCACATTCAGAGTAAAGGAAAAGAAAAGCTAATTTCTGATGATGAATGGTTCTTGCTAAGTAACCTCATGCAAGATATTTATTTGATTAGAAGTGGTATAGCAGCAAAATCTTTTGAAAGAAAAATAGTTGATGAATTAACTAAAAGTTGTGATAGCACAACCACATACAATTTAATTTTTGAATTAGAAAAATATATAAATGATAAAAGCATCTAATAAAACTACGCCGCTAGCTTTTTTTTGGGGGG
>NZ_JBOBEW010000032.1:0-878 GCF_050589245.1 Endoryza foliicola | reverse complement strand
TGTAGCTTTAGGGTAGTTCTTTGAGTTAGAAGCAGCCCTCCGTTCGGGATGTTGATGCCAAACCGCTCTTATACCGTCGGAAGCCAGTTTAGGTATGGGTTTAATGGGAAGGAGAATGATAATGATGTAAAAGGAACCGGAAATCAGCAAGACTACGGTATGCGGATTTATGATCCGAGAATTGGGAAGTTTTTGAGTGTGGATCCGTTAGCTGATACTTATCCATGGAACAGTCCATATTCATATGCCGAGGGCGATCCAGTAAACTTCAAAGATCTAGATGGGGCTGAACAACAACCAAATGCAGCACAGTCAACAGTAAGAACTACAACAATACCTCAGTTAGGAAACTTATTAAGGGTCGGAAGTGACGGTAACCTTCAAAATACTACACAGCTATTTAGACTTGGAGGAATTAACTCTGGCATTTATGCCCCACAAAGTAGATTTGTTACACAAGAAGAATTAACTGCATTGATTCCGCCAAATGCCGGAGCCTATTTAAACAGTGATGGTGTAAGTATGACCGTATATAATAGTAATGGTTGTTGGAAAGTATCACTATTGAAAGCGGTACATAAATCAAAATCGGCAGACCAAATAAACTGGATTGAAAGAGCGATAGTACGATTGCAAGAGGAGCGATTTAAACTCTTTAGTACTTTTACTAAATGGAATAGTAGGGTTCAGGCGTTTGAAATTATTACAAATGACCCTTCATCTTTGTCAAGCGAATATTTATCAGAAGTTCAGAAAAGACTAATTGAAGGGAAAGCTACTGCTCAGGATTTAATTTATAGGAATGAACTAAGAAAGCGAAATATTCTTTATGAAATAAATGACAAACATAACCCCTTAAAACCTAAAGGCGATGCTAA
>NZ_JBOBEW010000031.1:0-973 GCF_050589245.1 Endoryza foliicola | reverse complement strand
TCAAGCCATTGAAAAGATGCACGACTTGCTGAAAAAGCAGTAACAAATACTCTGGAAACAATCATCAGCCAGACTTTAAAATGTCAAAAAAGCAGCGTAGCTTTAGGGTAGTTCTTTGAGTTAGAAGCAGCCCTCCGTTCGGGATGTTGATGCCAAACCGCTCTTATACCGCTGGAACCCAGTTTAGGTATGGGTTTAATGGGAAGGAAAATGACAATGATGTAAAAGGAACCGGAAACCAACAAGACTACGGCATGCGGATCTATGATCCGAGAATTGGGAAGTTTTTGAGTGTGGATCCGTTAGCTGATACTTATCCATGGAACAGTCCATATTCATATGCCGAGGGCGATCCCGTAAACTTCAAAGATCTAGATGGGGCTGAACAACAACCAAATGCAGCACAGTCAACAGTAAGAACTACAACAATACCTCAGTTAGGAAACTTATTAAGGGTCGGAGGTGACGGTAACCTTCAAAATACTACACAGCTATTTAGACTTGGAGGAATTAACTCTGGCATTTATGCCCCACAAAGTAGATTTCTTACACAAGAAGAATTAACTGCATTGATTCCGCCAAATGCCGGAGCCTATTTAAACAGTGATGGTGTAAGTATGACCGTATATAATAGTAATGGTTGTTGGAAAGTATCACTATTGAAAGCGGTACATAAATCAAAATCGGCAGACCAAATAAACTGGATTGAAAGAGCGATAGTACGATTGCAAGAGGAGCGATTTAAACTCTTTAGTACTTTTACTAAATGGAATAGTAGGGTTCAAGCGTTTGAAATTATTACAAATGACCCTTCATCTTTGTCAAGCGAATATTTATCAGAAGTTCAAAAAAGACTAATTGAAGGGAAAGCTACTGCTCAGGATTTAATTTATAGGAATGAACTAAGAAAGCGAAATATTCTTTATGAAATAAATGACAAACATAACCCCTTAAAACCTAAAGGCGATGCTAA
>NZ_JBOBEW010000030.1:0-1006 GCF_050589245.1 Endoryza foliicola | reverse complement strand
GAATTTGTTTCTGTATAAAACTGGCTAACGCTTCCATCACTCCATTGATAGTAGTAAGTACATTGCCAAGTACCATTCGGCAATTGCATCGTACTGCTATTGATACGAGTTCCCGTTTCGCAAGTTCCGTTAACCATCTTTTGACCAACTCCGCCACACGAACACCAACATACACTGTTAGCATATGCTTGTCCTTGGCTTGCCAGTGCAGTCGCAGCCTGAGCATTAGCATCTGCCAAACTGATTAAGGAAGAATAAGTATGTGCCGGAATAGTAAATAAGATCCTCCCTCTTTGGCTTACCGGCCCACTAAGCGAACAAACAGAAATTCCATTTTCAGGCAAACAATCATTTTTGCTATAATAACCTGACTGCACTGTATTCCAATAGTAACACAATCCATTCGCATTGGCATAAGCCTGCCCATTGGCATTTACATCAGCTAGCGCTTTACTATCTGCATCCGCTTGGCTAATTGAGGAAACATATGTTCCATATACTACTTTATAGACAGTTGCAGCAGCTTCCGAACCACTCGGGCACCCTTGTTTGTAGAAGGTTCCTTGTTGTTGGGAGTTATAGAAGAGTGTTTTCGGAGCAGCCGTCAATGCAGTTCCTAGACCATAATTGTATTTGAAGTTCTTAACTATATTACCATCTTCATCTTTAATGTTCACCAGTCGATAATATCCATCGTATTCAAAATAAGTAATTGAATTATTAGGTCCACATTGCGCTACGATCTCTCCATTAAGAAGATCGTAAGTAGTTGTTGACATTTGTGCATCTTTGGGATACAAACGAAGCTCATCAATGATAGCATTTGTAGCAGATAAAGTTGCCGTAGAACTACCCAATGGTAGCAGATGCTCATAATAGGTCCATGCACCTTTGGTCCAACCTGTCGTAAGTGTTGATGATCCAGCATTAGAAGTAACTGTAATGGCACCATTTTTAGACCAGTATGATACCAAATACTGCTTTGTAGTGATCAACTGAGATTTAT